>JBDTZG010000050.1:0-39709 GCA_040005235.1 Acidobacteriota bacterium | reverse complement strand
GCCGCCGCCGCGTCCGATCCGCCGATCGATTTCGTGGTCAGCGATCTCTGGTTGCGCTCGGGCAGCGGTCTCGATCTGATGCCCGAGCTCGCTCGGCGCTACGGCCTTCCCGGCATTGCGATCTCGGGTCTCGGCGGCGACGGGGCGATCGCGCGCAGCCGGGCCGCGGGATTTTCCCGCCATCTGACCAAGCCGATCACCTTCGCGACGCTGCGCGATGCGATCGCCGAGTTCGCCAGCGGCCCGCGCTAGACCCGATTGGCACCGCGCTTGCTCTCTCCGGCTTGCCTACGCGGAAACGGAGAGATATAGCGCAATGATCGAACACCGACGCATTTCAAGATTCCTCTCCGGCGGCCTGATCGCCGGATTCTGTTGGGCCGCTGGCCTTCCCCTCCACGCCGCGACGGCCAAGCCCGCCCAGCCTTCGGCCCTGCTCGAAGCCCAGGTCTGGCTCGATCGGCTGGGTATTTCGCCGGGCGAGATCGACGGCGTCGCGGGTAAAAATTCGACCAAGGCGATCGCCGAATTCCAACGCCGGGTCAAACGTCGGGCGCCCAACGGCCAGCTCGATGGGTTGACCCGCCGCCAACTCAAGAACCGGACCCACGCACCGGCGCTCGCGCTCCACACGATCACCGAGCAGGAGGCGGCCGGCCCCTTCGTCGCTGTCCCGCACGATCCCGCCGAACAGGCGAAACTCGATCGCATGGGCTACGCCTCGCTCAAAGAGGCGCTCGGCGAGCAGTTCCACGCCAGCCCCGAGTTGCTCGCCAAGCTCAACCCGGGCGCCAAATTCGTCGCCGGCGAGAGCTTGCGCGTCCCCAACGTTCTGCCCCCTCCGGCGCCGTCGGCCCCGGTTGATCCAAAGGCCAAGGGGACCCCCGCGGCACCCGCACCGCCGGAGAACCCGGCCGCCATCGTCAAGGTCGTCGTCTCCAAGGCGGGCCACGACATGAGGGGTGTGAACGCCCAAGGGGCGACGGTATTTTACGCCCCGGCCTCTTCCGGCAGCGAGCACGACCCGCTGCCGATCGGCTCGTGGAAGGTCGTCTCGGTATCGCCCAATCCCGTCTTTCATTACAACCCGGACCTATTCTGGGACGCCGAGCCCACCCAGGAAGAGGCGATCCTGCCGGCCGGCCCGAACAATCCCGTGGGCGTCGGCTGGGTCGGCCTCTCCAAGGAGCACTACGGTCTGCATGGCTCGCCCTCGCCGGGGGCTATCGGTCATACGGAATCGCACGGCTGCGTCCGACTGACCAATTGGGACGCGATGCGGCTGATGGCCGGCGTCGCCGTCGGTACGCCGGTCGAGTTCGTCGAGTGACAGCGGGTTATTTCGCCGCGATGGCCAGATAGGGAAAGGGATCGACCGCCTGGCCCTCCCACCAATGCTTCTCGGGGGTCAGGCGAAAGATCTGAAAATGCAGGTGCGGGGTCTCGGGGGGAGAGTTGCCCGTGGTGCCGACGTAACCGATCAGCTCGCCCCGCTTCAGGTCTTGGCCGGCGACCAGCCCCGGAGCGTAGGCGTCCAGGTGGGCGTAATAGTAGGCATAGGTCCGAGTTGGGTCGAACTGATAGAGGGTTATGCCGCCCTTCTGGCTGTAGAACAGCTTCTCGACCTTGCCGTCGTCGACCGCGAGCACCGGCGTGTTGCGCGGCGCCAGGATGTCGATCGCCTCGTGCTTACGTGTGCCGTCGCGCATTTCACCGAACGAATCGCGCAGATCGGTGGGTTTCACTCCCGCGACCGGAATCGCCAGCCGGCGCTGCCCGCCGGGGATGGGCAGCGGAGTGGCCTCGGAAAGGACCGGCAGGGCGGGGACGGCCGCCGGAGGAACTGCGGGCGCCAGATCCGACGAGGCGCCGGGTAATGCCGGGGCGAGAGGGCCGGGCGCCTGATTTGCAAGATTCGGCACGGCTTCCGGCACCGAAGAGCCGGGAACCCCTCGCGGCGAAGGGACTTCCGGGTTTGACGGAGGAGCCGCCGAGCTGCCGGGCACGGTGCCGCCAGAGACGGGCGTCGCCCCCGACAGCCGGAACGTCAGGCCTTTGCGGGCCACCAGATAAAGAACGGTGCCCGCTCCGAGGAGGAAGCCGGTCAAAAGGGCGGCCAATATGGCCGAGACCTGCGGCGGGATCTTCCGTTTGGTACCGTGCGCCGCTTGCGCTTCGGGCGGAGTCGATTCAGGGTTCATTCAGGGGTCTCCTCATAGCGGATCGTATAGCCATCACCCCGGGGATTTCCCGGTCAAAAGGGAGGGAGAGCAAGATGAGTGCCTCTACACCCTCGCCGACACCGATCGGCGATGCAGAGGACCGAGGAAGCGACGACGATGACGCGGCGATCCGCATCGCGCACTTTGGGGCACTCCGGTGTCTCCGTTCCGCGGTCGAGCACCAGCTACGCAGCCCGCTCAATTCGATCAGCCTGAACCTCGAGCTGTTGGCGGCCGAGATCGCCGACCTCGGCAAAGGCGGCGATCCCCAAGCTGCCGCCTCGGCGCTCGGCGAGGTTCTCGGCGCGTTGCGCGGAGGATACGCCCGGCTGGTCGAAAGCACCGATTCAGTCCTCAATGCGGTTCTACCGGGTGCCGGCAAGGCCGAAACCCTCGATCTGGCCCAACTCGCCCGGCGGGTCGCCGCACTGGGAGCGACCGAGTCGGTGCTGCTGCGCGCCACCTGGAAGACCCGCATTGCGCCGGTGCCGGTCTCCATGCAGGCCCGGCGCGACCTCCTCGTCCCCGCCCTTCTTTCGGTCGTGTGTCTGGCCCTGGAGCATTCTGGAGAAAGCTCCAGGATCGATTTCTCCCTGACCTTCGGCCCGGAGACCGCGGAGATCGAGACGGTGATCGAGCCCGTCCGGACCCCCGAGACCGCCGGGCGAGCCGACGAGAGCCGGCAAGCTTTGGCCCGGCTAGTCCGCTGTTTGGGCGGCTCGTGGCGAGAGAGTGCGGACGAGAGCGGTTTTCGGATACATTTATCTCTACCTAGAGTCTTCGGAGCCCCTGCATGCTGACCGCGTTGATCGTGGAAGATGACGAAATTTCCGCTCGCGCCCTTGAGTCCTTGCTCAAGGAAGAGGGGTTCGTGCCCTACACCGTTTCGACGCTCGCCGCGGCGCGCAAGCGCATGGCCGAGCAGCCGCCGACCCTGGCGCTGGTGGACATGGTGCTGCCCGACGGCAACGGCCTCGACCTGGCCAAGTCGCTCGGCGAGCTGGCGCCCGAGTCGTCGTTCGTCCTGATTACCGGTTTCGCCTCGGTCGAAACCGCGATCGAGGCGCTGCGCTGCGGGGTTGCGGACTATCTGACCAAGCCGATCGACCTCGGCCGGCTGAAGCTGGTCTTCGCCCATATGCGCCGGGAGCGCGAGCTGAACGAAGAGATCGGCGCCCTCCGGAGCGAGCTGCTGGGTCTGGGCCGCTTCGAAGGCATGGTCGGCGCGTCGCAGGCGATGCAGCAGATTTTCGAGCTGATCCGCAAAGTGGCGCCCACCCAGGCGTCGGTGCTGATCCTGGGCGAAAGCGGCACCGGCAAAGAGCTGGTCGCCGAGGCGATCCACCGCCGGAGCAAGCGGCGCAGCCAGCCGTTCGTGGCCGTCAACTGCGGGGCGATCTCGCCGCAGCTGATCGAAAGCGAGCTGTTCGGCCACGAGCGAGGGAGTTTCACGGGCGCCGAGCGGCAGCATCGCGGCTTCTTCGAGCGCGCCTCGGGCGGCACCTTGTTCTTCGACGAAGTGTCCGAAATGCCGCCGGAGCTGCAGGTCAAGCTCCTCCGCGTGCTCGAAACCGGCTTGGTCGTCCGGGTCGGCGGCGATCGGCCCGTCCCCGTCGACTTGCGGGTGATGGCCGCCTCCAACCGCGATCTGGAGCAGGCGGTGGGCGAAGGCAAGTTCCGGCAGGACCTGCTCTATCGGCTGAAGGTGTTTCCGATTTCCCTGCCGCCGCTGCGCCAGCGGGTGGATGACGTCGACGCGATCGCCGAAAGCTTCCTCGCCGACCATAACCGGCGCGAGGGGCGCCAACAGCGCTTCGGCGTCGCAGCGCTCGCCGCCCTGCGTGCCTACTCCTGGCCGGGCAACGTGCGCGAGCTGAAAAACGTCGTCTACCGCGCGGCGATCCTCGCCGACGACGAGATCGGTGTGGGCGACCTGCCGCCGGAGCTCCACGGCGGCCAGTGGCCGGAAGAGCCGGGCGGCGCCCTGCGCTTCGCCCCCGGAACGCCGGTCGCGGTGGTCCAGAAGCGTCTGGTGCTCGCCACCCTCGAAAGCCTGGAAGGCGACCGCACCCGCACCGCCGAGGCGCTGGGGATCAGCATCCGCACGCTCTACAACTGGCTCAAGGAATACCAGGCCGAGGACGGCGGCGAAACGATCGCGGAACCGGCAGGGAGCCCGGGCGAAGGGGCGTAGCAGTTAGGGGCGCAGCATGCTGCGCTCACTTACGTCGGCGGTTGCCGCCCCCGGCCGTTCTCGGTAAAGTGCCCAGCATGAGCTTTGAACCGTCCGGACGCCCCGTTTCCTCCATCCTCGAAGACGCTTTGGCCGGCCGCCGTATCTCGGCCGGCGATGCCCATACGCTGTTGCTCGAAGGCGACCTGCTGGACTTGGGAGAGGCCGCGAACGAGGTCCGCAACCGGTGGAACGACCCGGAGGCCGCCACCTACAACGTGGACCGCAACATCAACTACACCAACATTTGCGTCTACAAGTGCCGGTTCTGCGCGTTCTACCGCGCACCCGGCGACCCGGAAGGGTATCTCCTGTCGAACGAAGAGATCGGCAAGAAGATCGAAGAGACGATTGCCTTGAACGGCACCGGCATCCTGATGCAGGGGGGCGTCCACCCGGACCTGCCGCTCTCCTACTACGAGGACCTGCTGCGGTATCTCAAAGAGCGCTACCCGAGCGTCCACCTCCACGCCTTCTCCCCGCCGGAGGTGAAGTTCATCGCCAAGAAGGAGCGGATGAGCTTTTACGACGTGATCGCGCGCTTGAAGGCCGCGGGCCTCCAGTCGATCCCCGGCGGCGGCGCCGAGATCCTCTCGGACCAGATCCGCAAAGACGTGCTCGCCTACCCGAAGTGCTCGTCGGACGAGTGGATCGACATCATGCGTCAAGCCCACGCGAACGGCCTGCGCACCTCGGCGACCATGATGTACGGCATGGGCGAAACGCTCGAAGCGCGGATCGAGCACCTCCAGCGCGTCCGCGACCTCCAGGACGAGACGGGAGGCTTCACCGCCTTCATCTCCTGGACCTTCCAGCACGAGCACACCGACATGCCGGACACGCCCGAAACCTACGCCGAAGAGTACCTGCGCACTCTGGCGGTCACCCGCCTGTTCTTCGACAATATCGTCCACCTGCAGACCAGCTGGGTCACCCAAGGCAAAAAGATCGGCCAACTCGCCCTCTCCTTCGGAGCCGACGACATGGGCTCGATCATGATCGAAGAAAACGTCGTCTCCTCCGCCGGCACCGCCTTCCGCATGAGCCAAGACGAGATGGAGCACCTGATCGAATCGGGGGGCTACATCCCGAAGCAGCGAACCAACCTCTACGAGCGAATCGTAACCCGCGAGGACATGGCGGATCTGGCGAAACAGTACCGGCACGCGCTGACGCCGGCCAACCGGGATCTGGTGTCGGGCGCCGTGGCCTCGGGCGCGATGTTGCCGGTTGTGAGCTAGCTCCGGCGGAGCCTTGAGCTTGAGCCGCAAACGCTCCTTCCTGGCCGCCACTCCAGAGGTTTTCTCACAGACGGAGGCGTCGTCTGTTGAGAGCAAAGTGACTCAGGCCGGCCACGGCTTCAGCACAGCCCCGGTCTTCCTCGCCTCGATCAGTACGATTCTAGGCGCTGTTCTTTTCCTGCGCTTCGGCTATGCCGTTGCGCACGTCGGCATGATCGGCGCGCTGATGATCGTGGTGCTGGGTCATATGGTGACCCTCCCGACGGCGCTCGCGATCTCGGAGATCGCCACCAACCGGCGGGTTGAAGGAGGCGGCGAATACTTCATAATTTCCCGGTCGTTCGGACGGACGATCGGCGCCACGATCGGCATCGGCCTCTACTTGTCGCAGGCGATCTCGGTGGCGTTTTACATGATTGCGTTCGCCGAAGCCTTTCGGCCGCTAGAGCCCCTGCTCGCGACCTGGACCGGCCTCGCATTCGATCCGCGGCTCGTCTCCCTCCCGGTCTCGGTTTTATTGATCCTGCTCGTGCTCAGCCGCGGCGCGGACATAGGGGTGAAGGCGCTCTGGGGCATCGTGGCCGTCTTGGGTCTGTCGCTCGCCCTGTTCTTTGCCGGAAGCCCGATCGCCCAAGCCGCGCCGGGGCAGTCGGTGATCCTTCACGGCATTCAAGGTGGCGACTCCTTCATGCTGGTATTCGCGATCGTCTTTCCGGCGTTCACCGGAATGACGGCGGGTGTCGGACTTTCGGGCGATCTGAAGAACCCGCGCCGTTCGATCCCGCTCGGTGTGCTTTCGGCCACTCTGGTCGGCCTGGTGATGTACGCCGCGGTGGTGATCAAACTCGCGCTATCCGCTCCCGGTGAACTGCTCGCGACCGACCCGCTGATCATGTCCAAGATCGCGCTGTGGGGACCGATCATTCCGATCGGCCTCGGCTGCGCGGCGCTCTCCTCCGCGATCGGCTCGATCTTGGTGGCCCCGCGGACGCTTCAGGCCCTGGGCGGCGATGATGTGCTGCCGAGCAGGCCGCTGAATCGTTTTCTCGCCTCCGGCCGCGGCGGCACCAACGAACCGAGAAACGCCACTCTGGTGACCGCGGTGGTGGCACTGGTAACGATCGCCGGGGGTTCGATCGATTTCGTCGCCCGCATCGTGTCGATGTTCTTCATGGTGACCTACGGCTCGCTCTGCGCGATCAGTTTTCTAGAACATTTTGCGAGCCGCCCAAGCTACCGGCCAAGCTTTCGCTCGCGCTGGTACTTGAGCCTGCTCGGAGCCCTGCTCTGTCTGTTGTTGATGTTTCAGATGGACCCTGCCTTCGCGGTGCTGTCGATTTTGGCGATGGTCGGAATTTACATCGGCTTGCGGGCGAGCAAGGGGTGGCAGGGCGACCTCGCCGAGATCTTCCGCGGGGTGATGACCCAGGCTACGCGTTTTTTCCAGATCCAGCTCCAGCGCTCCGCGTCGAGCGCTGCGGCCGGCGAGTGGCGTCCCAACGTGATCGCAGTGAGCGACCACACGTTTGAGCGCTCCGCCCCGCTCCAGCTTCTGACCTGGATCTGCCGGCGCCAGGGGCTCGGTACGTATCTCCACCTGATCCATGGCCGGCTCGATCAGGAGACCTTCCGCCAAAGCGAGCTGATGGTGCCGCGCCTGGTCGAGCTGACTTTAGCTCGGGACAGTGCCCTGGTGGTCGATACGATCGTCTCCCCCTCCCTCCGAACGGCTCTTGCCCAGGCGTTTCAGATGCCGAGCGTTACCGGTAAAGAGCACAACACGACACTGTTTGAGTTCGTCGCGAGGGATGGCGACGAGTTGCTCGACGAACTACGCGATGGCTGCAACCTCGCCTGGGACTCCCATATCAGCCCGCTGGTTCTCCGCCACGGCGAGCGCTTCTTCGGGAGCCGGCGCAACGTGCACGTCTGGCTGACCTGGCACGACTATGACAACGCGCCGCTGATGATCCTACTCGCTTACATTCTGCTCGGCCATCCGGATTGGAGCGAGGCAGAGATCCACATCTTCGCGGCCTTCCCCCAGGCCGATGTCGCCGAGCAGAACAAACGCCTGATCGAGCTGATCGAGACAGGCCGTTTGCCGATCAGCACGAAGAACCTGCGCATCATTCCCACCGACGAAGCGGTCGATTTCGACCGCCTGGTGGCCAGCCTCTCGGCCAACGCGGACCTCGTTTTTCTCGGCCTCATTCGTGATCGCCTGGAGGGCAAGGGCAGCGCTCTTTTGCGCCGCCACCCGGCACTTGCCGACGTGCTGTTCGTCTCGGCGACCGAGAGAATCCTCATCGAGTAAAGGCGCATGCACTTTGCAGTTGCGGGAAAGAGGGGCTCCTAGGTGGCGGTCGGCGAAGCCGGTATACTTCAAGCCAGCCGATACCGGGGTGCCGAGAGCGCGCTGCATTCGACAGTTCAAAGGAGACTCCATGAACCCCACCGAACGAAGAATTCTCCGCCTCGTCGCCTTCCTGGCTGCGACGACGTTGATCGCGGCGAGCACCGGATGGGCAGCACAGACCTCGGAGCCGGCGCCCGAACCTCCGGCCGCCGCTCCCGCGCCGCATGCGATTCCTCACGTCACCGGCACCATCGTTAAAGTCATAACCTCGCGAATCGACCTCAAGCTCAAGAACGGGAAGATCCAAAAGATTGCCATCAACGAAGGTACGCAACGGCTTGTGGAATTGGAAAAAGGCGTCGAGGTGACCGTCGAATACCGACGCAAGATCAGCGCTTTCATCATCGCCGAGCGGGTCCTCGCGGCCGACGCCAAAGTCATGGAACCAGTGCCGGCTCCCGTCATCCAGACCGCAATGGCAACCGGCGAGATTCTGTCCGCGACCAACGCGTCTCTCGTGCTGCACGTCGGAGAAGGGGACGTCACGTTCTACCTCATCCCCACCACCGAAATCCTGGTCCAGCCCCTCGCCCTCGGACAGCGCGTCACCGTTGAATATCGAGAGAACAAGGACCAGGCCAAAGTAGCGGTAAAAATCCTCGCCGCCGCGGCCGAGGAACCGACAGAAGTTCCCGGCAACGTCGAGACGCCGCCTAACCGATAGGCCGCGAGACACGCTCACGTGCCGCCTCGCGCGAGGAGCTCTACGGATAGCTCGGCAGGCCTGCGGTGTCGACGGCGACGAACACCCGCGCGACGTTGCGTTTCTCATCCTGGCTCGCCTGGAGCTGGAACCATCGGTCGAGGTCCGGTTGGCCGCAAGAAAACCCGGCACGATCGTGATGCTTGGCGAGCGGCTCGATGGCGAGGCCGGGAGGCTTCATCCCAACGCTTCGCGGTGGCGTTTCAGGGCCGCCACGAGCCGCTCGGCGCGATTTCGAGACGCGCTTCTTAAGTGTTGAAAGGCACGGTAGATTGCCGTACAGTGAAAATCTGGATTGGCGAAGCGGGATGGGTTGTTACCGTGTAGACAGATTGCTACACGGGTAACTTACTGGTGATCTGGGCCGGCTCTGTGATGATCTGAGCCTAGCTAGTGCGGCTCCCGCTCGGGCGCCGCTATCTCGACCGAATCGACCGGCTCAGTGCACAAAGGTACGCAGCTCTTCGTCCCAGATCCGTGCGCCGGGCACGGTCAGGTGGAAGGTCTCGGCCGGGATCTCTCGATTCGCTTCGATCTGTTCGATCCTGTAGACGGTGCGGATCAGAGGGCCGTGCCCGAACTCATCGAAGATCTCGTACGTCAGCATCCAGGGAAACTTAAGAGCCGGATTCCCGGCGACCGGGTTGAAGTTGCGTAGCTCGACCCGATCGAGCACCGTGCCACCCTTGGTCACATGCTCGATGACCTGCGGGTGACCGCCGCGCTCATCGGTTTCAGCCAGTTCGGTGAAGCGATAGCTGGAAGGGGTTTGCGCACCGAAACGGGCCGGCGGAACCTGAAGCACGAGCGGTGATCCAGCTACGCCGCGTCGCGAAACCTCGGTGGGGAGGTTGCGGCGCAGGTCGCTCAGACGCAACTCGCAACGTCCGCAGTTTGCCTCGTCGAACGGATTCAAGAAGAACATCGACAGGGCGACCGGGTCGCGAAATGCGATCGGCCAGAAGCGCAGGGCACCCCGGCGAACGCTGAGGATTCCGTCCGGTGCCAGGTAGACAGCCAGCCGGTCGCCGTCGAACGCAATGTCCGTCGATTGCACCAGATTGAGACCGGGAGGGACCTTCGCGGAGGTACGAAAACGCTCCCCCTGTGCCCAGGATTCGTACGAACCCGAGCCCCAGGTGTCATGGCCGCCAGTCTCCGCCGAAGCGGCTTTCCAGACTTCCACTTGGGCTCTCAAGTGGAGGGAACGAAGGGAAGCCAGCTCGGTCCAGGACGCGGTGAGCTGTTCGGGTAAGCCGGCTCGGGCGATCGTGCGGAGCCGGCTCCAAATCTGGCTCTCCTCCGGGTCGGAAGGTTGCGCGGTCTCGGCTGCAAGGGCGGGTGCCACGCCGCTTCCTTCGCCCCCTTCCTCCAGGATCATCTCGCAAGGTCCGATCGCCGGCCCGCAGTGGCCGCAATCATGGTGGCCGGATCCTGCGGATTCGCAGACGATCGACCCAAGGTAATTGCCGCAGAAGTCGCCGGCTTGAGTGGCGCCACATTTCGTGCCGCGCATGTAACCATCGCCTGGCACCGTAGCAACCTCAGACAGCGGCGGCAGAGACGTGGCGAAGCCTCTACACCCTCCCGCGCCGGCAGTGCAGAGTGCGGCTTGGGGATAGCAGGTGCTCACCGGGATTTGTGCCGCGGTGAGAGCGGGGAACGCCAAACCCAACACGGCGAGGTAAGTACGGATATGGTGAGCCTTCATCGCTTCCCTCCCTGTGGCGACTTTATCGAGACGGCAAAGCTATTGAGATAAGCATAGCTACAAAAATTTGCTTATGTCAAGAAACTTGCGGACCTTTCTTCGATGAGCTTCCGGTCTCAACGACGTCCCCCCCGGGTTACACTGGGCGCCAAGGTTCGTCGGCGTCAAGGCATGCCGGTACTATGGTGTTGTTACCTTGTAGGACAGACTGCTACACGGAAGGATAGATGGCTCTCAACATTAGAAACCGTGAGATAGAGGAACTGGCCCAGGCGTTGGCTAACCTTACCGGCGAGACGAAGACCGAGGCAGTCCGACGTGCTCTTAGCGACCAGTTGGTGCGGGTTCGGCGTGAGCGGAAAGTGCGTCGCCTTGCCGACGAGCTCGACGAGATCGCTCTCCATTGCGCACGTCTACCGGTGCTCGACCCGCGGTCGGCCGACGAGATCTTGGGGTATGACGAAAACGGGCTGGCCACCTGATGGTGATCGATACGTCGGCTTTGGTCGCAATTCTCCAGGACGAGCCGGAACGCCGCGAGTTCAATGAGGCAATCGAGGCAGCCTCATCGCGGAGGATCTCGGTGGCGAGTTTCGTCGAGAGCTCGCTGGTGATCGAGTCTCGCCTAGGCGCTGAGGGGTTGCGCGATCTCGATTTCTTCCTCGAACAGGCAGGGATCAACCGGGTCGCCGTCGACGCCGAGCAAGGCAGGAGAGGGCTTTGTATCGCCTTGACTCCGCCTACGATCGAGCCAAGCGCAAGGGCGAGAATGATCGCAAGAGCCGCGGCATTGATGCGGCGGGTCCACCTGAACGCCCTGTTCAGCGGCCGTTCAGCCAGTCCGCCCTAGGCTGTCGGCTCACCGCGTATGATCGGCCTGTCGGTCGAATGCGGTCGAGAATGAGAATCCTGATCATCGAAGACGAGTCGTTGCTGGCCGACCGCCTCGCCGCCACGCTTGGAGAACGCGGGTATGCGGTCGACCTGGCCGCGGACGGAGAGCGCGGCGACTTTCTCGTCGGCACCGAGCCCTACGACGCGGTGATTCTCGATCTCGGGTTGCCGAAGATCGACGGGTTGACGCTGCTCGAACGCTGGCGCGCCGCCGGAATCGCGGTGCCGGTGCTGGTTCTCACCGCCCGTGGAAGCTGGAGCGAGAAGGTCCGCGGCATCGACGGCGGCGCGGACGACTACCTCACCAAGCCGTTCCGGATGGAGGAGTTGCTGGCGCGGCTGCGCGCTCTGATCCGGCGCTCGAGCGGACAGCTCACCCTTGAGCTTCGCCACGGCGCGCTGGTGCTGGACCCGCGGACGTCGCAGGTTGCTCTCGACGGGCAGCCGGTCAAACTGACCAGCCACGAGCTTCGCGTGCTCTCGTACCTCCTTCACCATCGCGGCCGGGTCGTGTCGCAGGCCGAGCTGGTCGAGCACATCTACGCGCAGACGTTCGACCGCGACTCGAACACCGTCGAAGTGTTCATCGCCCGTCTTCGAAGGAAGCTCGGCGCCGGAACGATCGAGACCGTGCGCGGACTCGGATATCGCATGGGAACGGAACCGTGAAGGGGTCTCTGCGCGCGCGCCTGTTCGTTGGAGCGATCCTCTGGATGACGGCGGTATTTGTCACGGTCACCGCTCTGCTGCTCAAGCTCTCGCGGAATCATCCGGAGCTCGGGTTGAACGGTGCGACTTATCACGTCGTGCTGGGAATCTTCGTCTTAGCCTTCGTCTTGGGGGGAATGTTCCTCGTTCGAAGAGCGGTAGCCCCGTTGGGGAACCTGCGCGCCAGCCTGTCTTCGGTGCGCGAGGGGCGCAGCCAGCGAATCGAAGGCGACCATCCGACCGAAGTGCAGCCGCTCGTGAATGACCTGAATGCTCTGCTCGAAGATCGTGAGCGGGCGATCGCCCGAGCCCTCACCACGGCAGGAGATCTCGCGCACGGATTGAAGACGCCGCTCGCGGTGCTCGCGCTGGAGGCCGAACAGGCGAGAGCCGCCGGCCACCCCGAACTCGCAACGACGCTCGGTCAGCTGGTCGAGCGGATGCAGCGCCAGATCGACTACACCCTGGCCCGTGCCCGGGCGACCGCATCCTCCCGTGCAGCGCCGGGATTCCGCTGCGCAGTCCTGCCGTCCGTCGAAGGTCTCGTGCGCACGCTGCGGCGCCTGCACGCGGAACGCGAGCTCAGGATCGACACGGATGTTTCGCCCGCGCACGAAATCCGGGGCCGGCGGGAAGACCTCGACGAGATGCTGGGCAACCTGCTCGACAACGCCTGCAAATGGGCGCGCTCCCGAGTCGCCATCGGTTCGGCCCTCGAAGACGACCGACTCGTACTCTGGGTGGATGACGACGGGCCGGGCCTCGATCCGTCCCTGCGCGTCCAGGTATTACAGCGAGGCGAGCGCGCCGACCAGCAGGTCCGAGGAACGGGCCTCGGCCTCGCCATCGTCAGCGATCTCGCCGAGCTGCTCGGCGGTTCCGTCACCCTGGAGACCTCGACGCTGGGCGGCACACGTGCCCGGCTGGAGCTTCCGCGGGCGTGACCGACGGGCCCTCAGGGTTCTAACGGAAGGCTTGCCTGCCACCCTTCGATTCGCACCCCTTTGATCAGTAGCCACGCCGCGAAGGAAGTCTCACCGAGAAACGCGGGAACGGCCATGATCATGAACGCCGGACCGGCGAGCTGCGGCGCGAGCACCAAGACGAAGCCGTTGAACATATAGCCCAGCCCGGCCAGCTGATACAGGACGCCGATCGGCTTCGGCAGGTAGCCCGACTTGAAGATCAGATATCCCGTGACCAGAAAAAACGGGCCAAAGAGCAGCAGGGCGATGCCGAATCCGAACACATGCGCTTTCATCGCCAGCGCGGTCATCGCCTGGAGCTGGCCGGGCGAAAAAGCGGTCAGATAAGCGCTCTTGCCGAGCGGGAACAGTGCCTCCACCAGTTGAATCGAATACGCGATCTCCACGGCGGTGGCGATGCTGCCGAACAGCAGCGCCAGCAACGCCAGCTCTTTCTGCACCGGCCGGGTCAAAACGTAGAGGATCACCGAGAGGACGATGGTGATGATCCCTATCACCAGCTCGATCGCAATGCCGGTCCGCCAGAGCCTCTCCATCGAGTGCAGATTGGCGAACGTCGCGGCGGCATCGCCGGCGACCGTGATCCGGCCGCGAATGAAAAACTCCTCGACCATGCCGAGAGCGATAATGATCAAGTACAGAACGCCCCCGACTCTCGCGTAGACCTGTGGGTTGATTTCCCTGTTCATTCTCGGCCCCCTTGGTATGCCTTCGTGGGCCGCCATTCTGTGGAGGTCTGGCTGAACCGAACCTGAACGGGTTGGTGAATTCGGATTGACGAACCGGGACGGGGTCGTTACCGTGTAGGCGGACTGCTACAGGTGAGGAGCATGGCGATCAACATCAGAAATCGTGAAATGGAAGAACTGGCCCAAGCGCTGGCCAGCCTTTCCGGCGAGACCAAGACCGAGGCAGTCCGGCGTGCTCTTCGCGACCCGTTGGTGCGGATTCGGCGTGCGCGGCAAGAGCGTCGCCTTGCCGACGATCTCGATGAGATCGCTCTCCATTGCGCCCGACTGCCGGTTCTCGACCCGCGGCCGGCCGACGAGATCTTGGGCTACGACGAAAACGGTCTGCCCGGGTGAGGGTGATCGACGGCGCGGTCGCAATTTTCCAGGCCGAGCTGCCTCGGAGGAGGTGGGGGAGGGGGGCCAGCTCACTGGTGATCTAAGCCAGCTCACCGGTGATCTGGCCCAGCTAAGTGGTGGTCTGGTCCAGCTAAGTGGTGGTCTGGTCCAGCTCAGTGGTGATCTGGACCAGCTCAGTGGTGATCCGGGCCAGGTCTGTAGTGATCCGGTCCAGCTCAGTAGTGATCCGGTCCAGCTCAGTAGTGATCCGGTCCAGCTCACTGGTGATCCGGGCCAGCTGAGTGGTGATCCAGGCCAGCTCACTGGTGATCTGGGCCAGCTCAGTGGTGATCCGGTCCAGCTCACTGGTGATCTGGGCCAGCTCAGTGGTGATCCGGTCCAGCTCACTGGTGATCTGGGCCAGCTCAGTGGTGATCTGGGCCAGCTCGGTGGTGATCCAGGCCAGCTCAGTGGTGAGCTGGTCCTATTTCCGTTCCCGCAAGCCCTTCATTCTGAATATTTGACCCGCATGATCGAGTTGGCTGGCCGCATTCTATAATCAAGGAACTTCGCCACGATCAATCGCCTTCCGCCGGCAGGAGTGGCCCCGTGAACCTGATCCCGCGAGCAAAGGCTCTCCGTAGGCTTTGGTTCGAGTGGCCGCAGTCGCTCTACGGCCGATTCAACTTCCATCGGGACGAGCAGATCGACGCTCTCAAAGGATGGTTGGAGGATGCCGGCGTACCCGCGGTCGTCCTGCTTGGAGGAGAGCCAGGAATTGGCCGAGGCTTCCTCTGTGACGCCGCCGCCCAGAGAGCGCGCGACGAAGGAAATAAGGTGGCGGTCTGGCACCTTGATCTCGATGGCTTCGAGCCCGATGTCGAGAATCCGCTCACCCAATACGTGCGGCACCTGATCAGCCAGGAAGAGCTACACCACGAAGCGGCGCGAGCACGGGGTAAGGGGGCCGTGAAGTTGGCGGCTAAGGCATTGAGCCAGCTTCACGTGGTCGGTCAGGCGTCCGAGGTGGCGGCTTCGCTCGTCTCCCTCCTCTGGCAGTTCGAGGACCCACTAAGCCACTTCATCGAACTGTTGAGCCAGCCCGCCAAAGGTAGTGGTGTCGCACCGCGTGATGACCCGGATACGTTGCATCGTTTCCTCGCTGAGCTGACCCGGCACCACAAGGTTCTGGTACATGTACGCGATGGCCCACAGCTCACCAGCAATCTTCGGCGCTGGTTGATTCGAGAGGCGGAACGGGCACCCGAGAATCTTCTACTGGTGATTTCTTGCCCTCTGGACGTATTTACGGAGAGGGCCGTGCCCGAGGCTCTCTCCAAGCCCGAGCGCCTGGATGTTCCGCCTCTCGACTCGGTCGAACTGCGCAAGTTGCTCGACCGGCGATTCGATCCCAACGATTTTCACGACGACCTCGTTGCGGTTCTAATGCGGCGACATCAAGGGCGGCCAGCGGCGATCGCGAACCAGTTGGCGGATCTGATGGAAGCGGAGCTTCTTCCCTTTGAGAAGGGAACCTGGCGGCTGCCGCCGGCTGGAATAGAAGATCCGCAGCTGGTGGATGCCTTCTCCCGCAGCCTGTTCGAGGAGGTCGACGAGCGCCTGGCGAAGTTGGTCGAGGGGCAGGCGGATCTGGCGCGTGTACTGCGACAGTTCCTGTCTCTCGCCGCTCTCTGCGGCAGATATGTTCCCCTGGCGGCACTTGTCAAGCACCTGGAACTCGACGATCCGACGACCGAGGCGATCGTCGATTGGGTGGACGACGTTCTGGTGGACGAGATTGGCTGGCTGGTCGACTTGGGATTTCACGTCTCCGGGTTTTCCGGGCACGACGTCTATGCCTTCACTCATCCGCTGCTGCCGCTCGTGATCCTGGACCAGGAGCCCAGGACAAGCCGAGAGATGAATGCCGCGACCTTGCTGCGATGGCTGGAGCAGCGGATCCTCGTGACTCGGAGGGGATGGGCGCGTTGTCTTCTTTCGATCGCCGAGCAGTTGAGTGGTCCGGCGCGCCAGCGCTACGAACGGTGGCTTGCCTGGTGGGTAGGTTTGGAGGCGGCCGAGGCGCTACAGGCGGAGATCCGCAATGCAATCGAGAACGAGGAGGTTGATCCGGATTTGGTGTGGCGAGTGGCTGCCGAATCGGAGACTTGGCCAGCTTTTCGCCGGTTAGCGGTGCTTGATGCATATTCGCAGGCGCAGGTTGGTCAGGGAGATGCCGCGATCCCGGTCGTTCCCTTCGATCACCTCGCCGATTTTCATCTGTTACGCGCAGAACTGCTTCAAAGGGTCGGCCGGTACGCGGAAAGCTTGGCTGATGCCCAGGCTGCTCTCAAGCTGACCGATCAAGACCCTGTCAGACGAGCCAAGGCGCGCAACGCTTCCGGCGCTGCATGGATCGATTTGGGCGACGCGAAAGCCGCAAAAGAGGACTTTGAAGCAGCCTTTGAGTTGGGGATCCAGTTCATCGGCGACGAACACCTCTATACCCTGTCGATCGCGTCCAACCTGGCCGAGACCTTCAGGGCTCTCGGTGATCTTGTGAGCGCTCGGAAGCTCCACGAGCACATCCTCGCTCTCCGAGAGCGCAAACTTGGACCCGACCACCAAGACACCTTGACGTCGAAGAGCGGTCTGGCGGCAACCCTTCAGGCCCTTGGCTCTCGCAGTGATCGTATTCAAGCCATGGAGCTTAAGGCGCAGACTTTGGAGAGCCTGGAGCGTGTGCTGGGGGGCGAGCATTCCGACACCCTGACGGCGAGAAATAACCTCGCGATTGCCCTCGGGGGGCTCGGGAATCTCGACGATGCACGGAACCACCTGGAACAGACGCTGGAGATTCGAGAGCGAGTTTTCGGAGGTGAACACCCGGTCACGTTAGTGGTTAGGAAGAACCTGGCTATAGCTCTCCGGGATCTCGGCGATCTCACCGGTGCCAGGAAACTTCTGGAACAGACTCTGGAGATTCAGGAGCGCGTGTTGGGGCGCGAGCACTTCGATACCTCAAACACTACCTGGAACCTGATCACGATTGTACACATCCTAAAGGATTTCGATGCCGAAGCGAAGTTGGTCGAAGAGTTGCGCTGGCTCGTAGGCCGCGACGAGAATTCGATCCCGTCGACCGATCAACTGGATATTCGCCGGATGTTGCGTGTGCTGCTAGGGATGTAGAAATGCGTGCGGTTCCTATCTTCTCGGCTATTCGTTTCTTGCCCTTGCCGAGGGCGCCTATCAATTCGCCCCGAGTCGGGCTCGCCTGACAGCCACTGAAACCTGACCAACTGCAAGACATCTACGGCATATCCGAGGTGTCGCGCCTGCCCGCGCGCCCGCAGGCTCGACATCGCGGCGCCCGCCAACTGGCTCTAGCGCGGCTTCGGCTGCTTGGATGTTACTTTCTCTACAGGCTGTTTTAGGCGACCCGTAGTAGCGTGCTTGAATATTAGCGCTGGTGCCTGCCCTATGACGCGAATCTGAATGGTCGAGTCGAGCACGTTCGTCTGAGGGTCGAAGCGCGCACAGAGTACGCTGTCCGAATATACCCTAAGAACAACGACGCTTGGCTCCGCTTCGACCACTAGGTACTCAGTCTGACTGTACGCAACTCCGCGACCGGACGTGTACGCTAGAAACGAGGCGATCGCAATCAGCCAGATCGACCTGTGGAGGGTGGCGAACGAATCTGGGATCCGAAACCCGAGGGTGCTCTCCTCTTCGCCCGCGATTAAACGCTGCTTGAGGGAGCCTCTTTTTCGGTAGGCGATCACAGGCCATAGAATCTCGGTGACGAATAGGAAGACGATTATAGGGAAAGAACCAATCCACCACCATCCCCAGCCGTAGTACTGAACTGGCCACAAGGCGACAAGCGTTACGCCACAAACTCGGGTTGCCTTATTCCGAAGGCTTGGATGATCTGGCCAGCGGACCGTTAGCGGCTGCACGATCCACGGGATCAGCCAAGCCCAACCGAGAAGCGCTGCTACGACTAGGAGGATCAGATCCGGCCCGATCCGGACCATTGCTGGGGGGATCGCGTAGTAACCAAGATACGAACGCTCATACAGAAATGCGATCAGGTATGCCGATGCTGTAATGCCCGCAAGGACACCGGCTTCTGAAAGCAGTGTCTGCTTCTCTTCGGGCTGCATTGCTCCTCCAAGTCTTCGCGCACGCTACCGCGTCTGGCAGTCTCAGCACAAGTTCTGGTTGAATTCTATACTCCGTGCTGAAAACGAAATGCGTTCGTCGTTGAAGCGGGCTGTTGAGTTGGTTCGGTCCACGCGGCCCGTCGCTTTCGCATTCGTAGAATCCATCCAGTTCCGCAATCCCTCATATCCCTCCCCCCAAAAAGAATCTTCGCGGACCTATCGTTTTCTCGGACACCTCTCCTTTAGGGTGCGTCCTGTGATGAGAACGACGGTCGCCCACGCCCTTCGGACACTTGCCGCGCAGCTTGGCTGACGGCACTTTCGGGCGGTTCCTCAACCTCATCGGTAGGGCTGTACCCGCTCGGCCGGAATTTCCCGTTCGGGCAATTCAAATGGAGGTGCTCGTCATGAGCTCCCGCGTTGCACCGGTGCCCACTCAGTCCCTGACTCCCGTCCCGACCCGCCTCAAGGCGGAGCGGATTCAGCTTCGGCAGATGCCCGGCTGGAATCTTTCCACCAACAAGCGGCAGCTGCGGCGCTCGTTCCGCTTCTCGACCCAGAAGGCGGCGGTCGCGTTTCTGCAGCTCGCGCTCGCTACCGCCGAGAGTACTCCCGGCTGCCGCCGGGGCCCGACGTTCGTGTTTCGCGGCGAGGTGGTCACGGTGACCTTCTCGGCTCGGGGCCGGGCGGTCACTCGGGCGGAACTCGATCTCGCGAAGTCGGTCAGCCTTTCGGCCTGACCCGGAGGAACAACAACGCACCAGCCAACGACCGGACCGCATTTCGCGGTCGGGAACAAGAAAGGAGAACGCCATGCCGGACCACTCGTATGCCGACAAAATCAACACCTGGCAGATCACCGTCCAGAACATCCAGGAGGTGCTGCCCGACATCCCCGGGGTCGATCCGCCGTTTGCCGATCTTCGGCAAAAAGTCACCGACCTGCGCACCGCTCACGACACCGTCCAGATGCTCACGGGCAAACTGAAAGAGGCGGTGGTCGCGCGCCGCAAATTGGATGGCGCCACCCGCCGGTCGGCTCGCCGCCTCGCGGCGGTCGCCCGCGGCCAGTTGGGTTTCGACAATCCGGTCCTGGAGACCTTCAAGGTCCGTACGGAGGGCATCCGGAACCGGAAGTCGACGACCGCACCACCGAAACCGGAGGTGAGCGCCGCCGCCTAGCGACTGCGGGGTAGTACGTGCCGTGCGAAGGTCTTCCGGGGGCCGATCACGCGAGCGGTAGGACATACCGAAGGCGCAGCAAAGGTTGGGGGTGCACCCCCTTCTCTTTGGGCTTCTCACATCCATAGACGTAAAAATCAATTCAAGGGCCAATTAGGGGGTGACAACGGCGCTGAGATTGATTAGGATCCTTGTGTACAATTTGTGGACTGACGCGGATAAATGAACCTCCCGACAAGGTCTTGCCGATTAAGCGAGCGGCTTTCACCGCGGAAATGGCGTAGTCCGATGACCCGAATCGAGGCAAGCACATGAAGATTGCTGAGATCAGAGAGCACCAGAGGAGATATCGGAAAAGCGTAGAGGCCTACGCCGAGCTCCAAGGCTACTTGGAGGCGGTGGGCCGGGCCGTGGACCGACTCCCAGGTTTGCGGGTGGAACGCGAGAAGTTGAAAAAGGCGACTCAGGCGCTCTTTGACATGGGAACCACCGTGGCGCTTGTGGGGGAGTTTGCCGACGAGCTCGTGTCGGAAAAAGTGATCCGCGCCAAGATGCGCCGCCAAGCCGCAGAAGCCGGGATCGTCTTCCGATACGACCCGGAAAACGAGCTGGAAGAGATCGCGCTGCCAGGCGCGACCCTGGCCGCCAATGACGATGAGTCCGAGTAAGCCAAGGAACCTGAAACATGCGAGGTTCAGAGCCAAACCAGGAAGAAATCGACGACATGGCGACCTTGGCGTTCCAGCTTCAGATGGTCGCCGAGCTGCTGCGGGAAGGCTCACGGCGGCAACCGGAGCACCGAGCCGGGGCGCTTGGAAAATTGGCGCACCTGGCGACCTTGACCGGCTGGGAGATGGAATCCGAGCTGCTGCGAAGGGCTGAAGAGTCGGCCCCTGACCCTCGGCCGAGAAGCGCCTAGGAACTGAAGAACGGTCAGTCGACGTCTTTTTGGATCGACCGGTATTTGTCCCGTGCAGCTTGGGCAAAACGATAGGCCGTTTCAGTCTGCGTCGCATATTCCAGCGCCAGAACATAGCGCTCCAGCCCGATCCCGGCGGCTTCGAGCAAGGCGGCCATCGCCTCTGGACCTTCTGAGCCGATCGCCTGTAACCGTTCCTGCACGGGGCCGAATCGGACGGCCTCTCTCCGCAGTTGGGCATACGCCTCGTCGCGCGCCGCGCGGCTCGCTTCGAAAAAGACTTCCGCCTGCGGCTTGTCGGAGCGACCGCCGCGATCCGTCGCATGGCCGGTCACCTTCTCGCGCTCGGCCCGCACCGCGCGCTTCAAGGCGGTCGTTGGGACGTCGAAGAGAGTGGCGACATGGAGGATCGTCCGGCAATGCGCCTCCAGGGCTTGCTTGTTCGCGGCGGTCGGCGCGATCTCGGAGCAGCAGGCCCGGCGCTCCTCTGGGTCGGGGCGCCAGATGCCGTCCTGCCAATCCCCCGCGGGGCTCGCCTGCCGCAACTCCCGAGCGAGAAAGGTCTCCATTGCCAGAGCCAACCGATCGTTTTCTGGCATCAACTCAATGGGCTTTCTGGGGGAGCTTTTTTCTTGGGCGGGCGCCTCGGATGCGACCATGACAGACTCCTTCAAGTGTGCATTATCTGTAGAGTAAAATTAACATCTTGCCCGGAAAAATGCAAGATCCCACTCAGGCCTACATCTTGATAGGTGTCGGATAAGGGAGAAAGCGAGACTCTCAGATGTCACATACTGCTGAGCGACAGACCCTGCCTCGCAATCAGCCGGAGCCGCCGCGAGCCATCCAGCAGACCCGTCAGATCGCCGCCGGCTCCGGCCTTCCACAGCTCGTTCGAACGGCGGAACGCCGTCTCGGCTCCCCGGAGTTGCCCGGCGAAGTGCTTGGCGTGGCCCAAGCTGGCGGTGGTCAGACCTCTCAGCAGGCAACGAAACTTGGGCGGCATGGGAGCGTGCTCGGCGATCCGATCGGCCATTTCGGCGAGCGCCAGCGCTTCGTCCACGCGGTCGGGAACGATCTTTTCGCTCTCCAGGCTTAAGCGTTCGGCGAGCGCCCAGGAGAGGAACTCTTCGCCTTCGGCGATCAATGCGCGGCGGGCCGCCGTGCTCAGAGACCGAAGCCGAGCCCAGAGCTGGTTGGCGCGTTTGCGGTCGGCGGCGCCGGGCGGGGGAGGGGACTTGGCCGTGACGATCGATAGGGAGGAGAAAGCTCCAAAAACCCGCGGCGCCAATGCGGCCAGCAGTTCTTCGATCGGCTCGGGGCCTTCCGCATCGGCCGCGGAGCCGGCGGGCGCCATTGCGGCCATTTCGCGGCGAAAGTCGGCGATCAGATGGAGCAGCCGGCGCCAGCTCGCAGGCGACAGGCCGAACGCCTGGCGAATCTGGTCGACGGTTCGTCGGCGCGGGCTGCCCCCTTGTTCGTAGCGGGCGATCGAGGCGACGTCCATTCCTGCCTCACGGGCCAATTGCTCGCGGCTCCAGCCGCGAAGCAGGCGAAGGAAGCCCACAGCGATCCCGAAATCGTTCATGCCGCCTCGTCTACGCCGCGCCGGTGAGCGAAATACCTAAAAACTAGGTGTTTCGAGGGGAGATTTCCCCTATTTGCAGCACCATACTCCCCGCCAGGGCGCAGACGCCGACCGTTCCGGCCGGCGCGGCCAGCGCCCCGGAAAGGGAGATTTTCGATGTCTACGATGCGTTCCCATCGATCCATCCTGCCCGCCGCCGCCGTGGTTATTGCCCTGTTTCTCGCCGCCGCGCCGGCTTCTGCGGTCCCCGTAAGATGGGATTTTGGCGGGTGGATCCGGGGTTTTATTTCGGCTCTCTGGGCCGAGAACGGCTGCGGTGTCATTTCGGATGGGCACTGCGGCGCGGCCCCCGCTCCGACCGAGAACGGTTGCGGCGCCGATCCGAACGGGGGCTGCAAGCAATAAGGGTCTCTCATTCCTTCGCCTCCGCTCAGCAGGAAACGAAGATGGTGGGAATCCTGCGTTGTCTCTAGTGTCGGCGAAGGATTCATCGGTGTTCTTTCGCCCAGGATGTCGAATCGATCGGCCCTCGGTGTTCGAACACCCTCAGTAGCTTACGGGCCGTAGCGGCTGTCGCGGTCTCCTGCTCCAACGCTTGGACGAACAGAAAAAGAGACGCAATTAGATCGCGGGGAACCTGCTGGACGCGGAGGAGCGGTTCGACTTCTGCCGCAAGTTCACGAGCGGCGTGGGGGTTCCCCTGGTCGAGATGAAGAGCCGCAAGTTCTAGGGCGGCCAGAGCCGCGTCGAAGCTGATTCCTTCCGCAACGAGGTTTCTGCGCACCTGGCTGAGCGACGATATGGCCTCCTCAACTCGGCCGAGACCAGCGAACGTTCGTGCTTCCATCCAGAGCACTCGCACGAGATCGAGTTCGTTCCGTAGCTCGATTGCGAGAGCGCGGACGACTGGTACAAGGTTGGCTGCCTCCTCGAAGCGATTCAGGTGGCAGAAGCAAACAGCCTGGTTTAGGCGAAGGACCCAGACCAGGCGCTTGTCAGTGTCAGTTCCGAGGTGGCCTTCGACCCGTTCGAGCATTTTGAGCGCCGCTTCAGGCTTGCCGCACTGCTCGAATGCGAACGCCTTGATGAGTAGGAGTCGCCCCGCCGCCCCGCCCATCGCACCAGCAGCGAGCGCTCGATCGAGTAGCGAGAGCGCTTCTTCGAGCCGGTTCTGCTGCAAGCGCAACGAGGCTTCGAGATCGAGCCGCCGGGAGTGATCGAGCAGATGATCGGGATCGCCCCCTTCCCCTTCCTGGCAGAGTCTGGCCGAGCGGGCGAATCCCTTGTCGGCCCTCGGCAGGTAGCCTGAAACCCGCCGGGCGTTCGCCAAAAACGCCCACGCCTGGCCGCGCAGCAGCACCCGAAACCGGGGGCTCGCCGGGGCGAGGTTGGCGATACGCAGCGAGAGCATCGCGTACTCGACCGCCCGCGAGGCGCTGTCCGGTGCGGCCTTCGTGCTCTCTTCTCCGAATCGGACGGACAACGCCCACAGCCGGTACTTCTCGGCGCGAGTCACGAAGAGCCGCCTCTCTTCGGGAGTACAGGTCGCCAAGTGCTCGAACAGCTCGCCCGCGGTGATGTGATCTGCCCGGGCGCGTGCCCGTCGGCGAAGTCGCCCCAGCTCTGAACCCATGAAGGCGGAAAGCTCGCGCTGCTCGCGGGCGAGGATTTGAAGCTCCTCCGGCGGCAGCGGGATCGTTCCTTCCGGGGAGATCACGCCCCGCCGGGTTTCGATGTCGGAGAGGATCTCGTCGAGATCGCGCGGCCCGAACCCGTGAGGTTCGATCAACTGCTCGGCGCGCGCGGGGGAGAGTCTGCGGTGGCCTGATTCGTACTCCGAGATGGTCTTCGACGACAGCCCGAAGGGGCGACCGAAGTCCTCTCGCGACACCGAGGCCGTTTTGCGCAGGTAATAGAGCGCAATGCCAAGCGACGGGAAGCGATCGTCCTTCGATTTCGACATCCGTGGTCTCCGCAAGTGCTTTTGGTACCGAGGTTACACCATTCGCGACAGCAAGAGGGGCACGAGATCGCGCGAAGGGGAAATATCGATCCGGACTCCCAGATTCAAGGGATTGCCGAGTTTTCGAGCCGCCAACGGCGCAGATTCCCGTAGCCTGGCTCGGGATGACGACTCCTTTTGCTCTCGGGCACAACGGCTGTCCGCCCGTGCCCTCTGCGCCGCCCTCCAGCGACCTACGAAAGGGGGCGGAAGAGATCTTCGCCCGCGGCGAAAACGCGCGCGACCAGGGGAATCTCGAAGATGCCGCGAGGTGGTTCGGCCGGGCCGCGGGAACCTGGCGATCGACCGGCGACGCGCTGGAAGCGGCAGACGCCTACCTGGAGCTGGGGGCCGTGTTGCTGCGCCAGGGGCGAGGGGTAATCCTTCCGGAGCTGGCCGCCCGGCTGCTCGCGCTTTTGGCGATCAAACCCCTTCCCGAAGGCGCGGGTCTGAACCTGCGGATTTACGCCGCGCTGGTCACGAAAGGCAACGAAAATCGGGAGGCGTTCCTCGGCCTGGTCCAAGAGCGACGCCTCGGGCGACACAGGGGGAGTGTGCCCGGATGAAGATCGAGGTCACGAGGGTGCGGCTGTTTCTCGATCTCCAGGTGGTGAGAGGACGCCGCTGGCGCGACCTTGCGCCGTTTCGCGAAGCCGTCCTGTTCCACTTCACTCCGCCGGCCCTTCGCGAGCAAGTCATCGCGCTCTGCGAAGCGGTGGCGGACCAAGTATTGGAAGAGGTGACCGCCGACCTCGGATACGGCGAAACGCGCTTTCGGGCACACCTTCGCGCGATCCTCGCCGACCTTCAGCAGGGGAGGCTCGCGCTACGGGAAAACGTAGCCCCAGCCGCGGACGAGATCGAGGAGACCGACGATCAAGAGATTCATCGACGATCCTTGCGCTTGGCCAAGCATCTCGAACGAGAGCTGGCGAGCCTCGAAAACTTGCTCGGCCCGCCGCCTTGGGCGAAATAGGCGCGAAAAGAGGCCCCTACTCCCAGGGAATGTCCGGCATTCGCAGCCGCTCGACCTCGCGCCGTTCGATCACGCTTTGCTGGAGAATCTCCTCGACGTCGTCGAGGGTGACGGCGCGGTACCAGAGATTCAAGGGCCAGATCGCGACGGTGATGCCCTGGCTGCAATGTTTGAGACAGCCGGTGCGGACGACCATCACCTGGTCGCGGATGCCCAGCTCTTTCACCCGGTCTTTGAAGCGGTGGTAGACGGCGAGCGCCCCCTTCGGGGCACAGCTCGGTTTCGGGCTGCCTTCGGGGCGTTCGTTCAGGCAGACGAGGATTTGGATCTCGGGGTGCGGCATGGGGGCCGAGATTAGACGCGAACGCTGCTCTGTGCAATGACGGCCGGCCGGGTCCCGTTCCGCAGTAAGATCCCGGCCACTTTTCCATGATTCGATTTCTCGTCAATCCCTCGTCGGGGCGCGGCGCGGGGGCTCGGCACCTCGACCGCCTGCGAATCCTCGCCTCCAAGTACGGCGCGGGGCTCGCCGTGTCGCGCACGGCGTCCGATCTGCCGATGCAGGCGTACCGCGCGGCGCAAGACGGGGTGGAGCGGTTGATCGTGGTGGGGGGCGACGGCACGATGCACTTCGCTCTCCAAGGGCTTGCGGGCTCGGACTGCGCGCTGGGGGTCGTGCCGCTCGGCAGTGGCAACGATCTTGCGGGAAGCTTGGGGGTACCTGCCAAGCTCGACGAGGCGGTCGAGCGCGCGATCACGGGGCCGATCCGGAAGATCGACCTGATCCGGGTCGGGCCGATGTTCAGCGTGAGCTACCTCGGGGTCGGTTTCGACAGCGAGGTCACCCGGACGGCGAACCAGGTCAAGCACCTGCGCGGGCCGCTGATCTACGTCTGGTCGGTGATCAAGACGCTCGCCACCTTCAAGCCGCCCAACCTGCGGGTGGAGCACGACGGCGGGGTATTCGAAGGGAAGGCGATGTTCGCGGTCGCCGCCAACCTGCCCCGCTTCGGCGGCGGCATGCGGATCGCGCCCGATGCTTCGATCGACGACGGCCTGCTCGACCTGGTGATCGTGCGCGAGATCTCGAAGGTCAACCTGCTGCGGGTTTTCCCCAAGGTCTACTCCGGAAAGCACGTCGGGCACCCGGCGGTCGAGATCCTCCGCACCCGCCGCGCGGTTCTGTCGATCGACCGTTCGATGTACCTCTACGGAGGAGGCGAGCCGGTCCGCCCGATGGCACCCGGCGACCGGGTGGAGCTGGAGGTTTTGCCCGGGGCGCTGGCGGTGGTGGGGTAGGCGAAACTGCCGCGGGCTGGATTTGCTCGAGGCGAACAAGGTGCGTACGATCGACAGGTGAGCGGCCCTCTCGATCCTCCGTCCTCCCCAGATCGCGGAGAGGTGCTCGGACTGCTGGCTCGAATCGCGGCAAGTTCCCTCGGCGAGCGGCTGATCCTGGCGGGTTCCTCAGGGATGTTTTCGGCGAGCGAGACGCTCCCGGCCTTCACGGAGGACGTGGATGTCGTGGTCGATGCGGATTGGGTCGCGGGTCACGAAGACGAGCTGCTGACGGTCTTTCAAACCCTAGGCTTCTCTCACCTGCCGGGAAGTCCGACGTTCATTGGACCGGCGGGAATGTCACTCGATCTCGTGGGCTTCTCAGCGGTCGATCGAATCGATCGAATCGGTGGTGGCGCGCGGATGCCGGTGATGGTTTTCGCCGACTTGAGCACCCTTCTCGCCTCACCGGGCGCCGTCGTCTCTGTCCCGGGAGGCGGACTGGCGCTATCGCCTGCAGCTCTCGCAGCCGCGAAGCTGCTGACCATTCGAATTGAGAAAGGGAGCAAGGACAAACTCCAGGGACTCTTGTTGATCGAAGAGCACGCCACGACTCCTGGGTTTCTGGCGGACTTCGCAGGGCTCCTTCGGCGGTTCGAGCCGGATCGAGTCGAGGATGCGGTTGCCGATGCGCAAGCCTCCTCCATGTCGCTGACAAACGACATGGAGCGCCTCAGCCACCAAGAGGCGGGTTACGCCGATTTCCGGCGCGCCATCGAACGTGGATTGGCGATTCTGCTCGCGCAGAATCCTGCGGAGAGGTCTGAATGACCCGGCCCGTCCTTTCAACTGCCGAGCGCTTCCGGCGCCATCAGCGCGATCTCGTGGCCTATCGCCAGCGGAGCCTGTTTCGTCGTTCGCATGAGCGGTTCCGGCGCGATCTGGCGATCGTCCCTTTCCCGTTCGTTCTCGCGGGACGTTCGCTGCGAGCCCCCCTCTGGGTACCTGCTTCCGAGGTGCTCGAGGCGCTTCGTACCGAGGCGATCTGGACCTTGGATACGGCGGCTCGCCAGGTCGGCGCTTCGGGGATCTCTCGTTCCGGTGACCTGATGGCGTACCTTCCGGTTGCGGTGCTCGGGGAGCTGGTCGCGGCGGGGCAGGTTGGCCCGCCGACCGGCGAGGCGATCAGCATCGATCCAGTGGCTCCTCGGCCGGCCTCGCTGCTCATCCATCCGATGGACGACAAGACCGGGGAGATCCCGGCCGTTCGGCTGACATCGGGCTTTAGAGTCGTGCCTTGGGAGCGCCTCTTGCGAGACCTCTTCGGCACACTCGGCTGGCGCCCCGATCTGATGAACCGATTGGAAGCGACCTACCCCGCGGCACTGGCCGTCGCACGTGAGGGTTTCAAGCTCCACTCGGGCGGCGATCTCCCGGAATGAACCTCCCGATCGGATTGTTCCCCGGGGCAGCATCAAACTGCGGCCGCGTCTCGCGGCCCAGGTCCCCGGTGGGGAGTAGCCACCCGAACCCTCGTTCGGGGCAGGCGGTCGTCAACACGGAGCTTGAAGTTTCAGTAGCTCCCGGCCGTTTGCGAGCGCTTGCGGGTCTCAGGTCGAAGCGCTACGGCGAGACCACCACGACACGAACCTTCGTGCCGTGGCGTCTCGCACCCAAGACCCACGGCCGATCTTTAGGAGATCGGCACCATGTTCGACACCCCCCTCTGGCTCTGGGTCGGCTTCAATGCCGCGGTTCTCGCGATGCTCGCGCTCGACCTCGGCGTCTTCCATCGGAAAGCCCACGCGGTTTCGGTCAAGGAGGCCGCGATTTGGAGCGGCGTCTGGATCGGCCTGTCGCTCTTGTTCAATGCCTGGATTTGGCACGCCCGAGGGCCGCAGGCCGGGCTCGAATTCTTCACCGGCTACCTGATCGAGAAGTCGCTCTCGATCGACAACATCTTCGTCATCGCCCTGATCTTCAGCTACTTCCGGGTGCCCGAGAAGTTCCATCACCGGGTGCTGTTCTGGGGCATCCTCGGCGCGCTCGTCCTGCGTGCGATCTTCATCTTCGCGGGCGCGGCGCTGATCGAGCGGTTCCACTGGATCATCTACCTCTTCGGAGCCTTCCTGATCTTCACCGGGGTGAAGATGGCGTTTTCCGGCGACGAGGAGATCCACCCGGAAAAGAATCCCTTGCTCCGCCTGGCCCGCCGGTTCGTGCCGGTCACCCAGGACTACCGGGGAAAGAGCTTCTTCGTCCGCGAAAACGGCAAGCGGTTCGCGACGCCGCTGTTCCTGGTGCTGCTGCTGGTCGAGAGCACCGATTTGATCTTCGCGGTCGATTCGATTCCGGCGATCTTCGCCGTCACCCGCGATCCGTTCCTGGTCTACACCTCGAACGTCTGCGCGATCCTGGGCCTGCGCTCGCTCTACTTCGTGCTTGCCGGAGTGATGGGCAAGTTCGTCTATTTGAAGCTCGGCCTGGCGGCGGTTCTCTCCTTCGTCGGGATCAAGATGACCCTGGTCGACCTGTGGAAGATTCCGACGCCGCTGTCGCTCGGGGTGATCGCGGGCGTTTTGACGATCTCGATCGTCGCCTCCCTGATCAAAGACCGTCGAGACGGGTCGGCCGTGCGAGAATCTGGTGGAAATGTCGCGAATCCACCACCTGTCTGACACCCTGATCTCGCAGATCGCCGCGGGCGAGGTGGTCGAGCGCCCCGCCTCGGTGGTCAAAGAGCTGCTCGAAAACGCCCTGGACGCTCGCGCGACCGAGATCCGGGTCGAGCTGGAGTCGGGAGGCAAACAGCGGATCACGATCGCCGACGACGGCTGCGGCATGGACCGCGACGACGCGCTGCTCGCGTTCGATCGCCATGCGACGAGCAAGATCGCCAGCTTCGAGGACCTGGAGCGGGTGGGCACACTCGGCTTCCGCGGCGAGGCGCTGGCGACCATTGGCGCCGTCTCCCGCGTGGTGCTGACCACCGCGGAGCGGCCGGGCGAAGGGACGCGGGTGGCGATCGAAGGGGGGAGGGTGACGGCGGCCGAGCCGTTCGCCCGCACCCGCGGCACGACGATCGAAGTCCGTTCACTGTTCTGGAACGTGCCGGCCCGGCGGAAGTTTTTAAAGACCTCGGACACCGAGCTGCGCCGCGCGCTGGAGACGGTGCAGGGGTATGCGCTCGCCCGGCCCGACGTCCGTTTCACCGTGCTCCACGAAGGGCGGGCGCTGCTCGATGCGCTGGCGGGAGATACCGGAGGAGGGGGGGAGGAGGCGGGATCGAGGATGGCCGGCGCCGCGCGGCGGATCGGTCAGATCTTCGGCGAGCCGTTCGCCCGCCAGCTGGCGGAAATCCCGGCCGTGCCCCTGATGGATACCGTCGACGGCCGCGATGATCGCGACGGGGAGGTGATCTCGGGGTTGATCGGCACCCCGGCCACCGCACGGGGTCGTCGCCATTTCATCTTCGTCAACCGGCGCCTGCTGCGCGACCGGGCGATCCTCGCGACGTTCTACCGCGCGGTGCGCGAAGAGTGGCGGCACGAGGATTTTCCCGCTCTGTTCTTGTTTCTCGACGTGCCGCCCGGGGAAGTCGACGTGAACGTCCACCCGCAGAAGGCGGAGGTGCGATTCCGCGATCCCGGATTCCTCGGCCGGGTGGAACGGGCGCTTCGGCGCGGTCTCGAACGGGCGCGCGGGGAAGAGGCGGCGCCTTTGCGGGAGCTCTCCCCGTCGGCTTCGTCGCCCTTCGGTCCGGCGCTCGGGAAGTTCTCTTGGCAAGGGCTCGGCGGCCGGACGCCGTACGCCTCTTCAGGGACCTCCGGCTCTCCCGGCTCCGAGATCGCCGAACGGCCGAGGGCTTCCGAGCTGTGGACGCCCTCCGTGTCGGGTTCCGGAAGCCCGCCCCATCCGGACGAAACGCGCCTGGCCACGGCGGCCTACGCCCCGATCGCCGAGCGTGCCGCCGTGCCGTTGTCCGGCCGTAGCGGCGAGCGCCGGCCGTTCCGCCTGATGGGCCAATACAAGGGGACGCTGATCCTGCTCGAAGGGCCGGAAGGGCTCTACCTGATCGACCAGCACGTCGCGCACGAGCGGATTCTGTTCGAGCGCCTACGCCGCTCGCTCGCCGCGACCAGCCGGTCGGCCCAGCACCTGGTCCACCCGATTCTGTTGGAGCTGTCGGCCGCGGAGCGCCTTCGCTTGCTGGAGCTGGCCCCGGCGCTTGAGAAAGCCGGTTTCGGAATCGTCGAGCTGTCCGGCTCGGAGGTGGGGCTCACCTCGCTCCCCGCCGTTCTGTCGGCGGACGAAGGAGAAAAACTCCTCCGCGCGCTCGCCTCGTCGGCGATCGGCGGCGGAGAGCTTGAAGGGTCAGAAGGCGCCGAAATCCTCGCCCGACAGATCCTCGACGCGCTGGCGGCGACGCTCTCCTGCAAATCGGCGATCAAAATGCACCACCCCCTCGCCCCGCTCGAAATGGAAGTCCTGGTCGCCGAGCTGTTCGCCGCCGAAAATCCCTACGCCTGCCCCCACGGCCGGCCGATCGTGTTGCAGATGACCGACTCGGATCTGGAGCGGCGGTTTGGACGGCGGTAGGTGAACCTCAATAAAACGATGCGCCTTGCGTCTTGGCTATCTGAGAGGCGCTATTGTTCTTCCTGCTTTGCCTCCATGCAGTAGAGGTCGACATCTATTGAGGCACCAAGTTCCACAATCCGTTGCAACGTGTCATGGCTGAAGTGGATCTCCGGGACGCCGTCGTTCGCGAAAATGACGCAGGAAAACTCACGGTAGGCTTCGCCGAGGCTGTCAAACGAGTCCCGCGCCGGCTCAAGCCTGCCGAGCAGGTGGCCAATCTGGTCGCCCACTCCGGCCGTCGTTGCCAGCTGTGAGGCCAGTTCCCAACCGTTTTCCTGGTGGGTGCGAATGGGGGATGGGAGCATCGGTTCGCCGATCTTCCAAGTTTCAGTGGGATCGACCTTGAGGAGGCCGGTGATCACCTCTGGTTCGTGGTCGAAACCACTCACGATAAAACTCACTTTGATTTCGTTCTCCACTGGTGCTCCCAGCCTAGTCGTCAGGCTATTCTCTCCAGCCCCGATCGGCTGGCCCTAAAGATCCGCATTCGTGCCTTTTTTATGAAGGCCGGATCAAGGTTCATCCAGGGGACCGAACCTGGCCTTTCCACGTGGAAGCGAACGATGACGTCCTGTTCCCCTCCGACATAAAACAGCAGGGTACGCTCTCCCAGGATTCCCGTCAGTCGCTCCAGCCACACGAGGACCAAGGCATCCGCGAGGCGGTTGAGCTCCCGCCGCTCCTTCTTCGGGTCGAGCCCGAGCTCGCGGATGTAATCCTCCAGATGGTAGTGGTTGACGAAAGCTTCAAGGCCGATCGGATCGTTCGGATCCCAGTCAGAGAAATGCCGCTCGGCCTCCTTCAAGTCTCCGGTGAGGAGGGTGCTGTTGAGCTCGAACAATGGCATGGCGAACAACTCGCTGAGCCGCCGCAAGGCGGTCTCTGGGGCGCGGCGATCGGCGGGGTCGAGATAGGGGTACTCGATGGTCGCGTCCAAATCGAGGGCTGCTTCGGCGAATTCGTCGGCGGCTTGCTCGGTATCGAACGAGAAATAAAGCCGCTCGCCGTCTAAGAGGTTCTCAATCATCTCTTTTGCGGGTTTCAAGCCCAACCCGCAAGACCGGCGGAGCAGCTTGATCGCGGGAACCGCTTGAAATCCCGGCAGCCAACCGGTCAGAGCCACTTTCGGCATGATCGACCCTCAAGTCTTGCCCGACATACGACGAGATATTTGCTCGCTGCACTTTGACCGAGTCTACCGCCGGGACCTGCGAAAATTTGGCCGGAACTTCTCCCCCTTCGGCCCGGGGCTCTCATCCTGCTAGCATTACGGGACGATGTTCGGCCGCCGCCCCCCTCTCCCTCTCGAAGAGCGCCTCGATTACCGGTTCAACCGGCCCGAGCTGCTGAAGCTCGCGTTGACCCATCGTTCCGCCGCGAACGAGCATGGGGTCGAGCGGCATTACGAGCGGCTGGAGTTCTTGGGCGACGCGGTGCTGGGTCTGATCGCCGCGTCCTGGCTCTATGCCCGCAATCCGACCTTGCCGGAGGGGCAGCTCTCGAAGCTCAAGGCTCAGCTGGTGAGCCGGTCGACGCTCGCCCCGCATGCGGAGCGGCTGGCGCTCGGGCCGGAGCTGGAGCTGGGAATCGGCGAGGAGCGCTCCGGCGGCCGGACCAAGGCGTCGCTGCTCGCCAATTCGCTGGAGGCGGTGTTCGGCGCGATCTATCTGGACGGCGGTCTGGACGCGGCGCGGGCGGCGATCGAGACGATGCTCGAAACCGCGTCGACCACCGGGGCACCGCTGCTCTCCGTGGACGCCAAAACCCGCTTGCAGGAGGTCTCGCAGGCGAACGGCGGCGAGCTGCCCGAATACCGGTTGGTGGGGCAGAAGGGGCCGGACCACGACAAGATCTACGAGGTCGAGGTTTGGGTCTCCGGGGTGCACGCCGGTCGAGGCGAGGGTTCGAGCAAGAAAGCCGCGGAGCAAAAGGCCGCGGCGGATGCGCTCGAACGGATGGGCCGGTAGGGCCGGCTCCGCGGCGCACGGCCGTACGCTCTACAAAACCCGAAACGCCTGGCGCACCGCTGCGCGTTGCTCGTAGTCCGGATCTTCGAAGCGCGCCGCCAGCTCTTCGCTCGTCGGCAGGATCATTGTCATCGGGCGCCAGACGAACGGCTTGGCCGTTAGGGCGTCGACAACCTTCTCCTCGGTGACGAGCCGGGTCGCCTCGGTGAGCGGCAGGTTCGCGAGCGACGCCTCCAGGCTCGCGATCCGCGCCTCGTCGTCCGGATCCAGGAAGTGCAGCAGGCGCCGCCCCTTGGCGGCCAGGTGGTAGTACGAAGGGACAAACGAGATCCCCTCGAGCTGGAGCCGGTCGCAGACGGCGACCATCAGCGCCATCACTTCGGCGAGCAGTCCGAGCCCCGGATGCTGCTGGCCGGGGAGGCCGGTTTTGCCGGACGGGAAACTCGCGCGCGGATCTTGGAGAAGCAGCCACTCGAGGTGGAGCAACGGTACGCCGGGCAGCAGGCGGCGGTCGATGCGGGCGCGGATCTCCATCAGCAGGTCGCGCTTGCCCGGATCGCCGTACAGGCGCGCGGTGTCGCCCGCGGGCTGGCCGAGGTCGAGATCGATCGTCGGCCGGTCGTAGCCTCGGGCGCGCAGGCGTTCGAGCAGTCCGGCCCGTTCGAGCGCCAGCTCGACTCCGGAGCGCGAGTAGAAGCCGAGGAAGCGGCTCGGCCTGCCGAGGCCGGTGCCCGGCGCGGGGGCGAGATCGTCCGCGGTAAGGCCCCAATCGTCCAGCGGGTCGATCTCATTCGGCGGCACCGCGGGCCGCTGCCGGTCCGGTTCGTCTTCCGCCGTCAGCTGGTGCGTCGAGAGGGTGCTCGCGAGCGCGCGGAAGCGGAACAGGAGCGCCTCTTCCGAGCTGGGCGGCTCGATATCCCGGCCGCTCGCGAGCCAGGCGAGGAATCGCGCCGGGTAGCGCCACGCCCCTTTGCCGTAGCCTCCGGCGAGGACGATCGCGATCCGCGGCGGCGCCTTCAGGGCTCCGAGCCGCTCGATCACGAATCGGTCGCGCGCGAGCATCCCCTCCGGGGTGATCCGCCAATCGCCGATCGCGTCGCCGGCCGCCGGATCGGCACCCGCGAGGTAGATCGCGAGATCCGGAGCGAACGACTCGGCAAGCGGCGGCAGGGTCTCGCGGATCGCCGCAAGGTACGCCTGGTCCTCAATCCCAGAACCCAGTTCGACCACGGTCGAGTTGTCCGCCTCCGGCGCGCTGGTCAGGTTGTGGATCGACAGGGTATGGGTGCGCGGATCGCCCGCGAGGATCGAGCGGGTGCCGTCGCCATCGTGCAGGTCGAGATCGACCACCAGAATCTTGCCCTGGTAGCCGCGGGAACGCAGCGAAGCGATCGAGGCCGCGACGTCGTTGAACGCGCAGAACCGCTCGCCCCGATCGCGGAACGCGTGGTGAAAACCGCCGCCCAGGTTGATCGCGGGTCGGCCCGGACCGCCCGAAGAACGCCTAACGCCGCCGCCCGGCGGCGCGGGTCCGAGCGCCAGCTCCAACGCGAGCCGGGTGCCGCCGGCCATCGTGCGCTGCGCTTCGAGGAACGCCTCGGCGAGGTTGTCCGGGGGGGCAAACCCGAGGATCGGCACCAGCGCGTTCGGCCGGCTGAGCGCTTCGAGGTAGTCGTCGGAGTGGACTCGCCGCAGATCGTGAAACGACATCGGGTCGGGCTTCCGGACGTCGTCGCTCTCGATCAGCCCCTCAGCCGAGAGAAAACCGAGAATGCGCTCGCCACGTCGCGCGTCGTGGCCGACCCCCGAAAGGTCGAGCGCGTAGCGCGGCTCGTAGACCACTTGGAGCGTCGAGCCGGCAAACCGGCGCGACAAGCGCCGCAGCGCGCGGCGAAGCGGACCGGCCGGAGGGGAGGGCATGGAGGGGTCAGACTACAGCAGCTCGACCCAGGTGGCGCCCCAGCCGCCCGCCTCGGCCGGTGGGTCGCCGAACGCGCTCACCCGCGGATCCGCTTCGAGGATCTTTCGCGTCATGTCGCGCTGCACCCCTATGCCTTTGCCGTGGACGATGCGCACATGGCGGAAGCCCGAACGGTGGGCCGCGTCGAGATATTCGCGCACGAGGTCGGCGACCTGGTGCGGCGGAAAACTGTGCAAGTCGAGCACATCGGTGAGCGCCAGCACGACGGTGTCGGGGAGGTCTTCCTCCTCGAACGGCGCGGGCTCCGGCGGCGGAGGTTGGGGGCGCTTCCCCCCCAGCCCTTCGATCATCCGCCGCCAGAACCCAGCCATCTTTCCGCCCTAGTACCTTGGCGAGCCGCTACTTGAACAGCTTCAAGAAGACGATGTAGAGCACGACGCCATCGTCCGGACCGGCGACCGGGACGCCGATGTCCATGTTGACCACCGTCTTCCACGGGCCGATGAACGTCCCGGCGATTCCGGCTCCGGCGAGCAGCTCATTGTGCAGGCCGGTGTCCTTGTCGGTCGCCCAGGCGGCATCGCCTTCGAGATCGAGCCGGAACAGATCGCCGAACGCGAAGCCGTAGGTCATGTGTACGGCGGAAACGTCGGTCGCGCGCACCCGGTTGCTCTGGTAGCCGTGCACCCGCGTGGCGCCGAAGAAGCCGAACTCATACTTCGAGAAACGATCGAGATCGCTGCCCGAAAGGTAGTTCACCTCGGCCGAAAGGCGGGTGAACTTCGGCAGATTCCAGGTCTTCGCCAGCGAGGCATCCCAGCGCAGATAGTCCTTCTTGCCGGAGTCGAAATCGGGATTGCCGGGAAGGCCCCATGCCTCCCATTTCGAGCGCCGGTGGTAGCTGCCTCCCAAGTCGAGCCGATAGCCGGAGCGGGCGTAGCGGCCGGACAGCTCGATCCGCTGGGCGATGTTGTTGCTCGGCAGGCGGAAGTTCGCGTCCGCGGTATCGATCTTGGAGTAGGTCGAGGAGACCAGCCCGTAACGGACGCCCCATTTGAAGAAGTTGCCCACCGGGTGACCCAGGTTCAGGGTGAAGCTGGCCGGGCGAACCTTGAGCTCCTCTCCGGGGACCTCTTTGTTGTCGCGGAACAGTTTGTCCGATCCCGAGATCGCCAGGCCGAACACGTCGGCGCCGAAGTCGAATTTGCTTCCGAACAGGCGCGGCTGGGCGACGTTGCCGACCAGCAGAAGGCCGCCGAAGAACAGGTTCACCTGCTGCTTGGTTCCCTTGAAATCGAGCGAGAAGTAGTTGATCCCGGCGAGCGGCAGCGGATAATCGAACGAGTCGTCGTAGAACAGGCCGCCGGCCAGGAACAGCTTGTCGCTGTCGAACCCCTCCTTGACCACCCGCTCGCCCTTGTCGTCCTTCACCAGGTAGCGCAGCCCTTTGGCGGTGTCGCGCACGATCGTCGCGTCCGAGGCGCTCGCCGCGGAGCGTGCCTCGGCAAAGCCGTCGGAGTTGATCTTCACCTCGGTGAGCCGGGTATCGCGCTCGACGATCGTCGCCGTGTTGACCACCGAGAGGATCTGCTGGGCGAGCACCTTGAGCGGCAGAATGAAGCTGCCGGCTGCCCAGGGGGCGGGGGCGCCGTCGGCGTCGATGGGGGAGTAGAGGAGGGTCTCCTCGTTCGACAGCACCTCGCCTTGGAGGCCGAGCTGGACCGCGCGGGTTTTGAGGCGCGACGACAGCTGCTTGTCGACCCATACCGTTCCTTTGTACAGCCGGCCCTCGGTGGCGACCGCCGCGCCGATCGGCTCGAAATCGACCACCCAGGCGGCGCGTCCGTCGATCGTGTCGCTGCCGCGCAGGGTGTAGCGGTACTTCTTGTCGAACGTGATCTCGCCCGGCATGGTGGCGGCTTTCTCGGGCTGGATCAGCGGGATCTCGGGGATCGACTTGCTGCGCCAGCGGACGCCGTTCAAGAACAGGCTGCTCCAGACCCAGTCGGGCGGCACGCCGCGTTCGACGAAATAGGGCCCTTGAAGCGTCGCCTCAATCGTCTGGGTGCCGGCCGCCGGAAAGCGAAGCGAGGTGGTGTTGACCGCCTGGTAATGATCAATCCGGCGGCTCTGCGCGTCCTCGAATGCTTGGAGGCGGCGGAGCACCTCCTCGACTGTCATCCCGCGGTCGCCGGAGACGGTGACCTTCTCTTCAATCCCTTCCTTTTCCGCGGCGGTCGGGCGCTCCAGCGCCAAGATCTCGACCGGCGCGGCGTCGGTCATGCGGATCTCCAGCCCGCCGCCGAGGAGCTTGCCGCTCGGCGGCCCGACCTTGCGCGCGAAGTAGCTGTAGCGGACCGGCCGGCGCAGCTCGGCGTCGGGGAACTGGAGCGCCACCTCCTTGGCGCCTGGAGGAGTGGCGGCGATCACCCGGACTCCCAGATCCTTGCCGCGCACGAACGCCCAGGCCTCGGCGCCGGTGGGGGTGGAGGTCGGGTCGTAGGACAGATCGCCCGCGAACTCGCGCGCGAGGAGCACCAGCGGCGCGAGGATCGGCGAAGCGGCCGGGGGCGGCGCGGCGGTTACCGAAGGATCAATCGCGGGATCGACGGGCGCCGGGGGCGCGACCGCGAAGAGGGTGAGCGCCACGCCGCGGGTGACGTTGCGGGCCGCGTCGGCCAGCACGCCTCCCGCCTCGGCCGGCGCATTGGAGGCGTCGAGAACCACCGGCCGGCCGGCATCCAGCTCGTCGAGCTTGGCGACCGCAGCGGCCAATTGCTCAGGGGGCGCAGGTGCCAGGGCCACCACTTCGAGATAGGCGGCGATCTCCTCGGCATAGAAGGCGGAAAGGAATGCGGGGTCCGGGGGTAGCGGGCCGGTCGCCACTTTTCCTTCCGGAGCGGCGCCGGTCAGGACGACCGCCGCCCGCTTGATCAGAAATCCGTATTGCGCCGGATCGAGCACCGCGGTGACCCCGCTCGTCGGCCGCCACGCGATCTGAAAGTACGTTCCGGCCGGAGCGGCCGCGGCGATCTTCGCCGCGGCGCCAAGCTCCGCCTGCAAAGCGTCGAGATTTTGCGTCAGCGGCGCCGGGGTGCGAAAGACCAGCGTCATCCAGGGCGTCGCTCCAGCGCCGAACAGCTCGGCCGCCGGAGACGGGTCGGCGCTGCCGTCGAGGGGCAGATCCCACGCCACGAACAGGGGGCTCCCCGGTTCGAGGGTGCCGGCCGCGATCGTGCCGATCGCGCCGATCGTGGTTTCCAGGTCGGCCGGGTCGGCGAGGCGGATGCCGCCGCACGGCTGGCAGGGAAGGGAAATCGCGCCGAGCGGACCGGCGAAGAGGGCGACAAGAAAGACCAGGGGCAGGGCGGAAGAAAGCGTGCGCTTCATGCTTCCAAGCATATCTAGATTCCCGTCGGCCTTCGACCGAGATAGACTCCATTCCATCTCATGGAATTCTCTGGACGCATCGAAGCATTCCCGCCGGGGGATCTGCTCCAGTGGGCGAAGAACGAGCGCAGCTCCGGCGCGCTGGTCTTCCGCCGCAGCGACCGGGAAAAGCGCGTCTATTTCAATCATGGCGAAATCGTCTCCTGCCTGTCGAACGACCCGGCGGAGTACTTTGGCCAGCACCTCCTATTGAGCGGTGCGATCAACGAAGATCAGCTTTTCTCGGCGCTCACCCATTGCACCCGCAAAGGGGTCCGTCTTGGTTCCGCCCTCTCCGAGCTTGGCATCCTGACGCCCGAGGCGGTGCAGGCCTCCCTTCATCAGCACATCCACGACCTGATCTGCGATCTCTTCCTCTGGGAGCACGGGGTCTTCTACTTCGAAGCCGAGCTGCCGCCCGACGAGGAGATCCTCCCCGACCCGATCGATTCGATGGGTGTCGTGCTCGAAGGGACCCGCTGGGTCGACGAGCGGGGGCGCATGCGCAAGGTATTCGTCCACGACAACATCGTCCTTCGGCGCGGACGCAATTGGCCGGGGAAGAACCTTTCCACCGCGCAACGGAAGATCGCCGAGGCGGTCGACGGCAAACGGACGCTACGCGAGCTGTATCAGGCCGTGCGCGGCTCGTACTTCCGCTTCTTGGAGCACGGCTTCCGGCTCTGCGTGGACGAGACCCTCGACATCGAGGACGTCGGAAATCCGAGCGAATCGGGCACGCTTCAGCTCTCGGTGCTCGACCTCCTGCTCGAACGGGCGGCGGAAGAGCAATCGCTAATCGCCCGCCGCCACATGGCGATTCCGCTCGACCTGCTGGAGCGCGCGGTGCCGATCTGGGTGCTCGAACCGGCCGAGGAAGAAAAGAAGCGCATGCCCGCGCGAGCCCGCGATTTCTACGACCGGATGGACGGCGTTACGGCGCTCGCCCAGGCGTTTTCCGGCGACCCGCGCTTGCGCGGCAAAGAGATGGACCTGCTGCTCCACCAGATGCAGAAAGGCCGCATCGCGCTCCTGCCCGCGCCGCTCGCCGAGCTCGATCGCGGAGCGGACGAGGCGCAGACTCCGCAGCCGAAACGCTGGTGGCGGCGGGTGTTCTCCGGCTCCACGAGTTAGCGGCAGCTTCAAGTTCGGAGGTCGGAATGTCCGGCATGCTGGTCAAACATCTGATGACCCCGAACGTTTCGGCCCTCTCGCCGCACGACGACCTTTCGGCAGTGCGCGACCTAATGGTCGAGCGGCACATCCGCCATGTGCCGATCATCGATTCGGAGGGCGACTTGGTGGGCCTGGTCACCCATCGCGATCTTCTCCGCTTCACCGTCGTCGCGCCGTCCGGACCCCTGGCCGCCGAAGGCGATCCGCTCGCCCTGGTATCGATCGAAGAGGCGATGGTGCGCGAAGTCCGCACGGTCACCCCCACCACCGACCT
>JBDTZG010000049.1:0-39728 GCA_040005235.1 Acidobacteriota bacterium | reverse complement strand
GCCGGCGATGATCTCGGGCGGAGGCAAGCTCCGCCCCTACGTCCCGTCCAGATTGACGCCCGCCCTCCTGGCGGCGTTCGCCTTCTTCCTGGGTTGCATCGCGTTCGCCGCGCCGCCGGTCGTGATCGTCGGGGCGACGATCCACACGATGGGTCCCCTGGGCGAGATCAAGAACGGCGCGATCCTGATCCAGGACGGCACGATCCGCGCGGTCGGCACCCCTGGAGCCACTATCGCCATCCCGGCCGGAGCGATCCGGATCGACGCCACCGGCAAGGTGATTACGCCGGGGCTGTTCGATTCGCTGTCGCGGATCGGCCTGGTCGAGGTAAACCAGGTGGACGCCACCGCCGATGCGGGGAGCGACAACGATCGGATCACCGCGGCGCTCTCCGTCGCCGACGCGCTCAACCCGGCGTCGAGCCTGATCGCGATCAACCGGATCGAAGGGCTCACCCACGCGCTCGTGGCGCCGGAGATCGGCAAGAGCTTGATCGCCGGCCAGGCGGCGGTGATCCAGCTTTCCGGCGTCGATCTCGTGCTTCGAACCCCTGCCGCGATGTTCGCGGTGCTCGGCGAGACGGGAGCCGAGAAGGCGGGCGGCTCGCGGGCGGGCGCGATCCTGCTGCTGCGCGAGGCGTTGGCCGACGCGCGCGATTGGGCCGACCACCAGGGCGATTGGGAAAAAGGCGCGCGCCGGTCCTATGCGCTCTCCCGGCTCGACCTCGAAGCGCTCTTGCCCGTGGCACGCGGTGAGGAGCCGTTGATCGTCCAGGCGCACCTCGCGAGCGACCTGCTCGCCGCGCTGCGCTTCGCCAAAGAGGAGAAGGTGCAATTGATCCTCGCGGGCGCCGACGAGGGGTGGGAGGTGGCCAAAGAGATAGCGGCGGCGGGCGTTCCCGTCTTGCTCAACCCGCTCGACGACCTGCCGGGGACCTTCGAGTCGCTCGGCGCGACGCTCGAAAACGCCGCGCGAATGAAAGCGGCCGGCGTACGGATCGCTTTTGCGACGTTCGACGCGCACAACGCCCGCAACCTGCGCCAAGCTGCGGGCAACGCGGTCGCCAACGGCCTGCCTTGGAACGACGCGCTCGCGGCCATGACGATCGAGCCGGCAAAAATCTGGGGCGTCGCCGACCGGCTCGGCTCGCTCGAACCGGGCAAAGAGGCGAACCTGGTGATCTGGGACGGCGATCCGCTGGAGGTCACGTCGTTTCCCGAGCGGGTGATCCTCAAGGGCGAACAGATCCCAATGCGCAGCCGGCAGCTCGAGCTGCGCGATCGATACCGGACCCTTCCGGGCGGGCCGGCGTCGCCAAGCCGGCCGTGACCCACAAGCCGGGTGTCACGGCCGCCGTGTTGCTCGTCGAGGACGAGGAGATGCTGCGCGAGCTGGCGCGCGAGATCCTCGAAGCCGCGGGATACGAAATCCGGGTCGCGGGCGCGGCGGAGACCGCGCTCGCGCTCGCGGCCGAAGAACCGCCCCGGCTACTGATCACCGACATCGAAATGCCCGGGCTCTGCGGCAAGGATCTGGCGGAGCAGCTTCGAGGAAGGCAACCGGAGCTGAGCGTCCTGTTCGTCTCCGGTCACCCGCAGCGGGAGGTCCTGGGCTGCGGCGCTCTCGCGCCCGGCACCGAATTTCTCCAGAAGCCGTACTCGCGCGATGCGCTGTTGCAGGCGGTCGCCCGCGCGATCGCCCGCCGTCCCTGAAGCGTCCCCCTGGGGCTTGCCGTCTACACTAAAGACTTGATTCCGTGTCTAGTTCTGTCGATCCCGAGGATTGCGATGAACCCGCCGCGTCGTTCGAGTCTGCTTTTCGTCACCGTGCCCCGGCTCGCCGTGCTTGCGGCGGCGGCCGTAGCACTCGGCGGGTGCCGGCAGGCTCCGGCCCCATCGCCGGACGGCGCGGTGATCGTCGCCGCCGTGCTGCCCGGCGGAACCGGCGACCTCGCCGGCCTTCAACCCGGCGACCGGATCGTCCGCCTGCGGCGCGCGGCGTTTCCGCCCGAAAACCCCGATGCCGCAGAGCTTGAACCCACGGCGGCCCTGCCGGTCGCGGAATTTGAGTGCGAGCAGGCGGTGCGCGGGCCGGTGGAGATCGACGTCGAGCGAGGTGCGAACGAACGAAAGACCCTCACGCTCTCGGCCGACGAGTGGCGGATTCGCCTCCGGTCCGAGCGGCCGACGACCGCCGCGGCGCGCGCCTGGGAGCTGTTCGAACAGGCCGAGCAGCCGGCCGCGGAACACCGGGTGCAAGAGGCCGAAACCGCGTTTGCCGCCGCCGAGCAAGCCGCGCGAAAACTTCCCGATCAGCGGCTGCTCGCGCTCCTCCTCTTTCGCCGGGCGGAATTCCGGCTCGAAGCCGAAGACGTCCCCGGGGGACGGGCCGACGCCCAGACCGCGCTCGAACTGCGCACCGCTCTGTCCCTGGCGCCTTCCGGCGGAGGCGAGGTCGGACCGGCCGCCGTCGAGCAGAGCCGCGCGCTGGTCGGACGGCTGCTCGCGCTCAACAACGACGCCGAGCCGGCGACCGCGGCGCTTCAAAAGGCCGCCGCCATGCAATCGGTGCTGGCGGCCGGCAGCCTGGCGTACGCGGCCACCCTGCGCGCTTTGGGCAACGTGGCGCTCGACCGCGACGACACCGAATCCGCGCGGGCGCAGTTCCAGAAGGCGCTGGCGATCGCGCAGGCGAAAACCCCCACCGGCAAGACGACCGGCATTCTGTTGATGAATCTCGGCGTCGCCGCCCGGCATCGCGGCCGGCTGGACGAGGCCGAGCGTTTCGCGCGCCGGTCCTTGGAGGTCATCCTCCACGCCGATCCCCGCTCGCCGAAGCTCGAAGACCTGTTGATCAACCTGGGCGTGATCGAGACCTACCGCGGCGATTTCGAGCGGGGCGAGGACTTCCTGCAGACGGCGCTCACCGCTTTGCGGGCGCGCGGCCCGGACGGCCCGGCGGTCGCGTCGATCCACTCGAACCTCGGCCTGCTCTACATGCAGCGCGGCGACTATTCGAGCGCCGAGGCGTCGCTCCGGCAGGCGCTCGCTTTTTACGAGGGACGCTCACCCGGCAGCCCTTCCGTCGGCAGGGCCTTGACCAACCTCGCCTCGGTGGCGCTCGGCGCGGGCGCCGCCGCGCGTGCCGAAGGCTATGCGACCCGCGCCTACGAACTGCATAAGAAGGCCGCGCCGGGATCGGCGATCCTGGCGTACGACTTGACGCTGCTCGCCGAGATCGCGCGGAAAGCCGGCGACCGGGCCGGGGCGCGGCGCCGCACCGAAGAGGCGCTCGTGGTGGCGACCGCCCTGCCGGAGACGATGGACGCGTCCTGGACGTTTGAGCGGGCGGGCGAAACGGAGGTCGAGCTGGGCGATCTCGCGACCGCGGAGCGCCACCTGCTGCATGCGCTCGAAATTCAAGACCGGATCGCCCCGGGGACCCAGTATCAGATCGAAGAGCTGGCCCTGCTCGGCCGGATCGCCAAGCTGCGCGGCCGGCGAGAAGAGGCGGCCCGGCGCTTCGCTGTAGCGATGGACCTGCTGGAGGCCCAAGTCGCACGGATCGGCGGTGCGGACCAGGACCGGGCCCGCTTTCGCGCCCTGTTTGCAGGCCTCTACCGCGACGCGATCGTGATTGCGGTCGATGCGGGCCGGGCGACCGACGCATATCTGATTCTGGAGCGTTTCCGCGCGCGAAGCCTGCTCGACCTGCTGGCCGGGCGCGATCTCGCCCCGGCCGCCGATATTCCCGCCGCTCTGGTCGAAGAGCAACGCCGGATCGACGCCGAGCTCGCCGGGTTCGAGACGGTGCTCGAAAACGCCGAACCGGACTCTAACCGGGCGCGCATCGAGCAGATGCTCACCGCCCGCAGCCGGACGCTCGACGCCCGCGACAACCTGCGCGAACGCATCCGCCGGGCGGCGCCGCGCTACGCCGCGCTCTCCGCCCCCCGGCCGCTCGTCGCGGCGGAGGCACGCCGGACGCTCGATCCGCGCGAGGTGGCACTCGCCTACGCGGTCGACGAGCAGCGGACCACCCTGTTCGTCCTGCTGCCGGAAGGGTTTGCGGGCGCGCCCCAAGACGGGCTGGTCGTCAAGACGCTGCCGATCGGCCGCGACTCCCTGCGCGCCCAGGTCGCCGCCTGGCGGAGCCTCGCGCTTTCCGGCCACCCGCAAGCCGGGCCGGGCACGCTCGAAGACCGGGCGATTCGCCAGGCGGGCGCCCGGCTTTATGAGCTGCTGATCTCCCCGGCCGCCCCTTGGGTCGCCGCGGCGGAGCGGCTGCGCATTTCGGCCGACGGGCCGCTCGCGACGTTGCCGTTTGCCGCCCTGGTCGACCGCTCCGGCCACTATCTTGCCGAGAGCCGGCCGCTCGCGAACGTGGTCTCCGCGACACTCGCCGCGGAGCTGCGCCGGATGCGCCCGGCGAAGGCGCCGGCCGGGGCTTTGGTGGCTTTCGGAGATCCTCGGTATGGGGCGACGGGAAAGACCGCTCCGCGGGATGTGATTCGGGAGGCAAACCCTCTGCTGCGGTTTCGGGCGGGGCTTTCGCCGCTGCCGGGAAGCGGCATTGAGGTGGCCGCAGTGGCGGCGCTGGTCCGCCCGGCGCGCGTGTTCCTCGGCGCCGACGCGACCGAAACGCGATTTCTCGCCGAGGCGCCGGGCGGGCGGATCGTCCACTTCGCCGGCCACGCCCTGCTCGATCCGCGCTTTCCGCTCGACTCGGGGCTCGCGCTCAGCCCCGCTCCGGCCGGCGCTCCCTCGGCGACGCGGCAGGGCGACTCGGGCGCGGACGGCCTGCTCCAGGCGTGGGAGATCTTCGAGCGGCTACGCCTGTCGGCCGACCTGGTGACGCTCTCCGCCTGCGAGACCGCGCTGGGCACGGAGAGCGAAGGCGAAGGGCGGCTCGGCCTGACCCGGGCGTTTCATTACGCCGGGGCGCGCACCGTGCTCTCGTCCCTCTGGTCGGTTTCCGATCGCTCGACCGCCGAGCTGATGCGCCGCTTCTACTCCCATCTGGGGGCGGGCGAGCCGAAAGACACCGCCCTCGCCGCGGCGCAACGCGAAATGCTCGCCGGCCCCTATCGCCACCCCTACTACTGGGCCGCGTTCCAGCTCGACGGAGACTGGCGGTGAAACTTGTCCGTCTTCCCGCGCTCATTGCGCTCACGTTCGTCTTCGGGGGTTGTCCCGCGCCCCGCCCGCCCCGGCCGGACGGGGCGGTCGTCATCGCGCAGATCCTCCCCGGAGGCGTGGGATCGGTCGCCGGCCTTCGGCAGGGCGACCGAATCGTGAAGCTCGTCCGGCTGCCGGCCCCGCCGGCCAATCCACAGGGCGCCGAGCTGGTGCCGGACGACCCGCTGTCGGTGAGCCTGTTCGAGATCGAGCAGGCGCCGCGCGGACCGGTGGAGCTCCAGATCGAGCGGGATGCCGCCGAGCCCGGCGGCAAACCCGAGCGTCTCAACTTTCGGCTCGACGCCGACGATTGGCGAATCCGCTACGGCACCGAGCGGTCGAAAACCCCGTTTGCCCAGGCCTGGGACCACCTGCGGCAGGCCTCCCTGCACGCCGAGGCGCATGAGGGGAAGGAAGCCGAGGCGAGCTATGCCGCGGCCGAGCGCTTTGCCCAAACGCGGCACGACGAGCAGTTCCTCGCCCTGATCCGTCAACGGCGAACGGACGGCCGGATTACGGTCGAGAATCCGGACGTCTCCCTGCCGGACGTCGAGTCGGCGATCGAGATCCATCACCGGCTGGACCCGGGGAGCCTGGCCGAGGCGGCGGCGTGGGCGGTGCGTGGGCGCCTGGAGTTCCAGCGCGAAAATCTCGACGCCTCGGTCGCGGCCTTGAACCGGGCGCGGCAAGTCCAGATCGTCCAAGCGCCGGGCAGCATCACCCTGGCTTTTACCGAGAACACCCTGGCCACCTGCGCCGGAATCCGTGGCGACCTCGAAGGGGCGAACGTCCACCTGCGCGCCGCTCTCGACACCGCGGAACGGAAGGTCCCGGAGGGCCGCTTCATCTCGTCGCTTTACATGAACCTCGGCATCCTCGCCCGGCTGCGCGCCCGCCTGGACGAGGCGGAGCGCTACCAGCAGCGGGCTCTCCTGCTTGTCCGGCGGCTGGAGCCGGGCTCCCAGAAGGTGCCGAGCATCCTGCTCAACTTGGCGGACGTGGCGATCGCGCGCGGCCATCTCGATTCCGCCGACGAGCTGCTGGAAGAGGCGCTGCGTACCGGCCGCACGCTCAATCCCAAAGGGGAGACGGCTGCCAACGCCCTCGCCCAGCTCGGCTCGGTCGCCGAGCGCCGCGGCGACTTCGCGGAGGCCGAGGCGCGCGACAAGGAGGCGCTCGCGGTCCTCGAAGTGCTCGCCCCCGGCGGCCCCTCGGTCGCGAGCGCGCTCACCAGCCTCGCCACGGTCGCCAACGCCCAGGGCGCCTCCGACCGGGCGGCAGGGTACGCGGCGCGCGCCCTCGACCTGCAACGAAAAATCGCGCCCGGATCTCCGCTCGTTGCGGTCGACCTGATCAATCTCGGCGAGATCGCTCTCGCGCGAGGAGATGCCGGGGCGGCGCGGGCGTGGATCGGCGAGGCGCTCCTGGGGGTCCACAACCTGCCGGATTCCCTGGAGGTCGCCCTTCCCCTCCGCCGGGCGGCCGCTCTGCTGCTCGACCTCGGCACGCCGGAAGACCTGCGGCGGGCGGAACCGGCGATCCGGCGCGCCCTTTCGATCTACGAGCGCGCGGTGCCCGGCGCGGTCGAAGAGGCCGACGCGCTCGGCCTGCTCGGGCGGGTGGAACGGCGACGCGGCCTGACCGCCCAGGCCGAGGGGCATTTCACCCGCGCGCTCGACGCGCTCGACCGCAGCGTCCGGCGCCTCGGCGGATCGGACCTCGACGCAACCCGCTTTCGCGCCCAGTTCGCGCGGCTCTATCGGGAAGCGATCGAGCTGAAGGTCGACCTCGGCCAGCCCGGCGAGGCCTACCGGACGCTCGAACGATTCCGCGCCCGAAGCCTTCTCGACCTGCTCGGAGAGCGCGATCTCGCCCCCCCCGCCGAGTTGCCCGCCGAGCTGGTCGAGCAGCAGCGCCGGATCGACGCGCGGCTCGCCCAATTCGAGCAGGAGATCGGCGCTCTCGATCCGGCGACCCAATCGGCCAAAATCGACGAGCTGATCGCCCGACGGGCGCGGGTGTTCGGCGAGCGCGAGAACCTGCGGGCCAAGGTGCGCCGCATCTCGCCGCGCTACGCCGCGATCGCCGCGCCCGTCCCGCTTGACGCGGCTGGCGCCCGCCGCACGCTTTCCCCGGGCGAGATCGGCCTCGCCTATTCGGTCGGCGAGCGCCGCACCACGCTGTTCGTGCTGATGCCGGAAGGGCTTGCCGGCGCCCCGGCGGACGGCCTCGCCGTGGCGACGATCCCGCTCGGCCGTGAAGCGCTCGGCAGCGAGGTCGCGGCGTTTCGCAGCTTGATGCTCGCGGGCCAGGGGACCGGCGACGACCGGCCGCTCCGCGCGCTCGGGGCCCGGCTGTTTTCGCGGCTGCTCGCTCCCGTCGCCCCGTGGCTCGACAAGGCCGAGCGCTTGCGGATCTCTGCCGACGGCCCGCTCGCGGCGCTGCCGTTCGCCGCCCTCGTGGCGCCGGCCGGATCGGGCGCATCGGGCGCGTCGCTACCCGGCCCGCCCTTCCTTGCGGAGCGCTGGCCGCTCTCGACCGTGCTCTCCGCCACCCTCGCCGCCGAGCTCGGCAGGATGCGCAGCGAAAAGCCGGCGGCCGAAGCCTTGGTTGCGTTCGGCGATCCGCGCTACGGCGGCCGGCCCGGCACGGCCGCGAGCCGAGGGCCCCGGCCGTCCGTGCGCTTTCGCGCCGGGCTCGAACCGCTGCCGGCGAGCCGCGGCGAGGTCGAGCAGGTGGCCGGACTGCTCCGGCCCGCCCGTTCGTTCTTGGGCGCCCAGGCGACCGAAGCGCGTTTCCTCGCGGAGGCGCCGCGAGGTCGGATCGTCCACTTCGCCGGCCATGCGCTGCTCGACCCCCGCTTCCCGCTCGATTCGGCGCTCGCGCTCTCCGCGCCGGCTCGGCCCGGCCGCTTGGGCGACGACGGCCTGCTTCAGGCGTGGGAGATCTTCGAACGCCTGAGACTGTCGGCCGACCTGGTGACGCTTTCGGCCTGCGAGACCGCGCTGGGGCTCGAAGCTCAGGGCGAAGGGCTGCTCGGACTGACCCGGGCGTTTCACTATGCCGGAGCGCGCACCGTGCTCTCCTCCCTCTGGTCGGTCTCGGACCGCTCCACCGCCGAGCTGATGCGCCGGTTCTACGCCCACTTGGGGGCGGGCGAACCGAAGGACCGGGCGCTCGCCCTGGCCCAGCGCGAGATGCTCGCCGGAGCGTTCCATCACCCCTACCATTGGGCCGCGTTCCAGCTCGACGGCGATTGGCGATGACGAGCGTGTTTCAGAACGCCTTTGCCCTCTTGCCGGGTGCCATCGGCTGTGCCACGATTCCTCCGCTTTCCAAACCGGGCCGCCCGGCAGCGCGCGGCATATTGCAAGGAGTCGATTCATGTCGGAACAGGGTTCGGTCAAGTGGTTCAACGACGCCAAGGGCTTTGGGTTCATCACCGCTGACAAGGGCTCGGACGTGTTCGTCCACCAGACCGCCATCCAGGCAGAGGGCTTCCGCACGCTGGGCGAGGGCGACCGCGTCTCCTTCGACGTCGTCGACGGCCCGAAGGGTCCGCAGGCCCGAAACGTCGTTCGCATCTGAGAGATTCACCGTCCGTACCGCTCGCGCCCCGGAGGGTTCCGCCCCCGGGGCGTTCGCCTTTTTGGAACCGGAAAGACAACTTCGCAGTCCAATGAAACGCCGGAGCCGGTTCCTGCGCCTAGAGGTACGATGACATCCCAACCGATGGCCGTTTCGAGCGACCCATCCGTTCCCGAAGACTTCCACGACACCTTCCGCGAGTTCTACCCGCGGCTGCGCAGCTATTTCCTCGCCCAGGGATTTTCCCACTTCGACGCCGAAGATCTAAGTCAAACTGCTCTTTGGAACGTCTATCGTTCTGAAGGGCAGTTCCGAGCGGAGGGAAGCTTCGCCGCCTGGGTCTACACGGTGGCGAAAAACGCCGCGCGCGACGAATGGCGTCGACGCGGCCGCGCCCCCGAGACCGACTCTCTCGACCGACCGTTGGGAGAGGAAGGCGGCGAAACGCTGGCGGCCACGGTGGCCGACGGGCGACCGTCGGCGGAACACAATGCGCACGGAAGAGAGGACCTGGCGCGCACCGTAGCAGCCCTGGCCGTGCTCCCCGCCCGCATGCGGGCCTGTCTGCTGCTCCACGTTCAGCAGGGGCTCTCCTACGGCGAGGTGGCCCGGCGCTTGACTCTGTCCGTGCCGACGGTAAAAGTTCAGATCTGGAACGCGCGCAGGCGACTGCGCCAGCACCTTGCGGGGGCCGCATGAGCGAACCGAAAATTCCGCCACGTCCAAGCGGGCCGCACCCCACCGCGGAGCAGCTCTATCTGGCGGTCGCCGCCGAGCGCTCCGGAGCGTGCAGCTCCGCCGACGAGGAGGTCTTCGCCCACGCCGCCTCTTGCGCCGTTTGCTCGGCCGAGATCGCCCATCTCGAAGCGTTCGAGCAACCCGAAGCGGTGGCACCGCAAGCGATCGACGACGCCTGGCAACGCTTCCGGAACCGCGCGAACCCCGGCGCCGCCGAACCCGCACGCAGAGGCCAAGTCCAGGCTCCTCCCGCACCGCGGCAGGCGACGATCGTGCCATTCCCGACGCCTTCGCCCCGGCCGCTCGCCACCCCGAGCCCCTGGCGTTACGCCGGTTGGGCCGCCGCGGCGACGCTCGCGGTGGGCCTAGGCCTCGGGTTCTTTCTCGGTACCTCGACCGTCCCGACGATCACGCCGATCCAGGTGGCCTCCGGCTCGCCGCCCGCTCCCGGCGGTCCCGCTGGTCCTGACGTCCAGCGCGGCGGTCCCTCCTCGCCCACCGGAGAGGTCGCGCCAACCGGCCGGCTCGACCGGGCGCCGAGCGAGATCCGCTTCGCCAACCCCGACCACGAGCCGAAGCGCGTGCTCCTGTTCGCGACCGATCCCCCCTATCAGTGGCAGAGCCCCGAGACCACCGGGGAGCGCGTCGAGCTTCCCGCCGCCGAGCGGGCGAAGCTGAAGAGCGGGGTCGACTACTTCTGGAGCGTCCTCGACGCGCAGGGCGAGTCGGCGGCGCAGAAGTTCCGGTTGCGCAAGCGGTAATACCGGCCCATCCCTCCGTTCGCTTCGGGTGCTAGCATCCGTCGGGTTTTCAACGAACCCGATTTGAACCTTCCAAGGGAAGCGAACCCGATGTCACCTGAGCGCGAAACTCTAGAGCTCGATGTCGTCTTCGTCGGCGCCGGTCCGGCGAGCCTCGCCGGGGCCTACCGGCTGGCGCAGCGGCTCGAAGAGCACAACAAGAACCTCCCCGGCGGCGGCCAGAAGATGGAATTGGCCATCGCCGTGCTCGAAAAAGGCAAAGACCCGAGCGCGCACGCGATCTCCGGCGCCGTCGTCGATCCAAGGGCGATGAAGGAGCTTTTCCCCGAGGACTGGCAGAGCGCGCCGTTCGAGGCCGAGGTAGGCAAAGAGAAACTTCTCTACCTCACCGAGAAGGGATCGTTCTCAATGCCGATCCCGCCGCCGCTCAACAACCACGGCTGCTACGTCGCCTCGCTCGGCCGGCTGATGAAATGGCTGTCGGGCAAGGTCGAAGCCGCGGGGGTCGACGTCTTCCACGAATTCCCCGCGGTCGAGGCGCTGATCGAAGAGGGCCGCGTGGTGGGCGTGCGCACGGGCGACAAGGGGCTGAGCAAAGAGGGGCACAAAAAGGCCAACTACGAACCGGGGATCGACATCAAAAGCCGCGTCGTGGTGCTCGGCGAAGGGCCGCGCGGCACGATCGCCAAGCAGCTCGAAGAGCGGTTCCAGCTGGGGCAGGGCCAGAACCCGCAGATCTACGCGATCGGCATCAAGGAGATCTGGGACCTGCCCGCGGGCCGGATCGCGCCGGGCCAGGTGGTCCACACCATGGGCTGGCCGCTCGGCTGGAGCAATTTCGGCGGCGGCTTCCTCTACGGCATGAAGGGGGATCAGGCGATCGTCGGCCTGGTCGCCGGGCTCGACTACAAGAACCCGCATTTCGATCCCCACGCCCAGTTCCAGCGTATGAAGACCCATCCGGAGATCGCCAAGATCTTGACCGGCGGCAAGATGGCGTTTTACGGCGCCAAGGCGATCCCCGAAGGGGGTTGGTGGTCGATGCCGCGCTCGTTCGGCGACGGCTTTCTGATCGTCGGCGACTCGGCCGGCATGCTGAACAGCCAGCGTCTCAAAGGCATTCACCTGGCGATGAAGTCCGGCATGCTCGCGGCCGACACGATCTTCGAAGCGCTGCTCGCGGGCGAGCCGACCGCGGAGCGCCTCGCCGTCTATCAACAGAAAGTCGAAGCGAGCTGGATCAAGACGGAGCTCTGGCCGGTCCGCAACTTCCACCAGTCATTCGACCATGGCCTGCCGTTCGGCATGCTCCAAGCCGGCCTCGGCCTGGTGACGAACGGCCGCGGTTGGGGCTTCAAAGACCGATTGAGCACGGAAAGCGGCCACGAGCGGATGGTCGCGCTCGATTCGCCTGCCGGCCGCTCGATTCCCAAACCCGTACCCTTCACCCCCGACGGCATTCTGACCTTCGATCGCCTGACCGACGTCTACAACTCAGGAACCGCCCACGAAGAGGACCAGCCGGTCCATCTTCACGTGGCCGACCTCTCCATCTGCGCCGACCAGTGCGCGAAGTCCTACGACAACCCCTGCCAACGCTTCTGCCCGGCCGCCGTCTACGAAATGGTCCCCGACCCGACCACCCCCTCCGGCAAAAAGCTCCAAATCAACGCCAGCAACTGCGTCCACTGCAAGACCTGCGACATCATGGACCCCTACGAGATCATCACCTGGGTCCCGCCCGAAGGGGGCGGAGGTCCCAGCTACGGGAAGATGTAAAACCAGCTCATGCGAGTCACTCCCGGAACCGTACATCTCTGGTCAGGTCGCCCCTGAAGATCCTTCGCTCGCGGAAGGCATGATTTGCGCCGAAAAAGGATCGGGAAACCAACGGGCTGCGTCCGTCCACCTTGAAAACTCACGGCGGTCAACCCGGATCGAGCCTCCGAGCTCTCTCCGTCGACCTCCAGATCGTTTGCACCGCTCAGAGGGTTCGCTTCATGCCAAAGCCGATTCAAGTCCTCACCCCGGAAGAGTTCGACTCCGCCCTCGAATCGTGGGTCCCGGCGCGGAAGATCACCCAGGTCCACGTCCACTGCACCGACCATCCGAATCACGCCGAGTTCCGAGGGCTCGCCTCGATCGAGGCGATGCGGCGTTTTCACCAGAGCCACGGGATGAACGACATCGCCCAGCATCTGACGGTCGACCCGAGCGGGCTCCTCTGGACCGGCCGGCCCTTCGACGCCATGCCGGCGAGCGTTCGCAGGCACAACGGAACGACAGCGGCGGGCCCCTTCATGATCGAGATGGTCGGGCTCTTCGACCAGAACAAAGACACTTTCGACGGCAGGCAGAAGGAGGCCGCCCAAGGGGTCGTCTGCTCCGTGCTGCGAAAGTTCGGGCTCAAGGAGGACGCCGTTCGCTTCCACCGCGAGTTTCCGAACACCGGTAAGACCTGTCCGGGCAACGCGCTCGACCCCAAAGTCTTCCGCAAGGAGATCGCCAAACGGCTGGCCGACGAACCCCGCGCCGCCGAAATCACGGTGCCGCGAGGCATCGAGCGGACGGCGATCGACCGCGACGCGATGTTCGACAAGGATCTGGAGGAAAACACCCTCTTCTCCGAAGTTCCCGAGGATGCCGCGTCGGTCGAAGAGCAGGTGCTCCTCGCGCGCTGGATCGATCGAGACCTCCTCGGCCCGACTGCCGATGGCGTAAGAGAGGTCGCCGACAAGTACCGCGACCTGATTCCTTACGTCGTCAATACCTCGCAAGGGTTTCTTTCGGTGAAGGGCGACTTCACGAACAAACCCGAAGACCTCGCCCGGCTCGTCGATGTCCACCTGAAGAATGCCTTCGATTCGGGCGAGTGCAAACACCTTCTCCTCTACGCCCACGGCGGGTTGGTGACCGAAAAAGGGGCGCTCGACTACGCTCGCACGATCGCCCCCTGGTGGCGGGCCAACGGCGTCTACCCGATCTTCTTCGTCTGGGAGTCGAGCCTGTTGCAGGCGATCTTCGAAGGTCGCCGCGAGATCGGGCGAGGAACCGCGGCCCGCGGGGAGCTTTCCGACAAGATTCTCGAAGGTCTGACCCAGGTGGTAGCCCGGAAGGTCTGGCGCCGGATGAAGGCGAACGCGCGGCGCTGCTCGGCGAAAGACGCGGGCGAAGGGGAAGCCGGCGGCCTGTACCAGTTCTGGCAGAAGCTGAAGGTCTGGCTCGCCGCTCATCCGGGGCAGGCCAAACTTCACGCCATCGGCCACAGCACCGGGCCGATCCTCCTCGCCCCCTTCATGAAACTCGCCCTCCAGGGGGGTGTCGAGTTCTCGACCCTCAGCTACTTCGCTCCCGCGATCCGAATCGACGACTTCGTCGACGAGGTGTTGCCCAACGTCCATCGCACCGCGATGGCCGGAATCCGACGCCTCCGCCAGTTCACCATGAACGACGCAGCCGAGCGCGAAGACGACGTTGCAACGATCTACACCAAGTCGCTCCTCTACTACGTGCGCCAGGCGTGCGAAGACGACACCGACGGGAGGATCCTGGGGCTCGAGCGCGACCTCTACGGCGACCCCAAGACCCGTGCGCTGTTCGGCCTGCCCGGCGCGCCCGGCGTCCTCAGCGCTTCCTCCAAAGAAGCCGATCCGCTCGCACAGATCGACTTCGCGGTGCCGGCGGACGACTTCCCCCAGAACCCGAGGACGAAAGCCACCCGACACGGCTGCTTCGACAACGAGGAAGCGACGGTGACGAGCGCGCTGCGGGAGATTCTCGGAGATCCAAAGGCGGTTCCCTCGCCGTTGGTGAAATTTCCGTGGCCGGGCACCTCGGGATGCAAATCTTCGCGCGACGTCTTCCGCGACCTCGACGAGGACTTTGCGGCGGCCGCTTCCGAGGCCCCTTGCTGCTGTTGCCGGAAAACCGCGGCGGTCGAAGACGAATTGGACGGGAGCGATCTTCCGGCCAGCGAGGACCCGAAGCCGGCCGCGGGCCCGAGCGGCGTCGGTCGCCGGATCGCCCTCTGCGTGGGAATCGACAGGTACCCCCGCCAGCCTCTCACCGGTTGCGTTCGAGACAGCCGCAACTGGGCCGCCGCGCTCCGGAAACTCGGGTTCGAGGTCCGCGAGCTTCACGATGGCGAGGCGACGCGCGCGAACCTCGTGCGCGGACTGCGCGACCTCCTGCGCGACGGGCGCGCCGGGGATCAATTAGTCTTCCAGTATTCCGGCCACGGTGCTCAGGTCAAAGATGTCTCGGGGGATGAGCGCGACCGATTCGACGAGGTTCTCGTGCCGGTCGACTTCGACCAGGGCGCGCTGCTGATCGACGACGACCTCTACGAGCTCTGCCAGGGACTCCGCCGCGGCACGACGCTCACCCTGCTGATGGACTGCTGCCACTCCGGCACCAACTCCCGGTTCGCCCCGCCAGTCTCCCGTTCGACTCAAGGGGCCGTGCCACGGTTTCTCCGGCTCAACGCGAGCGAAATCGCGGCGCACGAGAGGGTTCGCCGTGGGACGAGGAGCGCCCCCCCGGTCGGCGAAAGGAACCCCCTCCCAGGTGTCGTGAGCATCGCGGCCTGCCGCGACAACGAGGTCGCCTTCGAAGAGGATGGGCAGGGAAACTTTAGCCGTCACGCTCTCGTCGTGATCGGGAAAGTGCTGGCCGGAAGGGGGACCAACCAGGATTTCCTGGAGGCCGTCCGCTCGGACTTCGGAGAGGATCTTCGCCAGCATCCGCTCATGCCCAAGCCGGCGGGCGGGCTCGAAAGCGTTCCTTTCTTGGGCGGACGGTGAGAGTCAGGCGATGGCCGCTTGGAGCTTCATCGTCCATCGCTATCTGACGCGCGAGCTACCGTGTTGGAAGGAGCCTCCAAAGGGCCATCCGCCGGTTCGTCGGCTACGGGTCTTCACCCAGGACCCAAGTCTCGGTCAGCTCGATGGCGCCATCTCCACCCTGGAGATCGACAACGAGCGCCTCGAGCCCGGTCCGGCCGGTAGCTACTTCGTGGTAGTCGACTCCGACCGCGACCATCTCAAGGAGTACCCTGCCGTCGATCTCGATCGTCCCGAGTTGCTGATGCGAGACGGGCTCGATCCGAGCACCACCGATCGCGCCTTCACCTGCCAGATGGTCTACGCAGTCGCGATGGAGACCTACGCACGGTTCGCGCAGGCGCTCGGCCGCAACCCGGGGTTCGGGCCGATCCCGCACGAGGACGGCAGGTTGCGCATCGTGCCGCGCGCTTTCAAGGACGCGAACGCCTATTACGATCGCGAGGAAGGGGCGGTGCTCCTCGGCTGGGACCACGCGAGGAAGTTCGCACAGGGGCGGAGCCAGCCGGGAGGGCACGTCTTTCTAGGGCTCTCTCACGACGTGGTCGCCCACGAGGTGAGCCATGCTCTCCTCGACGGGCTGCGGCCGAACTTCCTGCGCCCGACCCATCCGGACGTCGGCGCCCTCCACGAGGCATTTGGTGATTTGGTCGCAGTATTCCTGCACTTTGCGCAGCCGAAGTCGCTCACTCTCGCCCTCGAACGGACGCAGGGGTCGATTGAGGACGATCAGCTGGCGGCGATCGGCCGGCAATTCGGCTTCGATCTGCTCGACGGCCGAAATCCGTTGCGCACGGCGCTCCGGACGACCGACCTCAACGAGCGCATCCTCGACAAAGACCTCCTCTACGACCCTCGCAAGGAGGAACACGACCTCGGCTCGGTCCTCCTCTCCGCGGTGTTCGAGGCCTATCGGCGGGTCTACAAGCGAAAAACGGCGACCCTGCGCAGGGTCTTCGCATCGTATCAAGGCCGCCTTCCGGCGGAGGGAATTGAGCTCTTGGCCGGTGAGGCGTCTCGGCTTGCGGAGCAGTTCTTAAGCATCCTTCTTCGCGCAATCGATTACTGCCCCTCCCATCACTGCACGTTCGGCGAGTATCTGCGGGCGATGATCACGGCCGATTTCGAGCTCGTTCCCCAAGACCCCTGGGCCTATCGCGAGTCTCTGGTTACCTCGTTTCGCCGCTTCGGCATCACGGTCCCCGACGTGATGGATCTCTCCGAACGCTCTCTGCTTTGGCGGCCAGTCGATCCGGCCGTTGAAATCGAAGCCCTTCGTTTCGAGCGCCTTTCGCTCGAAGCCGATCACGGGCAGATCGACTGGGGGCAGAACCGAGAGTCGCTCCGCGTAGCGGCCGAGGCGCTCGGGCGAGCGATCTGCAACTCCGAGCAGGGTCCGCAATTCGGCCTGGTCGAGCCCTCCGCGACGGTTCTACCGGCCGCGATCATGTCCATGAGAACCCTCCGCCGAGTGGCGCCGGATCGAAGCGTCAAGATCGATCTCGTCGCGGAGGTCGTCCAGAAAAAGAAGGTTCGCGAAGGGTACTTCTTCGGCGGGTCGACGCTGGTCATCGACTCCAAGGGGAGGATCCGCTATGCGATCTCGAAAGACCTCAATAGCACCCGGCGACTGAGAGAACAGAGGGCTTGGTTGCGCGATCAGCCTGCGGAGATCCGTGAAGCGGCCTGGGCGGAGCGGTCCCAGGTATCGGCGCATCTCCAGCGACGGATTCATCTGGAGCGGTAAGGCGCCGCGTGGCGCAACCTCGCGACAACGGCAGACCGCCGGCGAACCGGGCGGTCTTTTCGGTAAAACTCCTACCGATCGTGCCCTTCGCTTACATCTGATTCGGCGAAATCGTGCAGTCGCCGCTGCCGGTTTCGACATGGATGGCGGTCTGGCCGTTCAGGCGCTTGGCCCCGATCACTTTGTGGCCGTCCTTCCGGAGAACCGCGTCGCTGTAGCCGACGTTCAGCCGGCCGCTGCCCTGATCCGACGAGATGTCGAACGAGGCGGACTGACCGCCTTTGATCGACACTTCTCCCGAACCCGTTTCGATCGACATCTTGCGCGTCTTGGCGAGCGAGCTGTGCACCGATACGTCGCCCGAGCCGGTTTCGGCCACCAGCTCTTCGAGCTCGACGCCGAGCACCTCGACCGAGCCGGAGCCGGTGTCGGCGACCAGGCGGCCGGCGGCGCCGTTCTTCACGCTCACGTCGCCCGAGCCGGTGTCGATCGCGAGCTTGCCGGCCGAGACGCCTTCCACCCGCACGTCGCCCGAGCCCGTGTCGATCGCGCTGTTGCCGATCAGGTGGGCGACCACGACGTCGCCGGACCCCGTGTCGATCGAGCTTTCGCCCCGCGCCGTGCCCACTTTGACGTCGCCCGAACCGGTGTCGATGACCAGATGCCCGTCGAATGAGGCGATTTTGACGTCGCCGCAGCCGGTGTCGATGACCAGATCGCCGCTCAGATTCGCGCCGTCGACCGGTCCGACGACGTTCCGGACGTAGATCTTGGCGGAGGGGGGCATCGCGATGCGCACGTTGGCGTAGAGCGTCGGAATGCCCGAACGGCGCGAACCGTAGACGCGCACCTTCTCGCCCCGGTACAGGGTGGAAGTGGCGCCGTCGAACATGCCGCTCAAAAACGACGGCACGTCGTCATCGGTGTTCTTTGAGCTGGGATAGTGGAAGCCGCGATAGGTGTCGACCGGATACGAGAGCGCCCACTCTTCGCGCCCTTTGGCGTCCCGGCCCTTCACCCACTTGACGCGCTGCAGCAGGTCTTGGGTCTCCACTCCGTCCTTGCCTTGGGCGTAGACCGTCGTTTCGATGCTCATCGGATCGGCCGTGCCCGGCACGATCTCGATCCGGCCGGCGAGGTTGGCGAGACGGATCGGCTGGTCGCCCGCCGATGCCGGCAGTTGGACGCGGAACGAACGCCGCCCGAGGTCATCGGCTTGGGCGGCCTGGGCTACCACGGCAAAGAGGATCGGAACCGCCAGCAGGGCGGCATAACGGGAGATTCTGGGGGTGGCGTTCATCGCTGCTCCTCCTCGGGTGAAACCTACGCTCCGCACTCCTTACGTAGGCCCGCAGGGAAAAGTTGCCGACGCGCTATGCTTTGGCCAATTCCTCCTGGCAGGCATCCTATCGAACGCATTCGCGGAGAACCCCGATGGCCATCGCTTCCCGTTCCGTTTTCGCTCTGCTGCTCGCCGCTACCGTCGCCGGGACCGCTCTGGCCGCCGAAACCCCGGCGGCCAAAGGCGCTCTCCCCACGATCGAAGAGCTGCTCGCGCCGACCGCCTGGGGCAAGCTCCCAACGCAGTTGACCTGGTCGCCCGACGGCGCGCATCTGAGCTACCTATGGGACGACGGACAGGGCGAGGCGCTGTGGGTGCTCGACCCCGCGACCGGCAAGGTCGAAAAGCGTCTCTCCGGGGCGGAGCTGGCGGAACCCAAGGAAACGCTGAAGGAAAAGACCGACTCGATGTCTCCGGAGTCCCCGACGCCCCCGGCGGTCCCGACGCCCCCGAGCGTCGGCGAAGTCTCCTGGCTGCCGGAGGGGAAGGGCTTTTTCGTCGTCTCCAACGGCAATCTCTATCTCGCCCTTCCCGGCGCTGCGCCGCGTAGGCTCACCCGAACCGCCGCCGAGGAAGAGGGAGCGATGATCTCCCCCAAAGGCGGGCGGGTCGCGTTCGTCCGCGATCACGACCTATGGACGCTCGATTCCGCGACCGGTCGGGAGGTGCGGCAGACCCGCGACGGCAAAGAGAACGTGACATTGAACGGCGAGACCGACTGGGTCTATTGGGAAGAGATCTGGAATCGCGACTCGACCGGCTTCTGGTGGAACCCGGACGGGCGGCACATCGCGTTCTACCGTTTTGACGAGACTCCCGTAGGGGTCTATCCGCTGATCGACGACGTACCCCGCCAGGCCACCGTGCGCTGGCAGAAATACCCGCTCCCCGGCCAGCCGAATCCCAACGTGAAAATCGGCGTCCGCGATACGGCCTCTGCTTCGGCCAAGACGATCTGGATGGAGACCGGCGGCGCGCCGGGTGACTATCTCGCCCGTGCCGCTTGGTCGAAGGACGGCTCCTGGCTCGCGATCGAGCGGCTGAACCGCGACCAGACGGAGCTGGACCTCCTGCGATGCGTACCCGCCACGGGCAAGTGCAGCGTGCTCGTGAGCGATCGCGATCCGGATTGGGTCAATCTGGGCAACGACTTCCGACCGCTCAAGGACGGCCGATTCCTCTGGAGCTCCGAGCGCGAAGGTGCCCGCCGGCTCTATCTCTATGACGCCCTCGGCAAGGTGCTCGGTGCGGTCACCCCCGCCGGCTGGGTCCACGACTCGCTCGACGGCATCGACGAGGCCCGAGGGGTGGTGACCTGTACCGGCTATGCGACCTCCCCGCTGCTCGCCGCGGCCCAGCGGCACGTGTTTTCGGTTCGGCTCGACGGCTCGGATCCCAGATTCCTGACCGATGGCCGCGGCTGGCATACCGCGACCGTGGCACCTTCCGGCGGCTGGTGGGTGGATACCTATAGCGACGCCGACACGCCGCCTCTGCTGCGCCTGATCGGCCCGGACGGCCGGGAGGCCGCCGTTCACCTTCCGTCCAATCCGCCGACGATCGATCCGGCGGGCCTGCCGAAATATGAGTTCCTCACCGTCCCGGGGCCGGAAGGCTCAACACTTCCCGCCCGGCTGCTCAGGCCGGCCGGATTCGATCCGGCCAAGAAATACCCGGTTCTCACCTACCACTACGGCGGCCCGGCCTCGCAGGTGGTGATCGATCGCTGGGGAGGCTCCTGGAACAAGTGGATGGCTGCGCGCGGCTACGCCGTCTGGAGCGTCGACAACCAGGCCTCGCTCTTCTTCGGCAAGAAGGGCGAGATCCGCCTGCACCGCCGCTTCGGCGAGCTGGAGCTGGCCGGGCAACTGGCCGGGGTCGATTATCTAAAAGGCCAGCCGTGGGTGGATGCCGGGCGCCTCGGCCTCTGGGGGTGGTCGGGCGGCGGCTCGAACACGCTCTACTCGCTGCTTCACTCGCCCGGCACCTGGAAGGCGGGGGTGGCCGGCGCTCCGGTCACCGACTGGCAGCTCTACGACTCGATCTGGACCGAGCGCTATTTCGACACGCCCGAGGAGAATCCCGAGGGGTACCGGCTCTCCTCGGCGGTGACCGCTGCGGCGAACCTCAAGGACCGGCTGCTGATCGTCCATGGCACGGCCGACGACAACGTCCACCCCCAGAACACCTGGAACATGATCCGGGCGTTCCAAAAGGCGCACCTCTCCTACGAGGACCTCGCCCTGCCGGGCCAGAAGCACGGCATTCGCGGCGACGGCCAGATCCACTACTTCCAAATGATGACGGAGTTTTTCGACCGCGAGGTCGGCGCTGCCTACGGCTCGTCGCGGTAGCGCTTCAGGATCACCGCGCCGTTGGTGCCGCCGAAGCCGAACGAGTTGGTGATCGCGTATTCGAGATCGGTCGGGCGGGGCGTGTTGGGCACGAAGTCGAGATCGCACCCCTCGCCGGGATGATCGAAGTTGATCGTGGCGGGGAGGATCTGGTCGCGCATCGAGAGGGCCAGGATGCCCATCTCCAAGCCGCCCGCCGCGCCGAGCAGGTGGCCGGTCGAGGACTTGGTGGACGAGACCGCAAGCTTGTACGCGTGGTCGCCGAAGATCCTTTTGACCGCATGGACCTCGGCGAGGTCGCCCAGCTCGGTCGAGGTGCCGTGGGCGTTGATGTAGCCCACCTCCGAGGGAGCGATCCCGGCATCTGCGAGCGCGATCTTCATCACCCGCGCGGCGCCGTCCCCTTGCGGGTGGGGCGCCGAGATGTGGTAGGCGTCCGCGCTCATGCCATAGCCCACGACTTCGCCATAGATCGACGCGCCGCGCCTTTTGGCGTGCTCCAGCTCTTCCATCACCACGATTCCCGCCCCTTCGCCGATCACGAACCCGTCGCGATCGCGATCCCACGGGCGCGAGGCTCTCTCCGGATCGTCGTTGCGGGTAGAAAGCGCGCGCATCGCCGAGAACCCGGCGACGGCGAGCGGGCTCACCACCGCCTCGGCGCCGCCCGCGATCATCGCGTCCGCGTCGTCGTGCTGGATGAAGCGAAAGGCGTCGCCCACCGCGTGAAGACCGGTCGTGCAGGCGGTGCAGGGCGCCGTGTTCGGACCTTTGGCCCCCCAGCGGATCGACACCAGGCCGGCGGCCATGTTGACGATCAATCCGGGGATGAAGAACGGCGAGACCCGGCTGGGGCCCCGTTCGAGCAGCGTCTTGTGGGTGGACTCGATCAGCGGCAGGCCGCCGATGCCGGAGCCGATGTTGACCCCGACCCGCTCGGCGTTGCCGTCATGGATGACCAGGCCGGAATCCTCGATCGCGAACTGCGCCGCCGCCACCGCGAAGTGGATGAAGGCGTCGCTCTTCTTGACCTCCTTCTTCTCGAAGAAGGCGAGCGGATCGAACCCCTTCACCTCGCCGGCGAAGCGGGTGGGATACTCGGCGGTATCGAACTTGGTGATCGGCGCGATCCCGCTTTTGCCCGCGAGCAGGGCCGCCCAGGTCTCGGCGGTCCCGATCCCCACCGGGGAGACGAGGCCGACACCGGTGACGACGACACGACGACGGTTCGGTAGGCTCAATCGAGTGGGCTCGGCAGTTGACGGAAAACTTGTGGGCGAGGCCTTAGACAGCCTGGAGGCCCGGTGAAACTAATTCTTCGGCTCTCCGGCGTTCGCCTCGATGTACTCGACGGCCTGCCGAACCGTAGCGATCTTCTCGGCCGACTCGTCCGGGATCTCGATGCCGAACTCTTCCTCGAAGGCCATGACCAACTCGACGATGTCGAGGGAATCCGCGCCGAGGTCATCGGTAAAGCTCGCTTCCATCGTGACCTCCTCTTCGTCGACGCCGAGCTGTTCGACGATGATGCCCTTGACTTTTTCCATGACCGCCATGAGTGCTGCCCTCCTATTTTGAACGGGAAATGGACCTTTGTGACCGAATCCGTCGGCGCAGGTTTCTAACACAAACCTCTCGGCCCGTCCACGCCGAACGCCGGTTATCAGGTCGCCCAAGAGCCGAAAAGCCGCTTCCAACCTGCGATTTGAGCCAAAGCCGTCAGATGTAGAGCCCGCCGGAGACGTTGATCGTCTCGCCCGTGATGTAGGCGGCGTCTTCGCTCGCCAGGAACGCCACCACCCCGGCGATGTCCGCCACCTGCCCCAGCCGCTTGAGCGCGATCTGGCTCGCCAGCTCGGCGCGGTTCGCCTCCGGCAGAGCGTCGGTCATGGCGGTTTCGATGTAGCCGGGGGCGACGACGTTGACCGTCAGGTTCCGGCTCCCCAGCTCGCGCGCGACCGACTTGGAAAACCCGATCAGCCCCGCTTTCGAGGCGGCGTAGTTCGCCTGGCCGGCGTTGCCCATCAGGCCGACGACCGAAGAGACCGAGATCACCCGGCCCCACCGCTTCTTCATCATGCCGCGCACCAGCTCCTTGGTGAGCGCGAACGCCCCGGTGAGATTGGTGCGCAGCACCCGCTCCCAATCGTCCAGGCTCATGCGCAGCAGCAGGTTGTCCGCGGTGATGCCGGCGTTGTTGACCAGGATGTCGATCGCGGCGAATTCCTCCGGCAGCTCCTTCAATCGCTCCGGAATCGACGCCGGATCCGCGACGTCGAGCGTGAGAGCGTGCGCCTGCCCGCCGGCCGACTCGATCGTGGCGACGAGCGCCGCGAGCTTCTCGGCATTCCGGGCGGCGACGACCACTTTCGCCCCCTCGGCGGCGAGGCGGGTGGCGATCGCCTCGCCGATCCCCTGCGAAGCCCCGGTGACCAGGGCGGTTTTGCCTGACAGTCGGCCTTCCATGCGTGTCTCCCTCTCCGATTCAGCCTTCTTCGGTCATCGCGAGCAGCTTTTCGAGCTGCGCCGGCTCAGCCGTGGAGGCGACCCGGATGCCGTCGACGATCCGCCGATTGAGCCCCGCGAGCACGGTTCCCGGTCCGACCTCGATGACCAGGCCGACGCCCATCTGCTCGGCCATGTAGCGCACCACCTCGACCCAGCGCACGCCATGGTCGATCTGGCGGATCAACGCGTCGCGCGCGGCCTCTCCAGAGGTGACCGGCAGGGCGTCGACGTTGGTGATCACCGGCACCGCCGGGTCGCGCACCTCGGTCGTCGCGAGCAGTGCCGCCATTCCTTCGCGCGCCGGTTTCATCAGCGGCGAATGGAACGGCGCCGAAACGGCGAGAATCGTCGCCTTGCGCGCGCCGCGCGCCTTCGCCAGCTCGACCGCGCGGTCGATCGCGGTGCGATGGCCGGCGAGCACGGTCTGGCCCGGGCCGTTCAGGTTCGCGACCGCGCAGACCTCGCCGGGGTGATGGGCCGTCGCGTCGGCGGCGACCGCGGCGATCGCCTCCAAATCCATGCCGATGATCGCGGCCATTCCGCCCACTCCGATCGGCACGGCCTCCTGCATCAGCTCGCCGCGCCGCCGCACCAAACGCAGGGCGGTGGCGAAATCGAGCGCACCGGCGGCGACCTGGGCAGACCATTCGCCCAGCGAGTGCCCGGCAAAAGCGACGGGCGCAAACGGCGTGCCGGTTTCGAGCAGCGCGCGGTGGATCGCGATCGAGGTCGCGAGCAGGGCCGGCTGGGTGTTGGCGGTCAGATTCAGCTGGTCTTCGGGGCCTTCCCAACAGAGCTTCGAGAGCGGCATCGAGAGCGCTTCGTCGGCCTCGGCGAACGCGTCGCGGGCGGCCGCCGAAACGTCGGCCCAGGCGCGCCCCATCCCCACTTTCTGCGCCCCCTGGCCGGGAAAGACGAAGGCGTGGGTACGGGCCAAAGCGGCGGGGGTCTCAGGCGCGCTCATCGGGCGGAGATCTCCTCGGGATGCACGGCCCCGGCGGCGACCAGGCTCGCCTCCTGCCGGTGCAACTCGGCCAGCTTGTCGCGGATCTTTTCGTGCACGCGCCCCTCGGAAAACTCGACCGCGCGGCGAATGGCGTTGCGGATCGCCCGCGGCGTCGAACGGCCGTGGCCGATGAAGCAGCCCCCTTCGACGCCGAGCAACGGCGCCGCGCCGTATTCGGTGTAGTCGGTGCGGATGCGGAAGCGGTCGATCGCGGGCTTCAAGATGGCGTAACCGAGCTGGGTGCGGCGGCTCTTGCCGATCTCTTCGCCGAGCATCCGGCCGAGCAGCTCGGCGAGCGCCTCGGCGCTCTTCAAGAGGACGTTGCCGACGAAGCCGTCGCACACCACCACGTCGACGGTGCCCTGGAAGACGTCTCCCCCCTCGACGTTGCCGACGAAGCGGAGGCCGGTGCGCTTGAGCACCTTGAACACCTCGCGGGTCAGCTCGCTCCCCTTGTTCTCCTCTTCGCCGATCGACAGCAGGCCGATCCGAGGAGACTCGGTGCCGATCACCTCTTGGGCATAGAAATGCCCCATGACGGCGAATTCGCGGAGGTGGTTCGGTTTGCTGTCTACGTTGGCACCGACGTCCAGCAGGACGGTCCGGCCGTGGGCGCTCGGCACAACGGCGGCGAGCGCGGGCCGATCGACCCCGGCGGAGGTGCCGATCACCACTTTGGCCGCGATCATCGCAGCTCCCGTATGACCGGCGGTCACCATCGCCTGGGCGCGGCCTTCGTGGACTAGCTCGGCACACAGACGGATGGAGGAACGGCGTTTCTTGCGCAATGGGGCGGTCGCGGGATCGTCCATGCCGACGATCTCCTCGGCGTGGATCACTTCGATCCGCCCGCGCGGATCGCCCAAGCGCGCGATCTCGGCCGCCACTCGTTCGCGATCGCCGACCAGCAGAATCGAGATCCCGTCCTCGACCGCTGCAAGGAAAGCGCCTTCGACCACCGCACGCGGCGCGAAATCCCCACCCATGGCGTCGACGGCGATGCGCATCATGTTCAGATTGTGGCCCTTTGGAACGGCGCCGATTCTAGCCCGGAAATGACAGGCCGGAAACTACGAGCCCGGATACACCTCGGGCCGGCAGAGCGAACCGGCGGTGCGGCTCGCCCGAGGGCGCTCTGAAGGGCGAGATGGCCCTACGCCTTTTCGGCGACTTCGATCACTTGGCGGTCGTGGTAGAAGCCACAGCTGCCGCAGGCGCGGTGCGGCAGCTTCGACTCGCCGCAGTTCGGGCAGTTCGAAGTGGCAGGCCGGGGCAGGGCGTCGTGCGCCCGGCGACGGTCACGGCGGGCTTTGGAATGGCGGCGCTTGGGATTAGGCATCGTCGAACCTCAAGAGTCTCGGAAGAATCTCCGTCTTCCGGCGTCTTTCTGTATCTTTCAGTTTCGGGGCGTCCGGCCGCAAACCTCGGCTGGAACCCCGGAATCTACACGGCTTTCTCGTTTAACGCGACTACGACCCGTCTTCCGCCTTGCCAAGCTGCGCGCGAAGCGCCGCAAGGCCGGACCAGCGAGGGTCGACGACCTCCTTGTCGCAAGCGCAGTCGCCCGCATTCAGATCCGCGCCGCACGTCGGGCACAACCCCCGGCAGTCCTCGCGGCAGAGCGGTTTCATCGGGATGTTCAACTGGACCTGCTCGACGATGACCGGCTCCGTGCGGAACTTGTCCCCCTCGACCTGCCAGACCCCGAGATCCCGCGCCCCCAGCTCCTGCTCCTCGTCCTCGACCAGCTCCTTGCCCTGAAGCACCAGAAGCTCGATCGTCGGCTCCAGCTTCTCCACGAACTGCGTCAAGCAGCGCGTGCAGGCGAGAGTCTGCTCGTACGACAACTCCGCGGTGAGCAAGAACCCCGGCTCGGCAAACACCATCCGCCCCGAGCAATCCACCGGGCTCAAAGCGACCAGATCGGGGCTGTCGAAATCCGAAAGCGCCACGACCACCGATTCTTTCCACGCGAGGGGCTCCTCGCGAACCTGTTCCAGCCAAATCTGCATTGGGGCCCCTTGGTGTCCTCAGCAGCGCGCGGCGCGACCACTAAGGCTACGGGAACGAGGGGGGTCTGTCAATCTGGATTCTCAAGGTCGTCCGGCCCAACGGGGCCGGGAGAACCTGGCCCTTGGCCGTGCGCTAGAATGCCCAGGCCGGGGGTGGGCCCTGGCAATACCAGAGAGGCCACCCATGAAGAAGCGGGTCAAGAAGCTTGCGTTGGCGAAGGAGACGATAAGGAATGGGAGTCTGTCCGCAACAGTAGGGGTTGCAACACTGGGGGCGGCCTGCACAGGGTCGTGCGGCCCAGTGTGCAGTTTCAGCGACCCGCTGTTTTGCCCCCGAGAGCCCGCATCCCATACTTGTGGTTGTTAGGTTAAATAGGCTGGCACTTTAGCCGGGGCCGTCAAGGTCAATCCTCTGACGCACTTCCGGCTCCCGCCTCCTGTGCCGCTTTTCACGCCGAAAGGACTGCTTCGGCGCACTCTAAGGCATTTCCCCTACTGAAAGTAGCCGTTGACGTCGACAATGATGTGCGCGCTGCCGGCCGACTCGTTCTTGATCTTGATGTTCCCCGCACCGTCTAGCGAAAGAGAAACGATCGCGTTGTTCCCGCGGGTCTGGCCGGTGGAATAGGAAAGGGTCGTGGCGGTCGGCACCGCGACGAGATCGCCAGCGAACAACTTGAATGCGCCGCCGGCTGTCGGCAGCGTCACCGAGACGTTCGCCGACATGGCGGTCGCCAGAAGCGGCAGGCCGCACTTGCCCCCGACCTTGAAGGTGGTGAGGGTGTTGGGCGTAAGCGGCGCGCCCGCGGTCGGCGACGCGAGGTCGCGGGTGTCGAACAAGCGGCAAGGAACGAGGGTGTAAAAGTTCGTGCCCGCCACAGGCCCGCCGGTGATCGAAAAGTTCGCGTTGGAAACGTCGAAAAAGATGTTTCCCACGCATTCGACCTTGATCCGGGCTTTCGTTGTCGCCAGGTTCGGCAGGGTGACCGCTTGGGAGCCGTCGTTCGGAGTGGAAGCCAAGAGCGTCAGGGGGAAAGTATTGCCGCCGTTGGTCGACAAGGTGACCGCCACGTTGGAGCAATTGACCGGCGCGACGTTGGTGCCGGTGACGTTCCAGGTGATGGTCTGCGACGAGAGAGCGGGCCAGATGACGGCGGTGTTCGGACTCGTGACGGCGAACGGCCCGAAGCTGGCCTGGACCGTCACCTTCGTGTTGCCGAAGGTCACCTCGCCGCCGCCGATCCGATTGTCGCGAACGGTCAGGCGAAAGAACATGTTTCGCGTGCGGGTGGGCAGCGATTCGCCGAGCGTGGCGACATTGCCCAGGAGATCGGAGAGCTTGGGAAACGTCCTCGTGGGAACGGTCGCTGGAGGAAAGCTGCGCAGGATCGGCCGCTCCGCGGCGACGTCGTCGTTGGGAGGACCCGGCGAGCCGAGATCGGTCTCCTCCCAGGCGTAAGACATCACGTCGCCGTTAGCGTCGGTGGCACTTCCGGTCAGGGCGAACGGCGTTTTGATCGGGATGATGTACGAGACGGGCGCGGTCACCACCGGCGGCACGTTGCCGTTCGGGGTGGCGGTGCCGCACATGGACCCACCGGCGCTCACGAACAGGAAAATCTGATCCAGGCTGGTCGCGTGATAGTAGTCGTCATGGTGAAGCTGGAGCATCTCCGCTCCGCAGAGCCCGGCGTAGGACAACAGCGTCGAGCCGCTGCCCGGCTCGTAGGCGTAGGAGGCGTCGCGGAACACGCAGCCGTCCGTCGTGCCGTTGAACGAATGGCGCGCTCCCCACTGATGCCCCATCTCATGCGCGACGTAATCGACGCTGAAGGGATCTCCCAGCGGATGGACCAAGCTGGTGGCGCCTTGGGCCTTGTAGGTCGGGTTGCACGCCACCCCGATGTATGCGGTGCCCCCTCCCGCGGTCCCGAAGACATGCCCGAAATCGTAGTTGCTCGTGCCGATCACCGTATCGAGTTTGGACTGGTTCTCGACGAGCATCGTATTCAGGCTGGCGTTGGTATAAGAGTCGGTCGCAGGATCGGTATAGATCACGAGGTTCTCGTTCGCGACAAGGACCATCCGCACCGAGGCGTCGCGCTCGAGAATGCCGTCGACCCGATTCAGCACGGTCACCACGGCGGAGAGCGCGCAAGGCACGGCAGCGGCCGCGGGCGCGCAGACCGCCGCGGAATACTCGCCGGTGACTCCGATCGCCGTCCGGTAGGTGCGGAGGTTGCCGCCGACCCGAAGCCGAGGGAGTTCGCCGCCCGGACGAGACTCCGAGAAGGCGCTCACGTCGGCAACGTCGGGAAGCTCCTGATCGTGACAGGAGAAGGGACCGTCGATCTTGGCCGCGTCCTTCTTGAAATAGACAATGTGATGGACGTCGTCGCCGTTGGCCACCGGATCGACGAGGATCGTGCCGCGCGGAGAAAGGACCATCGCGTGAAGGCCGGCCGGCGAGACGTCCAGGATCAAGGTTTCCGCCGGATCGGAAAGCCCCTGACCGCGGAAGGTGCGAATCTCCGGAAACTTCCGGGCGAGCGCTTCGTCAAGAATCGGGGCCTCGACCACGGCGAACCGCGAGGCCGTTCCCTCTGGATTCGGCAGCACCCAGGTGGGTGCAGAGGTTCCGGTTAAAAAGTCGGCCTCGGACGGCACGTCACGGAGAGCGGATTGGAGCGCGTCCGGTTCCAGCGCCAGCGCGCGGAAGGCTGCGGGAAAGAGGTCCCGCGGTCGCTCGGCGGAGAAGCGCGCGATTGAAACCTCGCGGAAGAGAACGTGGACCGGTGAGGCGGCGGAAGCTTGAAGGGAGCCGGTGAACAGAAGGACGACGACGACGAGCCGAGCAGGAAGCGAAAACGTACGCATGCGAACCGGTTCTCCCGGAAGGAAGCCCTAAGGATCGAGGCAATCACCCGCCCGACCGGCTCCTTCTAGAAGACACACGCGAGTTTCCGCGCGAGCGGGGTCCACCTAAGAGCGATGGGGAGTGCGGCTACGCCCCTAGACCGGAGCCTCCGCCTAGACCGGAGTCTCCTCCGCTTAGACCGGGGCGTCTGCCAGCCGCCACTCGACCTTGCCGCCGTCGTAGCCGCCGATCATCAGGCAGGGTCGCTCGGTCGGATCGACCGGCTCGCCGCGGCCGAGGGCGGCGAGCAGCGGCAGAGGGTCGTGGATGAACTCGACCACCTGAAGCGGCGGCGATTCGCCCTCCGGTCGCGGGCGTTGCAGCTCCAGGCCGGCGCGTTCCCAGGCTGCGACTTCGGCGAGGTAGGGGGTGGCAGGTTCCATCCCCTCCTCCAACCGGGCGGCGAGAAAGTCGCAGAAGGAGACGGCCTCGGCGAGGTAGTAGAAGCTCACCGGCGGGTTCCGGCGCCAGAACTCGGCGACTTCGCGCGCGAGCGCCTCTTTGCCGAGCGCGGCGCAGGTGAGGGGCAGCTGGCCCATCAGCTTACTGAGCCGGAATCCCTTGTGGAGCGTGCGGGTGACGTCCATTCCGGGATCGGCGGCGACGAACAGCAGCCGCTCCCGTTCGAGGTCGGTCAGATCTTCCCGAAGCGCCGCCGCTCCCCGCTCCCGCACGTCGTCGCGAAAGTCGGGATCGATCACCAGGCGGGCGAAGAGCGCCTGAAAGACCGGGGCGCTCATGCCGCCACCTCGGCCAGGTGCCTCGGCACCGGCTGCCAGCGATGCCAGGCTTCACGCAGGGCGGTGAGCTCCTGAGCCAAGCGCTCGCTCCCCATCTCGACGAACCAGGAGCCGAGCATTTCGAACGTGACGCCTCCGAGGTTAGGGCAGCGCGGCAGGCAGTAGCGCAGCAGCTGCCAGACCGGCTCGGGCAGCGGGCCGCAGTGGGCATCCAAATACCAGCCTTCGTGCTCCATGCCGCCCGCGACGTGGATCTCGACCACGTTTGAAAGATCCAGCTCTCCCAGCAGGCGATAGGGATCGGTTTGGTGGTTCCTGGCGTTGCAGTAGACGTTGTGCAGGTCGAGCAGGAGCCCGCAGCCGGTCTGTTCGCACAGGGCGTTCAAGAACTCGGCGTCGCTCATCGTCTCGCCCGGCATCGAGAAGAAGTAGACGTTGTTTTCGAGCAGGAACGGCACCGGTAGCCGGCGCTGCACCTCGGCCACCCGGGGCGCCAGGGCATCGAGCGTCTCCTGATCGCGGGGCAGGGGCAGGGTCACGCCGACGTTCAGCTCGTCGACTCCATGCTCGGCGAGGTTCCAGGCCAGGTGATCGCTGTGCCAGGGAAATTGGAACCAGCCGTGCCACTTTTCGATCTGGTCGAGCTGGCCGCGGTTGAATCGATGCGCCGTGCCGATCGACAGGCCGATGCCATGCGGTACGACCGGCCGCCCGGCGGCCACGCGGCGCAGAAAATCGATGCCGGCGGAGTCGTCGAGGTAACGGGGACTCTTGCCGGCGCCGAGATCGGTCCAGAGGATGTCGGGTACCACTTCGAGATAGTCGAACGCGTCGCCTCGGGATTCGAGAAACGGACGCAGAGCGGGTTGATAGGCCAGTCCGACTCCCAGCTTCGCAATGGCGTTCGAATCGTTGAACATCGCGGCTTCTCCTCTCGGTCCCACGCGGAAGGGGGCGGTGAGCGGGCGGAGGGAGAATCAGCGAATCGTCGAGAGGGTTTCGTCCTGGATCAAGATCTTGTCCAGGCCCGAAAGACAGGGGGCGCAGCCGCGGACACCGGGCAGCTCCGGTACGGTCAGCGTCCGCTCGAGGATTTTGACCAGGTCTTCGAATTTGGTGCTGGTGCTGACGGCAAGGGTCATCGAGCGCACGCCGGGGTGCGCCTTTTTCAGCTGGTATTCACTCATGGTCGAGTCTCCTGTGGTGGCCATTGCTGACCGGTTTTCGGGCGGGGTACTTCCGCCCGCCTCACCGCATCTTCCACAGGTTCAGGCGCTCTTTTGAGCCCGCTTGTTACAGGGGAGCTTGTTACAGGGGAGGATTCGCACCCAGGGCGTTGCCCTGAGCAATCATCGGCCGGGCCTTCGGCCCTTAGCAGGCGGCCCCTACTTAAATCGCCCGCCCCTCTCCCGCTACTTTGCGCTCTTCGCCACCTGCACGCTACCCCCGCCCGCCGAATTCTTGCCGTAATAGTCGAGCAGCCCTTGGACGATCGCGGTGGCGATGTCTTCGCGGTAGGCGCGGGTTTGGATCAGGCTGCGGTCGAGGTCGTTGCCGAGATTGCAGACTTCGAGCAGGAGCTTGGCGGGGACTGCGTTGTAGCGCAGGACGGCCGGGACCCATTCGCGCTGGTCGCGGATGACTTTTTCGCGCACGGGTTTGAACGGGTGGACCGGCAGGTTTTTGGCGGCGATGGCGCCGATGACCTTTTCGGCGAGTTGTCGCGACAGGCCTTCGGACATGGTGCGCCGGTCGCGCGGCAGGCTGACGAAGGGGTTTTCCTGGACCTCGCGAAACGCGGCGTAGGCCGATCCCGATTTGCCGTAGGTGTCTGCCCCCAGGGAGGCCGCAGGGATGTAGGCCATGGCACCGCGGAGCGAGGGGTGGAGCGAATCGGCGTGAACGGAGAGGAAGACGACCTTGTCCTCGTCGTTGGCTTTCGACCCGCCGGAGCCGCTCTTGGTTTTCGTCACCCTTTGGGTGATCTGGCGGAAAATGCTGTTGACCAGGTACCAGCGGAGGTTGACGCCGAAGGCTGGGTCGACGATCGGATAGGGCGGCGTGGTCAAGACCGCGTGGCCGCGCGAAAAGGGAAGGACGTCGGAGTCGTGGATTTTGAAATCGGCGCCGTCGCGGGTGGTGACCAAGACGTGCGCGGCCGTCCGGGTCTCCAGCCTGCGCTTGGTGCGCATCACGATGTCGTAGACGTAGAGGCTCTCCCAGACGCCTCCCATCGAGGCGCCCGCGTCTTTGCCGCCGTGGCCCGGATCGAGGATCACGGTAATTCCTTCGAGCCCTTGGGCGAGGATCGGGTTGGTGAACTTCTCGCTCTCGGCGACCTCGGTTTCGTAGGCCACGCGGCGCGGGTCGCCCGGCGGCAGGAATTCCGGCTGCAGCAAGTCGAGCGGGATCTTCACCCGGTAGCCGACGGGGATGTCGGTGACGTCGGGAATGCCGTTCCGCTTCGCCAATTCCGCCGCGAGAGCGTTCACGTCCTGGGCGTGGATGCGCCCGGTGAAGCGGACGACGACGCCCGAATAGAGCGCCTCGCGCGGGCGCAGGCGGTAGATCGCGAAATCGCCGTAAGCGTCCTTGCCGTAGTCGAGCCGGAAACCGCCGTCCCCCTTGGGTAGGGCCGAACGGAGCTCGGGCACCAGCAGCTCCGCGGGGATCGCGACCGTCGTTCCCCGGCCGAGCTCGTCGTCGGGCAGCTCGTTCAGCTCGCGGATGGCGCGGAAATTCTCGCCGTTGCCGGTGAACCAGGTCGCGATGTGCCAAAGGCTTTCGCGACCGAACGGACCGACGCCGCGAACCTTGTGCTGCCAGCTGTCCGGCTCGAACCGGTCTTCGGGAAAAAGCGCGCGCAACGCCCGCAGGCGCATCTTGGGGGTCAGCAGGTCGAGCGACACGCGATAGAGCGTGCCCGAGAGTAAATCGCGCCGCCCGCCGTTGCTGTCGGTGATCTTTTCCGCGGTGAGGGGATCGCCGGACAGCCGGCGGGCGAACCCGAGAATGCCTTCGCCCGATTTCGGCGTCGCCTCGATCACCACGTTCTGGTCTTCGCCGAGGCGGACGAACGCCCCATCGTCGAGCGGCACGCGAAGCAACCTGGAGGCCGGTGCGCCCGCCGAGACCGAAACGGGCTTGCCGTTGATCACGATCTTCGGCCGCTCGCCGCCCGGCGACGAACCGGCGGAGGCGAGCGGCGCCGGAATCTGGAGCGCGAGCAGTACCACGAGCGCAGCGGCCGACCGCCGAAAATTCGAGCGCGGCCCCGGGGCGTTCATGGCGGAATCGCCCCCACTCCCAAGCCCGGGCGATTTTTAAACGTCGGGGCGACCCGCCAATCCCCTGTGGCTTCAAAAGCGCGCCCGGCGCGGAGAACCTGGGCCTCGGCAAACGGCCGGCCGGTGATCTGGAGCGACAGCGGCAACCCCTCGTCATCGAACCCGGCGGGAAGGGCGAGCGCGGGCAGGCCGACCAGGCTCGCGGGGGTGGTGTAGATGTCGGACAGGTACATGGCGAGAGGATCGGCGGAGCGCTCGCCGATCCGGAACGCTCCGGTTGGGCTGGTAGGCGAAACCAGCAGATCGCAGCGTTCGAAAGCCGCGTCCAGCTCGCGGCGCATGGTTTCGAGCACCGCGCGGGCACGGCCGTAGTAGGCGTCGTAATAGCCCGAGGAGAGCGCGAAGGTGCCGAGCATGATGCGCCGTTTCACCTCCGGCCCGAACCCTTCGCTGCGGCTTTGCACGTAGGTGGCCGAGAGGCTGTTGGCGCCGCTCGCGCGACGGCCGTAGCGGATGCCGTCGAACCGGGCGAGGTTGGCGCTCGCCTCCGACGTGGCGATCACGTAGTAGACGGCGATCGCCGCCTGAAGGCTCGGCACCGAGACTTCGACGATCTCGGCCCCGGCGCGCGCCAGCCGTTCGAGCGACTCCTGCCAGCAGCGGGCGTTGGCGGGGCCGAGCCCCGAGGCGTCGACCTCTCGGAACGAGCCGATCTTCAAGCCGCGGATACCGTCTTCGATTCCGGCCAGCGGCTCTTCTACCGCTCGGTCGGCGCAGGTCGAATCGTGCGCGTCCGGCCCGGCGATCGCGGCATAGCCGACGCCCGCGTCGCGGACGTTCTTGGCGAGCGGGCCGATCTGGTCGGTCGAGGAGGCGAACGCGACGAGCCCGTACCGCGAGACCCGCCCGTAGGTGGGCTTGAAGCCGACGATGCCGGACAGCGCGGCCGGCTGCCGGATGGAGCCGCCCGTGTCGGAGCCGAACGAGAGCGGCACGGAGCCCGCGGCCACCGCAGCGGCCGGGCCGCCGCTCGAACCGCCGGGCACGCGTGAAAGGTCCCACGGATTGCGGGTGACCTGGACGCTGGAGTTTTCGCACGACGAGCCCATCGCGAACTCGTCCATGTTCGCCCGGCCGACCGGCACCGCCCCCGCCGCGAGCAGCCGCTCGACCGCGGTCGCGGTATAGGGGGCGACGTACCCTTCGAGGATCTTCGAGGCGCAGGTGACGGCGTGCCCGGAGAAGCTCAGATTGTCTTTGAGCGCGATCGGCACCCCGGCGAGGGGGCCGACCGGTTCGCCCGCTGCGACGCGGGCGTCAATCCGCCCGGCGCGCCCGCGGGCCTCGTCGGCCCAGATTTCCAGGTAGGCGCCGATTGAGGGCTCGACCTCTGCGGTGCGGGAGAGCGCTGATTCCAGTACCTCGACCGCGGTCGTCTCCCCCGCCGCGACGCGCCGAGCGATCTCCTCGACCGAGAGGCTCCAAAGCGGCGTTCCGGCCGGAGACGCGCTCACGAGCCTTCGGCCTCCGACGCTTTGACCTCGGCCACCACCAGGAACCCGTCGCGCTCTTCCGGGGCGTTGGCCAGGAACATCTCCCGCGGCAGGCCGGGGACGACCGAGTCCTCTCCTTCCGGCAGGCCGGCCAAGCTCTCCGGCTCGGCGCTCCCGGCAAACGCATGGAGCTGGTCGATGTACTCGACGATCTGGCCGAGCTGTGCGGTGAGACGCCCCTCTTCCTCCGGTGAAAACCGAAGCCGGGCGAGGGTCGCGATCTTCCTGACTTCTTCGGTAGTTAGCGCCATGGCCTTCGAGTGAAATCTTAGCGGTTGAACGCGCCGCTGACAAGGAATCCTTCCCCCGCAATGAGTCCACCGCCCCCGGGGCCGCTTAGTTGCGGCATGATCGTGCCATGTCGTCGATGAATTTCTCTTCTTCTTTGTTGGCCTTGCTCGCCCTTCCCGCCGTCTCCCAGCTCGCCGAGATCGCGGGCGCCACCCCCTGTCACCTGGTGGGCGGCGCGGTCCGCGACGCGGCGCTCGGCCGGGAGGTTCATGACCTGGACGCCGTCGTTGAGGGGCGCGGCGAAGAGATCGCCCGCGCTCTCGCCGCCCGGCTCCCGGCGCGATTCGTGCCGCTCGGCGGCAAGGAGTTTCCGGCGTTCCGCCTGGTGGCGGACGATCTGGAGCTCGACATTTGGGACCGCTCCGGCATGTCGCTCCAGGAGGATCTGGCGCGCCGCGACCTGACGATCAATGCGGTCGCCTACGACCTGCAGACTCACGAGACGGTCGACCCGTTCGGCGGCCTCGGCGATCTGAAGCGCCGCCTCCTGCGCGCGGTGACGGGGAAAAGCTTCGCGGGCGATCCCCTGCGCCTGCTCCGGCTCGCCCGGCTCGCGGTCCAGCTGCCGGGCTTCGCCCCCTTACAGGAGACCTTGCTGCTCGCCCGGGTGAGCGCCGCCGCCCTGCCGAGCGTCGCCGGAGAGCGCATTCGCGACGAGCTGGGCCGGATCGTCGGTTCCCCCCGCGCAGCGGTGGGGGTGAAAATCCTGGCCGAGATCGGCATCTATCCGGGTTTATGGACCTACACCCTGGGGGAGATCGTCCCCTCCGCCCAAGGAATCGAACGGCTGACCACCTACGAACGGATTTCGAACGAGGAATGGGCGCGGGCGACCGACGAGGCGGCCCGGACCGCCGGGCGCTGGGCGCTACTGTTCGCCGAGCTGGGCGAGCACGGCGGCCGGGCCGAGAGTTCGCTCGCGCGGTTCGTCGACCGCGGCTATCTATCGAAAGCCGAAGCCCAGCCGATCGGTTACCTTCTGGCGCTCTCGTCGCTGCCGCCCTCCGAGCCCGACCGGCGCCTGTTTCTCCATCGGCTGGGAGCGCAGCTCTGGCCCGCGGCGCTCGCCTACCTCGGTGCGCGCGGCGCAGCCCGGGAGCCGGACATCCGATCGTTGGCGGAGCTGGCGAACCGCGAGGGGGAGGCGATCTTCGACCCGCCACGGCTGCTATCGAGCGAGAGAGTCCGAGAAGTGACGGGAGCTTCCCCCGGACCGGAGCTGGGCCGGCTGCTCGCCGCTCTGCGCAAGGCGCAGGTGCGAGGCGAGGTGAAGACGGCGGAGGAGGCGGCGAGGCTGGTCCGGAAGATCGCGAGGGAATGAATTCCCTCGCTACGTTAATCGTCCCTGCGGGACGAGAATTTCGGGTTCGATCGGCTTTAAGTCCCGGGAGGGACTTCTTTACGTAGCGAGCGGTTTCAACCGCTCGCGGGGGTGCGCTCGCGGCGTTCCCCCGCCGGAAGGGCTCGCATTCCCTCGCGGGATTGATTTACCGTGCCCCGCCGACCAGCTTCTGGTTCAGCTCTTTGATCCGCTCCATCAGCTTGTCGATCTTCTCCTGCGCTTCCTGGCGCAGCCGGCCATAATCGCCCTTCAACCGTTCCTGTTCCTTGAGCGACTCAGCGTAACGCTGGCGACCGTCTTCGATCACGTCGTCGCGCTGGCGCATGGCGGAGTGGAGATCCCCGATCTCGTCGTCCTTTTCGGCCAGCTTCATCTTGGTCTTTTCTTCCTGCTCTTCATACAGCTTGCGGAACTGTTGCAGCTCCAAGATCTCGGCGAAATCGGACGTGGTCGGGCTCATCTCACCTTCCCTCACTTCGATGTTGGGGAACATCTTGCGCATTTTCAGTTGCAGGTCTTCGGGGTCGGACGACTCGCGCATCGCTTCGGGGTAGGTGATCGTGCCGTGGACTAGCAGGGCGAGCAGCGACTGGTTCATCGACTGCATGCGGTAATAACCGACGGACGACTCGACCTCTTCGAGCAGCTCGCTGGTCTCGCCTTTCTCGATCATCTTGGAGATCTTCGGCGACGACCGCATGATTTCGAGCGCCGCCACCAGCCCCGCGCCGTCCTGGCGCTCGACCAGCTTCATCGAGACGACCCCTTTGAGCACCTGGGCGAGCTGCACCCGCACCTGTCCCTGCTGGTCGGCCGGGAAGGTGTCGAGGATGCGATCGACGGTCTGGGTGGCGCTGTTGGTGTGCAGGGTCGAGAACACCAGGTGGCCGGTCTCGGCGGCGGTGATGACGGTCGAGACCGTCTCGGGATCGCGCATCTCGCCGACCATGATCACGTCGGGGTCCTGCCGCATGGCGTTGCGCAGCGCTTCCCGGAAGCTGACCGTGTCGGTGCCCACCTCGCGCTGCGAGATGGTCGCGACGTCGTCGGTGAACAGGAATTCCATCGGATCTTCGATCGTGATCACGTGGGCCGGCCGCCGCCCCGTGATGTGCTTGATCATCGCGGCGAGCGTGGTCGATTTGCCCGAACCGGTCGGCCCGGTGACCAGCACCAGCCCCATCGGCATCTCGGTGAAATCGAGCAGAACCTTCGGCAGCTCCAGATCCTGGATGTTGCGGATGTCGAACGGCACGCGCCGGAACGCCGCGGCGTAGGTGCCACGCTGCATGTAGATATTGCCGCGGAACCGCGCGAGCCCGTGAACGCCGTAACCGAGGTCGACCGACATGGTCGAGTCGAGCTTCGCCTTCTGCGTCGGGTTCAAGATCGAGAGCACCATCTCGTTGATCTCGTCGGGCCGAAGCGGCTGCATGTCGAGCGCCATCAGCCGGCCGGCGATCCGCAGCAGCGGCGGACGGGTCGGCTTCAAATGAAGATCGGAGGCCTTCCGATCGGTCATTATGCGCAGCAGCTTGTCGAGTTCCATACGAGTTCCGTCGCTGTTTTTTTAAAAGCGGCTCATTGTACACGGACGGACGCCGGGCTCGTGCGCGCAAGGAAGCCCATTTTCTGCGAAAATACATCCATGGACCCTCAGACTGCCGGATTGATCGCCTTAGGAATTCTTGCGCTCGTCGCTCTCGCCTACCTGGCCGTATTCCGCAAGAAGGGCGAGCTGAAAATCGACGGCCCGGGCGGCACCGGCCTTTCCTTCAAAGGGAGCAGCGAGAGCGATCGGCACCCGGCCGGAGAAACGACCGCCGAAAGAATTCGGGCCGAAGGCTCGATCGGCGTCGCCGGCCGCACCGGGGGCAAAGTCACCGCGCGCGATCTCGATGCAGGCGGCGATGTTCGCGTGGAGAACCATCCCGACCCAAAAGTCTGACCCCCGGCGCACCCGGCGTAACGGGGGAGATCTCGAACGCACAGGCGGGAAGGAACATCGTTCTCGCCGGAACCTATATCGAAGCCGCCGCGGCATCGGCTTCTCGATCTCCCCTCCATCAACTTCCACCCCCGCCCGCCGACTTCGTCGGCCGCACCGAGGACCTCGAAGCGCTTCGCGCCTCGGTGAGAAAAGGCGGCGCCACGATCTGCGGCCTCCAGGGGCAGGGCGGCGTGGGCAAGACGGCGCTCGCCCTGGTGCTCGCGCACGAGATGGCGGCGGACTACCCCGATGCGCAGATCTTCCTCGATCTCCGGGGAGTGAGCGAAGAAGGCCCGCTTTCGCCCGCCGACGCCATGGCCCAGGTGGTGCGCTCGTTTGACCCGGAGAGGCGCCTGCCCGAAGGCTCCCAACTTGTGGCTGTCTATCGAGACGTTCTGGCCGGCCGCCGAGCGCTCCTCTTGATGGACAACGCCTCCGGGCTCGATCAGGTAGCCCCCCTCGTGCCTCCCACAGGGTGCGCGCTGCTCGTCACCTCGCGGCAGAGGTTCACCCTCCCCGGGCTGACCGTTTGCGATTTGGAGCTGCTGCCCGAAAAGGATGCCTGCACGCTCCTGCTCGGGATCGCCGGCAGGATCGGCGATCGGGCAAAGTCCATCGCGGGGCTGTGCGGGTATCTGCCCTTTGCGCTGCGCATTGCGGCCGGTTCGCTCGTGGAGCGGCCGGATCTCTCCCCTGAGGAGTTGGAAAAGCGTCTGGGTAAGGAAAAAGAAAAAGCCGCGATCGGCGAGAGGGTGCTCGGGGTTGGGCTTTCCCTCCTTCCTGATGCTTTTCAACAGCGCTTCCACCACCTCGCCGTTTTCGCCGGAGACTTCGACGCCCCGGCCGCCGCGGCCGTGTGGGGGCTCGGCGAAGAAGAGACGGACGAAATGCTCGGCGCCTTCGTGCGCGGGAGTTTGCTCGAAGGGAAGGACGGCAGGTACAAGCTCCACGACCTCGCGCGGGCGTTTGCGGCCTCGCAGCGGGCGGAGGAGGAGAAGGCGCAGGTTGAGCTGCGGCATGCGGAGCACTATTGCGGCGTGCTCGGGGAAGCGAAAGAGCTTTACAAACAGGGCAACGAGCACATCCTCGAGGGCCTCGCACTGTTCGATCGCGAGCGGCATCAGATCGCTGCCGGACAGACGTGGGCGGCCGAAAAGCTTCAGGAAAGGGAAGAAGCCGCGCGACTCGCAAGCGAGTACCCGAATGCGGGGGTGTACGTGCTCGAACTCCGCCTGCCCCCTCGGCAGCAGATCGCCTGGCTCGAAGCGGGGCGGGAGGGGGCGCAGCGAACGAAGAATCGGGCGAGGGAAGGGAACCACCTCGGAAACCTCGGACTCGCCTACGCCGACCTCGGCGAAACTCGGCGCGCGATCGAGTACCACGATGCCGCACTCTCGATCTCTCGCGAGATTGGGGACCGACGCGCCGAAGGACAGGACCTCGGAAGCCTCGGAATCGCCTACGCCGACCTCGGCGAAACTCGGCGCGCGATCGAGTACTTCGAGCAGGTTCTCGCCATCACCCGCGAGATCG
>JBDTZG010000002.1:0-263774 GCA_040005235.1 Acidobacteriota bacterium | reverse complement strand
GAGGGGGGGATTTTTAGGTGATCGCACGGGGGGAATTTAGGGTGATCGGTGACACTCGGGCGCTGCACACAAGATCCTAGACTCGGCGGAGTGGTTCTGAAGGCCTGCGCACCGGTGCCGGGAGGTTGACGAGTAGGTCTGCGAACCCTTCGACCCCTACTCCGCCCCCCGCACCACCACCCCACCCTTCATCACGAACCGTACGTCTTTGACCGCCGTGATGTCCTTCGTCGGATCGCCAGAGACCGCGACCAGGTCGGCAATGTAACCGGGGCGGATCTGTCCGAGGCGGTCTTGCCAGCCGAGGATCTTGGCGTCGATTTGGGTGGCGGCGAGCAGGGCTTCGGTGGGGGTCATGCCGTAGCGGACCATGTTGTCGAGTTCTTTCCAGCTGGTTCCGTGGGCAAAAACTCCGACGTCGCTGCCGCAGCCGATCGTCACTCCAAGTTTCTTGGCGAGTTGGAAGGCTTTTTCGGCCTGTTTCATTCCTTCGGTCGGCGGGGTTTTGCCCGCGACGTAGCCGTCGAAATATTGGGCGTAGGCCGTGTCGGCGGCCAGCGTCGGCAGGAAGGCGACGTGGTGCTCGACCATTAGCTTGAAGGTTTCTTCGGTTCCGCCGTAGCCGTGCTCGATGGTTTCGACCCCGGCGAGGATCGCGCGGCGCATGCCCTCTGCGGTTTGGGCGTGGGCGGAGACTTTGCGGCCCAGCGAGTGGGCCGCTTCGACCAGGACGTTCAGCTCGGCTTGGGTGAAGGTGGGCACCTGGGACGCCCCCGGGCCGCAGCGATAGTCGGCGTAAACCTTGATCCAATCGGCGCCGTGGCCCGCCTGCTCGCGCACGGCGGCGAGGATCTCTCCCGTGCCGCTCACCTCCTGTGCTCCTTTCGGCAGGTCGAGATCGGGACGGAAGCCGCGCGGTCCAGGGCCGTAGCAGCCGGTGGCGACGATCGCCAAGGTTGCCACCTCCAGGCGCGGCCCGGGGATGATTCCGTCTTCGATCGCCTTCTTGAGCGACAGGTCGGCGTAGCCCGCCCCTTCAGTCCCCAGGTCGCGCAGGGTGGTGAAGCCCGAACGGAGCGTGTCCGCCGCGTGGCGGACGGCCGCGATGGTGCGGTATTCGACCGGCTCTTTGAGCACCTGGTCGTTCCAAAGCGTTTCGTCGTACGGGTGGAGGAACAGATGGGAGTGGAGATCCATCAGGCCGGGCAGCAGCGTCGCGTCGGGCAGGTCGATCGAAACCGCGTCGGCAGGAATTTGGACCGTCGCGGCCGGGCCGACGGCGGCGATCTTTTCGCCCGTCACCACGACCACCCAGCCGGGGTGGATCGTCGAATCCTCCGCGGTGAACACCCTTGCGGGCCGGAGGGCGTAGCTTCCGTCCGCTACAGCGGGTGCCGCGGTGGCAGTTGGGGCAATCGGTGTGCCAAGCGCCAGCACAGTCGTGAGCAGGGCACCTAAGGCTTGGGGTCTCTTTAGTTTTAGTTTCAAGCGTGAGGCTCCTTTCTTTCTTACTGGTAGGTCCGCAGTCCTCGAATCGAAAGGCGCGCGGCTGCGTCCGTCCTAAGGGATGAACCAGGGTCGCTCGCCGAATTCATTCAACAGAAGGAGAATCTCTATGGCAGGCAAGGCTATCGTGAATCTAGGTTCGAGACCGGACGAGGCTCGGGCTCAGGTGGAGTCGCTGAATACCGAAGTCTTGGCCGATTACGGACCGTCGCTCCTCGTGCGAGGTGAAGACGAGGATCTGCTTGGACTTCGAGCCCAGGGCTTACGGGTACGTTTTCTCGAAAAGGCGCCGACGATCAAGATCGGGGGCTTCGAACTGCATACGCAGGGACCTCAATTGGCGGGGGCGGAGCTGGCACTCGCCGGACCCGGAGCAGAAATGGGGCGGCGTGGTTGGGTCGTCGATCTGGCCGGCCCTCTTCATCCGGACTGGAAAGCGAGGGTCGAAGATCTGGGAGGAGTCTGGCGTGAGCGACTTGGCGATGACCACTATCTCCTCAGTCTCGACGCCGATCGGGTCGCAGCGCTGAAAGCTCTGGAATTCGTGGACGGCGTCCTCCCTTACTATCCGGCGCTCAAGGTCAGTCCGGAGCTTCTGACCAATGAATCCCAAGCCACCCTGGCGCAGGTTCCAGGCCTGGTTCCTCTGGGGCTCCCTGGCGCGCCTCCTCCCGAGCCGGAAATCGACCTTAGAAAATTAACCGTGCGACCGACACCCATGGTGCCGGAAGCCAATGCATCACTTTTGCTCTTCGACGATGCCGACCCGGACCAGGTGGCGGAAAAAGTGGAGAGTCTCGGAGTAGCGGTCGTGCAACGCAATCCGGACGCTCTCCTCGTACGAATTAGTTCGGACCAGGTGCCGGAGGTCGCCGCGATCCCGGAAGTGCGGCGAGTTGAATCCTACGCACCGCCAAAGCTCGCCAACAATGTTGCCACCGGGCTCCTTAGCGTGGACCTAGTGCAAAACCAGTTCGGCCTGGACGGAGCGGGCCAGATCGTTGCGGTGGCCGATACCGGGCTGGATACGGGCGATCTCAACAATCTATTGGCGGATTTTCAGGGAAGGGTAATCGCCCTAGTACCCCTTGGCCGACCTGGCGATGCAAGCGATCCCGACGGTCACGGGACGCATGTGGCGGGCTCGGTGCTGGGGGATGGCGCAAACTCCAACGGTACGATCCGCGGCACGGCCCCTGCGGCACAGCTCATATTCCAATCCCTCTTAGACTTTCAAGGCGGTCTTGGAGGCCTGGCTAACATTGACCTTGGCCTTGACCTCTTCGGCCCGGCTATGGCTTTGGGTGCTCGACTCCACTCCAACTCCTGGGGATCGGATACAAACGGCGGCTACACCACCGAGTGCCGGCAGACCGACAGATTCATTTTCGCGAATCGCGAATTTCTAGCAATCTTTGCCGCCGGCAACGAGGCGCCGAGAAGAGTGGGAAGCCCCGGCGCGGCGAAGAACGTCCTGACGATCGGTGCCAGCGAGAGTCTTCGAGCACTGCCCGCCTCAGTTGCCTTTCCGCCAAGTCCCCAGTTCCCCCAAGGCGCATCCCTCAATGGTGTGGCTGGAGAGGCGGACGACGACCGCGAAATCGCTTCATTCAGCAGCCCTGGACCTGTCGGGACTGCCGGGAATGAGCGACAAAAGCCTGATGTCGTTGCGCCGGGAACCTGGATCCTTTCCACGCGCTCGTCCGCAGCGGTGGCGGATACCGGCCCGGACGGTATTGGGGCGTCGCCAAGTCTGCCCAACGGAACGGGAGATGAGGATGGCGTCCTCACCCATGGCGAAGCGGTGGGGTTGGGTCTTCCAGGAGGGCCAATCCTGGGGGGCGGCGACGCCACTGCACCGGCCCTACCCGCAGGCGCCGCACCGGATGCTGCGGAAAGCTACATGTATCAGAGCGGTACGAGCATGGCGACGCCCTTAACGGCCGGCTGTTGCGCCTTGGTCCGCCAATTCTTGATCGACCGTCTGGGACACGTTCCTTCGGGTGCACTGATCAAAGGAATCGTGATCAACGGCGCAATGGACGTGGGGATAGGAATACCTCGCCCACTCCAAGGCTGGGGCCGAGTCAATCTGGACAGGGCACTCCAGCCGCCCGGGGGACTCCATTTCGACGACTCCGTCGAGCATGCGGTCGCTACCGGCGAGATTCGGGAGTTCCATCTGGAAGTGGCCGTCGCAGGTGTGCCGCTGGTGGTGACGCTCGTTTGGCGCGATCCGGAGGGCACGAAGATCCAGAACCGCCTCCACCTCAGGGTGATTTCGTTGACATCCGGTGCCGAGTTCGCCGCCGAGTCGATCGAGGCGATTCGAAACAATGTGCAGCGTGTGACCCTTAACGATCTGGATCCAGGGAATTACCGAGTTGAGGTCGAGGGCGTGAACATCTCGATGCCGGTCCCCGAGTTCGCTCCGGCACACCGACAAGATTTCGCGCTTGTGGTGGCGGGGGCCAGTCAGTTTTCAGCCTGATCTCTCGAAGCTGTAATAGGAGTCACCTCGCCATGCAGGAGGCGAGGAGACTCCTGCTTCCGCAGCGCGAGAAGCGCCGCGATCAACGCGGCGAGCGCCGCGGCGCCGGCCAGGATCTCGGGCCAGGCGGAGGCTTCGAGCACGATGCGGTGGTGGCCGGCGGGGACTTCGACACCCAGGAGGTTCAGGTTGACCGGGCGGGTGGTGATCTCGCGCGTCGTCCCTTCGCGGGCCACGAGCAGCGGCTGCCAGGCGCGGCGGATGACGGCGATTCCGCCGCCCCCTTCGGTCTCGATTTCGATCCGGTCCGGCGCGGACGAGATCAGGCGGACCTGGCCGGCGGGATCTTGCGCCGGCAGGTGCTCCCGGCGGCCGAGCCCCACTACCACCGAGTGGATCGGGTCGGGATTGTTCGTCACCTGACTCCGCGCCTCTTCGATGCTGAATGCCGGTTGGAGCGTCCGCGGCCACCAGGCCGGCGGGGCCGGATTTTCCACCGCGTCGAGCCGGGTCTTGACCCCCAAGGCTTCGGCGCGATCGAGCAGCCGAAGGCCGGGGACGTTGGGCTCCGACGGGTCGTCGAAGCGGGTTATGGCTTGGATGCCGACCGAGCGAAACCAGTGGACGCGCTGTTCCCAGTCGAGCGAGGGGAGCGCATCGAGCATCGGTTTGAACAGCAGGGTGTGCATTCCTTCGAGGTCGGGCGCCAGAGGGTAGGTGAGGCCGAACAGAACCCCCGGAGCGGAACCGAGGTTCATCGCCCAGAACCGGTCGACCGGCCGGTGCGGTCCGTTCGGCAGGTCGTAACGGGGAGCGGGACCCCACGCCGGGACTCCGACCACCGCGCTGTGGACGGCGGCCCCCGGCCCCAAGCGGCGCGTCCAGGGGGAGGGCTGGCGGTAGAAATCCATCCGATCCGTGGTCACCAGGGGGTAGAGCTGCACCAGAGTTGCGAGCTGCAAACCGACCAGCAGCGCCCCCTGCCACGGGCGGGGCACCTCCGGCCGGGTGGCGAGAAAGACGAGCAGGAGCACGGCGCCCGCGATCAGCAGGGCGAGGCGCCAGGCGTCGATCTGGGTCGACAGCAGGCCGAGCGCGAGGTTCTGCTGGTCGTTCGGCAGTCCGGCGGCGAGCGCACCTTTCGATTCCAGCGTACGGGTCACTCCCGCGACCAGGAAGGGCCCGATTAGTGTGAGCGCTCCGGCCGCGACGAGCAGCAGGCAGCCGGCCACCGCGGCCCTTTTCCGCCAGCCGCCGAGCCCTTCCGCCAAGGCTCGTTCGAGCCCCCAGCCGGCGAGGATCGGCAGGGCGAGCGCCAGCCAGAGGACGAACTTCTCGGGGAAGCGGAACAGGCCGAAACCGACCCGGACCAGCAGCTGGCCGGAGAGGCCGGCGAGCACCGCGACCACCGGTCCGGCCAAGGTGAGAAGCGCCCAGCCGCGGTGGCGGCGCGCGGCGGCAAAACCGAGCCAGAGCGCGACGATTCCGGCGTAGAGGGAGAGGAACAGCGGCACGCCGGGAAGGACCGACCCGGCCCAGATTCCGTCCGGCCCGAGGTAAGTGGGCCGGCCGAACGGAAAGGGGACGAACAGCTCCAGCAGGCGCAAGGGATGAAGCCGGAAATCGGTCGCCTGGGAGGCGTTCATGCCCAGTCCGCCGCGGACGGTGAAGGGGAGCACGCGGAGCGTCGCCACGACCTGCGGCAGAGCGATGGCGAGGCCCACGGCGCCGATCGCCACGGCGGTGGCGAAACCGCGCCGCCAGCCGTGGCGGGAAATCGCCGCGTAAAGGAGAGGGACGAGCGCCAGGGTCGCCGTCACCGGCTCGCCGCCGAGCAGAGCGAGACCGCAGGCGATGCCGCCGAGGGCGATCCCCCGCCGCCCTCCGCGAACCGCGCCGAGCATCGCCAACGGCCACCAGGCGGCGACCGTCAAGACGTTGTAATAGGTGAGGGCGGAGAGAAACCACCCCGAGCCGGCGTAGGTGATTCCGGCGAGCAGGGCGGCGGCGGGACCCTGGCCGAGGCCCCGGGCGAGCGCCCGCATGGCGAACAGCGCGAGCAGCCAGTGCAGGGCGTAGTGGAGGTTGAACGCGCTCCAAAACGGCAGGGCCAGGTAGAGCAGATTGCCGGGATAAAACGCCAGCGCGTTCGGGTTGCCGCGGAACGGCTGGCCCATGCCCCAGCTGGGATTGAACGCCGGGATGCGCCCGGCGGCCAGCTCCGCGGCGCCGAACGCCTTGAACGGCAGGTGGGTGAGGAAGACGTCGCGCAGATAGAACGTGCGCTCGCCCAGGATCGTCGGCACGGAAACCCAGGCCCAAAGCAGCAAGGCCGCGGCGAGCACGGCTAGCAGAGGGCTGAGAGGGCGGTGAGGGCGGGGGTCGTGGTTCGTTGGGTCTACCGGCTCATTGGCTTCGGGGCCGACGAAACCACAACCCTCGGGACCGGGATCGGTATTCACGGGAGCGATTTCAACTGAACAGGTTCTTTACCTTGTCCAGCACGCTCGGCTCTTTGACGTCGTCCCCCGCCAGGGCCGCGAGGCGGCGGAGCAGATCGAGCTCCTCCTCGCCGAGATCCCGCGGGTTCGGCACGCCCAGATCGACCACCACCACGTGCTCGCCTTTGCCGCCGCCGTGAACCCGTTCGATCCCCTGGCCGCGCAGATGAAAATCCTTGCCGTTCTGGGTGCCCGCGGGAATGTCGAGCGAGGTCGTGCCGTGGATCGTCTCGACTTCGACCTTGGCGCCCAGCACCGCCTGGGGATAGGAGATCTTGTGGCGCGAAAAAACCGTGGCGCCGTCGCGCTCGAAACGCGGATGGGCCTTGACCGAAATCACCACGTAGAGATCGCCGGTGGGACCGCCGAGGCGGCCCTGCTCGCCCTCGCCGATCAGGCGCATCCGGCTGCCGGTGTCGACCCCGGCGGGGATTCGCACTTCGAGCGTCCGCTCCTTTTCGACCCGGCCCGCGCCGCGGCAGTCCCGGCACGGATCGGAGATCACCCGTCCCTCGCCGCGGCATTGTGGACAGGGGCTCGCGAAGGTCAAAAACCCTTGGGAGACTCGCACTTGGCCGCGCCCGCCGCAGGCGGAGCAGGGAACCGGCGCCTTGCCCGAGGCGCTTCCCGAGCCGCTGCACGTATCGCATTTCTCCAGGCGCGGCACGCGCAGCTTCTGGTCGCTGCCGAACGCCGCCTCTTCGAACGTCAGCTCCAGGTCGTAGCGCAGGTCGGCGCCGCGCTGCGGTCCCCCGGCCGAGCCTCCGGAGCGCCGGCCGAACCCGAACAGGTCGCCCAGGATGTCGGCGAAATCGCCGAACGTGCTGGGATCGAAACCGGCGGCTCCCGCCCCCTGCACGCCCTGGTGACCGAACCGGTCGTAGCGCTGACGCTTGTCCTCGTCCGAGAGGATCGAGTACGCCTCGGCCGCTTCCTTGAACGTCTCTTCCGCTGCCGCATCGCCCGGGTTCTTGTCCGGGTGGTATTGGATGGCGAGCTTCCGGTACGCCGATTTGATTTCTTTTTCGCCCGCGTCGCGCGCGACGCCGAGCACTTCGTAATAGTCCCGCTTCGCCATCCGTATCCCTATTCCCTATTTCTGGCCCGTGCCGGCCGACTTTAGATCTCGGACGTGCCCGAGGCGCGATTCAGCATGGCGTCGGAAAGCACGCGCGAAACCGAGGTGAGGTCATACAGCGCCCCCTCGATGTCCGCCCGCTGTTCGTTGGAGATCGCCACCCGCGCCTGGAGGATCGCGTCGTGAATGCGCTGGCGATCGTCGTCCGGGAGCATGTCGCTGAACTGTTCGAAAACTTTTTCGTTGCTGTAGATCAGCCCTTCGAGCCGATTTTTGAGCTGGCGGATTTCGCGCCTTTCGGCATCGCTCTTGGCGTTGTTTTCGGCCTCGTCGACCAGCCGCTTGATCTCCCCTTCGGAGAGACCGCCGGCCGGATTGATCTGGATGCTTTGGGTGAGGTTGGTCGACAGGTCGCGCGCTGTCACGGAGACGATGCCGTTCGAATCGATCGCGAACGTGACCTCGATCTGCGGCGTGCCGCGCGGCGCGGCCGAAATACCCACCAACTCGAACCGGCCGAGCGAGCGGTTTTCCGCCGCGAACTGCCGTTCGCCCTGGAGAGCGTGAATCGCCACCGTGTCCTGGTTGTCGGCGACGGTGGTGAAGATCTGCGTGTTCTTGGTCGGGATCGTCGAGTTACGCTCGATCAGCTTGGTGAACAGACCGCCGTGGGTCTCGACGCCGATCGAGAGCGGCGTGACGTCGAGCAGAACGAGGTCCTTGATGTCGCCGCGCAGGATGCCGCCCTGGATCGCGGCGCCGATCGCCACCACCTCGTCCGGGTTGATCTCGCGGTTCGGCGACCGGCCGAAGATCCTTTCCACCGTGCGCATCACGAGCGGCGTGCGGGTCTGGCCGCCGACCAAGAGCACCTCGTCGATCTGGTCGGCGCGTAAGGACGCGGAGTGCAAGGCGTCCAGGCAGGGTCCTTCGGTTCGTTCGACCAGCTCGTGGACCAATTGCTCGAAATGGCTGCGCGTAAGGGTGCGCGCCAGATGGCGCGGGCCGTTCTCGTCGGCCGAGATGAACGGCAGGTTGATCGACGCCTCTTCGCCGTTGGACAGCTCGCACTTGGCGCGCTCGGCCCCTTCCTTCAGTCGCTGGAGGGCCATGCGGTCGTGGCGCAGGTCGATTCCGGTCTCGGATTGGAACTCTTCGATCAGCCAGTCCATGATCTTGAGGTCGAAGTCCTCGCCGCCGAGGTAGGTGTCGCCGGCGGTCGAGCGCACTTCGAACACCCCCTGAGCCAGCTCCAGCACCGAGACGTCGAACGTGCCTCCCCCAAGGTCGTAGACCGCGATCTTCTTGCCCACCTGGGTCTTGTCGAGCCCGTAGGCGAGCGCCGCCGCGGTCGGCTCGTTCAAGATCCGCAGCACCTCGAGCCCGGCGATCCGGCCGGCGTCTTTGGTCGCCTGGCGCTGCGAGTCGTCGAAGTAGGCGGGCACGGTGATCACCGCTTCGCGGATCGGCTCGCCGAGCGTCTCCTCGCAGAACTCCTTGATCTCGCGCAGGACGAACGCCGAGATCTCCTCCGGGCTGTAGTTGCGGTCGCGGATCTCGATCTTGACGTCGCCGTTGTTCGACGGCACGAGGTTGTAGGGGAGCACCTCGCGGGCGCGCGACACCTCGGGCGAGCCGTGTTTCCGGCCGATCAGCCGCTTCACCGCGAAGATCGTGTTCTGCGGGTTGGTGATCGCCTGGCGCTTGGCGATCTGGCCCACCAGACGGTCCCCCTCTTCGGCGAACGCGACGATCGACGGGGTCGTGCGGCTCCCTTCGCGGTTGGCGAGCACGCGCGGCGCCAACGCCTCGACGATCGCGACGCAGCTGTTCGTGGTGCCGAGGTCGATGCCCAGGATCTTGCTCAACGCCTACCCCCTCCCCTCGCGTCCGGCGCGCGATGCACGGCTGTCTTTGAGTCTTCGGATCACGCTTCGCCCGCCTCCGGACCCACGGCGTTCGCTGCCGCCCCCGGCTTTTCGATCGGCACCGCGACGCGGACCATCGCCGGCCGGAGCAGCCGGTCGTACAGGAGGTAACCGCGCTGAAAGGCCGCGATCACCGTCGGCGAGGTCACCGCGGCGCTTTCCTCGCGCGACACCGCCTCGTGAACCGCCGGGTCGAACGGCGCCCCTTCGGCCGCCACCTCTTGGACGCCCACGCGGCGCAGGGACTCCTGCATCTGCCGGGCGATCAGCTCGACACCGCGCTTCAAGTCGTCGGCCGTCCCCCCCGCGGTCAAGGCGCGTTCGAGGTTGTCCACCACACCCACGAACTCGCGGATCGCCTCGGTCGCGGCGTAGCGCCGGATCTCGTCGCGCTCGCGCTCGTTGCGTTTCCGGAAGTTGTCGAAATCGGCGAGCGTGCGCACCGAGCGGGAGCGCAGCTCTTCCACCTCGCGCTTCAACGCGGCGTTCTCCGTCGCCAGGTCCGCGGCGCCGTCCGGACGGCCGGCGCTCTTGGCGGCCTCCACCCCTTCGACCGCCGCCACCGCCTGGCGGATCGCCGCCGCGACGTCGTCGTTCATGTCGTCGTCCAGATCCAAATCCAGCTCGGCCGGCCGGCCGGCCCCGCTATCGTTCATTTCGTCGTTCGCCATTCTTTAAGCTCCCGTCAATCGATCCTGCCGCCGATCGTCTCGCCGAGCGCGCGCGACAGCGCTTCGCCCAGAAAGTCGACCAGCGGAATTACTTTTTCGTACTCCATCCGCGACGGCCCGAGGATGCCGAGCGTGCCGAGCGGCCTCTCGCCGAGGCCATAGGTGGTGGCGACCAGGCTGAAGTCGAGCTCCGAGGTGAGGTCGCTGTCGGCGCCGATCCACACCCGTACCCCGCCCCCTTGCAAACAACGGGACAGGATCGACACCAACCGCGCCTTGTCGGCGAAGGTGTCGAACATCCGCCGTACCCTGCCGATGTCGGCCAGCTCCGGCTGGGCCAAGAGCTCGGACGCACCGTCCACCAACACGCCGGGGCCGGAAGGAATTTCGAGCGCGTGCTTGGCCAGCTCGATCGCGAGCGCGAGCTGGCGGTCCATTTGGGCGCGCTCGTCGGCCAGCATGCGAAGCAGCCGGTCGCGCGCCTCGCGGATCGACGCACCCGTGAAGTTCTCGGTCAGGTAATTGGAGATCCGGACCAGCTCCTCGCGCGGGATCACCTCCGGCACCTCGATCACCTTGGTTTCGGTGAACCCGGAGGTGGAGATCAGGACGCATAGCACCTTGCGGCCCGAGAGCGGCACGAACTCGACCGAGGAAAGGACGGTCTCGGCGATCGATGGCGTCACCACCAGGCCGACCTGATGCGACAGCTCGGACAAGAGGTGCGAGGCGGAGCTCATGATCTGCTCCGGATCGCCCGGTGCCGTGCCGAGGTGGTCCTCAATGTAGCGCCGCTGCCAGGCGGGGACTCTGCGGACGTCCATCAGCGACTCGATGAACAGGTGGTAGGCGATCCGCGTCGGCACCCGGCCGGCCGAGGTGTGTGGCTGGGCGAGGTAGCCCCACTCTTCGAGGTCGGCCATGACGTTCCGGATGGTCGCCGCCGAAAGGCCCAGATCGGCCTGCTTGGCGACCGAACGGGAGGAGACCGGCTCGGCCGAAAGCACGTAGGTGGCGACCACCTGCTTCAGGATCTCGCGATCCCGCGGCGTAAGCTGCGGGACGAGTTTCTTGGGATCGGTTCGGTCGGCCATGGCGTGGGGGTGGGTTATCTTCTGGAAGATCAGAACGTTCCGGGCCGGGCATGCGCCTCTTGCCATGCATCGAAAAGCGCCCATATTGTAGCTCAGTGACTCCTTTCGACCGACAGCTCGCGAATCTCACCTTCTCCCTGGTCGGCCCGGGGCGAGTCGGGTCGAGCCTCGCGGCCTGGGCGACGGCGGCCGGCGCCCGGCAGCTCGGTGTCCTCGGACGCGATTCCGAGCTGTCGACCCTGTCGACCACCGGGCAGGATCTCCTGCTCGTGGCGGTGCCGGACGGCGCTCTCGACGCGGTGGCCGCCTCGCTCGGCCGCAGGCCGCAGGCGGCGGTGGTCCTTCACACCTCGGGCAGCCGGACCTCCCAGGCGCTCGCGCCGGTTGCCGCAAATGGCTCGGCGGTCGGTTCGTTCCATCCGCTCAAAGCGTTCCCGACCGCACGGCCCGACCCGGCCGAGGCGCACGGGATCTTTTTCGGCCTCGACGGCGAGCCGGCAGCGGTGGCGCTCGGCGCCCGGCTCGCGGCGGCCTGGGGCGCTCAAAGCGGCGTGATCCCGGGAGAAGCCCGCCGGCTCTACCACTTCGCGGCGAGCCTTGCGGCGGGCGGTGTCACCACCCTCCTGGCCGCCGCGGCCGACCTCGCGGGGCGGCTTGAGCTGCCGGCGGGGGTCGTCTCCGGCTACCTAGAGCTGGCGCGCGGCGCGGTCGAAGCCGCCCGAGAGGCGACCGATCCGGCCCGGGCGATCACCGGGCCGGCGGCGCGCGGCGACCGCGACACCCTGCTCGCCCAGCTCGCCGGCTTGGGCGAAATCGCCCCCGAGATGGCCCCCTGGGTCCGCGGCCTCCTGGCCGAGACGCTCCGGCAGCGGGACCGGGTAGCCTTGGCCGGCCCCGCCCACCGCCAACTGTTGGCCGAGTTGGAAGAGGAATGAACCTCCCGTCATTGGTGCTATGCTCACCAGCCCCGTCCCAGAGGTCGGCCGGAATATGGTTTTCTTCAACTACAGCACAATGCAGATGGCGGCCAAGGTCGTGTACTACGGCCCGGGTCTCTGTGGAAAAACGACAAACCTTCATTACATCTATAAACACACGGCCGGAGACTCGCGCGGCGAGATGGTGTCGCTCGAAACCGAGACCGACCGGACGCTGTTCTTCGACCTGTTGCCGATCGACGTCGGCACGATCGCCGGCTTCTCGACCCGCATCCAGCTCTACACGGTTCCCGGGCAGGTTTTCTACAACACCACCCGCAAGCTGGTCTTGAAGGGGGTGGACGGCGTCGTCTTCGTCGCCGATTCGCAGCGCGCGATGCTCCAGGCGAACCAGGAGTCGTTCCGTAACCTGGAGGAGAACCTGGCCGAGATGGGCCTCTCCTCCGACAGCCTGCCCCTGGTGCTGCAATACAACAAGCGCGACCTGCCGGACATCTGCACCGTCGACGAGATGAACCGGAGCCTGAATCGCAACGGCTGGCTGCACTTCGAGTCCGCGGCCCCCCTCGGCCAGGGCGTGTTCGAAACGCTCAAAGGGATCTCCAAGCTGACGCTGATGTCGCTCAAGAAGCGGCTCGGCCGGCCCGGCGAGGCCCAGGCTCCGGCCGCCGGCGGCCGACCGGCCCCTCCGCCGCTGCCCAAGCCGGTGGTTCCCTTTCCGACGGCCACCGGCACCCAGGTGCCCCAGGTGCCCCTTTCGCCTTCGTCGCAACCTGTCTCGCCTTCCTTGCCCCCGGCTCAGCGGGCCGCGCAGCAGGACGCTCCCGCGCCTCCCCCGCTCCAGGCGCCGGCTCCCCCCCCCTTGGCGCCGCGCCCCGCGCCGATCTCCCCGGTCGGTACGGGCGGCGCGGCCGCAGCGCCGCCACCCCACCCGGCGACCTCGAGTAGAGTCGGATCGACCACCGGCGCCCGGCGGACCGTGGACGTATTGTCCGAGCTCGAAAAGATCCGCCGCGAAGCGGCTGGCCCCTCGCGCCCCGGAGCGAGCCCCGCGCCGCGCGCCGCAGTGGCCTCGCGGCCCGCGCCCGACACCGCCACCCCTCCGACCGTTCCGACCGGAGCGATCCCGGGGGCCGCCGCTGCGCCGATCACCGCGGCCGCCGCGCAACGGAACGGCCGGGGCGAGCTGTCGCGCTCGATCGATCTGACGCTCAAGAAGGCGGATTTCGCCCGGGCACGCCGCTTCCTGGTCAGTTTTCAGGTCGAGGACGAAGAACACCGGGTGATGGATGCGGTGCGCGATCTGGAGGTCGACATCCGCGACGCCGGAACGCTGGAGCGCGTGCTGCTGCGGTTGAACATCGCGCTCCACGCGAAGGAATGACCGAGCGCCCATGAGGTGCCCCTTCTGCTCCGAGAACCGCGATCGGGTGGTCGATTCGCGCGAAAGCCGAGACGGCGACGTGATCCGCCGGCGCCGCGAATGCCTCGGCTGCGGCCGGCGCTTCACCTCCTACGAGCAGATCGAAGGCATTCCCTACATGGTGGTCAAGCACGACGGCCGGCGCGAGGAGTTCAGCCGCAAGAAGCTGCTCTCCGGCCTCTACCGGGCGTGCGAGAAGCGGCCGGTGTCGGGCAAACAGCTCGAAAAGATCGCCGACGACGCCGAGACCCTGCTCCACGACCGCGAGGATCGCGAGATCTCGACCCGCGACATCGGCGGCTTCGTGATGGAAAGGCTGCGCGAGCTCGATCAGGTGGCCTACGTCCGTTTCGCCTCGGTCTACCGCCGCTTCGAGGACCTCGGTTCCTTCACCGACGTGATCCAGACACTCCAGCGTCAGGAAGAGGAGTAGCCCGTGGCGAAACGGATCGCGTCGATCGAGCTGATCTCCCGCTTTCACACCGAGATGGAGCGCCTGTTTACCGAGGCGCTGGAGCTGGGCGCCGACCCCGGGACCGAGTGGTGCCCCGAGCTCGACATCGTGGAAACCGCCGAGTCGATCCTGATCCTGGTCGAGGTGCCGGGGCTGGCTCCCGAGGACATCAAGATCGAAGTTCGCGGCACGAGAGTTGCTATCTCAGGAATCAAGATGACGCCGCTGCCAGCCGACAAGATCCGATTCCAGCGCATCGAGCGTGCGCATGGACGTTTTCGCCGCGAGGTACAATTGTTCGTTCCGGTCAATAGCCATCAAGGGCGCGCCCGTCTGACCGACGGTCTGCTCGCCGTGGAGTTCCCCAAGGTCGAAGAGAAGCGCCTGGCGGCCCGCCCGGTGCCGATCGAAGAAGCGAGCGCTCCGGCGGCGGGTGCCGCGCCGGTCGCCGTGCCGGTGAGCGGCGAGGAGGCGGGATGAGCACGGCGATGACGACAGGCGTTCCGACCCGGCCCCCCGCCGAGGCTCCCGAGGATGCGATCAAGATCCCCGACGTCCTGCCGGTCCTACCGCTCAAAGACACGGTGATCTTTCCCTACATCATCCTGCCGCTTTCGGTCGGACGGGACAAGAGCGTTTTCGCGGTCGACCGGGCGCTCGCCGAAAGCCGGGTGATCCTGCTCGTCGCGCAGCGCGACGGCGCGATTGAAAACCCCGGCGAGCCGGACCTCTATCCGGTGGGCACCGCCGCGATCATCATGCGGATGCTCAAGCTGCCGGACGGCCGCATCCGTATCCTGGTCCAAGGCCTGGCCCGGGCGCGGGTCGTCCACATCGGCCAGACCGAGCCCTATCTGCAGGCGAAGATCGAGCGGATCGACGACGTCACGTTCGAGCGCACCTTGGAAACCGAGGCGCTGGTCCGCTCGGTCAAAGAGAGCCTCGACCGCGCCGTGTCGCTCGGTAAAGCGATCTCCCCCGAGGTGATGGTGATCGCCGCGAACCTCGAAGAGGGCGGCCGCCTGGCCGATCTCGCGGCGAGCAATCTCGATTTGAAGCCGCTCGAAGCGCAGCAGCTGCTCGAAACGTTCGATCCGATCGAGCGCCTGAAGCGGGTGAGCGACCTGTTGGTCCGCGAGATCCAGGTGCTCACGATGCAGCAGGAGATCTCGTCCCAGGCGCGCGGGGAGATGGACAAGAGCCAGCGCGAGTATTACCTGCGCCAGCAGTTGAAGGCGATCCAGCAGGAGCTGGGCGAAGGCGAAGAGCTGACCGAAGAGGTCGCCAATTACCGCAAGCTCGCCGAAGACAAGGGGCTCTCGGTCGAAGGAAAGGAAGAGCTTGAGCGCCAGATCCGCCGCCTGGAGCGGAGCCATCCGGAGAGCGCGGAGACCCAGATCATCCGCACCTATCTCGACTGGCTGACCGCGCTCCCTTGGGGCACCACCTCGGTCGACGACCTCGATCTCGACCACGGCCGGCAGATCCTCGACGAAGATCATTACGACCTCGAAAAGATCAAAGAGCGGATCCTCGAATTCCTCGCGGTGCGGAAGCTCAAGTCCGACACCCGCGGTCCGATCCTCTGTTTCGTCGGCCCTCCGGGCGTCGGCAAGACCTCCCTCGGCCGTTCGATCGCCCGGGCGATGGGGCGCCAGTTCGTACGGATTTCGCTCGGCGGGGTGCGCGACGAGGCGGAGGTGCGCGGCCATCGCCGAACCTACGTGGGCGCGCTGCCCGGCCGCATTTTGCAAGGCGTGCGGCAGGCGGGGACTTCGAACCCGGTGTTCGTGCTCGACGAGATCGACAAGATCGGCGCCGACTTCCGCGGCGATCCCTCCTCGGCGCTGCTCGAAGTGCTCGATCCGGAGCAAAATTACGGCTTCGTCGATCATTACCTGGGGCTCCCCTACGATCTGTCCAAAGTGCTGTTCATCGCCACCGCGAACATGCTCGATCCGATCCAGCCGGCATTCCTGGACCGGATGGAAGTGATCCGGCTTTCGGGGTATACCGAAGAAGAAAAGATTCAGATCGCGCGGCGCCACCTGATCCCGAAACAGCTGAAAGAAAACGGCCTGGAAGAACGGCACGTCGATCTGCCCGACCCCGGGCTTAGGAAGATCATCTCGGACTACACGAAAGAGGCCGGCCTGCGCAATCTGGAGCGCGAGCTCGCGGCGGTCTGCCGGAAGGTCGCGGTGCGCGTCGCGCGCGGCGACGACTCGACGATCCTGCTCGATCCGGCGCAGATCGAAACGTTCCTGGGGCCGAGAAAGCATTTCAACGAAGAGCTGCTCGACCGCGACCGGGTGGGGGTGGCGACCGGTCTTGCCTGGACCGCCGCGGGTGGCGATCTGTTGTTCATCGAAGTGATCGCGGTTCCGGGCAAGGGGCTCTTGTTGCTCACCGGCCAGCTCGGCGACGTGATGAAGGAGTCGGCCCAGGCCGCCCTCTCCTACGCCCGGGCCTATGCCGCGGACCATGGCCTGCCCGAGGATTGGTTTGCCAAGCGCGACCTGCACATCCACGTACCGGCCGGATCGATTCCGAAAGACGGTCCTTCCGCCGGTATCACGATCGGCGCCGCCGTGCTCTCCGTGCTCACCGGCCGGCCGATCCACCGCCGGGTGGCGATGACCGGCGAGATCACGCTTCGCGGCGACGTGCTGCCGATCGGCGGTTTGAAAGAAAAAGTCCTGGCCGCCAAGCTCGCCGGGATTCACATCATCCTGGTGCCGAAGCTCAACCGGCGCGACCTGATCGAAGTTCCCGCCGCGATCCAGGACGGGCTCACCTTCCATTTCGTCGAGCACATGGGCGAGGTCTTGGATTACGCGCTGCTGCCGGTCGCCGTCGAGGCCGGCGCGTCCGAACCGACCGTAGCGACCCCGGAGGCTCCGGAGGCCATCTCCGCCGCGGTCCTGCCGCCGCCCCCCGTTCCTGCCGGTACCGCGGGCGAAGCCGTACCGGCCGCGCAGTAAGCCATGTCGCTCGAAGCGACGGCGCCGGAGTCCGAAGATCGGTTGATCGGCTGGCTCCGGCGCCGCGTCGAGCGCGCCCAGGCGGCCAACCCGATAGGCGACGACGCCGCGTTCTTGAAGCTCGGCGGCCACTGGGCGATCACCACGGACAGCCAGATCGAAGGGATTCATTTTCTCGCCGGGCTCGACCCTGCGCTCGTCGCGCGCCGGCTGCTGGCGGTCAATCTTTCGGATCTTGCCGCAAGCGGCGCCGTGCCCGCCTGGGCGTTTCTTTCGCTGACGCTATCTCCCGGATTCGACGCGCGGCGTTTCTTCGAGTCTTTGGTCCGGGCGATGGAAAAAGTGGGCGTCACCCTCGCGGGCGGCGATCTCGCCTGCTTGCCCCAAGGTCTGGTCGCGACCCTCACGCTGCTCGGCCGGCGTCCCGCCAGGGGACGCTGGCTCAAGCGGAGCGCGGCCCGCGCGGGCGACCTTTTATATGTCGGCGGAACGCTCGGTGAATCGGCGCTCGGCCAAAAGTTGCTCGCGCGCGGAGCGGTGATCGACGTCAGGAATCGGGTCATCCTGCCGAAAGACCTCGCCCTTCCGCGGGCGCTGGTTCCCGCCGCCCGGCGGGCGATCGTCAGGCACGTCGAACCGCACCCACAGCTCGCGCTGGGAACGGCGCTCGGGAAGTTGAAGCGAGTAGCGGCGCTCGACGTTTCAGACGGCCTGGCGCGCGACCTTCATCGGCTCTGCAACGAATCGAACGTCGGCGCGGAGATCGATGCCGCGGCTCTGCCCTACGCTTCGCGGTTTTCCGATCTATGCGAAATGGTCGGCGAAGATCCGCGGCAGCTCGCGCTGTCCGGCGGCGAAGACTACGTGTTGTTGTTCAGCCTGCCGGCGCGAAACGCGCCGCCGACAGGCTTTAACTGCACGAAGATCGGCAGGATCACATCGGATCGCGCGGTCGAAATACAGCTCGATGGGGCGAACCGAAAGCTACCGCCGCTCGGATGGGATCATCTGAACTGACTCTTACTCCAGGAACTTTTGCAGGCTCAGCGCCAACGTACGCAGCTTCTTTTCGAAGTTTTGCTGCGCCTTCTCGAGCTGTTTGATCCGATCGGCGACGCCGCTCTCGATCGCTTCGACCGCACGGCCCGCGATTCGCTTCACGCGCTGACCGCCGCGACCGCCCTCTTCGCGCAGCTGATTGAACACTTCGACCGCGCCGGAATAGAAACGACGGCGGCGACCCTCGCCTTCGTGCGGCAGGCGGTCGAGGAACAACCGGACATAGCGCACGGCGGTCGGATAGGAAACGCCCGCGCGCTTGCTGATCTCGGTGAGCGTCATCAGACCCGAAGAGCTCGCCCTGCGACCGCGACGGGCCGGGGTTGCTTCCGCGGCCGCGGCGGCCGGCTTTGCGCCGGCGGGCCGGCCCGGAGGACGACCGACGGGCCGACCGGTCTTGCCAACCGCTTTCTTCGGCCGGCCGCGCCGCCCGATGTTTTCGTTCTTCAACTCCTCGAAGATCGCGAGCGAGCTTTCCAAGTAACGCTGCTTCCGCCCCTTGCCGACCGAGGGGATCCGCGACTGATACAGCTTCTTATATCGCTGAAGGGTGGGCATCGAGATCTTCGAGCGCTTCGAAACTTCGGTGAGAGTGAGCACTCCTTCTTCTTTTCCTTCCGTCTCCGGCGCGGGCGCCGGCTTGCTCACAGCTTTCGCTGCTTTCTTCGCTGGTTTTCGGACGATGCGTTTCGCTGCCATGATCGATCGATCCCTCCGCTTTAGGACTTGCAATTCGAGCAGTCCGTTTTTTTAGGGGTTTTCACCGCGTCAAAGTATCGACCAGCATCGTTGATATGTCAACCTATGGCTTACAATGCGCGCCATGACCAACGAAAATGAAAGACGGTCGATCTATCGCGATGCGCTCGCCGAGATCGACTCACTCCTCGCAGACCTCGACGATCCGGTGGCCGCGATGGCCTCCGTGGCTTCTGCTCTTCATGCAAAATTGCCCGCCGCCAGCTGGACCGGTTTCTATCGCGTCGTAGCGCCGAACCTGTTGCGCGTCGGACCTTATCAAGGCGGTATCGGCTGCCTCGAAATATCTTTTGCGCAAGGCGTCTGCGGCGCCGCGGCGCGCGAACGCCGGACCCAAGTGGTGGAGGACGTCCACGCCTTCCCCGGTCACATCGCCTGCGATGAATCGGCCCGTTCGGAGATCGTCGTTCCGGTGTTCGATCGCGCCGGAGCGCTGGTCGCGGTGCTCGACGTCGACTCGCGCGAGCCTGCGGCTTTCGATGAGATCGATCGCTTGGGAATCGAACCGATCGCCGAGCGGGTCGGCCGGTGCTGGCCTTAGGGCGCCGCTCCGGCGGAGGTCTGATTTGGCGCGGCGGAAAGAATCAGAAATCGGCGATGCGCAACTGAAGGATCAAATAAGAGAGCGCCTGACGGGTGAGGCCGAGCCGGTGCGCGGCTTGAGAGCGCTTGCCGTCGACCGCGGCGAGCGCCTCGCGGATCAGGCGCCTTTTGAGGTCGTCCACTTGGGCGTGATACGAGCCCGCGCTTCGCTCGCCGGGAATCTCTTCGATTTCCAGATGGTCGACGCCGATCTCGTCTTGCCCGGCCGCCATTTGGCAGGCGACGCGGACGACGTTTTCAAGCTCGCGCACGTTGCCCGGCCAGTTGTGCCGGGCCAGACGCTCCGCGGCCTGGCGGTCGAGCCGCGGCACGGGAAAGATCTTCAAGCGCGCCGCTTCTTTCTCGATCAAGCTCGTCGCGAGCAAAAGCACGTCCGCTCCGCGTTCGCGCAAAGGGGGCAGCGTCACGCTCGCACCGCGCAACCGAAAGTAAAGATCTTGGCGAAACGTTCCTTCGCGGCTCGCGCGGGCGAGATCGCGATGGGTGGCTGCGACCACCCTCACGTCGACTTTGCGCGCCAGGCTCTCGCCCAGCCGCCGCACCTCGCCCTCTTGCAGCACGCGCAACAACATGCCTTGGGCGACCGGCGGCAGGTCGCCGATCTCGTCGAGAAAGACGGTCCCTCCCTGCGCCGTTTCAAACACCCCCAACCGCTCGCGATCGGCGCCGGTAAAAGCGCCGCGCGAATGACCGAATAGATCGGACAGCAACAACGTCTCGGAAAGCGCCGCGCAGTTGACCGTTACATAAGGGCCGCGATGACGACGGCTGCGGCGATGGACCTCGCGCGCGGCAAGCTCTTTGCCCGTTCCGCTTTCGCCGAGGACGAGCACCGCGAGATCGCCCGGGGCAAGCCGCACGATCTTGTCGAACGCTTTCTCCAGCGCCGGATGATCGCCGATCCATCCGGCCGACCGAGCGGTCGAACGGGCCTCGGAACCGGAGAAGCCGCGCGAGCCGTCTTGCGGCTCCCGGTCCGAAACTGGCGACGCCGGGCGGATCGGGAGCAAGGCGGCGGGCGCCGCGGGCGGTTGGTCGAGCGCTAATTTTTTCGCATCGGAGCTCGCACCGCACGCTTCGAGACGCTCGGCGAAGCGCCCCGCGCCTTGCCGCCGAAGGACCTCCGCGGCGCGCCGACGACGTGCGGGGGAGACGATTTCCGATCCGTCCGAACGGCGTCCCGGATCGAACGCCGCGATCGATTCGAGGTCGAAAACCAGGCGGGCCGCGCGCGCCGGTTCCAGGAGGTCGAGGGACGAGGGGTCCGGTTCGGGCAGGTCGCTCGACGCTCTCCCAGGGTGCCGCACTCCAAGGGCTGCGGCGAACAGCGGGTACCAGGGGGTGCCGCTCGCGGCGGCGAGCGCCTCGTCCCGTCGACCGGCGAGCGCCAGAAGCGCGGGGATCTCCTCCGGTTCGAGCAACCCCGCGGCATGCTCGCCCGCGGTTTCCAGTTCCAAGGCGGCTTCCTCGCTCCGTCCCAACCAGCCGAGAGCGCGCCCCGCGAGCACCGCAAGCTCCCCGCTGCGCCAATCGACCCGGCGCTCGCGGAGCAGCGATCGGGCGGACTCGATTCGGACCAGCGCCGTCTCGACCCGGCCGCGGGCCAGGTCGAAGCGGACCGAAAGCTCGGCGTCTTGAATCTGGCCGCGGAGGTTGCCGGCCAGGCGATTCTCGGTCGACGACGCCTCTAGGATCTCGCGCACCCCGCCGAGCCTGCCGCGACGTAGGCGAATCTCGGCCAGGTTGTAGAGCGCAAGCGTCGTCCGGCGCGGCCCGTCGCAACCGGCGAGAAGGCGGTGGACGTGGAGAAACGCACGCTCGGCCCCCGCGAGGTCGTCGATTTCGGCGCGCGCGAGCCCCAAGTCGTTCCACAGACCGCCGGCCTCGAACCGCGGCAGGCCGCGGCGTCCCGAGCGCAGCGCCGCCGCAAAATGCTCCGCCGCGTCGCGCGGCCGACCGGCGGCGAGGGCGACCAGGCCGCGCGCTTGATGGAGGCGCCAGGCGTCTCGCGGATAAACCCCCGCGGCCTCGGCCCGCGCGAGGTGGCGCTCAGCCATTTCGCCTTCGCCGCGATCCCACGCCGCGACCGCGGCGATCAGACAGGCCCGGGCGGCGAGAGGACCGTTCGCGCGGCGCTTCACCGAAACCCCGGTGGCGGCTAGGGCGCGCTCCACCCAGCGGGCCGAGGCTTCCGGCTCGCCGAAATTCGCAAACGTCCGGGTGGCGAGGTCTGCCAACTCGACCGTCAGCTCAGGCTCGGCGGCCACCTTTTCAAACCGGTAGAGCGCCGCCCGGGCGCCCCCCAACCGGCCGAGGCGCAGCTGGCAGCGGGCGCGGATCAACCGAGCTTCGAGCCCGCGATCCTCGCCCAATGCGTCCAGCGCCCGCTCGAACCGGCCGAGCGCTTCGAGCGCCCGGGCGAGGGCCAAACGCTCCGCCGCCGATCTGGGAGGGTTGCGCTCCCACGCCAGGACAGCGCCGCGAATGCGACCGGCGGCGACTAACTCACCCGGCTCTTCGAGCGCCGGTGGGCCGTACCAGAGATCGCGCGCCTCCGGTCCGGAGAGAAGCGCTTCGAGCGAACCCAAGTCGGCAGCCCTGGCGAGCACCCGGCGACGGAAAGGACCGGGGCCGGCGAGCCAGAGCTGGTGACCGTTCGGCCCGCCCCCATAATCGGCCCGCGCGCCACCGAGCGCCCGGCGAGCCGTTCCGAAGGCTGGATCCCAAAGAAAGGGCGCCGCAGCGAGCACCTGGGCGACCGCGCCATCGGCCGGCAGCGGCGCGAGATCGATCGCCCAAGCCTCTTCCAGCGATCGGGCGGCCCGTCGCGCGGCACTCCGACCGCGTACGCCGGTTTCGCCGAAACAGAGCGCCACCAAGTCGCGCAGCAACGCCTGGACCGGCCCGAGCCTCCCAGGGCCCGCGACGAGGCCGCCGAGCCGGCCGTCGGAGGTCACCCGGGCGCCTGCCCACCCTTCGGGCAGGTGCCACCCTGGCCCTTGAAGGTGCGCGAGCAAAGCGGAGCCCTGCAACACCACGGCGAGCCGTTGGCGGTCGGAGAGAAGCGCCGCTTCGAGCGGCGCACCCGAGATAGGGCGCAGAGTCGAATGGATCGGCTGCACGGCAAAGTTCCTGTAGGCGGAAAAATCGCGCGAAGACTACCACCACCGACCGGACAAAAGTCCCGGGGTAGGCAAGAAGCGACCTCAAACCAGGTTTGGTCGACTCGGACCCCGGTCCGCGATTCGGCGGGCTACTCGGAGATCAGCGAGCCGAAATCGTGCCAAAAGTCGGGATAGGACTTCGCGACCACCCTCGCGTCGGCGATCGTCACGCCCGGACGTCGAAGGCCGATGAGCGCGAAGCTCATCGCGATCCGGTGGTCGTCGAACGGATCGATCGTCACCGGGTCGGAGGGGATATCCGCGCGTCCGGCCCAGACTCCTTCGATCTCCAAGCCGTCGGGCAGCTCCTTGACCGGTACGCCGAGCGCCGCCAGACCCACCGCCATCGCGTGCAGCCGGTCGCTCTCTTTGATCCGCAGGTGGGGTACCCCGGTAATTCGCGTCGTGCCGGCGGCAAACGGCGCGAGCGCCGCGAGGGTCGGCACCTGGTCGGGCATTCGCCCGAGGTCGACGGCGAGCGCGGTGAGCCGGCCTGTGCCTGCTACGGCGAGCTCGCCCCCCTTCCATGAGACTTGGGCGCCCATCGCCGCCAGGAGGTCAAGAAAGCCGCGGTCCCCCTGGGCCGAATCCTCTTCTACCCCCAGCAGGCGAACCACGCCTCCGGTGAGCGCCGCCATCGCGGCCGGATAGGCGGCGGCCGACCAATCCCCTTCGACCCGTGCCCGATCGAGACCTGCGGCCAAGGTCGCGGCGGGCTCGACGCGGAAGCGGGTGGGCGAAAGCCGCTCGATCCGGCCGCCAAAGCGGCGAACCAAGCCCAGCGTGATGTCGATGTAGGGCTCGGAGGTGAGCGCGGAAAGCTCGATGGTGACCGGCTCTTTCGCCCGCAGCCCAGCCATCAGCAGCGCCGAGAGGTATTGGCTGGACGACCCCGCATCGAGCCCGGTGGTCCCCCCTCGGAGGGTTCCGCCACGGATCGCGAGCGGCCCGTACCCTTCGCGCCCCAGGTACTCCACCTGGCCGCTTAAGCCGCGCACCGCGTCGACCAGCGGGCCGATCGGCCGCTCGCGCAGGCGGGGGGTGCCGTCGAGCTGGAACCTGCCCGGAATCGCCGCGAGCGTCGCGACCAGGAAGCGATACATCGTGCCGGCGTTGCCGCAGTAGATTTCGATCGCCTCGGCGTCAACCTCGGGGCTCGACCGAGGGCCAGGGGTCAGGCGCACCTCTTCTCCCGCCCGCTCCACCGCGAAGCCGCAGTCGGCCAGAGCCGCGAGAAACAGCCGGGTGTCGTCGGCGTCGAGCGGCCGTTCGAGGACCAGCGGCGCGTTCGCGAGCAGGGCGAGGTTCAAAACCCGATGGGTGACGCTCTTGGACGACGGCACCCGGACCGACCCGACGGCGCGACGCCCGGCGGGGATCGTCCGCATTTCGATCGTCCCGAAGTCGGTATTCGATTCGGGTTGGGAGCTAGCCGAGGATGTCGAAGGCGAGGCCGTCATAGCCGATCTCCATTCCTGGCGGCAGAACGACCTCCAGATGATCGTGGTCGATGTCATGGGCGATGTGGGTGAAATAGGTCCGCCGCGCGCCGATCCGCTGCGCGGCGTCGACCGCCTGCCCGAGCGAGAAATGGGTCGAATGCGGCCGATAGCGCAGCGCGTCGAGGATCAGCGTATCGACTCCCGCGAGCCGCTCGAAGCTCGCCTCGGGGATCACGTTGCAGTCGGTGACATAGGCGAAATCGCCGATCCGGAAACCGAGCACCGCCATCGTGCCGTGCCAGACCGGAATCGGAATCCACGGCCGGCCGAGCAGCGGAAACGGCCCTTCGACCGGAATCAGATCGAGCTGGGGCTTGCCGCCCCCCTCTTGCCCCGCCTCGAAGACGTAGGCGTAGATTCGCCGGATCGCCGCCAGCGTCTCCGCCGAGCCGAAGCAGGGGATCGCCGCCTTCTGGCGGAAATTGAAGATCCGCACGTCGTCGAGACCGAAAATGTGGTCGGCGTGGGCATGGGTGAAAACCACGGCGTCGACCCGCGAAACCGGGTGCGCCAAAAGCTGCTCGCGCAGATCGGTCGAGGCATCGACCAGCACCGTTCCCTCCGGCCCCTCGATCTTCAATCCCGGCCGCGACCGCCGGTTCCGCGGGCTCCGCGAGGTACAGACCGCGCAACCGCAACCGATCACCGGCACGCCGGTCGAGGTCCCGCTGCCGAGGAGGGTGACGCGAAGCGACATTGGCGGAAGTGTAGCAGCGGGGTTTCTCCCGGCAACCTGTGACAGCCGGGTGACGAAACTCCCGGGCGTTGACTCGCCGGACGCACTGTTGTCAACATCGTGCCACTTGGTACCCGCAGGTCTTGATGCTTTTTCACTCCCAGGAGGTTCGAGATGCGCAAATTCCTCAGTGCGCCCCTCGCCTGTTTCGCGCTTCTGCTCGGCCTAGCGACGGCCGGCTATGCGCAATCCCAGGCGACCACCGGCGTCATCGAAGGTCGGGTCGTGGACGAGAGCGGCGCGCCGCTTTCCGGCGTGACGGTCACGCTGCTCGATCTCGCCACCAACTTCGAGAAGAAGGTGTCGACCGACGAGGAGGGCCGGTTCCGCGGCCTGCTCCTGCCGCTGGGGCCGTACCGGATCACCGCGGCGCTTCAAGGGTTTTCGACCCTGGTGCGCGAAGGGATCGACCTCCAGGTCGGCCAGACGGTCAGCCTGACGTTTTCGATGAAAGTCTCGGCGGTCGAGGACCAGATCCTGGTCACGGCCGACGCGCCGGTGGTCGAAACCACCCGCACCGAGGGGGCCACCCGGATCGACGTCGCGGCGATTGAAAACCTGCCGAACAACGGCCGCAACTTCCTCGATTACACGAAGCTCACGCCGGGCGTCACGATCGTCCAGGGTCCCGACGGGGACGAGCTTTCGATCAACGGCCAGAAGGGGATCAGCAACAACGTCTCGGTCGACGGAGCCGACTTCAACAACCCGTTCTTCGGCGAGCAGCGCGGCGGCCAGCGGCCGGCGTTCACCTTCAACCTCGACGCGGTTCAAGAGGTCGTGGTGGTCGCGGACGGCGCGAACGCCGAATTCGGCCGTTCGGCGTCCGGTTTCGTCAACGTCGTCACCAAGTCGGGAACCAACAACCGCAAAGGCACCGCCCATCTGTTCTACAAGGATGACGCGTTCTCCTCGCGCGCCGAGAATCCCGACGGCAGCCAGGCGAAGAAGTTCGACGCCAAGCAGACCCAAGGCGGCTTCACGCTCGGCGGCCCGGTGCGGAAGGACGACCTGTTCTACTTCCTTGCCCTCGACTCGCAGAAAGGCGATTCGACCAAGCAGACCGACCCGAACCGGATCGACCCGCGCGTGGTCGCCCTGCTCGCGAGCCTCGGCAGCCCGAACGAAAACGGTCCGATCGATCGCACCAACGACGCCCTCGTCGCACTGGCCAAGCTCGATTGGCAAGCGACCGAAGCGAACCTCGCGACGATCCGGCTCAACTACACGAAGTCCGAGCAGAAGAACGGCACCTTCGACGTCGACTCCTGGGGAAGGAGCGCCAACGCCAATGAGAAGGACGACTCGAAGGCGCTCACAGGCAGCCTGATCTCGACCGTCTCCTCCTCGCTACTCAACGAAGCGCGCTTCCAGTATGCGCGCGAGAATCGGCCCCGGCCGTACGAAGGGCCGAACGTCACCGGCCAGAACCGCCCGCTGCCCGACACCGCGTTCGACTTCGGCGCGAGCTATCGCTTCGGCGAGCCGTTCTTCATCCCGGTCACGTATTACGACGAGCGTTACCAGATCAACGACAACCTCTCGCTGCTCAAGAAGGATCACTCGATCAAGTTGGGGGTCGAATACAACGACGTGGTCTCGGCGCAGACCTTCGTCGGCTTCGGCAACGGCCGATTCATCTTCAGCTCGACCGACGGCTTCTTGAACTACGCGCGGAACTCCCACTACGTCGAGTGCTCCGATGGCTCGACGTCGCAGGTCGGCGTCTGCCCGCGGGGCGCCTCGATCACCGGCCCGGTTCTGCTCTATCTCCAGCAGGCGGGAGTCGGCGGCCGCACCGTCGAAGAGTCGGGCCGGCAGAAGATCCGCCAGCGCGAGCCGGCGGTCTTCCTTCAGGACAAATGGCAGCCGCGGCCGAATCTGACGATCCAAGCGGGCCTCCGCTGGGAGGCGCAGATCGAGCCCGATCCGCGCACCCCCGCCGATCAGGTCTTCTTCGCACCCTTCATCGGCAAGACCGTGACCACCGCGGCCGGCCCGCAGACGTTCCCTTCGGACGGCAACATCCCGAGCGACAAGGCGATGTGGCAGCCGCGCCTGGGACTCACCTGGGATCCGCAGAACAATGGCAAATCCGCCATCCGGTTGAACGGCGGCATCTTCTACGCCCGAGTGCCGGGGCTGTCGCTCGCCTCGTCGCGGTCGACCAACGGCAGCATCGGCCAGTCGATCTTCAGGAACAGTGCTCTCACCGGCGTGCTCGGACCGGTGCCGGCCTACCCGAACTTGATCCCGGCCTCCGAGATCGGCGCGCCCTTTCTTCCCGACGTGTTCGTCTTCGACAAGAACTTCAAGAACCCGCGCACCACCCAGGCGAGCCTTTCCTACGAGCGGGAGATCTCGGCGAACTTAGGGGTCTTGGTCAAGTACAACTACGCCAAGGGCGAGCACATCACGCGCTTCATCAACGCCAACGACCCGCTGCTCGGCTCGCCTTGGAGCACCGGCCTGGCGCCGGGCGGAGCCAACGGCATCAACACCCTCACCGTGGTGCAGTCGAGCGCCAAGAGCCTGTACAACGGCGTCACCCTCGGCCTCACCAAGAAGCCCTCGAACAACACCCAGTTCCAGGTCTACTACACCTGGTCGCGCGACCTTTCGGACGACGACAACGAGCGCGACCCGTTCTCGTTCCGTTACGCCAAGATCACCAACCTCGAGAAAGAGTATTCGTACTCCGATCGCGACCAGCGCCACCGGTTGAACGCCTGGCTGCTCTGGCAGGCTCCCGGCCGTTTGGACGTCAACTTCCGCTACTCCTACCGATCGGCGCAGCCAAAATCGATCACGGCGGACGGCCGCGACGCCAACACCCCGCAGGACCGGATCAACGCCGACGGCAGCGTCACGCGCCGGAACCTGGGGCGGAAGGACAACGTGTTCAACTCGCTCGACTTCCGCCTGTCGCGCGATTTCAAAGTCGGCCGCCTGACCTTCCAGCCGGCGCTCGACGTGTTCAACGTCTTCAACAGCGCGAACTTCCACCGTCCCGAAACGACCAGCCTGATCTTCAATTTCGACGGCACAGTCCAGAGCGGCGCGGGCGAGCCGCGCCAGGCCCAGGTCGGCCTGCGCATTCTGTTCTAGTCGATCGGACGCTCGGGGCCGTAGGGGCCCCGAGCGTTGACCGCGTCCGGCCGATCTCCTACTCTTGCCGCAGCCGTGGCGCCCTCCCCTCCGCTCCCTCACGACCCCCAAGAAGAAGGACCGTGGCTGCGGTGGGCTCGCCGGTTTTACGCCCTCCATCTCCTCACACTGTTCGGCATCGCGATCTCGAACGCCTTCCTGGCGCTCGCCCTGATTTCGAGCTGGCCGGCGTTTCGCCCGGCCGCCTGGGGCCAATCGCTCGGGCGCATTCGGCTTCAGCCGATGTTCGCGCCGCTCGCGGCTTATTACCTATGGCTGGCCGCCGCAGTCGTAGCCTCGCCGCTGCCGCGCGAGAGCGCCGGCTCCTTAGGCGAGATCTTTCTCCTTTCGACCCTGCTGCTCGGCCCGCTGCTCCTGGGACGCGACGGGCTCCACCGGCGCCTGGCCGACCAGGTGATCGCCTCCGGCGCGGTTCTCGCGTTCTGGGCGCTCGGCCAGTATCTGCAAGGGTACGGCGGGATCGACCAACGCATCCGCGGCCCGTTTTCGCACTGGATGACGCTCGCCGGAGTGCTGCTGATCTGCGACCTTCTGCTGATCGCGCAGCTCACGCTGGAGGCGGCGAGCCGGCGCAGCATCTGGCGATGGGTGGCACTCGCGGCGATCAACGTCGCCCTGTTGGGCAGCCTCACCCGCAACGCCTGGCTGGCGCTTGGCGTGACCCTGATCGGCTTTGTCGGCGTCCGCCGGCCGCGCTGGCTGCTCGCCCTGCCGCTGGTCGCCGTTCTGTTCTTACTGATCGCACCGAAGCCGATCGTCTCGCGCGCCCTCTCGATGGCGAACTTGAGCGATCCGTCGAACTACGATCGCCTGTGCATGGCCGACGCCGGCTTCCACATGATCGCCGAGCACCCCCTGTTCGGGATCGGCCCTGACCTCGTCCAAAGCCGCTACACCCCGTACCGGGATCCGACCGCGCCCCGCTTTTGGGTGCCCCACCTTCACGATACGTTTCTGGAGATCGCCGCCGAGCGCGGTATTCCCGCTCTCCTTGCCTACTTCTGGCTGATGGCGGTTGCGATCCGCACCGCCTGGCGGCGCTACTGCGACCAGGGGCGCGACGCCGGACCGGACGCCGCCCTTTACGTCGGAGCGATCCTCGCCCTGGTCGGCTTCAACGTCGCCGGCCTGTTCGAGTACAACTGGGGCGACAGCGAAGTGCAGCGCCTCGCGTTGTTCGTCATGGCGCTACCCTTCTGCGGCCCCGCCGGCAAAGAAACGGGCGACGAGCTCCGCCAGGAGCTTCCGTCGCCCGATTCGCCCGCCTGATTCGCCCGCCTGTTTCGCGTCAACGCCCCTTACTTCGCCGGGGTCCCCGCCTTCGTGGTGACGATCCAACGGTCGATCCGATCGGACAGAACGTCGAGCGGCAGCGCGCCCGCGCCGAGCACCTGATCATGGAAATTGCGGATGTCGAACTTCGGCCCCAGCTCTTTCTTCGCCCGCCCGCGTAGCTCGCGAATCTTCAGCTGGCCGATCTTGTAGCCGAGCGCCTGGGACGGAACCGCCATGTAGCGATCGGTCTCGGACTGCACCTCGACCTCGTCGATCCCTGAATGGTCGTGGAAGAACTGCACCACCTGGTCGCGGGTCCAATGCTTGTAGTGGAATCCGGTATCCACGACCAGCCGGATCGCGCGCAGCATCTCGTCCATGTAATGGCCGTAGAGGTTGTAGGGGTCTTGGAAGAACCCGACCTCGCCACCTAAGTCCTCTGAATAGAGCGCCCATCCCTCGACGTACGCCACGTTGCCTCCCTGCGCCCGAAACGGCGGCAGCGTCGGCAGCTCCTGGGCGATCGAGATCTGCATGTGATGGCCCGGTACGCCCTCGTGGTACGCGGTGGTCTCGATGTTGATCGTCTTGCGTTTGGCGAACTCATAGGTGTTGACCATCACCGTGCCGGGGCGCGAGCCGTCCGGCGTACCCTGGTTGTACTCGGCGCCCGAGGCGTCCTTCTCGCGGAACGCTTCGATCGGCTTGACGATGCACTGCGCCTTCGGCAGCAGGCCGAACAGCTGCGGCAGCTTCTCGTTCATCTGGGCGATGTACTTCGAATACAGGTCGACGATCTGTTGCGCCGATTTCGCATGCAGCTCAGGATTCGCCTCGATCGCGACGTTCAGCGCCTTCCAGTCTTTGAAGCCGAGCCGCACCGCGATCTTCTGCATCTCCCCTTCGATCCGCGCCACTTCGGAAAGACCGAGCTGGTGGATATCCTCGGGGGTCATGTCCGTCGTGGTCGAAGATTTTACCAGGGCGGCATAGCGCGCGGCGCCGTCCGGCAACGACCAGACGCCCGGCTCGGTCCGTCCCCTGGGAGCATATTCGTCCCGGACGAACGCGGTGAATTTCACGTAGGCCGGCAGCACTTTCTGGCGCACCGCGGCGAGGCCCTTTTCGCGCAGACGCGCCTGGTCCCCCGCCGGCACGGCGTCGGGAAACTTCTCGAAAGGATGGGCAAAGGGCGTCTCTTCGGCCTTCTGCTTCGCGATCCCCTCGGCCTGCACGGCCACTTTTTCCAGCAGCAGCTTGGCCGGCATCAGCTTGTCCGCCATCCCTTGGCGCATCAAGGCGATCGTCTCGTCGAACACCCGCGGAAATTGGCCGAGGCGGGCGATGTAGTCCTCATAATCTTTCACCGTCTCGAACGATAGGTATTGGACGAACGACGGCGCCTGGATGTGGATGCCGTAGAACTGAGTGACCGGCATCTCCCAGTTCTTGAACTTCCGGTTCGCAAGCATCTCGGTCAAATCGCGCACCATCAGCGTCTTGTTGAGCGCTTCCTGCTCCGGAAAGCCGGTCGTGTCGATTGCTTCGAAGCGTTTCTTCCACTCCGCCGCCTTGCGGTAGTTCTCCGCGATCGACGCGGGAGTGTTCTCGCTCAAGCGGTCGTTGTACCGCTTGTCGCCGAGGATCGAGGCGAATTCCGGATTTTCTTTGAGGTTCTCCTCCCACTGGGCGGCGAGAAGGGTATCGAGCGCCTTGCGGCGGGTAGCCAAATCGCCGGGTGCGGCGAGAGCGGCGCTCGCAACGAGGCAGAGCGCGGCGGAGGCGATGAAACGTTTCAGCATGAGCAGGAATCTCCAGGAGAAGTGTGGGGCGCGCGGGGGTGCCGTTCTAGAGATACGCGAGACCGCAACGGGGGTTTCGTCTCGTCGGCTCTCCGGGGACGCCGCAGGCGATAAGCTTCCCGCCGCCCATGCTTCGCCTGACCGAAATCAAGCTCCCCTTCGACCATACCGAAGCCGACCTGCGCGCCGCTGTGCTCGCCGAGCTGAAGATCGCCGCCAAGGATCTCGGCGCGATCCACGTGGTGCGCCGAAGTTTCGACGCCAGAGTGCGCGGGAAAATCGCGCTCACCTACCACCTGGATGTCGAGACGACGCGCGAGGCGGAGATCCTGAAGCGAGCCGGCCGCACCGGCGGTCCATTCTCCGGAACCAAAGTCGGGCCGACGCCCGACACCTCCTACCGCTTCCCGGTCCGCGCCACGAAGGAACCCGCGCTCCGGCCGGTCGTTATCGGCACGGGACCCTGCGGCCTGTTCGCCGGGCTGCTGCTCGCCCAAATGGGCTTCCGGCCCACCCTGATCGAACGGGGCAAGCCGGTCCGCGAACGCACGGTGGACACCTTCGGCCTCTGGCGCCGCGGCACGCTCGATCCGGAATCGAACGTCCAATTCGGCGAAGGAGGTGCCGGCACGTTCTCGGACGGCAAGCTCTACAGCCAAGTGAAAGACCCCGGCCACCGCGGCCGGAAAGTGCTCGAAGAGTTCGTCGCGGCCGGGGCGCCCCCGGAGATTCTCTACGTCAACAAGCCGCACATCGGCACGTTCCGCCTGGTGAAGGTGGTCGAGAGCCTGCGCGCGACGATCGAATCCTTGGGCGGCGAGATCCGCTTCAAGACCCGGGTGGAGGATCTGCTGCTGGAGGGAGGCTCTCGGAGGGAGGTTCGAGGCGTCCGGCTCGCCGATGGAAGCGAGATCGAAGCCGATCGGATCGTCCTCGCGGTCGGCCACAGCGCCCGAGATACCTTCCGGATGCTCTACGATCGGGGCATCGCGATCGAGGCGAAGCCCTTCTCGATCGGCTTCCGCATCGAGCATCCACAAACGCTGATCGACCGCTGCCGCTTCGGCCGGGAAGCCGGCCACCCGATGCTCGGCGCCGCCGACTACAAGCTGGTCCACCACGCGACCAACGGCCGCTCGGTCTACAGCTTCTGCATGTGCCCGGGAGGCACGGTGGTCGCCGCCGCCTCGGAACCCGGCCGGGTGGTGACCAACGGCATGAGTCAATACAATCGGGATGAATCGAACGCCAACGCCGGCATCGTGGTCGGGATCACGCCAGAGGATTATCCCGGCAGCCCGCTCGCCGGCATCGACTTCCAACGCCATTGGGAAGAGATCGCCTTCGACCTCGGAGGCCGCAACTACGAAGCCCCCGGCCAGCTCGTCGGAGATTTCCTGGCCCGCCGCCCCTCGACCGACTTCGGCACCGTCCTCCCCTCCTACCGCCCTGGAGTTCACCTCGGCGATCTGAGCGCGAGCCTCCCCTCGTACGCTATCGAAGCGATCCGCGAAGCGATCCCGGCCTTTGACCGCACGATCCGCGGCTTCGCCATGCCGGACGCCCTGCTCACGGGGGTGGAAACCCGCACTTCCTCCCCGATCCGAATCCCTCGCGCAGAAGACTTCCAAAGCCCTGGGACCCCGGGCCTCTACCCCGCGGGAGAAGGCGCCGGGTTCGCGGGCGGGATTCTCTCTGCCGCGATCGATGGAATCAAAGTCGCGGAAGCGATGGCGCTGGCGATCGAGGCGGAGTGAATTCCCCGACCTCGCCGATACCTCCCAAGAGAAATCGTTCGATGGAGTCCGCCAGGTCGAAGCCGGGCGGGGAGATTCGCGTTATTCTCGCCTTCATGATCGAGCCATTCCGTTGGAGGACGCCGGGACCTGCGACCGAGCGGGATCTCGACGATCTACCCTCCGGGTGGAAGGGGCAGATCGCCGAAGGGTCGTTGTTCGCCTTCCCGCGACCGGCGGCACCGCACATCGAAGCCGCTTCGGCTCTCACCGGGTTACTCCTGCCGCCGTTTCGGTTCGGTCAGGGAGGTCCCGGCGGCTGGGTGATCCTCGCGGAACCGGAGGTCCGGTTCGGCGCCAATCTGCTGATTCCCGACCTCGCGGGATGGCGCCGCGAGCGCTTCGCTTCGCCCGACCAGGGTCCCTATACGGTGCGGCCCGATTGGATCTGCGAGCTACTTTCGCCGTCCACGGCCCGTTTCGACCGGATCAAAAAGCTCCGAATCTATGCCTCGTCCCAAGTTCCCCATGCCTGGATTCTCGATCCGATCTTGACCACCTTTGAGGTCTACCGCCTCCACAACTCGCACTGGCTGCTCTCCGAAACCCATGAAGGCAACGCCAAGGTCCGTTCCGAGCCATTCGAGGCGGTGGAAGTCGATCTCGGATTGATCTGGACCCGGGGCGGACCCACCACCTGGGATTTTGTGGCCGAAGAAGCCGCCATCTATGGTGCGCCTTGACGGAACCGATCGAGATCGTCGGCGCCATCCCCGCGCGGTACGGCTCGACGCGGTTGCCGGCCAAGGCTCTCGCTCCGATCCTCGGCCGGCCGATGGTCCAGCATGTCTACGAGCGGGTCGCCGCGGCCCGGGGGCTTTCGCGGGTGGTGGTTCTGACCGACGACGAGCGGATCGCCTCGGTGGTGCGAGGTTTCGGCGGCGAAGTCGAGATGACACCGGAGAGCTGCACGAGCGGCACCGACCGGATCGCCTGGGCGGCGCGAAGCTGGAGCGCCTCGGGCGTCATCAACATCCAGGGCGATGAGCCGATGATCGACCCCGGCGCGGTGACCCAAGTGGCCGAACACCTGGCGGCTCACCCGGAGGACCCCATCGTCACCCTCGCGGTCCGTGCCGCCGACGACGAGCTGGAGAACCCGAATGCGGTGAAGGTCGTGCTCGACCGGACCGGCCGGGCGCTCTATTTTTCCCGCTCGCGGATTCCGTTTGCGCGCGGCGAGGGGGGCTGGGTCCCTTTGAAGCACCTGGGGATCTACGGCTACCAGAGGGCCGCCTTGCTCGAACTCGCGGCGCTTGCCCCCACCGCGCTCGAACGGACCGAGTCGCTCGAACAGCTCCGGGCGCTCGAAAACGGCATGCCGATCCGGGTGCTCGAAACTCGCGAGACCTCGATCGGGGTCGATACCGCCGAGGACCTCGCCGAGGTCGAACGGCGGCTCCGAAGCGCCGCCCGACGTTGACAGCCTCCGGCCCCCCAGGCTAGCTTTGGACGTGCAACCCTCTTTCGCCCCCACCCTCATAGCTTGGATTCAGGGCCTCTCCGTCGAGCACCGGACTGCCGTCCGGCTGATTCTCTGAACGGAAGCGACCGGAGAGCAATTATGGCGACCAAATACATCTTCGTCACCGGCGGCGTGGTCTCTTCGCTCGGCAAGGGCGTCGCGGCGGCGTCGGTCGGCGCGATCCTCGAGGCGCACGGGCTCAAAGTGACGCTGATGAAGTTCGATCCCTACATCAACGTCGATCCGGGCACCATGTCGCCCTACCAGCACGGCGAGGTGTTCGTCACCGACGACGGAGCGGAGACCGATCTCGATCTCGGCCACTACGAGCGTTTCACCCACGCCGTGATGAGCAAACGTAACAACTACACGACCGGCCGCATTTACCAATCGGTGATCGACAAGGAACGGCGCGGCGACTACCTGGGTAAGACCATCCAGGTGATTCCGCACATCACCGACGAGATCAAGCAGGCGATGCAGCGGGCGGCGGGCGACAACGACGTGGTGATCGTCGAGATCGGCGGCACGGTGGGCGACATCGAGTCGCTGCCGTTCCTCGAAGCGATCCGTCAATTCCGCCAAGAACTGGGACGCGGCAACGCGATCAACATCCATCTGACACTCGTTCCCTACATCCCGGCGGCCGAAGAGCTGAAGACCAAGCCGACGCAGCATTCGGTGCGCGAGCTGCGCGAGATCGGCATCTCGGCCGATCTGATCCTCTGCCGCGTCGATCGTCCGTTGCCCGACGACATGAAGAAGAAGATCGCCCTGTTCTGCAACGTCGAGACCCGGCAGGTGATCGCGGCGCGCGACGTCTCGACGATCTACGAGGTGCCGCTCGTCTTCTGCCGCGAGGGGATGGACGAGATTCTGCTGGAGATGCTCAACCTCCCCCGCTGGGACCGGGAGATGGGGCGCTGGGAGGCCCTGGTGGCGCGGGTCAAAAACCCTCACAAGCACGTGCGGATCGGCATCGTCGGCAAATACGTCGAGTTTCCCGACGCCTACAAGAGCCTGAACGAAGCGTTGATGCACGGCGGGATCGCGAACGACGCCAAGGTCGAGCTGGTCTACATCAACGCCGAGGAAACCGAAGAGGGGTGGCCGCGCGAGATCTTCGAGGTCGACGGCCTGCTGGTGCCGATCGGCTTCGGCCATCGGGGCGCCGAGGGGAAGATCCGCGCCATCCGCTACGCCCGAGAACACAAAGTGCCGTTCTTCGGCATCTGCCTAGGCCTCCAGTGCATGGTGATCGAATTCGCGCGGAACGTCTGCGGCATCAAGGGGGCGACGTCTACCGAATTCGACGCCGACACCGACTCGCCGGTGATCTACAAGCTGCGCGACCTGCTCGGAGTGGAAGAGATGGGCGGCACGATGCGCCTGGGCGCCTACCCCTGCCGGCTCGCCGAGGGGTCGCTCGCGCGGAAGATCTACGGCGGCGCGGCGGAGATTCAGGAGCGCCATCGCCATCGCTACGAGGTGAATCAGAAGTACCTTCCTACCCTCCAAGAGCATGGCCTCACGATCTCCGGCCTGTCGCCGGACGGCAAGTTCGTCGAGATGATCGAGATCGCCGACCACCCCTGGTACGTCGGTTGCCAGTTCCATCCGGAGTACAAGTCGAAACCGACCGAGCCGCATCCGCTGTTCATCTCGTTCATCGAGGCGTCGCTTGCTGAGCAAACCCGCCGCGCGGGCGAGATCCGCGCCGGAGCGCGCCGCGAGGAGAGCGCGACACCCGATCCGCTGGGGTCCATCGCGAGCTTTCCGATCAATCCGCCGGTTCACCCGTCGACCGACTCGCCGGTCGAGGCTTCGACGCAACAGCCGGTCGGCTCGCTCCGGACGGATCTTTAATTGGCGTCCGGCAAGCGGTTCGAGCTCGCGCCAGGCGTCGAGATCGGCGGCGATGACCCCGCGGCGGGCCGACTGCCGGTGATCGCCGGCCCCTGCATGCTCGAATCCGCAGAGCTGGCTCTCGGGATGGGCCATCGCCTGGCCGAGATGGCCCGGCGGCTCGATCTGCCTCTCGTGTTCAAATCGTCGTTCGACAAGGCGAACCGCAGTTCGCTCGGCAGTCCGCGCGGTCCGGGGCTCGACCTCGGGCTGCGCTGGCTCGCCGAGGTAAAACGCGAAACCGGCCTGCCGATCCTCACCGACGTTCACCAGGTCGACCAATGCGCACCCGCGGCGGAGGTCTGCGACGTCCTGCAGATCCCCGCGTTCCTCTGCCGCCAGACCGACCTGGTGGTCGCTGCGGCGGCGACCGGCCGTTCGGTCAATCTGAAGAAGGGCCAGTTCATGGCGCCCGACGACCTACGCCGGATCGTCGACAAGGCGCGCAGCACGGGCAACGACCGAATCACAGTCACCGAGCGCGGCACCTCGTTCGGCTACCACAACCTGGTGGTCGACATGAGGAGCTTCGCTTGGATGAAGGACGACGGCCTCGCGGTGATCTACGACATCACCCACTCGCTCCAAATGCCCGGCGGCGGCGAGCAGAGCGGGGGGCTGCGCCGCTTCGCCGAGCCGCTCGCCCGGGCCGCCATCGCGGCCGGGGCGGACGGCGTGTTTCTCGAAATCCATCCCGATCCGCCGCACGCTCTCTCCGATTCCGCGGTGCAGCTCGATCCGGATCGCGCGGAGAAGCTGCTCGCCTCGCTGGTCGCCGTGCGGCGCGCGGTGACGGGTTCTGATCGCGGAGCGGAGGCATGACACCGCGCAGCCCGCGGACGATCGCGGCAGAGGTCTTCGCGACCGAAGCCGCGGCGATTCACGCTTTGACGGCGCAGCTCGACGGCGCGTTCGACGCGGCGGTCGAGCGGCTCGCGGCCTGCTCCGGCCGGGTGATCTGCACCGGCATGGGGAAGAGCGGCCACATCATGAAGAAGGTCGCGGCGACCCTCGCCTCGACCGGCACCCCTTCGTTCTTCCTCCATCCGGCCGAGGCGGTGCATGGCGACCTGGGCATGATCGTCGGAGGGGACGCGGTGCTCGCCGCCTCCTCGTCCGGCACCACCGAGGAGCTGCTTCGCCTGGTCGAGACGCTCAAGCGGCTCGGCGTGCCGCTGATCGCGATCACCGGCAATCGGGAGAGCCCGCTCGCCCGCCACGCCGATCTGCACCTATCGGTCGCGATCGATCGCGAAGCCTGCCCGCTCGAGCTTGCCCCCACCGCTTCGACCACCGCGACCCTCGCGATGGGCGACGCGCTCGCGATGGCGCTGATCGAAGCGAAAGGCTTCACCCGCGAGGATTTCGCCCGCCTTCACCCCGCGGGACAGCTTGGCAAGCAGCTGATGAAGGTGGAGCAGCTGATGCATTCGGGCTCGGCCCTCCCGATCGTGGCGACTACCACGGCGATGCGCGATGCGATCTACGAGATGTCGAAAAAGGGCTTGGGAATCACGGCCGTGGTCGATGCGGAGGGGAAGCTCGCCGGCTGCATTTCGGACGGCGATCTGCGCCGCCTGCTCGCGACCGACGACGCGCCCCTCGGCCACTCGGCAGGCGAGTGCATGAAGCCGAACCCGAAAACGATCCCGCCCGGCGAGCTCGCTGCCGCGGCACTCCACGAGATGGAAGAGCGGCGGATCACCTCGCTGTTCGTCTGCGACGAGGAGAGGCGCCCGATCGGCATCGTCCATCTTCACGATCTCTGGGGTCTGGAGCTGTTCTGATGGCGAAGGCGGAATCGTCAGACCCGCTCGACGACTCGACGTTCGAGAAGCGCGCCAAGCACCTCGCCTGGCTGCTGCTGGATGTCGACGGCGTGCTCACCGACGGCGGATTGATCTACGGGCCGAAGGGCGAGCAGCTGAAGACTTTCAACGTCCGCGACGGCCTAGGCATCAAGCTCGCGCAGGGTGCGGGTTTGAAGGTCGGCATCCTCTCCGGCCGAGCGAGCGCCGCGCTGGTCGCGAGAAGCCGCGAGCTGGGGCTCGATGCGTTCGTGCAAAACCGCTCTGACAAGCGAGAGGCTTTCGCCGAGTTTCTCGCCGCGCATGAAACCACCGCGGATCGGGTGGCGGTGATCGGCGACGATTTGCCCGACTTGCCCCTGATCGCCCGTGCCGCCCTCAGCTTCGCGCCGTCGGATGCCGCGCCGGAGATCCGAGCCCGCGCCCATCGCGTTCTCTCCCGGCCGGGAGGGCACGGTGCGGTGCGCGAGATGATCGAGCTGATCCTCCGTTCCCGCGGCGAGTGGGATGGAATCGTCGCGAGGTTCGTCGAGGCGGGGCGTTAAGGCCCGCCCGTGCCCCGAAATCCCAAATACCTCTGGCACGATCGGGCGCTCGCGGTCGTGGTGGCTGCCCTCGCCGCAACCTGGGGGCGGCTTCCCTGGCGCGGGGCGCAGAAAACCGGCGCCGGGTTCGGCCTTTTCGCCTGGCACCTTTCCCGCTTCGTCGCGGGCCGCGATCGCCGTCGCGCTCTCGTCCATCTCGAAATCGCCTTTCCCGAGCTGCCCCTTGAAGAACGCCGGAACCTCGCGCGCGCCTCGTTCCGCCACCTCGGCATCACGCTCGGCGAATGCCTCCACCTGCTGCGCCGCGACGCCGAAAGCCTGATGTCGCATGTCGCGATGGAAGGCTGGGAACGGATCGAAGCCGCCCGCGCGGCGGGCCGGCCGATTGTCATCCTCACCGGCCATTGCGGCAACTGGGAGGTGCTCGCCGCCGCCCTGTCGATCCACGGCCTGCCACTCGCCGCGGTCGCCCGCTCACTCGACGAGCCGGGTCTCCAAAAGATGCTCGCGGGGCTGCGCGCCCGGTTCGGCACCGCGACCATCGAACGCGGCCGGGAAGGCGCGGCTCGGCAATTGCTCGGTGCGCTCCGCACCGGCACCGCGCTCGGAATGTTGATCGATCAGGACACGCAGGTCGAAGGAGTGTGGGTTCCCTTCTTCGGCCGCCCGGCGTTTACCCCCGTTGGAGCCGCGAAGATCGCGCTCAAGCAGAAAGCCGCCGTCTTTCCCGTCTTCATCGATCGCCTGGAGGACGGCAGCCACCGAGCGACGATTCATCCCGAGATGGACCTACCCGCCGATGCCACCGAGGCGACCGCCGCGATGACGTTCGAAATCGAGTGCCAGATCCGTCGGGTTCCAGAGCAGTGGGTGTGGATTCACCGGCGGTGGAAGCGGCAGCCGGCCTAACATTGATGAGTAACGAGGACGGAATGGACAACACGAGAATATTCAAGACGTCGTTCGCGAGCGTCTATCCGCATTACATCCAGAAGGCAGAGAAAAAGGGCCGCACGAAAGAGGAAGTGCATGCCATCATCCAGTGGCTCACCGGCTACGATGAGCCGACGCTGCAGCAACAGATCGACAAGAAGACCGACTTCGAGACCTTCTTCGCCCAAGCCCGGATCCATCCGAACGTCTCGAAGATCACCGGCGTGATCTGCGGCTATCGGGTGGAGGAGATCGAGGACAAGCTCATGCAAAAGATCCGTTACCTAGACAAGCTGGTCGACGAACTGGCAAAAGGAAAGGCGATGGACAAGATCTTGAGGAAGTGAGCAGGGATGTCGCGACGGAAGCCACCACCGTAATGACTTTGGAAATCGAGCGCCAGTTCCGCCGGGTGCCGGCTAGGTTCATGATCTACCAGACTGAAGCGATAGTCCGGCCGAGCCACATCGAGGTCGAGATCCCCACCCACGGCGGATTCGTAATCACCGGCGCCGCGCCAAGTGTCAGCCAACGCCCGGCTCAACCCCATACTGAACAGGTTGCCGCATCGAAGAAGGCCAACTCAAGGGGGTGCCTTGCGCTTCGCCTTCTTCCTAGCTGGGCCGCCCTCACGATGAGGCGGGTGTTGTGCTCCGCTTCCGGGACGCCGAAGAGACTGACAAAGATCCTTCGAACCTTGCCCTTCTCGATCAGGCGAAGAATGTGCTCGTCGCTGGGAGCCAGCGAGTGGCCATAAACAAAGAGGTCGCCTCCCAGCTGAGAGAAACTTCGATAGGCCTTCGACAAGTAGTCACTATGCTTTATGCGCTCAAGCTTCTGCGAGCTGGTTCCTTCAGCGACGAAGACAGGATAGCGATCAGCCTCTAGGGCTGCTCGAACCTGCTCAACAAGGCGAACCCCGGTGTTTGTCCACGTGTATTTCTGCAACTCCGCCCCAGCGTCATAAAGGTGGAGGGCGCCATGAAGGTAGTAGACGTTCTGCTGGTAAGTGTTCTCCGGCTCCCATGTCACATATCCCGCTGGCCCAGCGTCTGGGGTCCTAAAGCCGTCATCGCAGCGAAGCGGAGGAGGAATCTCTGCCTGCATGAGAGCCCAGTATAGCAAGAGGTCGTAGTTAAGCGTGAAGATTCGGTCAAAGTGCCCCAGAAATGCGCGACAGGCCGCGAAGTCCTCCGGCGCGATGTCGCCTGGCCACTCTGGATGACTGTCAGCAATTGCGTGTACGAGAACCTCACGGAGACCGTCTGCATCATTCGCGAGTCGCTGCGCAAGGTCGGTATCCGTCGGGCGGTATCGTGAAACTAGAGCAGCGGCATTCCTCAGGGCCTTCATGACGACTTCGAAGTCTGTCGTCTTTAGCGCATCGAACGCTCCTCTTGCCGCAGGCGAGAGCGTCGCGAAGTCTGCGCGATGGAAGAGCGAGTCATAGGCGAAGATGTCGTTGCGACACGCCCGACTGAAGCCATTTCCAAGCAGAAGGTGCGGTCCTTTCGAGCTTGGGACCTGCGAAAGGGCTTCTGAGAAGGAAAGGACCCGTGAAGTTGACATGATTAGCGCTTGTGTCGACACAAAGTGTCGGGCTTCACCGGCTGACGACGGGCGTAGCTCGTTGACTGGCCGGTGAAAGCCGTGTACTAGCCGACATTTCGTTCAAGATTCAAGTTGGATGCTTCTCTATGAGGCGGATCGCGGTGTGGATGGTTGCCAGGTAGTAATAGAAGATCCAATCAAGCCAGACCTCTTGGTCGTAGTCGGTCCGCTGGTCCGACCTGTGATGGCGAATACCAAAACTATTTGCGATATTGAAAAGATCTTTCTCGTCCTGAGAGGCCAGAACTCGCTTGAGTTCCGGTCGCAGAAACTCGAGAACGTCAGCTAGGTCCCTAACCGCGCCACGCCGCTCGTCGATCGCTGCACGGTGGTGACGAAACTTGTGCAGGGCTGTTTTAATTCTGCCAGTAACGTTGTCAGGGTCGTGATGGACTAGTGGCTCTGCCACAAGTCGCTCAAGTCCAGTGGGTGGAATCGCGAGGATCTCGCCCGCCCTATTGAGTTCGAAACCTGAGTCGTAGAAGCCCAGGAAGCGGTTAAGTTTAGCTCGAAACTCCGTGCGGCCTTCCTCGGCATCAAAAGCAGTGCAGTGCCACCCGCAACCGTCCCATTGGTGGTAGTAGCGGTCTATGGGCTTCGAGACATGCGCGCAAAGGAACTCGACCATATCGAAGAAGTCATCCTCGCTCCAATCATCGAGTGTTTCGGCGATGGGCCAGAGGTGTGATTTACCGAGAGTTAGCCTGATCTCGATCTCCGGATCGCCGCCGATCAGGCCCGGCGAGAAGCCGCTGTCAACACAGAAGTGTCCAAGGCCTTCTTGGAAGTAACCTTCCACTTGAATTCCCACAAGGTAAACCTTAGCAGCCCGCTTCAGTTCGTCGAAGGAGAGCTTTGGAGTTTCAGGGCGCCGGCCCTGTCTTTCTGAGTAGTAGAGTTTTTCCATGTGCGTTTTACGAGATTCGCCCAACGAGATTTCCGATAACGTAAGCGCCAGCTGTCCGCTTAATCGGCTAGTTGGGCGGCAATACTCCTGACCTAGTTTATTGGTCGGGCTCTCCTCCCGATGAAGAAGGCAATTCAGGAGATTTCCCTCGACGTGATTTCCTTTGCTCTGGGGGCATAATGGGCGTGAACTGATCGAGTAGTTCGGGGAGATGGCGCATCCAGATGAACGTTTCGTCGTCTTTGGTATTAAAACGACGGAAGAATTTCGACCCGTTCATTAGGCGGGCTGTCGCCTGCAAATTATGGTACGCCTTTTGGGTCCCCTCGGGATCACCGGCCTGCATAGCTCTGTAAACCTCCATCGCAGCGTCAGCGATGAAAGGCATGTCGTCGCGAAGAAGTGACCCAAGCAGCAGCCAAGGAAGTGACTGGTTTTCCTCCGCCCGACTCACAAAGAAAATCTCCTCAAGCATCATGGGATGAAACCGCCCGCGCCTACGTCCAGGCATACTCTCGCGGAGTTCGGACTGCACCCGAGACGGGAGATCTCGAAACATTATCTTGACCTCCTCGAACAGCTTTGCAACGGCCGTGGCGTCCATATCTTCCTTTGTTTCCTCTTGGGGGCCAGAGCGTTGCGTCAGTAGAGGGGAGATCTCCTCAAGAAAAGTTCCCACCTGCTTTCTGACAGCTTGTTCTCGAGGACGTGCGTTTGGGTTGCGCTGAATTAGCTGTAGGACAACCGTGGTAAGCGAATCCTCATTTGCCTCGCAGTTTTGAAACTGAGCGAAAGGGCCAGCTACCGCTTTCGAGAGAGGCAAACCCAATGCGATGCCAAAGACCTTTGCATCTAGTCGCCCAATAGCGAAGCCTGCTTCAAAGAGAATCCAGGGCCGGCCAATACTATTCGGTGTCAATAGGGCCACTACGTCAGTAGCATCGCTGAGCGTCTTGGTGATCTTGGAAAACCAGTTCTCGCCGTAGTCAATACCTGCGCGGCCTGACTGGTCAGAGGACCGAAAAGTCTGGATAACACCTCCACTGGCATCGGTCAGAAGGTGGTCAAAGGCTTCCGCTAGATCTGCGTCTCGCGAATCATGACTGATGAAGACTAAGGGAACAGCCCGCGCTCCCGTCGCAGACGCTTCAAGGCTGGGTGGTGTGCTAGCCAATCTCCCTTCTGGCTCTTCTACTTTTTTTCGCGCCATCCTTCTTCACCTCATTGCTTGCCGGCAAACCTAGCTGCTAACCAGAACGGTGCTAGACGCAAATAGCGATTCGATTCGATCATACTTCGGACTCTATCTTCTTGAGTTTAAGTCCTCTCGCGGTGCTAAAGCAACTCTCCCCTTGCGTCAAAGGCGACGGGGGAGCCGAAGTCCTCTCGACCAATGCGTCTGCCAGTATGAATATCACCATGGTGATGTCAGCTGGTCAAACTGCCCTGGAAGACCTAAGTCGAAGACCAGCAAGGTTCGTTCCGAAGCGTTCTCCGGAGATCGGCGTGGGCACGGATCAATCGCTGGAGTCCCGTGCGACCGCCGTCCTAGCTTAGTTAGTTAGAGCAACTTCCACCTAATCACCAAGGCCACCGCAGCCGGCACGCCGAACAGAAGGAGCAGGATCGGCAGCTCCTCGCGGGTCGAATAACCGGCCTTCGTCACGCCGACCCACAGGTTGAACACCGTGAGCGCGAGCCACAGCATGATGAAAACCGCCGTCGCCCAGGTGGTCGAGGCGGGATAGTTCTGGGAGAACGGTCGAGCGAGGAGGAGCGACACCGCCAGGAGCAGGAACCCGGCGAGGAGGAAGAGACCGGTGCCCATAGGCTGCCTCCCTGAGCATGGTTCGTGGGAACCTTGCTCTTTAGACTACACGTCCTTCCCATCCGCCAGCCTCTGAACCTTCTCCCAATCCGTCACCTTCTCGGAGAACGGCCAAGACCTGCCGATGACTCGAAACCATCCGATGTCCCGGAGCAGGGCGCCGATGAGAACTCCGAGAAAGACGTAGAACACCACCCAGAGTTTCAAGTTGGCGAACACGGCGAGAACCAGGATCATGACGGCGAAACGAAGAAGGTAGCGCTTAGCGTTGCGGCGGATTAAGTGGGAGAACGAGAACCCGCGCTCGCGGGTCTCGAGCATTCGTTTCGCCGAGAGCTGATCGTTGGGTTGTTTCATGGCGCGCATAGGAGGAGCACTGAAAGAGTACCACCACCTATAGAACCTCGATCGCCGATCCCACAGGCGGAGCTAATTCGGCCAAAGGCCTCGTCAAATTCCACGCCTGCGGAGCCCTCACCTCCCGCCGGGCTCCGGGGTGCGCGTCGGCATCGACCGCGAGGAGGAGGCACTGGCAATCCAAATTCCGGCCCAACGGGCCGCCCCACGACAGCCTGCATGAAAAGGCCCAGCCTTGCAGATCGTCCCCGAGCGGCTTGATTCGCCTCTCGTTACCGTCTAGCCTCCCTGGGACATCCACGAGTCCCTCTCGTCGAACGTCCGCCGGTCCGAGCCGGCGTCGTCGGAGCGAATCGCCGTTTTAAAGAGCGAGCGAAAAGGAACCCCTCATGCCAACCAAGAGCTACGCCCTGGAACCCGACGGACCGAAGCGGCTGACTGTGAGCTGGAAAGGGAGGTTCGAAGACCTTCACCTGACGCTCGATGGCCGGGAGGTTCTGCACGTTGCCTCCTCGACAGAGCTGGAGGCCGGGCGAAGTACGACCCTTCCCGACGGGCGGGATTTGCGCGTGCAGCTGATGCGATCATTCAGGAAACGGGACCTGTACCTGGATCTCGACGGCAAGCACCTGCCGGGGTCGGCTGGCGAGCCGCTCACCCGTATTTGGAATGTCGTGGGGCTCATCTACTTCATCGGCGGTCTGAGCTTTCTCGTCGGTCTCGCCGCGGAGATTTTTTCGATCCCATTGCTGCTGAGCGCTGGACTCGGCTGGGGCGCATGCCTGGTCGGACTGGTCTTCGTCGCGCTCGGCTTCTGGCTGCAGAAACGCCAATCTCCGATCGCGCTCTCCTTGGCGATCGGTTTGATCGCGCTCGACATGTTGACGGCGATCTACTCGTTCTTCCAGGAAGGCCCTCATGGAGGGGCGGGTTCCCTCCTGATCAAAACCTTCTTCCTCATTGCCATGAGCCGCGGTTATGCCGCGATTCGCGAGAACAAGGAGCTTCAGGCCTCGGCGTGAAGCAGGGCCGAGGGTCCGCTCTGTCAACCTCCGTTGTCTCTCGGCTTTTACCTCGCCGCGTGTTAGCTTCACCGCTGTAGACCTCTCCCAGTTCGAGTCAACTCCTCCGGCGCCGCCACCGCGGCGTCGGGGTGCAGCGATCGGCAACGACGCAGGAAGGAGAACGGCGTGAGCGAGAACGGCGAAAGCGGCAGTGGCCCCGGACCTTTGACCCGTAGGCGGTTCCTCGAAATGGTCGGCGTCGTGGGAGGCGCCTCGGCGGTGTACGAAACGATGGTCGCGTTCGGCGTGATGCCGACCCCCGCCGCGGCGGCGCCTTTGGAGCTCGGCAAGGAGGAGTGCAAGGGAAAATCGGTGCTCATTCTGGGGGCTGGGGTCGCCGGGCTCACAGCGGCGTACCGGTTGAAGAAGGCGGGTTGCCAGGTGCTCGTGCTCGAAGCGTCGGACCGAATCGGCGGCCGGAATTTCACGGTCACCAGCGACCCGGTGGAGAAGCGCAACGTGATCCGCCAGATCGGCCGCGCGGACCAAACCTGCCGCTACGATAAAGGGCTCTATTTCGAGGCCGGCTGCGGGCGCATCCCGTACCACCACACCGCCTTACTCGCACTGTGCGCCGAGTTGGGCGTGCCTCTAGAGACCTACATCATGGAGACCCGGGCGAACCGTTTCCAGACCGACATCGCGTTCGACAAGGCCTCGATCGCGAACCGGCGGATCGCCAACGACACCCGCGGCTACGTCTCCCAACTGCTCGATAAGGCGGTCGCGCAAGGCAACTTGAACAATGAGATTCCGAACGAAAAGGAGCGCCAGGAGCTGCGCGACCTGCTGGTCGCCTTCGGCAAGATCGACAAGGCGACGCGCCAGTACAACGGCTCGCCGCGGATCGGTTACGTCAAGGAACCGGGGGTCGTGTCCCCCGGAATCCTCGATCAGAAGCTCGACCGCTCCCAGCTGTTCGGCTCGCGATTCTGGGATCACCGCTTCTACCAGCCCGAGGATTACGAGTGGCAGACCACGTTGTTCCAGCCGGTCGGCGGCATGCGGAAAATCGTCGACGCGTTGGCCACGGCGGTCGGAAGCGATTCGACCATCCTGCGCGGCGCGATCGTTACGCACATCCAGAACGGCACCACGGGGGTCGCAGTCAGCACGGCGAACGGTAAAAATTTCAAGGCCGACTACTGCATCAGCACGATTCCGCTTCGTCTGCTCAGCAAGGCGCTCGACAAATCGACGTTCGAGCCGGCGTTCATCGATGCGGTGAATGCCGTGCCGCTCGCCAAAACCTGCAAGGTGGGCTGGCAGGCTGAGCGGCGCTTCTGGGAGGATCTCGACGGCGACCGCCTGTTCGGCGGTATCAGTTGGATCAATCATCCGGTGACGCAGGTCTGGTATCCCTCCTCCGGCTTCTTTTCGAAGGGACGCGCGGTACTCACCGGCACCTACAACTACGACTCGTCGACCCAGAAAACCGCGGAGATCTTCGGCAATCTGTCGCTCGACGAGCGACTGGAAGAGGCGCTCCGCGGCGGCGAACGACTGCACCCCCGATTCCGCGAGTTCGTGCCCAAGTCCGGCGGTCTATCGATCGCCTGGCAGCAGGTGCCGTTCCTCGAAGGGGGCTGGGCCGATTGGGATCGCAACAACGAGGCACACAAAAGAGCCTACGCGCGCCTGCTCTTCCCCGACCAGCGCTTCTACGTGGCGGGGGACCAGATGTCCTACCTGCCCGGCTGGCAGGAAGGCGCGGTGCTCTCCGCGGATCACGTGATGGCCCAAATGTCCGACCGCAAGGCGAAGGCCCCGATGGCGGCCGAGCTTCAGGCGATCGAGTACGCTCCGTCCGCGGCTTCCGTGACCGGCGCCGAGTAGTCGCTGCAACCCAAAAGGGCGCGCGGCCGAGGCATCTCTCGGTGGCGCGCCCCGCCGCATCCTCCCCGCTATCGACTACGATTCGGTTTCCGTTCGAATCGTGACCGTCCTCCGAGGAGATCCATGATGAAGAGTCCGCTCCCCACTCGCCCGAACGTCATTCTGCTGCTCACCGATCAGGAGCGCGCGACCCAACATTTTCCGCCAGGCTGGGAACAGCGGCACCTGAAGAACCTGACGCGCTTGAAGCGCCACGGGATGTCCTTCGAACGCGCATTTTGCAACGCCTGCATGTGTACGCCCAGTCGGAGCACGCTGTTCACCAGCCTCTACCCGGCGCAGCATCAGGCTGTGGACACGCTCACCTATGGCGGCACGTTCTCGCCGACCGAAACCGTGCTCGATCCGACCCTGCCGAACCTCGCGACCACCCTGCGCCCCGCCGGCTATCGCGTTCCCTACCGGGGCAAATTTCACCTGGTGAAGGGGCCCGACGGCGAGAACAGTCTTTTGCAGGAAGGCATCTCGATCTACGGCTTCGAAGGGTGGGTGCCGCCGGATGCGGGGGAAGACACCGACGTGCGAAATTTCGGCGGCGGCTATGCCGCTCACGATGCGCGGTACATCTCCCAGGCGGTCGAATTCCTCAAGTCGGCGGAAGCGAACCAGCCGTTTTGCCTGACGCTCTCGCTGGTGAACCCGCACGACGTGCTCTCCTATCCCCAGAGCTACACCTACGGTTATACCGATGAAGACTTGAAGGGCGACGTCCGCCTCCCTTCCACTTGGAATGAAAACCTGAGGAACAACCAGAAACCGACCGCTCAGGTCCAGTTGATCCCGACCGCCGCGTTCGGCCTCGGGCTGCTGCCGACCAAGCAGCGCAAGCTCGACTACATCAACTTCTACGCCAACCTGATCGCCCAGATCGACAGCCAGTTGACCCCGGTCATCGACCTGCTCTACGACGAAAACGGCGAGCCGACCGAGCTGGGGAAGAACACGATCGTGATCCGCGCCGCCGACCATGGCGAGATGGGCATGGCCCACGGCGGCCTGCGACAGAAGGCATTCAACGTCTATGAAGAGACGCTCCGCGTGCCGATGGTGGTCTCAAACCCGGTGCTGTTCCCGGAGGCCCGGACCTCCGACCGAATCGTCTCGCTGATCGACGTGCTACCCACGATCGCCGATCTTTGCGGTGTAGCCCCTCCCGAGGGAGCCAAAGGAACTTCGTTCGCCCCGATGATCACGAACCCGGAGGGGAAAGCTACTGGATCGAACGATCTCTACTTCACCTTCGACGACGTGCGCGCCGGATTTCCGAACAACCCGAGCGCCGTCCGCGCCGCGAACCGCATCCGCTGCATCCGGGAGACGCGCTGGAAGTACGCTCGCTACTTCGACGCCAACGGCACCTACCCGGAGGAGTTCGAACTCTACGACCTGGACAACGATCCGACCGAGATCAACAACCTCGCCTACGACCCGGCCTTCCAAAAGGAGCGCGCGCGGCTGGCGAAAAAGCTGGCACAAAAGGAGCGGGACGCGATCAGCTGACGAGGCGAACGGATCATGACGCGGGCAGGATGCTTCCCCGCCCGCGCCGCCGCTCCAGCCAAACTTTGCGAAACGCCTCATAGCCGAGCTGCGGCCGGTCGCCGCGGAAGTTGTCTTCGCAATCGAGGATTGCGCAGGTCGCCGTGCCGCCGAACTTCGGACCGCGCAGGCCGCGGCCGACGATCTGTTCGTAGAGCACGCGGGACACGGTCGGCCGTGCCATCACCACGTGGGTCACGCGCGGTGCGTCGAATCCGGTGGTCAACACCTCGCAATTGCACAGTACGCGAATGCCGCCTTGCTTGAATTCCGCCACCACCTGCCGCCGCGTGACGTCGCGGGTGACGCCGGAGATCACCGCGGCGGGAATCCCCTGCTGGCGCAACAGAAACGCCATGCACTCGGCATCGCGGACGCTCGGACCGAAATAGAGAATCGAATGGTGCGGCTCGCGGGCGAGAGGCAGCAGCCGCTCCAGAATCGCCAGACGGCGAGCCGTGTTGTCGGTGCGGATCGCGAGCACCCGGTCGAGCCGGTCGAGCTGCTCTTCGGTGAGCAGGTTCGAGGTCGGCGGATCGGGCAATCGAATCGTCGTGGGCGTCCGGATCGTCTCGAACTCCGGCCGCGCGAGAACGCCCATTTCCTGAAGCCGCTGGTGCGGATCGTCCCCCAGCTTGTCGCGCGGCTCGATCAAGCGATCGAAGACCGCGCGCAACTCGCGAGTCCCCTCTTCCGGATCGTCGCCCAGATACTCCATACGGAACGGCGTCGCGGTGAGGCCGATCACCGAGACCTTCCGCTCGGCCGCGAGGTCGCTCAAGATGCGTCGGTACGAGGGGGCCGCCGCGCGGTGCGCCTCGTCGATCACGATCAGGCCGAGCGCGGGGATCAACTCGCCGAGCAGATGTGCCGCTCCCTGCGCTCGCCCATCAAGCAGATTCACCAGCCTCTGCGGCGTGGTGACTACTACGTTCGGCCGGGCGAGCACTTGAAGCAGCGTGCTCTGGTGGGCGATCAGATCTTTGAGGTGATCGCCCCAGAAGCGAATCAACGTCATCGGACAGACGTTTTCGGACGCCTCCCAAACCTGCTTGAAACAGGCGCATGCCTGTTCGCACAGCTCTTCCGTATGGGCAAGCCAAAGAACCGCTCCTTGGTGCGCCCGTTCTTTCTCCCGGTCGTAGTGATCGGGCAGCCACCAGGCGATGCTTTCGACCGCCACCCGCGTCTTGCCGCCGCCGGTCGGCAGGGTCACCAGGCAGCGCCGGCCGAGGGGTTCTTGCAGCGTTTCGAGGATGCCGCGCTGGACCTCTTTTTGGAAATCCGCGAGCGGTTCGAGCTTGAATCGCCCTTCGAGGAATTCGAGGTCAGGCAGCGACTCGGGCGCCGGAATCCCCGCCAGCTCCGGCGGAAACCCCAACAGCAGCACGAACTCGCTGGCGGTCGCTTTGCCCGGGTGCCAACGGCGCGGGAAATCGACCCCCGCGGCTTTGGCGACCGCTTCGCGCACGGCCGGCGAGGCCAGCAGGTCGATGCCGTGTCGCAACACGAGCGCTGTCGCCAGCTCCCGTTTCGTGCCGCGCCGGTCGGAGCCTTCCACCTCTTTCCTCACCTGGCGGATCGTGTAGAGCAGGTCGTCCAGCAGCTTTTCGAGCGTCGCGTGTTGCAGAAGCGCCACCAGGCGCTCCACCGCCAGAGTCTCCCACCCCTCGCGCAAAAGGCCGGCCGCGATTTCACTCTCCTCGGGAATCCGCCCGCGCTTCTGCCGCGCCGAAAATCCCCCCGTCCCCGGAGCCCCCGGCTCAATCTCGGAATGCCGCGCCAAGAACCCTTGCAGCTCGCGATACCCGCCCTCATCGAGCCCCCACGTCTCGACGATCTCCGCCTTCGAGAGCGACCCCCGATCCAGAATCGCCCGCTCAATCTCCGAGGCTATGTCGGTGGTGGGAAGCAAACGGAAACGCTCCTTCGAACGAACCGGGGTTGCCGCAATCGGTGCGTTCGTTACGTTTGGGTGGAACCCGAGTCTAGCAGGGCGGGGACCACTCTCCCGTCAGCCCTTAACCCGGCCGGCAAGCCAGACTTCGACCTCTTTCCGCAACTCCTCGCCGTCTTTGCCGAGAGAGGCGAAATCGGCCATCGCCCGTTCGGCGAGGGCCTTTGCTCTCGCCGAATCGCGTCTCGCTTTGCCGAGGACCGAGGCGAGGGCGAATCGGGTTCGGCCTCCGAGGTCGGCGTCCATATCCCCTTTCTCGACGGCCTTGAGAGCCCGTTCGAGGCGCGGCAGGGCACGCTCAGGATGCCCGTCGTGGGTTTCGGCGTCGGCGATTGCCAGGAGGGTTTCTACGATAGTCGGGTGATCCGGGCCGAGCGCATGCTCCGAGATGCTCAGCGATTTTTCGAAAAACGGCAGCGCTTCTCCCGGCTGGCCGCTCTGATCGAGTGTCACGCCGATGTTGTGGAGCGCGAGCGCGGTCGCCGGGTGCTCGGGGCCAAGGGCTTTCGAGCGGATCTCGTAGACCCGCCGGAACTGCTGCTCCGCGAGGTCGAAACGGCGCTGCTTCAGATAGACGTTCGCCATGTTGTTGAGCGTGACCGCCACACCCGGGGAGCCCTCTCCGAAGGCACGGCTCTGGAGGGCCAACCCCCGCTCGTAGCAGGCGAGCGCCTCGGCCTGACGGCCCAGCTCGGAAAGGGCGTTGCCCAAGCTGGTGAGCGACGCGCCGACCTGGTAGTGATCCTTTCCGAGGACCTTTTCGCGGATCGCGAGCGCTTGGCGGCTGTAGGTCGCGGACTCCTCGTAGCGCCCCTGATCGAACAAAAGGTTCCCCACCCGTTGGAGCATCGAGGCGACTTCCGGATGCTCCGCTCCCAGCTCGCGCCGGCCGAGCGCGAGCGCCTCTTCGTAAGCTTTTCGGGCCGGCTCGTACTCCCCCTTGCGGTGGAGCACCATGCCGAGGCTGCCGAGCGGACCGACCAACTCGGCGCGCTCCGCCGCTTTCCGGCGCAGGGCGACCGCCTCGCGCAGCGGTACCAGCGCCTCGTTGTACTTTCCCTCTTCGGATCGGAGCAGCCCCAGCTCCAACAGGTAGCCCGCTTTGAGGCTCGGTTCGGAGCCCAGGCGATCGAGCGTCGCCGCGGCGAAACGCCCCCAGTCGCTGCCGACGTCGAACCGGCTCTGCAGCCGTTCGAGCCGCATCAGCTCAGTCGCCGCCCGGGTCTTCACCTCGTCGTCGGCTCCAGCTTCCGCCGTCCACCAGGCGGAGTGGAGCGTCTCGCGCGCCGCGGCGAAATCTTCGGTCCGCTCTTCGAGCCCGCCGAGGACCACCAGCGCTTCGGCGCGGAGCGGCGGATAGGCGATCTTTCCCGCCGCATCCGCCGCGCGGCGCGCGGGGTTGACTCCGGCTTTGTATTGTCCGGCCGCATAGCTCGCCCGCGCCGCGGCGACCTGCTGCCCCACGATTCGCGCGGCGGCCCGGACTTTGGGGTCGGCCGGCGGCGGCACCCGGGCGTTGATCGCCGACAGGTCCGCGCACGAGGCGAGGGCCGGCAGGTCGATCGAGGCGGCGACCGATTTTTCGACCACCGCGCCGTCCGCGTGGCTGAGCAGGTCGATCAGAGCCCCCGCGTCGCGCAGCCTCTGGTCGAGGCAGAACATCCGCCGATCGAGCAGCGCCTCGGACTGGTCGCCGCGCACGCGGGTCGCCTCGCACGCCTCGCGGTGCATGCCGGCCCAGTCCGCGGCGTAGCGGTCGAGAACGCGCTCCACCCCGGCCCATGTCCCTTCGGCAAACGGTAGACCGGTCGCACGGAACGCGGCGGCAACGGCCGCTTTCCGCTGCGGGTTCCACAGATCGGCGACCTTCTCTTCTCCCCCGGCGCAGACCCGGGCGCGGCGCAGCGCCAATTCGCGCAGGCCGAAGCCCGCGACGATCAGGAGCGCCAGCACCGCGGCGATCCCCCACGCCCGCCGCCGGGCTGCCTCCGGATCGTGGGCCAGGGTGGAGAGCAGCTCGTCCATTGAGGAAAAGCGCGCGGCGGGATCGAACGCCAGGCCACGCCCGAGCGCCGCGCGAAAGGCGGGCGGGATCCGCCGGCCGGGAGGATTCGGCGTGCGCAGCTCGCCCGATTCCATCGCGAGCGCCAGATCGAGCGCGCCCTGGCCGGCGAATGGCCGCTCGCCGTAGAGCGCCTCGAACAGGGCGATCGAAAACGCGAACTGATCGCTCTTGGCGTCGGCCACGCCCCGCCGCAGCTGCTCGGGCGCCATGTAAGGAACGGTCCCGACCGCCATTCCGAACCGCGTCGCCTCGCCGACCGCGACGGTCGAACGGGTCGCCCGCGCCGAACGCGCCTCTTCCGGCAGATCGCGAAATTCCGCCGGCTGTTCTCCCGCCGATTCGAACCGCCGGGCGACGCCGAAATCGGCGACCCGCACCCGGCCGTCGTTGCCGATCAGCACGTTGTCCGGCTTGAAATCGCGATGAACCAGGCCCGCGGCATGCGCCGCCGCGAGACCGCGACCCGCCGCGATGAAGACATCCAGGATCTCGCGCACCGAGCGCGGAGCCTGGGCCAGCCAGGGGCCGAGGTTCCTCCCCTCGACCAGCTCCATCGCGAGAAACACCTGGTCGCGATGGGTACCGACGTCGTAGACCGCGACGACGTTCGGGTGTGACAGTCGGGCGATCGCCTGCGCCTCACGCAACAGCTGCCCTTCCCCGGCCCCCGGCCGGTTCGGCCGGACCAGCTTCAAGGCGATCTTCCGGTCGAGATCCGGATCGTAGGCGGCGTAGACCACCCCCATCCCGCCGCGCCCCACTACATCGAGGATCACGAACCGATCGACGACGCTCCCCCGGGCGAGCTCGTCCGATCCCATCGGATCCGCCCCACCCGCCGCCGGCTGGGTCGCGAGCGGAGGCTCCCCCTTGACCGCCGCGCCGCTCGGTCCCAGGAAAACGGTCTCGCCCTCTTCCGCCTCGGAAGCGGGCTCTCCCGGCGATGAAACGTCATCCGACATGGTTTGCCTTGAAGTCTACTCAAACGAACCTGCGGAAAGCAGGTCCCATTCCTTCGGCGGCCGGGAACGAAGGGAATGCGGCGAATGTTCTAACAGGGGGAAGAGCCGTAGTCCTCCCTGCGATATCCTTCCTGCTCGCGGGCTCCCCCGGTCCGCCTCCCCAGACTTCGTATTCCCTTCTTCTCTCAGGAGATCAGTCCCCATGACCGCCACCACCGCACATCGCGTTGACGAAGTTCTCGCAGCGCTAGAGATTGGACCCGAAAACCCGGGGGCCTTCGACGGCACCTGGTTCGAAACCCATGGCGAGCGGGTCGTTTCGCTCAATCCCGCCACCGGCGAGCCGATCGCCGCCGTTCATCTGGCGACCGAAGAGGACTACGAGCGGGTCGCCGCGGCGAGCGTCAAGGCGTTTGAAGAGTGGCGGACCTGGCCCGCCCCGCGGCGCGGCGAGATCGTCCGCCAGATCGGCGAAGAGCTGCGCAAGCACAAGGAAGAGCTGGGCCTACTGGTCACCTACGAGGTGGGCAAGATCCTCTCCGAGGGCCAGGGCGAGGTGCAGGAGATGATCGACATGGCCGATTTCTCGGTCGGTCTGTCACGCCAGCTCTACGGCCTGTCGATGCACTCCGAGCGACCGCAGCACAGGATGTATGAACAGTGGCACCCTCTCGGGCCGGTGGGCGTGATCACCGCGTTCAACTTCCCCGTCGCCGTCTGGGCCTGGAACGCGATGGTCGCCGCCGTCTGCGGTGACTCCTCGATCTGGAAGCCGTCGCACCAGGCGCCGCTCACCGCGATCGCGGTCACCAAGATCGCTGCCCGGGTGCTCGAACGGAACCATGCCCCGGCGATCTTCACGTTGATCATGGGCGGCCGGACCGGCGTGGGACAAAGACTAGTCGCCGACCCGCGCGTGCCGCTGGTTTCCGCCACCGGCTCGGTGCGCATGGGGCGCGAGGTCGGTAAGGTGCTCGCCGAGCGCTTCGGCCGCGCGCTTCTGGAGCTGGGTGGCAACAACGGCATCGTGGTGATGGATGACGCGGATCTCGATCTCGCCCTCCGCGCCGTTCTGTTCGCCGCGGTCGGCACGGCCGGCCAGCGCTGCACCTCCACCCGCCGCCTGTTCCTCCAGAAGGGGATCGCGGCCGAGATGAAGAAGCGCCTGACCAAGGCTTACGGGTCGATCCGTCCGACCGATCCGGCCGAGCCCGGCACGCTGATGGGGCCGTTGATCGACGAGGCGGCGGTCGACAACATGATGGCCGCGATCGAGCGGGCGAAGTCCGAAGGGGGCACCGTCCTGGTCGGCGGCAAGCGCCTCGATCGTCCCGGCTTCTACGTCGAACCGACGCTGATCGAAGCCACCGCCCAGATGCCGATCACCTGCGACGAGACGTTCGCGCCGATCCTCTACCTGTTCGAATTCGAGACCCTCGACGAGGCGATCCGCGACCACAACGCCGTGCCGCAAGGGCTCTCCTCCGCGATCTTTACCCTCAACATGCGGAGCGCCGAGCGTTTCCTAGCCGCCACCGGCTCGGATTGCGGCATCGCCAACGTCAACATCGGAACCTCGGGAGCGGAGATCGGCGGAGCCTTCGGAGGGGAGAAGGAAACCGGCGGAGGCCGCGAAGCGGGCTCCGACTCCTGGAAGGCCTACATGCGCCGCCAGACCTGCACGATCAACTGGGGCGAGGCGCTGCCGCTCGCCCAAGGGGTCAAGTTCGAGGTCGAGGGATAGCACAGCCGGACCCGCCGCATCCGCCGCCCGGGAGTAGGCCACCGGGCGGCGGTTTATCGCTCGATCTTGAGAGATCGCGAAAAGTGCCGGTCTCTAAGGCGGGCCGGAGCCCTTACAGCACTCTGCCCGGAAACATCGCCTTCAACTTCGCGTGAAACAAGTCGGCGAAGGTTTGGAATCCGGTTTTCGTCGGGTGCAGCTCGTTGTGCCAGGAGGTCGTTACTGGCGCCAGCGTGCCCTGGCCATTGATGAAAGTGACGTTCGGGTGCGCGCCTTCCAGGGCGGTCAGCATGGCCGCGAACTTCTGGAGCATCGCCTTCACAACATTGAAACCTGCAGCCTGCGTAGGAAACTTCCTCAGTTTGAAAGTGGGTTGGAGCCAAGGCCCCATAAAGCAGACTCCGCGGCCGTCGGGAATCGCAAAATCATAGGCGTGAAAGATCAGGTGCGTGGTCGGGCTGAGCTGGTCGCGCAGACCGATTAGATCCTCGTACGCAAAGCGGACCAAGTCGAGAGCTGCCGCGAAACGCGCCGGATGAATGTGGTTGACGACCGGGATGTTCGGATCGAAATCCGTGATCCAAAGGGCCATCGGGTTGTCGACGATGTCGTTGCCCCCGCCGGAGAAAAGCATCGCATCCCACGGCCCGCCCGCGGGGCAACCGTTCGTGAGCTGCTGCACGATGATCTGGCGTTCTTTGACTCCCAGCATGAAACGCGCTTCATCCCCCGCCTTGGCCAGGTTGAGGACCGGTACGCCCAGCTTCTTTTGCAGGCGCAGGACGATTCCCCCACCGAAAAGAGGTACCGGGTAGTCGAACCAGGAATCGCCTTCGGCGAAGATCTGCAGCGGCTTTCCCGCATTGGGGTCGGTTACCCCCGGCGCTCGCCGCCTTCCTCCGCCACCGGGGGTGGCGGCCCGCCGTTTTTCGGTTTCCGGCGGGCCGAGTCCTTTGACGCCTCTCTTCTTCAACAGCTCCATCGTCGCCTTGTACTCTTCCACCCGGCGTTCACGCTCCTCGCGCTGCTGTTTTTCGAGCTGCTCGCGCTCCTTGCCCACCGAAGCCGGCGTGGCGTCGACGACCAACGCCCGGCGCGTCCCACGCCGTGGCGCCTGAGTCGACCGTACCACCGCTTGGGCCTGCTCCAGCGTCAAGGGCGGCCCATCAGAGATCGTGGCTCTGCGCGGACCCCGCGGCGCCTTTTTCGGTGTCTTCGGTGCCGCCTTCTCGGGGGCCGCTTTTTTGGCGACTGCCTTCTTAGGCTCTGCCTTCTTGGGCGTCGACTTCTTGGGTGTCTTCGTACTCTTGGTGACCACTGAGAACTACTCCTTTCCTTAGAGAAATGCCTTGAGCAGTGCGTCGAGGCCCGGTAGCTCACGCGGAATCGCCTGCTCCAATTTAGTCCGGCACGACTTGTCAAACGTTTGCGGACCGGTCTGGAGCGCCAGGTCATGCTCCGGATCAAAATAAAGGGGGCAGGTTCGCGTGCCGGTTTCGTGACTTTCGACGTTGGCGAGAAAACCGGCCAGTCCCGCTACGGTGAGATTCGTGAGCGCCCGGTCGGTAGCCGGCCCCTCCGCCGCGAGATTCTCGAATCCAGCGAAGGAAAACACCACGACCGGCGGATTCCGGTCGCGCGGCCACCAGCCATCGAGGTTCAACCAGTCTTCGTCGCGCATCCAATGCCGCGTCATCGCGACCAGGAGGTCCACCCGCAATTCACCCGGTTTTCCGGCCATTCGCTCGGCTAGCCGGTTCGCCGATAGATAGGGTTCTCCATCGGGTCCGGGAGTTTCGAGGTCCCAGATATCCAAAGGGGGCGACATGGCCGCCAGCTCGAAGGCGAAAGTCTCCTGGGCCTCGTTCATTTTCCGGAGCGTTTCTTCGAGCGCAGGAAAAACGCTGTCGATGTCCCACATTGCCACCCGCACCATCCGACCGCGGGTCATTTCGCGGCGAACTTCGCGGCCGGCACCGGCCGGGAAAGGCACGAACCGCGGAGGCGCCGTGGCGAGGGTCATGTCGGGGTCGCGGGCGTAAACCACCGGCACGGCCCAATCGATGGAATCCCCTTGCATGGAGTAGTTGACGGCAATGCGTGCTTCTCGTGCGGCTTGGCCCAGGGTGAGCCCCTGCGCCAGCGACCAGTAGAAACATTGGGCGAACGAGGTGGCCGAAGAGTCGAGCACGCTGTACTGGTTGGCCACCAGGGCCGGCAGGCCCCGAGCTACAAGGGACTGAGCCACTCCTTTGTTGAAGTCGGACAGGCCACCGGCGCCGGTTTGGCAAGCGTTGAGAAACACCATGCTCACGCCCCGCTGGCAGAAGATTTCCCGTGCCGAACGCTCTGTGAGCCGGACGTCTCCTCCGCGGTTGTTCTCAAAGATCAGGAACCCCTCCTGGGTGTCCTCGTCGAACCCGCCATGACCGATGAAATGCACCACCTGGAACTCGCCCGTCGACAGGCGGGCATGGAGCATCCCCGGCGTGACCCGGGCCACGACGTCAACCACGGCCAGGCCGGCCTCGATCAGCGGAGCAAAACCCCTTCGAATGACCTCTGTCTCCTGCTCGACGGACAGGCGCCCGAAGGCGACCGGCTGGGCCGACACAACCAAAATGCGAAGAGGGCCGGTGCGAGGGGGAATGACTTCCGCGGGAACCGCAGTGAGGACGTTGCGAACGAAGTGAACTTCCTCGGTCGCGAGGAAACACTTGCGAACCGAGTCATAGGCAAATTCCCAAGGCTTCTCGGCGATCCATGGGATCATCGAAGTGAGAATGAAATCGAGCTGTCCCGATTTCTGTCGCGAGCGCGCTTCGTCGTAGAGGCGGCGCACATCGCCTTGAAAGAGGGTGTCGAACAGACTTCCGCCGAAAATCAGCATCTCTTTGTCGGTGGGCAAGGAACCCTTTTCCCGATCCGTGTAGTCCTTGAGACGCTTTTGCATGTCGATGATTTCGCCAAAATGTGTTGGCGCCTCACCTTCCGCTTTCCTGAGGCGCATCGGCGCGGTCACCCGCGCTCCGCCATAGCTGGCGAACAATCGAGCGAAGCGTGGCTTCTCGGCTTCCTTGCCTTCCGCCGTGAGGCCGTCGAATGCGTCCAGAATCACCAGATGAAAGGCGCCCTCATCCGACGACGGCATGACCAAGGGACTGGCAGCCAAAGGAAGCGGTAGGACCGCCTCGATCGGGGATTCCACCGTTGCGACAGGCGCCGCGGCCTTCTTCGGGTAGATCGTCGCGACGAAGGCGAAATCCTTGGCGTTAATGTCCGTGCCGCCGACGATCGGTTTGCCATCCTTGGTGATGTCGCCAGGGATCTGGTAGCACATGATCGAAGTCGGGTCGGCTTCCGTCGTGCCCAGAATCGATTTCTTCGCCAGCGGCGTGAGCACCTGCTCGATCGTTTCTTCCCGGGTCCACCCCTGGTCCTGGTCATAGAAGGCGAAGGCCTTCTTGCGATCGATCTTCTGCACCAACTCTTGGCGCATGTGCTCGTGGTCGAATCCCAAAGTGTGGCCCGCCTCGTGGCGCACCACGCGGTGAAACTCGGAATCCAGAGTCTTCATGGTGAACTCTTGAAGATTCAAAGTCGGCTCGTCTTCGGGGATCGCGAGGATCTCCGTACCGACATACGACCAGTATCCGGCCATCGCCGCCGGACTGTCGAGCCGCGCAATGCGCACTTGGCCGGTACCTTTAGTCTCCGTGAAGTGCACGTTGGCCGTCTGGTTCCAGGCATTCATATGCTGCAGAAGGCGCGCTCTCAAATCCTTAGCCGGAGAATCCAGGAACTGTACGGTGAGGCGGACTCCGGAAGCCGGCCAGCGTCGCCCGATGACCAGCGTCAAGCGTCGCGGACCGCCGCGGCGCCCCTCTGGGGTTCGGAGCACGGTATGGCTCTCGAGAATGTTGTCGGGATTGATCTCCAGCGCACGGCGGCGGGCCACCTCGGCCTGTGCCTCCGTGAGGCTCCTCGGTCGGCAGGCGATGAACGTCTTGGCCATTCGTAGGTCCTCTATCTACCGCATCAGCTGGCCAAGTACACCCCAGGCCACGCCTTCGATCAGGCTCTTAGCTTTGAGACGGACCCGCTCGAGAAGTTTTCTTGGAGGCCATGGCCGCTCTTCTTGCCGAAATGCCGGTCCAGACGTTCCCGCACGATCCGCAAGTGGAAGATCGGGTAGACATTGAAAAACACCTGGACGAGAAAAAAGAACCCGGCGACCCAAGGCCGACCTTTGAGGAACACGTACGCGATGTAGGGCGCAAAGAGCACCGCGGCCCAAAAGTGAGCCGCCTCCGCCGCCTCGACGTACCGAACGAGCGTTCGAAGGTCCGGCCGGCCTTTCTTCACATAGACGGCGAGATTGAGATAGCGAAGGGGAGTGTCCCGCAGCATCTGTCCGAACTGAGGCACGAGAAGCTTACGGTAGAGCGCGCCATCCCGTTCCTCCGGCTGGATCGAGCGGAGTCTTCCGGGCATCCTCAAGGTAAAGATTGGCTCCGCGACCTTGGTCAATCCCAGGAAATAGAGCATCAACTGCAAGCCGAGCCAGGGGGAGTCGGCGCCGAGAAATTGGCGCAGCATCACGAAGCTCTGGGTGAACCCGAACACTACGGCAATCAGGAGGAGGTACCTTAGCCATCGAAGGCCTCCCGTTCCTGCGCTGCGGCGAGGCGGCGGCGTTAGAGCTCGCACGTCGGGCGGAAACGCCGCGACCCGCGCTTGAGGGTCGTCTTCCCCACTCATTCGCGCTCCCGGAACGCGTCAGCGTGATCGGCGGCCCACTGGCGAAACGTCCGCGCCGGTGAGCCGACGACATCAGACACGCAGGAGGTCACGAACGCCGGCCGGCCAAGGGTTGCCTTCCATGCGGCGAGCAGCATCTCCACGACCGAACCAGGCCAGGATCCCGCGGTCTCTCGCCGGAAATCCTCCGGCGACAGCTCCTCGAACTGAATCCGGCGCCCCATGGCATCACCGATGGCCCTAACCTGTTCGACCTGACTCAGCGACTCGGGGCCTGTCAGAACGTAATCGGCTCCGGCATGGCCATCCTCAACCAAGGTACGCGCCGCCACCGACGCGATATCGCGCTCGTCGATCGGAGCCGTCTCGGCCGCGCCATAGGGCCACCGGACGACGCCACCGTTGCGAATTTGGCCCGCCCACCAGTTCACCGTATTGGACGCGAACATCCCCGGCCGGATGATGGTCGATGGGAGGCCAGTAGCCGCGATCAAGCGCTCGATCTCGGCGTGCAGCAGAGCCATTGGATTCGGTTGCTGGAAGAACGGGTGCGGCGTTTGGTGCGGCGAGGAGAGAAAGACGACCCGCTCGGCGTGAGTAGCGAGGCGCGCGGCGACCGCCTGAGCCGTCGCCAACGGAGCGGTCCACACGACGAAAACCGCACCGACACCCTGGAACGCAGCGTCCAAGGATTCGGGCACAGTCAGGTCGCCGAATACCGCCTCAACGGCCGACGGCAACCCCGCCGCGCCGGGACGGCGACTGAGGGCGCGCACTGGCACACCCTTGGCCAATAGTTGGTCGACCACCAGACGACCGACCCGACCCGTGGCTCCGGTTACTAGGACTGGATGCATGGGGTCCTACCCGGTGGAAGCATCGCATCGCCTTTTCGAGCGAATTCAACCCGCCTTAGCGCTCCGACAAAATCGTCCACGCTTGCCGCGGCTATGGGATTGCTGAAGGCAGCCAGTCCCGGAGAGTCATCATGCTCCGACTTGTCGTCAATCTCGATGTCCAGCATTGCGTGCCCCACACCGCCGATCGTCCGCAGACGTAGGCGGCAGTAGCCGCCAGCAACGCGCGGATCCTTTGAACCGAAAACGAAGACTCGCTCATCGGGGATGCCCTTAGGGAACCCAGCAATCTGCGCCGCGAGGCCCGACAGTGAGGAACATTCAGCGTAGATGAACGTCGTTCCAGAAAACCGCTCGTTCCATCCGCGGATTTTGATCCCGAGGTAGTCCGGGTCGGGATCAACTACCGAGATGCTCAGTCCGCATTCCATCGGATCGGCACTCTATCCGAATCAACTGGAGGTCACGGAAATGAGAATGGACGTTGGTGTTGAGGGAGCAGCCCACCTCAGAAGATGTCCTCTGGTTCGATCGGCGGATCTTCGATCTCCGGGAAGTTGTCGGTGCTCGGTTCAAGCGTCGCTAGAAACTCCGCGAGGCGGTACTTATTCTCCAATGGCTCCAGGAGCCGGCGCGTTCCTTTGAGCGAGACCGTCAAGAGCTTCTCTTCGTGAGCGATCCCCGTGCCGATCAGCCGCACATCTTGACCAGCCCGAGCTGCCTCCGCTTGAAGATTCGCCAAGTGGGGCACGTCCTTGGCGCGCTTGGCACTTGAGAAGTCATCTTCCTTCCGCATACTGAATCTCCTTCGCGTCTAGTACGCGCCGAGAGAGGGGGCTGTCTCACACGGAGAGGCCCCGGTCACCGCGAGCGAGGCGGAGCAGCATCGCCGCCTGCGTCTTCGCATCGGGTGCGATGTAGAACGCGCCTTTGACCTCCAAGCTTGGAGCGGGAACGTCCTTCGCCTCGTCGAGCCGCCAGGCGAGCATGGCCGAAAGAACCTCGGAGGCGTTGAACAGAGCTTCTTCCTTCGTCTCACCTTCCGTGAAGGTATCGGGCAGGTCGACGAACTGGACGAGGAAGCGCCCGTCGCTCTGCGCTTCTACGGTAGCGGGGTAACGAATCTCCACGATGGCACCTCAAGCCACCAGATCGAGGAGAGCTTTGGGATTCCGGTGCGCGATCGCCAGAAGGGTACGAGCCGGCCCCGAGGGCGCTCGCCGGCCTTGCTCCCAGTCCTGCAATGTGCGGACGGAGACGCCGATCAGCCTCGCGAACGCAGTCTGCGAGAGGCCGGTTTGCTCTCGAACACTGGCGACGGAAGGAACGGTCGTGATCCGGCCGATGTCGCCGCGCTTGATTTGGCGGATCCCTTCGAGGATCTCCTGCCCGATGTCACGTTTAGCCTTCGCCATTTTCGATCTCCTTGGCGATTCTCCGGAGGGTGTGCGTTGAGATGTTCTCGGCCTCATTCTTGGCGTAGAGGGTCAGGAGCCAGATGACCCCCGCACGGGTTCGCGCGTAGTAGATGATTCTGACACCACCACGCTTTCCTCGTCCGGAGCCGGCCCAGCGCATCTTGCGAAGACCACCCGAGCCGGGAATCAGGTCTCCGGTTTCGGGAAAGCTGGAGAGGCGCTGCTGCACGGCGGAAAGCTCTTCGTCTGTCAGATAGTCCGCAACCAACCGAGTGAAGAGCGGAGTCTCGATGAAGACGAACACGAGAGGATTATACGTCCATGCCGCCAGCTGCTCCTCGCCGAGTCTTCGCCGAGTCAATGAAGATCGTATTCCGCTTACTGTCCCGAGCCGCCTCCGTTTGGAGCTTAGCCAGGTACGGCACGTCCTTTAGTAGGCACCAGAGGAGTCTTTTTCCCGCCGCAAATTGCGTTTGCTAGGGTGGGACGCCCCGGGTTCGGCCACCTCTGGAGATTGGAGGAGTTCTCGACTCATAGAGTACGATGCTGTTCCAGCGAAGGAGAGTCCATGATCTCACTCAAGATCGACTTGCCCGAAGAGGCCTTTTCCGCTCTGCGAATCGACCCGACGCAATTCGCCGAAGAGCTGAGGTTTGCGGCGGCCGTCCAGTGGTACCACCAGGGCCTGATCAGCGGCAGTAAGGCCGGTCAGATCGCCGGCTTGACCCGGCTCGCATTCCTCGACGAGCTTGCGCGGCGAAGGCTGGACACGGTCAAGATCGACCTTGACGAACTCGCGGCCGAACTGGTCGATGGCTGACCTCCCAATGGCGCGCTTTTCGGTGGACTACGACAAGGAGGCCGATGTCCTATACATCAGCCTCCGGCGCCCTCAGGAGGCGACGGATTCCAGGGTGACCGACGACGGTCTTCTGCTCCGCTACCAGGGCAAAGAACTGGTGGGAATCACCATTCTGGAAGCCTCGTTGCGCCCTGGAGGGCTCCCAGCTCTTCCGGGAGGGTCGCGGGTCTCTTCCCTGCAAATGCGGCGGCAGCCGGCAAAGAAGTAGGGCCTGAACCTTCAGATCGCTTATCGGCGTCTCCGCCGACCAGGTTCTTCACTGCTAGCGACGGAGGTACGGTCGTTCTGCGGCCGATCTCGCCGCGCTTGATCTGGCGAATCCCTTCGAGGATCTCCTTCCCGATGTCCCGCTTCGTCGTCGCCATCCTCGATCTCCTTGACGACTCCTCGGAGAGATGAATCTGCCTTCAATTCTCGAACAATCGTGCGCAGCGGAACGCCCTCACTTGCGACTATACTAGAGAGGCCATGTCCAACACAGTCCAAACTGTTCGCCGCCTGGCCGAGAATGTTATCCGCGAGTTGGAAATATTCAGGATGCCGCGAATTGAGGCACTTCTTCACGTAATCCGATATGCCCAAAGTAAACAAACCATATGGGAGAATTGTGCAAGAGGTCCTCTCGCCCCATACCGTGCGCTCCGTACCCATCAGGATATCCTGCGCCACTTCGTGTATAAGGCCCATAAGTGGTGTCCGCCTGGTGGCAATGCTTCGTGTCTTTCGAGCCAGACAGAAATTCGACTAGCAGAAGAAGCCGTGAATGCCTTTGAAATCTACTCTAAACTCCAGGATAGCCTTGAAGAGGCCAACGCTGGCTTTACCGACTGCACTTACGAGGACAACTGCATCGAGTTCAATAATAGGCACCCCATCTCCTCGTGGTCTCGTAAGATATCTGATGAGAGAGACAAGGTCCACGCTGTCGATTCAAATGCCTCCACTCGCGCCCCCATTTGCGAGGCACTCTTCGAAAAGCGATGCCGCATCGAACGCAACGCAACTATTAGCTACACAACGACAGATGCCATGTTTAGGTACTTCTATTCGCAGGAGGCTCCGACCCTATTTCCTTCGGGCCTTCAACTCGAATCATATACCTGGGGCGACTTTCACAGTTTCTGGAAATATCTTAAGTCGCTCGCAGAACTTCATCGATTTTTCTTAGCGGCAGCCTGTACAGAACTTGGAGGGAATACATCCCCTTACAATTCGGGAGTATTGTTGCTCGATGCAAACACCGAGTTAAGCAGAATGAAACATCGGGTAGGGCTTCGATACCGGCCAGCCAGCGCGATTCTGCAAGACCTTACGTATACGGAGGCAGCTCGAGACATCATCCACCAGCCCCTCATATTGCTCAAAGAAGGGCACTACGCCACAGCTCCGCTATTAATCTATGGCAGCAACCACGAACGGAATTTCCTTTTGACTGTAGACAACCTTAGCACTGCTTCGTCACAAGCAATAAATAGCATAAAGGAGCACCTGATGCTCGAGGAACTAGAACCTCTCTTCTCGGCGCAAGGCCTAATTACACGGCAACGTTTGCGCCTAGGTACTCCTCCGTATGTAGCCGGAGACATTGACCTTCTTGTCTACGATCGAGGTTCCACAATTGCCATGGCAATTTCCCTAAAGTGGTTCTTCGGACCGGACTCCGTTTATGAAGTACAGAGACACGACGAAAAATTCAGTGAGGCGCTAAACATTCACAAGCGGTGCCTGCACGAACTAGAGCTCAGCAAGATCAACCTATCAAGAAACTTTAACCTTCAACCACCACTGGGTCGCAATACGAAGATTGTGGGAATAATCGTAAGCAAGATGGCCAGGCCGAGCGTGCTCGTGGAAGACAGTGCCATCCCGATAGTCACTAGCGATGACCTAAAAGCTAGCATCAAAGATGACGACCTTTCGGCACTCTACCAGGCGCTCATGAAACTCCCTGAGGCCTTGCCAGTATTGAGAGGAAAAGAGTCTCACCGAGAAAGGCTGTTCGGAGACTGCCGAGTGCGGTTTCTTCAATTTATCCCGGAATAGGGCCTCAACATTCTGGACGCTCCCAAGCAACACAACGCTTGATGGGTTTGTCCTCTGTCCGACTTGCCGTGTTTGGCGCCACTCGGTGTCGCCTTCATACTGAAGCGAACCAGTCAGCACTCTGGCGCGGCCAAAGGCTGCACGTGGCTCACAAATTAAACGAGGCCACGCGGCTCACTGGGCGGGCGGGCAATGGGGGCCTCGGACAGAGAACAATACCTACACCATGGCCTGCAACTACTTCATCCACGGGAGTTAAAAATGGTGGAGGCGCTAGGATTCAAACCTAGGTAGGGCGAAGCCCGGCAGATTTACAGTTTGCTGCCATTGTTCACTCGGCCACACCTCCAAAGAACTGCGTGCTGCTGCGCTTGGAATCCAGGGAGCCGGCACCCCGGCTTGAATCGGGGAAGTCTTCGGTGGTCGCTTCGAGCCCGATGGATTCAAGCAAGCCTAGGCATCTTTTTGGTATGCGAGCAGAACGTACTGAGGGCGTCCCTCGCCTACCCGACGGCTGTGAATCATGATGTTGACGCGATTCTCGAGCACATGATTTATCGAAGCCGGGTCCACGATTTCTTTGCCAACTTTCCCGCTGATGAGTGTGTCGGTTTCCGCGACGCGAAACTCGAACGTTCGACGGTTGGGAAGCACGCCCAGGAAGTTTCCAGCCAGATTCTCGTCGCTCTCATGAATGTTGTCCTGCTCGAGGCGAGCCCTGCTTCTACGAAGCTGTTCGACATCCGCAAAGCGAAATACGTCCCCCTTGAACTCAAGCGCGCAGACAGCTTCGCTCTTCTCCATGGTATCCAGGAACTTACGAATCGCATCGAGAGCACGTGGATCCGTCTCGGACAATGCTTCGGTCAGCTCGTCGTCCGTTCCGAGCGACGCTTGCATGATCGCTTTGGCTTGATCGATGGCTGGCTCGAGCGGAGAACTCTCAGGAAAGAGGATCGCGTTATCGACCGGCGCCTCTTCGAACTGAAAACCAAACGAGCCGGAAGCCGTGCCGGTGATGAGCATGCGGAATGCATCTCGACCGGGCAAGACTCCTCTCGCCCCAAGGGGGCCGCTCTGACTGGCACCCAGCGCGGCGACAGCTTCGGAGAACTCGTTGACAGCTGTAGCGCCGAACTCCGCAAAGATGCCGTAACTGCCGATGATCGGCTTGCCACGGAAAGTCAAGCGGGCACGCAGGGGCTCGCGCGAAAGTGGCGGCTGCGCCGAGAGAATCTCTTCGATCTTTCGCTTCCTCGAAAGGAGGCCAAGCCGTTCGATCTCTCGATCTTCAGGAAGCTCCGCCAGGAGACTTTCGATCGCGCCACGATCGGCTTGAAGCTGGCGGTAATCTTGTAGGTTCATGGCTAGCCTCCCTGCCCCTGGGTGCTGATTAGGTTGGCGCGCGCCGCTTGATCGTCGCTGGGTGTGAGATCGATGTGGATATAGCCCTTCCAGTCCCCACTGCGTCGATGGGACCATAGGCTGTACCAGTATATGGAGTTGTCCACGAGTAGCTCGGGCTTGGCGCCATCCAACTGCACAAAATACGCGTCAACCTGGAACCGTCTCTTCGCCCCCTGAGGCTCGAACAGCGACCCATCGAGTTGTAGAAGGCTCGCTTGCGTCTGACCTGCCGGCATGTGGAAGAAGGTCACCACGTCGATATCTCGAGGGGCGCGGCTTTCAGCTGCCTCGATATTTTCCAAGAAACTCCCGTTCAACCATTGGAACCCATGAGTTAACCCGACTGCGTGCAAGGCGCTACGAAAGTTGAGGAGGCCCGTAAGGATCGACTGTCGCTCGGGCGATGTATTGAAGCGCAGGACCAAATCCGTTAGCGAGACCCCATAGGGAGACCGATCCGTAGAAGTCGGAGATGCAGGATTGATAGGAGGCAGCACACCGGAATCAGTCCAGCTTGGGATCGCCGTCATCCTCATCTAGCGGTCTCCTTCAGATCGTCGATGGGTGCCCTAATGAGGCCGGTGAGCAGGAATTCTGGACGCGCGCCAAGACGACGTTATCTAGAGGGACACGCCTTGTGAAGATCCTAATCGTGCCAGGTCCGAATTTTCCAGGTGGCTTAGGGTGAAAATGGTGGAGGCGCTAGGATTCGAACCTAGGTAGGGCGAAGCCCGGCAGATTTACAGTCTGCTGCCATTGTCCACTCGGCCACACCTCCAAAGAACTGCGTGCTGCTTGCGCCTTGAACCTTAGGGAGCCGGCACCCGGGCTTGAACCGGGGACCCCCTGTTTACAAGACAGGCGCTCTACCGCTGAGCTATGCCGGCGGGCGCCTGGGGTCTCCCCCAAGAGCGAGGGCGGAGTCTACTTGTTCGCGGGCGGTCTCTGCAAGGCCCGGAGACGCTGGCGGACCGCTTCGTAGAGGACCGCCGCGGTGGCGGTCGCGATGTTGAGCGATTCGACGTGACCGCGCATCGGCAAGCCGATCAGGCGGTCGCAGTTCTTCCGGGTGAGGTCGCGGAGGCCGTTTTCTTCGCCGCCCAGGCAGATGACGACTTTGCCGGTGAGGTCGATCTCCCAGGGCGGATCGCCGTGGGCGTCGGTGCCGTAGATCCAGAAGCCCTCTTTTTTGAGCTGAGCGATGGCCATCGCCGAGTTGGTGATCCGCTCGATCGCCAGCCACTCGCTCGCCCCGGCGGAGGTCTTGACCACGGTGGGTGAGATCGGCGCCGCTCCCCGGTCGCGGATCATCACCTGACCCACCCCGGCCCCTTCGCAGACGCGCAGGACGGCGCCGAGGTTCCGCGGGTCCTGGACGTCTTCGAGCAGCACCCGGAAGTCCGGATCGGCCGACGGGGTCTCCACCGCTTCCGCTTCGCGGACCTCCGCCACCAGACCGTTGTGCGCCGGGCCGGCGAGTACCGATAGCTCGTGCTCGGGCACGTCGCGGATTTCGATCTGGTGCCGGAGGCAGAGCTCTGCCACCTGGTCGCGGCGCGCTCCCCCCCGCCCTCGGGCGACCAGCACGCGCAGGACGTCGTGCGGCCGATGCCGCAGCGCCTCACGCACCGGATGGAAGCCGTAAAGAAACATGGGGGGACCAGGGCTCGCGGTAGTGGCTCAGTTTGCCCCGCAGCGACTGGCCGCTGCCGAAGGCGCCCGAAGGAGCGAGGAGGTAAACTGAGCCACTACCGGGTCTCCAGGCATCAGACCTCTAGGATCTGCGCCTCCTTTTTGGCGGACGCCGTTCCCACCTCGGCGATGTAATGGTCGTGGAGCTTCTGGACCTCGTCCAAACCCCGGCGTTCGTCGTCCTGGCTGATCTCGTGGTCCTTCTCCATCTTCTTGAGCTTGTCGTTGCCCTCGCGCCGCGCCTGACGGATTCCGGTCTTGGCGTGCTCTGTCATGTCGTGAGCTTTCTTCACGATCTCGCGGCGGCGGTCCTCGGTGAGTTGAGGAACCGGGATGCGGATCAACTTGCCGTCGTTGCTGGGATTCAACCCCAAGTCGGCCTTGATGATCGCCCGCTCGATCGCCGCGATCTGCGACGTGTCGTAGGGCTGAGCGATCAGCATGGCGGCGTCCGCCACCTGGAGGTTGGCGAGCTGGTTGAGCGGCGTCGGGGTGCCGTAGTACTCGGCCACCACGCCGTCGAGAAGCTGGAGCGTGGCGCGCCCCGTCCGGAGGTGCTTGAACTCATGGTGGAGGTGGTCCACCGCGTGCTTCATTTGCAGCTCGACTTCGAGGAACAGCTCTTTCATAGGATTCTCCTTAGTCGCGAACGACCGACCCGATCCGCTCGCCGCAGATCACCCGCCGAATGTTACCCGGTACTCCGAGATCGAAAATCGCGATCGGGATCTGGTTTTCCCGGCACAGGCTGATCGCCGCCGCGTCCATCACCTGGAGATTCTTTTCCAAAACCTCCTGGTAGGTCACTTCCGGCAACAGGCGCGCTTCAGGGTCGAGCTCCGGATCGGCGGAATAAAGACCGTCGACCTTGGTCGCCTTGAGCAGGATTTCGGCGTGGATTTCCGCCGCGCGGAGCGCCGCGGCACTATCGGTGGTGAAAAACGGATTGCCGGTGCCGGCGCCGAAGATCACCGCCCGGCCCTTCTCGAAATGACGGATCGCCCGGCGCCGGATGTACGGCTCGGCAATCTCGCGGATGTCGATCGCGGTCTGCACCCGGGTCGAGACCCCCCGCTTTTCGAGCGCATCTTGGAGTGCGAGCGCGTTGATCACGGTGGCCAGCATCCCCATGTGATCGCCGGTCACCCGATCGATTCCCCGGTGGCTGGCCGCCAGACCCCGAATGATGTTGCCGCCGCCGACGACGATCGCCATCTGAACGCCGAGGGCATGCACCTCCCCTAGCTGATCTGCGATGTCGGCGACGACGGTTTCATCCAAGCCGAACGGCTTGTCGCCCATCAGGGCCTCGCCGGAAATCTTGAGCAAGATCCGGCGATAGGCCGGCGTGGGCTCCTCGCTCACTTCGGTCCGACGACTGCCGCGACCTCGGCGGCAAAATCTTCCTTCTTCTTCTCGATCCCCTCGCCGAGGCGGAAGCGGGAGAACCGGCGAATCTGGATGTTCTCGCCGATCTTGGCGATCTTTTCGACCACCAGCTCGCCAACCGTCTGATCGGGGTTCTTCACGTAGGGCTGCTCCAAGAGCACCGCCTCTGAGTAGAACTTCTCGACCTTCCCATCGACGATCTTGTCGAGCATCTTTTCCGGCTTGCCCGCGGCGATGGTCTGCTCGCGATAGATCGCCCGCTCACGGTCCAGAACGTCGGACGTGACCTCTTCGCGCCGCACGAACCGCGGCTCGGCCGCGGCGATGTGCATCGCGATGTCACGGACCAACTCCTGAAATTGGTCGGTGCGCGCGACGAAATCGGTCTCGCAGTTCACTTCGACCAATACGCCGAGCTTGCCACCGGCATGAATGTAGGAACCGACCGCGCCTTCCGCCGCCACGCGTCCCGCCTTTTTGTCGGCCGCGGCAAGCCCCTTCTTCCGCAGGGTATCGACCGCTGTCTCGATATCGCCCTTCGTCTCGACGAGAGCCGCCTTGCAATCCATCATCCCCGCGCCGCTACGCTCGCGGAGCTCTTTGACCATCTGAGCCGTGATTTCCATCGCAAAACTCCTTCCGCTATTGCCCGCCCCGATCCTTGCGGGGCAGGACGGCGCGCGGCCAACGAATCGCACGCCGAAGACCTGAGAACTAAAACCGCTGCCGATCGATTCCCGTCGATGATTCCCCGGGATCGAACGGTTCCAACAAGCGAAAAGGCCAGCCCAGGGAGACCCATCGACTGACCTTTTCTGGTGTCGACGCAGCCGGACCCCGAAGAGCCCGACCCGTCTTCAAGTCCCTGATCAGGCTAAGCCGCGGGCGCGCTCTCCATACCGGCGCCCTGACTGGGCGGCGGCGTGATCGGCGGGAGCGGCGCGTCCTTGGCCTGGATCTCCTGATCGCGCTCGAGCTTGCCGGACCCCGCGAGATAGGAGTCGGCGATGCGCGAAGCGAACAGGCGGATGGCGCGGATCGCGTCGTCGTTGCCCGGGATGATGTAGTCCACCAGCTCGGGATCGCAGTTCGTATCGACCACCGCGATCACCGGGATGCGCAGTTTGATCGCCTCGGAAATCGCGATGTCTTCCTTCTTCGGGTCGATGACGAAAAGCGCGTCCGGCAGCTCGCTCATGTCGCGAATGCCTTCGAGGTTCTTCGCCATCCGGTCACGCTCGCGGTCCAGGCGCAGCTTTTCTTTCTTCGTCAGCGAGCCGCTCGGGTCGTTCAGACGCGCCTCGATCTCCTTGAGCTTCGTGATCGAGGTGCGCAAGGTGACGAAGTTGGTGAGCGTGCCGCCCAACCAACGGTTGGTGACGTAAAACTCGCCGCAGCGAGCCGCCTCTTCGGCCATCGCCTCCTGCGCCTGGCGCTTCGTGCCGACGAACAGGATGCGCTTGCCTTGGCTGGCAAGATCATGGACGAACTCGGCGGCCTGCTCGAAGAGCTTGAGAGTCTTCTGCAGATCGACGATATAGATGCCATTGCGCTTACCGAAGATGTAGGGCTTCATCTTCGGGTTCCACCGCCGGGTCTGGTGTCCGAAGTGGACGCCAGCTTCCAGCAGCTCCTTCATGGTGACTCCGACCAAGAGACCCTCCTTACCTAGCGCTTGCTGAACTGGAACCGGGCGCGGGCGCCGCGCTGGCCGTACTTTTTGCGTTCTTTCTTGCGCGAGTCGCGGGTCAACAAGCCAGCCGACTTGAGACGATCGCGCAACTCGCCGTTCCACAGGAGCAGGGCGCGCGAAATGCCGTGGCGAATCGCACCCGCCTGGCCCGCGCTGCCGCCTCCCAAAACCGTCACGACGATGTCGAACTTCTCCGCCGTCTCGGTGAGCAGAAGGGGCTGCTTGATGACCATTTTCAAGACTTCGTTCGGAAAGTAGTCGTCCAAGGTGCGTTCGTTGACCTTCACCTCGCCGCTACCCAGGCGCAGGAAAACCCTCGCCGTCGAGGTCTTGCGCCGGCCGGTGCCGTAGTAATGCAGATCGTTCACGTAATCGTCTCCTGTTGGCTCGCCGACAAGGGGTCGCTTAGATGGCCTTCGTCACGTCGAAAGCCGCGGGCTGCTGAGCCTGATGCGGATGATCGACGCCTGCATAGACCTTGACCTTGAGCTTCAGGCGACGGCCCAGCTTGTTCTTCGGCAGCATGCCCCAGACGGCCCGCTCGATCATCAGCTCGGGGCGGCGCTGGCGCAGTTTCTCCGCGGTCTCGGCCTTGATGCCGCCCGGGAATCCGCTGTGCCGGTAGTAGACCTTTTGCTGCTCTTTCCGCCCCGTGAGCACCGCCTTCTCGGCGTTGATCACGACTACAAAGTCCCCGGTGTCGAGGTGCGGAACGAAATTCGGCTTGTGCTTGCCCATGATCAGGCCGGCGACCACGCTCGACAAGCGACCGAGCGGCACGCCGGCCGCGTCGATCACCCACCAACCGCGTTCGATCTCGGACGCCTTGGGGCTGTAGGTCCTGTTCATCTCGTCTCCCTGCTTGGTCCGAATTCAAAACGGCGACTCAAACGGCCCGATGCTCGACCCGCCGAAGAGCTCAGCTTACGAGATTCGGTATCGATACCCAAAGGTCGATGTCCAAAGCACTTATTTCAAAAGACCAGCCCGCAACGACGAAGCGAAGATGCGCTCTGGGATACCCGGCTCGCGGGCTTGGCTCAAGCACCGAGAGGTGCTCGGCAAACGAAAGCCCCGCCTTTGCCAGGCAAAGGACCTCCGATATTAGGGATGGAGGCGGAGGCTGTCAAGTAGAGCGAGCGGGGAAAGTCTTCGGGGAGAGGGGCGGGAACGAAGGCCGACGGCGCCTGTTTTTTCCGCAGCAGGCGGTAACAGAGCAGAAATTCTCTCAATTGTCAAGATTGCCGACTCGTTTTACGTCTTTTAAGATCAGGTTTCCTCCGGCCCACCCCTGCGCCCTCCCGATCCCGGGTCGGCCCAGGTTTCGAACCCACGGAGAACGAGGAGCAAGGTCCCCCCATGTCCGAAGCCAAACCGGAAGTCAAAGCGGCGGAGCGTCTGAAAGCCATAGAAGGAGCGCTCTCCCAGATCGAGCGCCAGTTCGGCAAGGGCGCGATCATGCGCCTGGGCTCGAAGGAGGGGCTCGCGATCGATTCCATCCCGACCGGCTCGATCGCAGTCGATTGGGCGATCGGCATCGGCGGCTTCCCGCGCGGCCGGGTGGTCGAGGTCTACGGCCCGGAATCGTCGGGCAAGACGACGCTCGCCCTCTCGGTCGTCGGCCAGGCGCAGAAAAAAGGCGGCACCGCCGCGTTCATCGACGCCGAGCACGCCCTGGATGCGGAGTACGCCAAGAAGCTGGGCGTCGACATCGACAACCTTCTGGTCTCCCAGCCGGACAACGGCGAGCAGGCCCTGGAGATCACCGAGATGCTGGTGCGCTCCAACAGCGTCGACGTGGTGGTCGTCGACTCGGTCGCGGCGCTCGTGCCGAAGGCGGAGCTCGAAGGCGAGATGGGCGATTCTCACGTCGGCCTTCAGGCGCGCCTGATGTCCCAGGCGCTGCGCAAGCTGACGGCGATCGTCGCCAAGTCGAACACCTGCCTGATCTTCATCAACCAGATCCGGGAAAAGATCGGCGTCATGTTCGGCAACCCGGAGACCACGACCGGCGGCCGGGCGCTGAAGTTCTACTCGTCGGTGCGGGTGGACATTCGGCGCATCGCCTCGATCAAAGACGGCGAAACCGTGACCGGCTCGCGGGTCAAGGTGAAAATCGTCAAAAACAAGACGGCGGCGCCGTTCCGCCAGGCCGAGTTCGACATCGACTACGGCGAGGGGATCTCGCGCGCGGGCGAGCTGATCGACCTGGGCGTCGAGCACAAACTGGTGGTCAAAAGCGGCGCCTGGTTCAGCTACGGTGATGTCCGCCTCGGCCAGGGGCGAGAGAACTCGAAGCAGTTCCTCCGCGAGAACCCGGAATTGGCCGCCGAGCTGGAGCTGAAGGTGCGCGAGAAGCTCGGCATCTCCGGAATCGCCCCCACGCCGCGCGAAGGCACGGCGGGGGCCTAGGTCCAGCCCCTCACTCCGGGGAGGGCTGGCGTCAGCTCTCCCCGTCCGTCTTCTGGGTAGTGACGTTTTTAAGCGCCGGGATTTGCGCCATCAGCTTCCTCAGGTCGATTCCGGAGAGCCCTTCGATCACCGCGGGAAGCTCGGCGATCACCTTGGCGATGTCGCCGGTGATCTTCGAGGCGCCGATCCCTTCGCCGCCGGTCGAAACGAGCGTGATGCGGTCGGTCTTGCCGAGCGGCTCGGCGACCGCACGGGCGATCTCGGGCAGCGACGCGATCAGCAGCTGCAGAACGGCGGCCTGGTTGTACTCCTTGAAGGAGTCGGCGCGCTTCTTCATCGCCTCGGCTTCGGCCGTTCCCTTCAAAGCGATGATCTCGGCTTCCGCGGTACCGGTGACGCGCAACACCTCGGCCTGCGCCTGGCCCTTCGCGCGGGTGGCTTCCGCCTGGCCTTTCGCTTCCTGCTCTACGCGAGCGCGGAACGCGGCGGCTTCCGTTTCGACCTTGTAGCGCTCGGCGTCCGCCTGGCGTTTGACGGTCGCTTCCAGCTCTTTTTCGCGGCGCTGGATTTCGCGCTCCTGGACCGTGATCTGCTGCTCTTTCTCGACGATCGAGACCTGGATCTCTTCCTTCTTCAGCTCCTGCGAGGTCTTGGCTTTCTGGATGTCGTAGGCAAGGTCGGCCTCGGCGCGCTTCAAGTTCACCGCCCCGTCGTACTGCGCCTTCTGCGTCTCGAAATCGCGCTGCGCCGCGGCGATCTGGGTATCGGCGGCGAACTTCGCGACGTCGCCGAGCTGGCGCGCCTGCGAGGATTTGATGTTGGCGTCCCGATCGGCCTCGGCCTGGGCGATGATCGCGTCGCGCTTGATCTCGGCGATCTTCGGCTTGCCCAAAGCGTCCAGGTAGCCGTGGGTGTCACGGATGTCCTTGAGCGTGAACGAGACGACCTGAAGGCCCATGTTCTGAAGGTCGGCGACGGCGACCTCCTGGACCGAGGAGGCGAACTGGTCGCGATTGCGGTAGATCTCCTCAACCGTCAACGTGCCAATGATCGCCCGCAGGTGCCCTTCCACCGTCTGGCGCGCGATGTCCTTGATCTCGGGGATGGACTTGCCGAGGCACTGTTCGGCCGCGGTGCGGATCGACGCCTCGTCGCCCTTGATCTTTACCTGAGCGACCGCTTCGACCACCACCGGCACGCCCGGCTTGGTGTAGACCTCGGGGGTCGTGATGTCGAGCGTCATCACCTGAAGCGAGAGCAGGTCGACGCGCTCCAGCAGCGGGAAGATGAACGCACCGCCGCCGGTCCGGATGCGGAAACCGGTGGTCTCGGACGAGCCGTCTGCATTCTGCATCTTGTGCTTGCGGCCCGAGATGATCATGACCTCGTTCGGGCCGACCTTCTTGTAGCGCTTGGCGATCGCGATCAGCAGGATGAAGAAGACGAGCGGGACGACGAAGAAGACGAAGACCGCCGCTTCGGTGCCGTATTTTTCCATGAACGGATCTCCCTCGAACCGCTAGCTTTGCGGCCGGACGTAGAGCGTATTACCGAGAGTTTTTTCGATTTTGACCAGCCGGCCCTTGGGAATCTCAGCACCGTCGACGGCGCGCGCCGGAGAGTTCTCGCGCCGGCCGCGCACCAGATAGGCGACCTCGCCCATGCCGCCCGTGGGGATCGCCGTGATCACCTCCGCCTCGCGGCCGGTGGTCTCGGAGACGTTGTACTCGCTGCCCCCCTGGGTCTGCTGGAACAACCAATCGAGTGCCAGGTAGGCGGCGAACGCGAGCACCAAACCCGACCCGGAAGCCACCAACAGGCCCGGAATCACCCCGAGCCCCAGAACGTAATGAGCGATGACGCCACCACCGCCAAACCCCGTAACAAACGTCGCCGCCGTGGTCCCCGAAACGGGATGCGAATGGCTCGCATCGACCGAATCGAGGTGCCCCGCCACGTCGTGCCCCCCGATGTCGACGTGGACCCCGCCCCCGCCGATCATGTCGGAAAGCCAACCGAACACCCCGGTCATCAGGGCATAGACGACACCCAACGCGAGGAGAGAGATATAGATCAAACCGACGCTCATGGCCACCTCCGAAGACACGGCGGGGAGGGTGAAGTGTGAGCGGGAGTCTATCGCAGCGGCGGGACGATCTCGCGCGAGTGTCTCGCGAGGAAAGCCCCCGGCCTAAAGGGTGGGATGGGATTTTCGGCCGTCTCTACAGGTAAACTCCTGAACAGCCAATCGCAACCGTTCGGACTTGGACAGACCTCCAAAAGAAGGAGTCCCTGTTTGGGAACCGACTGACTCTCCCGGCGCTGACGTCATTTCAGGGCCTTCCTTTGGATTCCTTCCCAAGAGATTTTCCGCGCCCCTTCTTCGGAGGTCGGGGCTTTGGAATCGAACCGAGGAAGCTCTCCACTTTCGAGAGATCTCGGTCAAGACCTCGGATCAACTCCTTGGAAATCTGAATCAACTGCTGTCGATCCGCGAGGGAGTCATCCCCTTCGGCGGTTGAAACGACCTCTTGGAGCCCTTCCCAGGAGTGGCGAAGATCCACCGTCAAAGCTCGGAGCTGCACCTTCGGCCAGGGCTCCCCGGGGCTTACCGCTTCTTGCTCGAACTCCAGCAGGTGTTCGGCCAGGGCCTCGCCCAGGAGAGCAAGGTGAGCGCGAAGCTCCGCATCGGCAAAGTGGGACAACACCGCTTCGCGAAAAGGCGCCAGCTCGCGCCAGCGGCAGTTCCCTCGTACCAGGTCCAGTTCAAGGACCAGGTGGAATTTGGTGACTTCTAGCTTCACGGGCAACTCCTTCGGGTGGCAGGCGTCCAAGACGACGAGGGTTCGCCAAGAGCCTCTCGGTGATCGGGCGCCTCAGGCTTTGCCTCTTCAAAGTCCCGTACCGCCTTCCGGTGGCGGCGCTGTTCGTGAACGAGGCTGAAGTACGCTCCCTCAATCTCGACGGCCTTTCTCATCAGAACCGCGAAGATCTGAAGCTTCGCGTAAGTGCCCGGCGGCAGCGGGTTCTGCTTCGACAGTTCGAGCAGCCTTTCGGCGAGGTCGGGAAGCAGAGTTCCTCTGCCCTGGAGGAGAAGAATGGCCCCCAGCTCAAGGTATGCGTCGATGGCTTGAAACACCCTGCCTTCAGTGCCCCAGGTTGTCGCGGAGCGCCCAAAAAGCCTTGCGGCATCTTCCAGTCGACCTTGGTCACGCGCCGCCTCCGCACGGGCGAAGACCTGTTGGGCATCCTGGGGAAACGTCAGATGCGCGGAGTCCTTGCGGACCGTCATGAGCGCTCCAAGCCCATCCGGTGGGCGCTCACGTCCGCGAGCAATTCCCACAAAAACTGCGAATCCGGCGGGGTGATGTCGATCAAGAGCAGGATGTCGAGCAGCAGCTCTACGACATCGGGCGCGACGCCGAGAACCCTCGGCCGATCGACGATCCAGTCCGGCAGCTCGAAGCCTTCGAGCCGGTAGACCGCGGCGAGCGCGAGCGTCGCCAACCCTTCGAGCCAAGGCAGCCCGGAAAGGCCGAAACCATGGGCGGCGATGAGGAACGCTTCCTCGGCTCGGGCCAGCTCCCCCATTCGGGCCGCGCGCTCGGCAAGCTCCATCGAGCGCCACGCCAGCCGGAAATGGGGCGAATGCACCGGCACCGATTTCGGCGCATCCGCGAGCCTCTCGGGCCCAAGTGGCCCAACAAGCCGCCCGAGCGGTGATGGCGTGTCCATGCAGGGAACGGTAACCGCCCTCGCTCCAATTTTTTTACGATCCATTCAACTTCTGATGCAGAACAGGCGCAGAGGCGACAAAGTTCGGCGTCCCGGTATCGGATTCCCGGAATTCGATCTTTCTTGTCCTCCAAATAGGGGGTTGCGGCAACTTACTCCTTTAGTGGAGCCGATGAAACCCATGCCTACCTATAGTGAAGAGATGAACCCATGCCTACCCATTGCGGCCTCCCGCTTCACCTCGCGCTAAAGCTTCTGCGCATCGCCTTGGGCTGGGGCCAGGAGCAGCTCGGTCGGGCGGCCGGCCTGTCGCGAAGCGCGATGTCGGAGATCGAGTCGGGCGACACCCGCCTGACCCGGGAGCGTTTGGACTTTTTTGCCGCTCTGATGAACGCTCCTTACGGGGCGTTCGCCGCCGCCCTGGCGTTCGTGGCGGTGATCGCGCCGGGCGACACCGAAGCCGGCCCCATCGAGCCCACTCCTGAGGAACGAAGGAGAATCGACGAAGCGGTCGCCGCCGGGGCGGCCGAGCTGCGAGCGCATCTGACCGGGCAAACCCGGCTGCGGCACGCGGAGGAGGAGCGCGCGGAAGCCGCAGCGCTCTGGCGCCGGCTCGCCGGCAAGAGCACGGCAGAGCGCCGCTTCGTGGTCGAAAACGGCCCGGAGGTCTGGAGCTGGGCGCTGGTGGAGCGGCTGAGCCACGAGAGCGAAGACAAGGCCAGCGATTCCGCCCAGGAATCGGTCCTGCTTGCCGAGCTGGCGCTCTGGGTGGCCGAGCGCGTTCCCGGCAGTGAAGGTTGGCGCGCGCGGGTGGAAGGGTACGCCTGGGCCTACCTGAGCAGCGCCTGCCGGGTGGCGAATGACTTCGAGCGCTCCCGGAAGGCTCTCGCCCGGTCGAACGACCTGTTCCCCCGCGGCGCGGAGGAGGATCCCGGCCTGCTCGATCCGGTGCGTTTGCTGGACCGCGAAGCCTCGTTCTGGCGCGACCAGAGGGAGTTTGCGAAGGCGCTGGCGCTGCAGGACCGGGCGCTGGCGGAGGGGCGAAAGGAGCTGCGCGGCCGGCTGCTGCTCAATCGGGCAGCCACGTTGGAAGTCATGGGGAAGGGCGAGGCCGCGCTCTCGGACATGATCGAGGCGCTTCCATCGGTCGATCGGGCCGAGACGCAACGGGAACGGCTGGTCCTCCGTTTCAACCTCGTGGTCAGCTATCTGGGCCTCGGACGGGTGGAGGATGCCCGAGCGCTTCTTCCCCAGGTCCGCACGCTGGCGGTTCAGCTCGGCGGAGCCCTCGACCGCCTACGCTTGCGTTGGTTGGAAGGCCGGATTGCCGAAGCGTCCGGACGCAGCGGGGAGGCGATCGTTGCGTACGAAAGCTTGATCGGCGAATTCGATCGCTTGGACCAAGGCGCGGATGCGGCGCTCGCCGGACTGGAAGCCGCCGCCCTCCATCTCGAAGCCGGCCGCCACGGCCGGGTCAAACGGCTGGCAGCCGACCTGGTCCCCTTGTTTTCAGCGCACGGGCTCGAAGGTGAAGAGCTGGCTTCGGTTCGGCTTTTCCTCGAAGCGGCGGAGCACGAATCGGCGACCGCGGCGCTCGCCCGAGAGGCGGCTCGTGCATGGGGCCGTTCCCGCCTGAAAAGTTGACGATCGCGGCCTGGGTTGTCGTAGGGGCGGAGCTTGCCTCCGACCGCGGTTGCCGCAGATCTCGGGCGGAGGCGAGCTCCGCCCCTACCACTTTCCCAACCTGATTCGGTCGAAGGCCCAGGTCTCAACCGCGGCAGCGCCCACCCGGATCGAGAATGCAGCCGATCTCCGCCGGGGCGGGCGCGCCGCCGCAGTGCCCGCCCGGATCGATGCCGCAGCCGATGTTGGATCTTGGCTCTTGTGCGCAAGAACCGCTAGGATCAATAGTACAGCCGATCGCAGCCCAGATCGAACGCATCCAGGTGGACCAGCCCTCGCCGGAACCGCGGGAGAGGGTGGCGGCCGAGGCCGCCGCGGGTACGATGAGCAGCAGGATGAGAACGAGGGGTACGAAGACCTTGAAGCGAGCCATGAGGATTCTCCCGGGCGCGTATGGCGGGGCCGGTTCGTCCGGCCCGCGCGAGGCTCGGCGAAGGGATTCGCCGAACTTTGTCGCCCTGGGGATCATGCGGCATCGGCCGGCGGTTCGGGGAGGCTGACGATGGCTGAAAAGAGCCAGGCGGTCGAGTCGGCGATCGTGAGGGTCGCCCGGGCGCTCGCCAACCTCAACCAGGGCGAGCTGGCCGAGCGCGCAGGGATGCACGCCAGCCAGATTTCGGACTACGAACGGGGCGAGGTAACCCCGGAGCGCCCACAGCTCGAACGGATCGCAGCGGCCGCCCGCCGCTCGTTGAGCTTCTTGGAAAGCGTGGTCCAGGCCGATCGCGAGCTAGCCCAGGGGGACGGCGGGCCGGGTATCGGGCCGGATCTCGGGCCGACCCTCGGATCGGAAGCCGGGCGCCGCGCCGCCGCCGCCATGGTGCCCGCCCTTTCCGGCCTGGGGGGCGGAACCGCCGAACCCGCCGGGCCGCGAGCGGAAGATCGACTTCCGGCGCTCGCGCTCTGGAAGCGCCTCGAGCCCCGGTCGGCCGAGGAACGGCGCCTGCTGGTCGAAACCCTCCCCTCGTTCCACGCGTGGGCTCTCGTGGAGATCCTTTGTCACCTCAGCGAGGTCAAGGCGAGCGCCACTGCATGCGAGGCGCTCGACCTGGCACGGCTCGCGGTTCAGCTGGCGGAGCAAGTTCCCGGTGGCGAGGGCTGGCGAGAGCGTGTTTGCGGCTACGCGGGCGTTTTCCTCGCCAACGCGATCCGTGTGGCCAACCAGCCCCACGGCGCCGAGATCACCCTGCGCCGCGCCCGTGGGCGGTTCGACCGCGGCGCGGCCGACGATCCGGGCCTGCTGTCGGAAGTCCGCGTTCTCGATCGCGAGGCCTCACTGTCGCGGGATCAACGCCGATTTTCTGCTGCGTTCGAACGCCATGATCGCGCCCAGGCGCTTGAAGGGGAAGGACCGCTCCGCGGCCGCTTGCTCATCAATCGCGCGACGACTCTTGCGCAGAAGGGTGACCCTGAAGCGGCGGTCGCCACCCTGCGCGAAGCCGCGCCCCTGATCGAAGCCATAGGGGACTTGCGCCCGCGCTGCGTTCTCCGGTTCAACCTCGCCACCAACCTGCTCCACCTCGACCGGCCCGCGGAGGCCGAGACGCTGCTGCCCGAGATCCGCTCCCTGGCCGGGGAGCTGGGCAACGACTTGGACCGCCTCCGCGTTGATTGGCTGGAAGCCTGGATCTGTGCCGCGAGCGGCAGGACGGCCGAGGCGCTGGCCCGCTATCCCGACGTGCGAAAAGCTTTCGCGGATCTCAATCTCCATCTCGACGCGGCGCTCGTGGGTCTGGACGAAGCGGCGCTCCTTTTGGGCGAGGGGCGGGGGGCGGAAGTCCGCTCGATGGTCTTCGAGATGCGCAAGACCTTCGAGAGCGAACAGCTCCACCGCGAAGCGCACGTGTCGCTCAAGCTGTTCCTCGCCGCGGCGGTCCAAGAAACCGCCACCGCCGCCCTTGCCCGGCAAGCCGCCCGCGACTTGGCGCGCCGCCCTCACGATCCGATCGGTTGAGGATTGTCCGGGCGGCGCCGCATCTCCCCCTGCCAACGGTTTCTTACCCCAGCCGCCGCTCCACCTTTCCCCAGAACGCTTCGAGGTCGAGCGAGATCTCGGGATACGCCCGCCGCTTGGGGTTCACTTTCCGGCTCCGGTGGGCAGTTTCACCCAGGTGGTAGACCGAGCCCGGAGACCGCTTCGCAGGTTCCCCAAAGTGGTGGGCCGAGTCCGAACACCGCTTCGCAGGTTCCCAGAAGCGGTGGGTGAAGACCCGTGACCGCTTCGCGGCTGCCCAAGAGCGGCGGGTGGGAAGCGGAGACCGGTGGATCGCGTCAGCGCACCGGTGGCCCGGTCCCTAGAAGCGCTTCGCGGCGGGCGCAAACCGGTGCTCGGCGCCCATCCGCCGCTTCCGGCACCTTGCGAAGCGGTGCTCGGACCCGATCCGGTGGGTTTGGGTTGCCGCACAGCACTCTCCGCTTCCTGCCCACCGGATTCCGGCGCCTGCCCGGCGGTTTCCGGCACCTGCCCACCGGGTTTCGGCGCCTGCCCGGCGGTTTCCGGCACCTGCCCGCCGCTTTCCGGCGCCTGCCCACCGGGTTTGCGAAGCGGGGAGGCGCTTGCGGGAAGCCGCGAAGTGCGTCTCGGCTCCTGCGAAGCGGTCCCCGGTTACGAATCGAGATCAAAGGTTTCATCCCAGCCGCCTGCTGCGATCACCGCCCCGATCGCCCGGCGCGAGAACCCCTTGGCCGCGAGATGCCGGGCGAGCGCCGCGGGATCGGTCTTGCCGCGGCGCGACCACTTGGCGGCGGCTTGCCGCGCGGGTTCCAGGTCGTCGTCGGGGATCTCGGCGAGCGCCGCCGCCACGGCTGCGGACGAGGCCCCGCGGCGTTCCAGCTCGGCTTTCAGCTTGAGTTTTCCTTCGGCGCCGCGAGCGAGGCGCTGGGCGACGAAGGAGCGGGCGGTCGAAAAGTCGTCGAGGTAGCCGGCTCCCGCCAACCGGTCGAGCGCCGGGGCGACTTCGGCGTCTTCGTAGGCGCGGGCCGCGAGCTTCTGTTCCAGCTCGCGGCGAAAGTGGGGCCGGGTTCCGAGCAGTCGAACCGCCTGCTCGTAGGCGGGCGGTTTTTCCCGGGTCATGGGGTGTTCACGAATGTGCCGTCGGTCGTCAGTTGTGTTCGATCTCGAACGGCGAGGCCGAACCGAGCAGATCGTTTTCGGGCGCCAGCTCGATCGACTCTTCCATCTGCTCGCGCGCGGCGTCCGAGGTGAACTGCACGCCCTGGATTTTGAGCTTGAACTCGTCCGGGTTCGAAGCGCGGCGTAGCGCCTCTTCGAGCGTGATCAGGCCGCCCTTATACAGCTGAAACAGCGACTGGTCGAACGTCTGCATGCCGTACTGGCTGGTGCCGCCGGCGATTTGCTCGCGGATGAACTTGGTCTTCTCTTTGTTCTCGATGCAGTCGCGGATGTAGGGGGTCGAAATCATCACCTCGACCGCCGGCACCCGGCCGATGCCGTCGGCGCGAGGCAGCAGGCGAAGGGAGACGACCGACTTCAAGACCGCGGAAAGCTGAATGCGGATCTGCTTTTGATGATGCGGCGGGAAGACCGAGATGATGCGGTTGATCGTTTCCGTCGCGTCCAGGGTGTGAAGGGTCGAAAAGACGAGGTGGCCCGTCTCGGCCGCGAGCAGCGCGGTTTCGATCGTCTCGTAGTCGCGCATTTCGCCGACCAGGATGACGTCCGGGTCTTGGCGCAGGGCGGCGCGCAGGGCGGGCGAGAAGGCCCGCGTGTCGACGTCGATCTCGCGCTGGTTGACGATCGATTTCTTGTCCCGGTGGAGGAATTCGATCGGGTCCTCGATCGTCATGATGTGCTCGGAGCGCCCGGAATTGATCGAGTCGAGCATCGCGGCGAGCGTCGTCGACTTGCCCGAGCCGGTGGTCCCCGTGCAGAGGATCAGGCCGCGGCGTTCCTCGCAGATCTTTTCGAGCACGGGCGGCAGCATCAGCTCGCGCATCGTCTGGATGCGGGCCGGGATGACGCGGAGCACCAGGCCCACCGCGCCGCGCTGCTGGAAGACGTTGCACCGGAAACGGCCGAGACCGGGAACAGAATACGCGATGTCGAGCTCGTACTCTTCCTTGAAGCGCTGCTTCTGGCGCGCGTTCATGATCGAGAACGCCATCGCGATGGTGTCCTCTTGGAGCAGGCGCTTCAAATCGGCAAGGCCGATCAGCTCGCCGTCGACGCGAATGACCGGATGGCTGCCGACCTTCAGGTGAAGGTCGGAGGCCTTGCGTTCGACCGCGATCTTGAGCAGGTCGTTGATGTTCATCTAGAAGAAACTCATCGCGTCAGACGACCGAAGCCAACGAAGCCGCCGCCTCGACGGCGACCGGGTGGAGCCAGCCATGGCGATCGGGCGTCTCGCCCGTGACGACGCGCCGGAATTCGGCCATCAGCCGGCGGGTGATCTCGCCGGGCCGTCCGAGGCCGACCGTGATTCGATCGACGGAGCGGATCGGCGTGATCTCGGCCGCGGTGCCGGTGAAGAAGAGCTCGTCGCAGATGTAGAGCAGGCTTCGCGGAATGGTCTCTTCGCGGATCGCGATCCCGAGGTCGCGGGCGAGGGTCAGCACCGTATCGCGGGTGATGCCGGCGAGGATCGACGACGCGACCGGCGGCGTGTAGAGCACGCCGCCCTGTACCAGAAACAGGTTCTCGCCCGAACCTTCGCTGACGTAGCCCGCGGTATCGAGCGCGATCGCCTCGTGGAAGCCTCCGAGGACCGCCTCCATCTTGATCAGGCCGCCGTTCATGTAGTTGCCGGTCGCTTTGGAGATCGCGGGCACCGCGTCCTGGGACGGCCGGCGCCACGAGGAGACGCAGACGTCGACGCCTTTCTCCAGCGCTTCCTCGCCCAGATAGGTCCCCCAGGGCCAGACGCCGATCGCGACCTCAATCGGCGATTTGAGCGGATTGACGCCCATCGGCCCGAAACCGCGGAACGCGATCGGCCGGATGTAGCAGGCGTTCAGCTCGTTGGCGCGGATCGTCTCATCGACCGCCGCCTCCAGCTCGCCCGCGGAAAACGCCAGCTCCATGCGGCAGATTTTGGCCGAATGGAGCAACCGCTGGATGTGCTCCGCCAGACGGAACACCGCCGAACCCTGCTGGGTCTGATAGCACCGGATGCCTTCGAACACTCCGGTGCCGTAATGCAGAGCATGGGTCATGACCGGGACGGTGGCTTTTTCGAACTCCACCAATCGGCCGTTCATCCAAGCCCAGCGGATTCCTTCGAACGGATGGTTCGCCACGGCGGGGCCTCCCTTTGGATTTCGTACAGAGGTCCTGAGCGAGCGATCGTAGCCGATGGGGGGAAGGGTGTCCATGTCGCCCATCTCTACGGTTCGACCCGCTTGGCACCGGTCACGAAGTAGTCGGTCTCGCCGAAACAGTCCGTGGGAATCCCCTTATGCTGCTCGTAGGAGAGCGCCACCCGTTTGCCGACGGAGGCGTTGATCACCTCGGCCACCTTGGCGTCGCGCACCGAAAACCGGAACGTCTCGGCAAGGGTGCCCGGCAGGCTCACCATCGCCAGCTCCCCCTCCCAGGTCTTGCACACCCAGCCCTTCTTCGAGAACTTCTGGACGTACCCCGCCCGCTCGCCTTCCGAGAAATTGAACTTGAGCGCCGCCCAGACGTAGAGGGCGAAACCGCCCGCGGCGAGCAGCAGGACGAGGGCCGCTCCGCAACCGAGACGCCGTGCCAACCGGCGGGGGGGTGGGGAGGTCGGCGAAGAAGGGGAAGGGGTCGAAGGCTCGGACATGTCGTTCCTCTCTTTAAAGGGGGGGCGACCTCATCCTATTCTCTTCCCGGCCCGGGAGTTACGGCCAGAAGCGCGAGAGAGGCTCCGGCCACCGCGGCGGTTTCGATCCGCAATATTCGCGGACCGAGAGCCACGGGACGAAAACCCAGCGAGCGGGCGGCGGCAAGCTCCTGATCCGTCAGCCCCCCTTCGGGACCGACGAGCAGCGCCGAGGTGCGCGTCGCGCGCGCCTCCCGATCGACGCCGAGATCCGGATCACCGCCCGGATCGAGCACCCATCGCGCCTCCATTCCCTCCGCGAGTTTCGCCAGATCGCTCCAGCCGTGAGGGCCATCGATCAGGGGCAGGCGGGAGCCGTGGCACTGTTCGAGCGCCGAGACCGCCACCCGGCGGAGCCGGTCGAGCGTGCCGGAGCCGAAATCGCGCGGCGCGCGCTCGGTGTGGAGAAAGCGGATCGCGGCGACCCCCAGCTCGGTCGCCTTCTCGACCAGCCAGGCGGCGCGCTCGGGACGCAGAGTCGGCACCAGGAGGGAGAGGCGGAGCGCGGGCTCGTTCTCCGGCAGCTCCTCGATCGGTTCGACCGGGGCGATCCAGCCCGCCTTGCGGTCGATGCGGACGACCCGCCCGGCGCGCGCGGTCCCCAAGCCGTCGGTCAGGCGAATCGAATCTCCCACTTCGGCGCGGCGGGCGCGAAACAGGTGGCGGTAGGCCTCCCCTTCGACCGCGATTTCAGCGGCGAAAAAGTCTTCCGGGGAGACGAGAAGGGTGATCACGCGCCGGGGGCGGCCCGCACCAGCCGGAACGCGATCCACTCGTTGGCGATCCGCCGGCCGCGCTCGACCAGGCCGAGCGCGGCGACCCGGGCCAAAATCTCATCGCCACGTTCGGCGAGAATGCCGGAAAAGATCAGCTCGCCGCCCGGCGCGAGCCGCTCGGCCAGATCGGGAAGCTCAGAAAGGATCTCCTCGGGAAGGACGTTCAACAGCAGGAGATCGAACCGCGATTTCGGATGAGGCGGGGCGACCAGCGCCGCGAGCCGGCCGGCGAAATGGCGCGGATACAAGTCGTTCAGCCGGCTGTTGTCGCGGGCGTGGATCGGTGCGCCGGGATCGAGATCGAAAGCGATCGCCGAACGGGCGCCGAACCGGAGCGCGGCGAACGACAGGACCGCCGTGCCGGCGCCGATCTCCAGCGCGGTGCGGCCGGCGAGCCCTCCCTCCTCCGCCCAATCCTCGACCAAATCCTCCAGCAGCTCCAGCGCCAAACGGGTCGATTCGTGACTGCCGACGCCGAACGCCGAACGCGCCGGCAGGCGGAGGAGAACGCGCCCCGGCGGAACCTCACAAGGGGGCTCGTCCGGTTCGCGGGGATCGAGCAACAGCCGCCGGCCGACCCAGAACGGCCGGGCGTTTTCGCGGTAGCGGGCCAGCCAGTCGACCTGGGGCACGGGCTCAACGCCCACCGTCTCGATCTCTTCGAAACCTAGAAGCCCCATCGCCGCGAGACCAGGTTCCGGCGCCGCCTCGTCGAAGTACGCCTCGATCCGCACCCGCTCGCCGTCGTGCGGCTTGATCTCCAGGCCGAGCGTTCCGGCAGCCCACAGCTCGGCGGCGAACAGCTCTTCGAGCCGGAGGGGAACCAGGTAAAAGCGGCGGATGTCGGGCATGGAGCCTCTCTCGCGGCACCGCGCGGCGGCCGCCTTGTAGGTCTAGCGATGGGGATCCGGAGGAGGCACCGGGGGAGGCGACGAACCGTCGCCTGAATTTCGCGGCGGCGGCGCGTTGGGATCGCGGTTGCCAAAGATCTGGTTCAACCAGCGGCGGAAGGGATGCCGCTGCGGCTGGACTCCTCCCGCATCCTCGCCGTCGAGCGGCTGGCCGTCCTCGTCGTAGCCGCTCGTGGAGTCAAATCCGGTGTGGCGATCGCACAGCTGGGAAGGGACCTTCCCTTCGGGGAAGACCTCGGTGATCACCGCCGGACAATACTCGGTGGCGAGCGCGCCGGTGGTCGGATCGATCATCGCCGTCCGCAGGCCGGGAGGCTGCTTGAACGGCGGGAATCCCGCCGGAGAGCGGACCTGCGAGGTGAATCGCGCCCAAATCGGCAGGGCGCCGCGGGCGCCCGACAGGCGGGTGGGAGAGTTGTCGTCGAACCCGACCCAGACGACCGTCGCGCGGTTGACCGAATAGCCGCCGAACCAGGCGTCGCGCCGGTCGTTCGTGGTGCCGGTTTTCCCGGCGAGCGCCCCTTCGATTCCCTGGGCCCGAATCCCAAAGCCGGTTCCTCGATCGATCACGCCTTGAAGCAGAGTGGTCACCAGATACGCCGACTGCGGCGAAAGGACCCGCTCGGGCGCCGGCAGGACCTCGCCCTCGACCGGCTTGCCGAAGCGGTCGAACACCGCGTCGATGCCATGGACCTCCGGACGGACGCCGCCCGCGGCGAGCGTCGCATAGACCCGCAACAGCTCGATCGGCGAAACGGACGTGGCGCCGAGCGCCACCGCGGGGAACGGGTCCATCTCCGCTTCGACCCCCATCTTGTGGGCAAGCGTCACCACATGGTCCATGCCGACCTGGAGGGCGATGCGCGTCGTCGCCGGGTTGTAGCTGTGCTCCAGCGCCCGGCGGACGGTGACCCAGCCGTGAAAGCTACCGTCGTCGTTTTTCGGACTCCAGGGCTTGCCGGCCATGTCGATCGTGAGCGGCGAATCCTCGACGAACGACGCCGGCGTTCCCTTTCCCGATTCGAACAGTTGGGCGTAGACGATTGGCTTGAACGCGCTGCCGGGCTGGCGCTTCGCCTGGCTCGCCCGATCGAACTGGCTGCGGGTATAGCTTCGTCCCCCGACGTAGGCGAGCAGGCCGCCGGTCGCCGGATCGACCGAGACCAGGGCGGACTCCAGCGGACCCTTGCTGTCGCCCTGCGGTCCCTTCTTTTCAAGGTCGGCGAGGCCGCTCTCGACCGCCGCCTGCGCCGCGCGCTGATCGGTGAGATCGAGGCTCGAATAGAGGGCAAAGCCGGCATCGGCAAGATCGGCGATGCGGAAACGGCGTTCCACCTCGTGGGTCATCGCGTCGCTGAAGTAGGGCGCGCGGCGGCGGGTCGGGGCCTCCGGCTCGGCGAGGACCGGCGTCGCCAGGGCCCGCGCCACGCGGTCCGGCTCGGCGAGGCCCAGCTCTTCCAGCCGAGCCAAAACCCAGTCGCGGCGCTGTTTGCACCGCTCCGGATGGGCGACCGGCGAATAGGGGGCGGGAGACTGAATCATCCCGGCGAGAGTCGCCGCCTCGGCGAGATCGAGATCCCGCGCGTCCTTGCCGAAAAAAGCGCGCGCCGCGGCTCCTACGCCGAGCACCGAGACGCCGCCGCTCGATCCGAGGTAGATCTCGTTCAGGTACGACTCCAGGATCTCCTTCTTGTCGTACCGCACCTCCATCAGCACCGCGAGGATCGCCTCTTGCGCCTTTCTCCCCAGCGAACGCTTCTGGGTGAGAAAGATGTTCTTGACCAGCTGCTGAGTAAGCGTGCTGCCGCCTTGGCGGATGCCGTGACCGCGAAGGTTGACCAAAACCGCCCGGGCGACGCCGCGCACCGAGATCCCCGAGTGCTCGAAGAAACTGTCGTCCTCCGCCGCGAGCACCGCGTTCACCAGATCCTGGGGCACCTGCTCCAGGCGGAGCGGCCGGCGCTCTTCGAGCTTCGGTCCGTAGTACGACGCGACCAACGGCGGTTCGAGGATCATCTCGTCGACCGGCCGGCCGTCGCGGGTGATCGAGACCACGCGCGACTGGGCGGTGCGCAGATCGAACCGCGCTCCGCCGCGCTCGCCTTCGGGGGTCGGGAAATAGCGCAGGTGAGCTTCGAGCCGATCCCCCGCTCGGCGATAGCGCCCCGAGAGGAGCGGGCCCTCTCCGCCGACCGAACGGTAGCCCGAGGCGCGCAACTCGGCGACCACCCGATCCATGCTGCACAGACCGCCTTTTTGCACCCGATCGATCCGCGCGTAGAGCCGCGAGGGCTGGCGGAAAATCATGTCCCCGAACCGGCCGACGATCTGCCAGAACGGCAGGAACGCGAGCAGCACGACCACCAACAACCCCAATCCGATCCATAGCAGGCGCTTCTTACGCCAACGACTGGGCGTACCGGCTTCCGGCGTGGGGGTGCGAAGAGTGGAGGGCATCGAACGGCGGGAAGCGTAACAGGTCCGCCCGCGCGGGGCCACGCGGGCGGACCTTGGGAACGATCAGAACCGGTAGGAGATGCCCGCCGAGACGTCACGGCCGGACAAGTCGATCTTGCCGAAGCCGGCGAAGTCGTCGCCCAGCTCGTCGTCGACTTGGTGCCAGCGCCCCTCGGCGAAAAAGCCCCAGCTGCGACCGACCGGCACTTCAAAACCGGCCAGCCAGTAATAGCCGAAGGAATTGCCCTCGGCGACCGAATCGGCGCGGAAGACGGTCGGAGGCGGCGGCGTAAAGTCTATGAACCGTCCGTCCTCTTCCAATCGGTAGGCGTAGACGCCCCCTCCGCCGCCCAGGTACGGACGGATCGGAGCGTTCGGCCCGGCCAGATGAAACACCAGGCCGGCGGTGAGCGAGGCGATGTCGAGCGTCGCGGTGTGCGAGACCTCGCCGCCCCGTGAATCGACAAAGTTCCGATAGGACGGGTCGGTCTTCCCCTGGTACGAGGAGCCCGAAAACAGCAGCGCGAAATGGGGGTTGAGCGCCAGCTGGTAATCGATGCCGCCGACCGCATCCTCCAGATCGGAGGCTTTGCCGTTGAATTGAACCGCCTTGTCGTGCCAGTACTGCGAGTTTCCTTCGGGCCGGAAACTGCCGAGACGAAGGCGCACGGATTGTTCGATCGGCCCGCTCGGGACTTGAGCTTGGGCGTTGGCCGCGACCAGCGCGGAGCCGAGCAGGGCGAGGGCGAGGGTGATGTGCTTCGACATGGTGCGAAATCCTCCAGCGCCCCGAAATAGGGGGGCGATCGATGTTCGATTCCTCATCAGAGCAACTCAGGTGCCAGAAGACGCGCGAGGGCGGTAAGGTCCTTAGAATCAAGCTTCACTCGCGATCGTCGGGCGCGATCGCGATAATCTGGCCCGGCGCTTCGGACCCACGGATGCCACCGTGAGAGGACAACGAGGCGGTTCCCCGTCCTCGTTTCTTGGCTCCCAAGCTGTCGACGCTTATACTGCTCACCCAATGTTTAGAGTCTTGGTGCTCGATGACGAGTCGATGGTGGTCGACATGCTCGCGCTCGCGTTACGAGCGCCCGACGTTGCCCTGACCACCTGCCTGGAAATCGAGGCGGCGGAGGCGTTGCTCAGCCAGTATCCCTTCGACGCCGTGGTTACCGATCTTTCGGTGTCGCCGCTCGGCGGGCTCGAAGGGGTACGGCTGATCCGCTTCGTCGCCACGCACTTCCCGGACACCGCGCTTTACGTCCTCTCGGGTTTCTTGGACGAGAGCGTCCGTTCGATCTGCCATCTGATGGGGGTCGCGGCCGTCCTCGATAAACCGGGCGGTTTGGGCGAGCTGCGCCGCCTGCTGCTCGCCGAGCAGGCGCGGCAAGCGGCGGCTTCAGCTGATCCGGAAACGCCGAAGAGTCCGCCGCAGGCGCCGACGGTCGAGAAAGTTCCGCTGCTCGAAAGCTTCCTGTCGGCGGGTCCGCTGCACGCTCTGCTTCAGCCCGTGGTTCCGCTGTTCGACGGCGGCCCGCCGTTCGAGGTTTTCGGCGTCGAAGGTCTCGCCCGCGGCCCGGCGGGTTCTCTGCTCGGCATGCCGGCTCTATTGTTCGCTTATGCGGCAAAGAAAGAGTTGGCGTTCGAGGTCGATTTACTTTGTATCCGTGCCGCGCTCGCCGAATTTCGCCACCTGCCGGGACGCTTGACCGCATTTTTGAACGTCCAGCCGCGATCTCTCACCCACCCCGAGTTCACCCCCCGGCTGGTCGAAGCGCTGCGCACGGCGGAGGTCGATCACCAGCGGGTGATTCTGGAGCTCACCGAGCAACACACGATCTTGAATCCGCGCGCCTTCGCCGCGACCCTCGCGAAGTTGCGCGATCTTGGATTAAGAATCGCTTTGGATGATTTTGGCGAAGGATCATCAAATTTAAATTTGTTTCTAGATCTCCGCCCGGAGTTCCTTAAGATTTCGTCCGCCTTCTGTCGCGGAGTCGAACAAGATCCATTTAAACAAGCCTTGGTCCGTTCGACCGCCGAGATGGCCGCGCGAACCGGCGCCAAAACGGTGATGGAAGCGGTAGAGACCGCGGCAGAAGCCGAAGAGATTCGCAGACTGGGAATCGATTTCGGCCAAGGTCACTTTTTTTCATACCCCCGCACGGGCCGAGACCTCGCGGCCGACGAGAGTTTGCACATTCCACCCGCCTCCTGAATTTTTTTGAACAAACGTGTCCCTCTTTAGGGAGATCGTCGCACTCCAGCACCGGTATACGGTCGCTTGGTCGCGGTTTTTCCGTCTCACAAAGATCTTTCTTACATCGAGACTCGCTCGATTCGGGGGATCTGCGTGGGCCGCGATCAAGATTTTACAACTAACTTGTAGTCGGAGGGAGTAATTGATGTCCATCGAAAGTTTTAACCGATCTCTGCATGGCGTGTGCGATGCCGACCCCCTTTTGATCAGGCTTCGCGCCATCTCTAAGGTTGAAGATCCATCGCAAGTGTTCGGAGCGGCAGGTAAACCCGATCCGGACGGCTGGCCCGAATGGACTTCGTCGGCCCAGGCTGCTTCCGAGCTTTCCTAAAATATCCCGAGTAGGCGAAGCGACGAACCCGTCGTTTCGCCTACCCGATTCGCGCAAGGTTTTTAGAGGTTCGAGAAATTTACCTAGATGCAAGTCGAAGTTCGCGGTCGCTCTATAAACCAGCGTTTTGAACGTTTGAAAGCGCTGGTCGCTCACCTGCCCGAGGTCAACCGCTGGCCCGAGATGCTCGATCTCATCAGTCGGGCCAAACATTGCGACGAAATCTCGGTATGGGAATACCCCGTTGCCGCATGCCTGGCTTCGGGCGGTACGGAAGAGCAGGCGTTGCCTGGCGCGGCGGCGATTCTCTGCGCCTTGACCGCCATCCATCTGATCGACGACCTGCTCGACAACGACCCGAAGGGCGACTTTCACTTTCTAGGAGTCGGCCGGGCCGCGAATCTGGCCTCGGCTTTCCAAGCCGCGGCCCATCGACTGATCGAGAATACCGCGATCGAATCGCCTCGATACTCGGCGCTTCAAGCTCAGCTTTCCTGCGCGTTTCTCGCGACGGCTCATGGCCAAGAATTGGACACCGTCGAATCGACAACGGAGGAAGATTACTGGCGGAGAGTCGAGGCAAAGTCCCCGCCGCTGTTCGCCGCCGCCTTCGCTCTGGGCGGTCTGCTGGCCGGAGCCTCGAGCTCCACGATCGCCGGATTCGAGCGCCTCGGACGAAGTCTCGGCCGTTTCATTCAAGTGAGCGACGATCTCGCCGATTCGCTCAACACGCCGGCGAGCGCCGACTGGAGCCGGCCACGCAACAACCTGGCCCTGCTCTACGCCATGACCGCCACGTACCCTGAGCGGAACGAGTTCGCCCGCCTCGCCCAAGGGGTGGGAGACCCGGAATCGCTAGCCTCCGCGCAAAAACTTCTTTTCAAATCGGGAGCCGTGAGCTACTGTGCGCTCCAGATGGACCATTTTTCCACCGAGTCACGTCGACAGGTACAAGCCCTGGAAGTGATCTCGCACGCGCCTCTCGATCGGATGGTCAACCGGCTGGTGCGCCCGCTCGAGCACCTGCTTTCGCTCGGTAGCGGCGACAGGCTCCAGGGAATCCCGGAGCCGAGGTGACCCCAAGAACGGCGCAAACCCGCCGAATCGTCGACCTGGTGTGGATCAGCATATCGCTGCTGGTTCTCGCTCCGACCCTCTATTACTCCTACATCGCCTACTACCCAGGCTTCGGCTTCGAGATGAGAGCCGACTGGACGGTAACCCAGGCACCGAGCTGCCCGAAGACTCAAGTTTGTCTTCGCGCCGAGGATCAGATCCTTGCCATCGGCGGCATCGACCGCGAGCGCTTTCTCGCGGACCGCAGCCTCGACATCTTCAAGGGGTATTCGGTCGATGGCGCCACGACGCTCACGGTCTTACGTCACGGCGAGACGTTCAAGATCCCTTCCCACTGGAAGGACGGCCCCCAGGCGCTCCTCGAGGAGTCCGCGCTTCTCTCCCTTCTGCCGCAGATTTTCTGGCTCTTCGGTACCGCTGTCGTCCTTTTTCTGCGTCCTCGAGACGAGCGATGGCTGGCGCTCGTCTTGTTCGCCTATGTGACCGCGATCTTGCTCTCCTCGGGAATCGCCTCGGCACGCCACACCGCAGGCTCCTCGGTCGTGTTCCATTTCGTGGTTTGGCTCTTCCTGCCTCTGGCCGCCCACCTTCATACCCTCCTGCCCAGCCCGCTGTTCGGTCGACGGGGAGGCTGGGTGCTCGCTCCGCTGTACGCCATTTCCCTGGTCTTGGCCGGACTCGACACCGCCCACCTTCTCGAGGATTTTCCGGTTTTCTTCCGGCTCTCCTTTCTCGGCGGCCTGGTCCTTTCGTTCGCTTTTCTCGTCGCCCGCCTTTTTCTCCCCGGGCCGCCCGCGGTGCGCCAGGCAACCCGCATCATGTTGTTCGGCGTGACTCTGGGTTTTGCGCCGATCGCCGGGTTCTTCGCCCTGCTGCCCCTCTTCAGCAGCCGGCTGGGCATGTCCGCCTCCGACATCAGCCACTCGCTACCCTGGGCGATCACGATCTCTTTGGTCGCGGCACCGATTCCGTCGGCGAGCTATATCTATGCGATTTACAAACATACCCTGGGAGCGATGGAGTTCCGCGCCAATCGGCTGATCGGCGCCTACAGCTTTTGGGCTCTGTACCTCACCCTGGCCGTCAGTCTCCTGCTGATGGCCGGTTCGCGCAGCCTCGCCGGCCAACCGCGCACCCTTGCCACCCTTCTTGCGACCGCACTCGTCTTAGTGGTTTTCGCTCCCAGTCTGCACGACCGTTTCCAGACTCTGGTCGACCGCCACGTCTTCGGCATTCGGCATAATCACGAAGAGGTGGTCGGCCTGGTCGCCGAGAAGATTCCGCGGGCGTTCGATCGATCGGTGCTCGGAACGACGCTGGTCGAGGAGATCTTGCCCACCTTGTTGGTTCGCCAATCGGCGCTCTACCTGTTCGCCGAAGAAGGGGTGGAAGCGCTCTATTCTCAGGGCCTCCCAAGCGGCGAACCGACACCCGACCGGCTGGAGATCGGCGCCTGGCTCGCCCGCGGACGACGTTATCTACGGCCCTCGTCGGCACAGGACGGGCGAACCCGCTCCTGGGTACGGTTGGCTCTTCCGCTCGAAGTCAAGGAGCAGACCCTCGGCGTCTGGCTGATGGGTCGGCGCGATCCTGACGACTTCTATCCCGCAAGCGACATTCAGCTTTTGTCGACGGTCGCGAATCAGGTCGCGCCGATGCTCGAAAACATTCGCCTGTACGAGCGGGCTCAACTCGAAATCGAGCAGCGGCGCGCGATCGAACAGGAAATCCGGCAGAGCGAGCAGCGCTTCCGCGCGCTGTTCGAAGCGACCCTCGAAGGGATCGCGATCGTTCGCGATGGAACCGTCTTGGCGGTCAACGGCGCGATGACCGCGATCTTCGGCGTTCCCGCCCTCGAGCTGCAGGGACAGGCACTCGCCGAGCTGATCGAGCTCGGCGATTTGACCGAGACTCCGCTGTCGAGCGAGCCGCGCGAAACGATCGGCCGCCGCCGGGACGGCTCGGCGGTGAATCTCGAAATCGCGGGCAAACGGATCCTTTTCCAGGGGGAAGCCGCTACCGTGGTCGCGATTCGCGACATCGACCGGCGCAAGCGCGACGAGGAGGAGAAGGACCGCCTTCAACGCCAGCTCCTGCTCGCGGAGAAGATGGAGGCGATCGGCCGGCTTTCGGCCGGCGTCGCCCACGACTTCAACAACTGCCTGCTCGCGATCTTTGGCTACACCGACATCCTGACGGAGATCTACCGGGACGACGACTTCCTGCAACAAAACTTGGTCGGGCTGCGCGAGGCGAGCGAAAAGGCCGCCGCGCTCACCCGCCAGCTTTTGGCATTTGCCCGGCGCCAAGCGGTGGAACAGCGGGTGGTCGATCTGAACGAATCGATCACCGGCCTCCTGCGCATGGTCCATCGGCTGCTGGGCAACGACGTGGAGGTCCGCACCTCTCTCCACCCCGATCTGCCCGCGGTCCGTCTCGATCCGAACCGCTTGGAACACGTTCTGGTGAACCTCGCGGTCAACGCCCGCCACGCCATGCCCGAAGGCGGCGTGCTCACCCTGCGGACCGAACCGGTGACCGTCGCCCACGAAGCGCCTGCCGAGCACGACGTTCCGCCGGGCGTCTGGGCGCTGGTCGCCATTTCCGATACCGGAATCGGCATGGATGCCGAAACGCAAGGAAGAATCTTCGAGCCGTTCTTCAGCACGCGCGAGGTCGGAGAGGGGACCGGCTTGGGGCTGGCGACCAGCTATGGTTTCGTCCAGCAGAGCGGCGGCTTCATTTTCGTCGACAGCGCCCCGGGAGAAGGCGCCCGGTTCAGCCTCTATCTTCCCGCCCATCTCGATCCCGAGATCGAGCCGGCGGTGGCTCCGGAAGAGCCCTTGGAACCCGGCGACGAGACGATCCTGCTGGTCGAAGACGAAGACAAGGTCCGCGATGTCCTGCGCCGAATCCTCGAAGGCCGCGGCTATCGCGTGCTCGTCGCGGCCTCGGGGGCGGAGGCCATCGAGATCGCGGCCGGCTCGACCGAGCCGATCGACCTGCTGCTGACCGATCTGACCATGCCCGGCCTTAAGGGAATCGAGATCGCGGCCCTCCTTTTGGCGGACCGACCGGAGTTGCGGGTCCTCTACATGTCGGGCTACCGTAGCGGCACCGTGTCGGCCCGAAGAGAGGGGCCGCTCTGCCTGCAGAAACCTTTCTCCGCCGGAGTTCTCGCTCGCGCCGTCCGCCAGGTGATCGACGGACCGCCAACCGGGACCTGACCGGCCTCCGCGATGCCCGAATCGGCCGAAGCGTTGGACGTCTTGGTCATTGGCGCCGGTATCTCCGGCCTGACCGCGGCGTTCCGCCTGAGACGGGCCGGCCTTTCCGTCGAGGTGATCGAGGCGAGCGGGCGCGTCGGCGGCGCGATCGAAACCCATTCCGAGGCCGGTTTCCGCTTCGAGCTGGGACCGAACACGGTGCTCGATAATCACCCCGCGGTCTCCAAGCTGCTTCGCGACGCCGGCCTCGATGACGAGGCGAATCGCGAGAAAATCGTCGCCTCCCCCGCCGCCAAACGCCGCTATTTATGGAAGGGCGATCACCTGGAACCGCTCCCGGGCGGTCCGCCGGGGCTCCTGCTCACCCGTCTGTTTTCGCTCGGCGGGAAGCTCCGACTGCTCCGCGAGCCCTGGATTCGCCGCCGTTCGGCAGCTGAGATCGCGGCCGCGCCCGACGAGACGGTCGCCGCTTTCGTCCGCCGCCGGCTGGGGGACGAGCTGCTCGATTATGCCGTGGGGCCGTTCGTCTCGGGCATCTATGCCGGAGATCCCGAGCGGCTCGCGGTGCGCTGGGCGGTGCCGAAGATCTTCGCTCTCGAGACTGAGCACGGCAGCCTGATCCGCGGCGCTCTCGCCCAACGGAAAGGCCCGTCGCCCGGCGGGGCGATGTTCTCCTTCCGGGACGGTTTGGAGACCCTGCCGCGGCGCTTGGCCCAGGAGATCGGCGACTTGCGGACGGACGTTTCCGCAATGTCGGTGGTTCGTAGCGGGGAGGGCTTCCGGGTCGAGACGAGCGATGGGCCGATTGGCGCCCGACGGGTAGTGCTCGCGGTCCCCGCCGACGTGGCGGCGCGGCTGCTGGAGGAAGCGACCGAGGGCAAGAGCCGGACATTCACCGAAATCCCCTACGCCCCTGTCGCGGTCGTCGCCTTGGGGGTGGCCCGCGAGCAGATCGTTCATCCGCTCGACGGCTTCGGCTTCCTCGCCCCCCGGCGAGAGAGCCTGCGGCTGCTCGGCTGCCTGTTCCCCTCGACGATCTTCCCCGACCGCGCTCCCGCGGGACACGTCGCCCTCTCCGCGTTCCTGGGGGGCCGGACCGACCCGGAGATCGTCGACCCCGCGATCTGGAGCGACGACCGCCTGCTCGGCCTGGTTCAGAAAGACCTGGGGAGAGCGCTCGGATTATACAGTCGGCCCAAGTTGGCGATCGTTCGGCGTTGGCCACGGGCGATCCCGCAGTACGAAGTGGGCCACGGCCGGTTCGTCGCTTTGGCCGAGGAGATCGAGCGCGAGCTGCCTGGCCTGCGGCTGGCCGGCAACTTCCTGGGCGGCGTCTCGGTTCCCGATTGCATCAGGAACGCCGGCCGGATCGCGGCTGAGATCTCGGCCATCACCCCAAGCGAATAGCCCGACCTGGAAATGCCCCGACCGCGCGGGTGGTTCCTCGTTCGCCGAATCTGCTACAAGGAAGGCTCGGATTCTCACCCTCTTGCCCACCGGAGGTTAGCGGAACATGGCGGAAGTCGTCTTCGACAAAGTCAAGAAGGCGTATGGACCGGTGACGGTGATCGAGAGCTTCGACCTCGACATCCACGACAAGGAATTCATGGTGCTGGTCGGCCCTTCGGGCTGTGGAAAGTCGACGGCTCTGCGCATGATCGCGGGTCTCGAAGAGGTCACCGACGGCGAAATCCGGATCGGCGACCGGCGGGTCAACGAGCTGCCGCCCAAAGATCGCGACATCGCGATGGTCTTCCAGAGCTACGCGCTCTACCCTCACATGACGGTCAAGGAGAACCTGGAGTTCGGGCTCAAGATCCGCAAGACGCCGAAGCCGGAAATGGACAAACTGGTCTCCGAGGCGGCCAACACCCTCGGCATCACCCAGTTGCTCGACCGGAAGCCGAAGCAACTCTCCGGCGGCCAGCGCCAGCGCGTGGCGCTCGGCCGGGCGATCGTCCGCAAGCCCTCGGTCTTCCTGTTCGACGAGCCGCTGTCGAACCTCGACGCCAAGCTCCGGGTCCAGATGCGCGCCGAGATCTCGAAGCTCCAGAGGAATCTCCAGACCACTACGGTCTACGTCACCCACGATCAAGTCGAAGCGATGACCATGGGCCATCGGATCGCCATCATGAAGGATGGCAAGTTGCAGCAGGTGGGGACGCCGCTGGAGGTCTACGAGCAGCCGACCAACCTGTTTGTCGCGAGCTTCATCGGCACGCCGCCGATGAACTTCCTCTCGGGCACGATCTTCGACAACGGCGCGACGCTCAAGACCTCGGGCTTCGAGCTGCCGGTGCCGGAAGCGCCACGCGGCGCCGCATCCCGCAAAGATGGGAGCAAAGTGGTGCTCGGCATCCGGCCCGAAAACATCCGAGAAGCGGGCGGTGATCAGGGGCAGAGCGGCCGGCGACAGCAGGGTCCGGTGGTGGCGATCCGGGCTGTGATCGAGTTCGTCGAGCCGCTCGGCCACGAGGTGATCATCCACGGTCGGATCGGCGACGACCTGCTAGTCGCCAAGACCGAGCCGCACCACGCGCCTCAGGTAGGCGACACGCTCGACCTCGAAATCTACCTGGCGGGCCTTCACGTCTTCGACGCACAGACCGAGACACGGCTCCGGACCGCCTGACCGCGAGCGCATGAATCGCTTTGCGCACGGAGGGGTGCTGTTCGCACTCGCGATGGCCGCCGACACTGCGTCGGCCCAGCTGAACGGACCGACGATCGGCGGCACGATCTACACCAAGGGACTCTGGGCCGAGAACGGCGACAAAGGCCAGGGCACGGAGATCGAGCTGCTGCTCTCCGCCCGCCTGTCCAAGAAGGTCGAGGTCAAGGGGCGTCTGGAAGGCCGCTTCGCCCAGAACTACTGGACCCACTCCGGCGGCTTTGGCGAGCACGGTCCGACGCTCGACGATCCGCCGGCCCGAAGCTGCGCCGGCGCCGGCTGCGATTCGCGCTTCGACTCATCCGTCAGGCTGCGCGGCCTATCGCTCACACTCACGCCTGCGGTTCGGCGGATCGACTCGGCGACGCTCGGCTCGAACGACTTCGGGCAGTTCGATCCGTTCGTGATCGGCCGTTTCCGCTATATCGATCGCGACAGCGCCTCGGGATTGCTGTTGCAGGGCTCGGCCGCCGACCGAAGATTTACCTGGGACGCGGCCCGCATCTCGCTGCCTCGCCGTTTTTCCGGATCGAATTTCACCACGGGCAAGCTCTACGCCGCGGACGCGGTCTACGGCTTCCAGGCAAAGCTCGCGCCCAGCTCGAAGTTCGATTTCGGCTTGATCGCGAGCCATGTCAACAATCTGGAGGTCGAAGCGACCGACCGCAACTTCGACGAAGGACGGGACCTCCGCACCCGGTTCCGCGATACCGTGATCGGCGGCAGGTTCGGCTTCCACCCGAGCTCGAAGTTGGACATTGCGGGCTCGATGTATGGGTCCCGCGCCGACTCGGGCGAAGATCTCGTCCCGGCCCGCTCCTTCGGCCTCGCGGGCTTTTCGGCGGTCCCCGTCGGCAGGCATGAAGACAAATCGTGGAAGTTCGGCGTCGACTTCAACGATCCGTTCGAAAACGGCCTCTCGGTCAACATCCAGGCATTCGACATCGGCGCCGAATACGTGGCGCTGATGGCCGCGCGCCGCGAGTCCGACGTTCTGCTCACCGAAGGTCACGACGCGACGTATGCGTTCCCCGGACCGGACAATTCCGCGTTCGGCGTGTTTCCGAGCGCCCCGACGCGGATCGGCCTCGGCGGCTGGAGCGGCAACATGCAGCAGGTGGCGACGATCAACGTCGACAACCAGCTCACCGATTTCGACGAGCCGGCGGCCGAGACGGTGATCGGCTGGAAGGGCATCACGGTCGCTCCGACCTGGAGCCTTGGCGGGCTCGATCTGGCGGCCGAGATCACGGTGATCGACTACAGCACCAACTGGCAGGCGTTCGGCGATGCGAGCCGCAACGTCACGTCGACGGCCTATCCGGTCAACGAGCTGGACACGGGAGTCGGCCACAATTTCCGCAGCGCTTACTCACCCTTCCAGGACAAGAAGACCCAGATCGGCGTGATCCGCGCCAAGTACCTGTGGGACATCGGCAAGGGCGTCGATGTCTTCGGCAAAATCAAGCTCATCGACGAGACCGACAAGCGCCTGAACGACGCGCGCTTCCTCCCCTACCAGGCGGGTTCCTGCCCGGGCGGCGGCCAGGCGTGCGCCGACAACAAGCGGTTCTACTCGGCGGGCAACTCGACGGCCGACATCTATGGCAACCCGCCGGTGATCACGGTCAACGGCGTCATCGGCTACCAGTGGAAGCCGTTCGACAGCCTGTCTGACGACGACCGCGACCTCTCCTACAAGCTGCTCCAGATAGGAGCCGGCTACCAGCTGACCGACGACCTGTACGCCTCACTCACCCTGGAGCGTTACGACACGACGCTCGAAGACGGCAACACGGCGTTCCAGGCTTATCAGCTGCACGAGCTGGCCTCGGGCGATCACACCCAGAACAAGATCTCGCTCAAGGCGCGCTACATCCTGGCCGGCGCCGAGATCGGTTTCGAATACCAGTACAACCAGGGCACGTTCGATCCGGACTTCGGCGGCGGTTTCGTCCCGCAGGTCGCGACCGAGCAGATCTCCAAGGATCACAACGTGCCGGTCGGTTCGCTCGGCTTCGCCGGCCGTTCCGGCGGCTGGAACAGCCTCGAAAAGCGCGACTTCTCGCAGCAGCGGGTCAAGGCGTTCATGAAGGTCCAGTTCTAGGGATTCTCGAACGCTTCGAGCTCCAGCCCAAAGGCCCGGCGGCTTCACGTCCGCCGGGCTTTTGTTTTAGGTATTTCCGAATAAAGGTGGCTATGCGTTAATATAGGGCTCATGCGCCAGAGCCTGGAACAGGTGCGGGTGAGCAAAGAACGGCTGGAACGGCAAAACGACGTGCTGCGACGGATCGCTCGCGGCGCGCCGCTGGCGGAAACCCTGAACCAGCTCGCTCTGGCGATCGAGGATCCGGGGACTGGGATGTTCGGTTCGATTCTCCTGCTGGACCGAGAGGGAGCTCAACTGGCCACCGCGGCGGCGCCCCACCTGCCGCAGAGTTTCAGTCGCGCCATCGACGGCGTCCGGATCGGACCGAGCGTCGGCTCCTGCGGCACCGCCGCCTTCCGAGGAACGAGGGTGGTGGTCACCGACATCCAACGGGACCCGTTGTGGGCGGACTACCGGGAGCTGGCCGCCGCCCACGGTCTGCGCGCCTGCTGGTCGCAACCGATCGTCTCGTCGGCCGGTGCGGTGTTGGGGACCTTGGCGATGTATTACCCCAAACCCCGCTCTCCCACCGAAGCCGAAATCCACCTGATCGAGACGGCGGCCGATATCGCCGCGATCGCCATTGAAGCTGCGGGGGCGCGCGATCGACTGGTCCACAGCACCCTCCACGATCCGCTCACCGGTCTGCCCAACCGTATCCTCTTCCTCGACCGTTTGGGCATGGCGTTGAAGCGGTTCCAGCGGCGAGAGGACGCCCTGTTCGCCGTCTTGTTCGTCGACATCGACCTGTTCAAACGGGTCAACGACAACCTGGGGCACATGGCGGGAGACGAGCTGCTCCGGAAAATCGCGGAACGCCTGAACCGCTGCCTCCGGCCGGTCGATACGGTGGCCCGGATGGGAGGCGACGAATTCGCCATGCTCCTCGATTACCTCGAAGAGAAAGGCCAGGCCAGCAAGCTCGCGCTGCGCATCCACCATGTTTTCGAGGCTCCCTTCGACCTCGATGGGCAAGAGGTGAGACTCTCCGTGAGCATTGGCATCACGCTCTCGTCGCCCGCGTACGACCGCCCGGAGGATCTGCTGCGGGACGCCGACTCGGCGATGTATCAAGCGAAGACCGAAGGCCCAGGGCGCCAGGCCGTCTTTGACCCCGCGACGCCCCGGAGCATTCACCGCCCAGGCCCAGCCGACCGCCGCGGCGCCCTAGAGCTGGAAAAGCGCACCCCTGAGGCACCGCGGGATCGCTGGTAGAGTCGCCGCTCCTCAACTTCCCAGGGAGCCCGACTTTCGATAATGGCGCAAGACCTCAAAGCCGCACTCGACACCTCCGCCGACGTTCTGGACCTGATCTCGAAGAAGACGCTCGACGCGGACGAACGCGCGCGGGTGATCCGCGAATCGGTGCAGTACTGGACCGACCACGTGAACCCGGGGTTCCTCCAGTACAGGAAGTCGGTCTCGACCGATTACACGGCGGTCGAATGGGACGACGAGGGGGCGGTCTTCCGCGACATCAACGGCAAGGAGTTCATCGACTGCCTGGGCGGATTCGGCATCTACGTCGTCGGCCACCGGCACCCGAAGGTCTTGAAGGCCGTGCGCGATCAGCTCGATCGCCAGGCGATCCACTCGCAAGAGCTGATCGACCCGCTGCGCACCTACCTCGCGCACCTGGTCTCCCAGATCACGCCGGGCGATCTGCAATACGCCTTCTTCACCAACTCCGGCACCGAGTCGATCGAAGGGTGCTTGAAGATGGCGATGCTCACCACCGGCCGAAAGCATTTCGTCGGCATGGTCGGAGGATTCCACGGCAAGAGTCTCGGCAGCCTCGGCGGCACCTCGAAAGCCGTGTTCCGCGAGCCGTTCCTGCCGCTGCTCCACTGGTCGCACGTGCCGTTCGGCGACCTCGACGCGCTCGCCCAGTTCATGAAGACGTGCGATTTCTCGGGCGACCGGATCGCGGGCGTGGTGATCGAACCGATCCAGGGCGAAGGGGGGATCAACGTCGCCCCGCCCGGCTTCCTCCCCGGAGCGCGCGAGCTGTGCGACCGCTACGGCACGATGCTGATCCTGGACGAGGTCCAGTCCGGCATGGGCCGAACGGGCAAGATGTTCTGCTGCGAGCACGACGGCATCACCCCCGACCTGCTGGCGCTGGGCAAAGGCTTCGGCGGAGGGGTGATGCCGATCGGAGCCTGCGTCGGCACCCCGAAGACCTGGGAGCGCTACATTGAAAATCCGTTCCTCCACACCACCACCTTCGGAGGAAACCCGGTTTGCTGCGCCGCCGCGATCGCCACGATCCACGTCCTGCTCGAAGAGGGCCTACTCGACCAGGCAGCCGAGAAAGGCGACTACCTGCTAGGCCGGATGAACGAGCTGGCTGGGCAGCACCCGAAAGTCATGCTCTGCGGCCGAGGCCGCGGGCTGATGCTCGGAATGGAGTTCCAAAGCGACGAGATCGGCTACGCCGTCTCCAAGAACCTCTTCGCCCGCCAGATCCTGATCTCCGGCACCTACATCAACTCCCGGGTCCTCCGCGTCGAGCCGCCGTTGGTGATTTCGCGGGAGCAGATGGACACTTTCCTGGGGGCGTTGGAGGAGTCGATGACCGTGGTCGAGAGGGAGATGGGGCTTTAGGGCATGGCGCGGACGGAAGAGTTAGAACCGGCTCCGCCGCTGATCCCGATCCGCTACCGCCAGCCGATCGCCCGTGATCTCTCCCACCCGATCGGCGCGGAACAATTGAGTGAGGCGCTCGCGGGAGTCTCCCAGTTCGAGGCGCTAACCGTCTCGTTCTCCGGAGTGCCCAATCTCTGGGCCGATACGCGCCCCGACAAGTCCGGCGTGTCCGAAATAGATCCACAGCCGGTCCTATCCGCCTGGTTCACAAACCGCCGCCCCGGCGTCTCAGGCAGCCCGAACCTACAGAGCGCGGAATTTGGAGAGCGTTGGGGGCTTACCGTCTACCCCGTGCCGAGTGGTCTCAAGGCGACCGTCCGCGCCGCCCTCGGCGCCAATGGAATACCCGCAGTCCGAGAGTGGCTCGCCGAGCCGCGCACTGAAACTTGGCGCGGCGCGCTGCGGCACGAAATCGAGGTACTTTATGATTTTGAAACCCGCGTGATGAGCTGGCGCGTGGAACCATAAGGCGGCAACCCGACGTCTCTTACTCCTTACGTTCGAGCCAGTAATCCCGAAAAGCACGCAAGCGAGGAAGAACCTCTCGATTGCTCGCGATGATGTCGTCCGGATGGCAAACGGGGAAACCCTCGACGACAACCCGCCGTGACCATGCGCGATTGAAATCTGCAATTCCGTCGGGCGCGAAGATGAGATCGAGGTCGAAGGGGCCGTTCTTGAGCTGGATGAAATCCTTGCCCCGGCGAATCTCGGCTTCCTTTTCGTCCGTCAGCTCGAAACCCAACTGGCGGAGCGCGGCAGTAACGGCGGCTCCATTCACCTCGCTCTTCTCAAGAAACAGGTCCGCGTCCTGCGTGGTATCCGGATAGCCGAGAAGGATCGCTCCCGACTTGCCCAGGAAGAGGTAACGAACGCCGTGGGCCGCAAAAGCGTCCCGGATTTCCTCGGCCTGGGTGTATTCAAACCGCCGGGCCATAGCCAAGCCAAGCGGGTAGGTTTTCGGCGCACCAGGCGCGGTACTCAGCCATCGTCTCGAAGGAGCGATAGGGCTCGTCGTCGAGCACCGGCTTATAGGTGTGAATAAAAGCGTAGCGCAGGCGGGTCGCAAGCGGTCTTCGAGCTGCCGCCTCGAATTCGGCGAGCCATTCCGCCCTGGTTTCAGCGGAAGGTTCGGCTTGCAGCGTCAATTCAGTTTTGGTCATTGAGGCCATCGAGCTCCGGGAACTCCTCATCGAGTGGCTCCCAGGTCGCCAAGAGCTCGAGCAGCGACGGCCGGGGCTTCGGTTCAACGATCAGGCGGTGGCCTTCCTTACGCGCCGGATGGCCGAGGAGCCTTGCTCGGACCTCCTCCCACGGAACCGCATCTTCCGGATGCGCAAGAGCCTCTGCCCGCCTTTCCTCGAGGAGATCACGCAGGTCATCCGACAAACGCAAATCCGGGGGAGGGGATACGTTCTCCCAGATCTCCTGTGCCAGGTCGAGTTGTTCTTCGATGGGTAGAGCGAGCGCCTGCAGCGCCAATTCGGTCTTGGTCACTCGGTAAGTCTACGCCCTGGCGCCGCGATTTTGGAGACTACTCCAGCTTCTCCTTGGCCCTCTGCCGCCCATTCAGGGCTCGATTGGCTTGGGCCGCCTTAGAACCCAGGGCGTTGCCCTGGGCTAACGTAATCCTCCCCGTTGGGGAGGGCGGTTCAGGTCGACCGTGCCTCAGGACATGCGGCCGATGTCGTCGAGACGATCGATCCAATATTTTGGCTCTTGGCTCGCATTGGCCACCGCAATCACCACGACTCGCGGCTCCAGGACGTAGACGATCGAGTAGGGGAACGTTTGCAACGGGAAGTGACGAACACCGGGAGGGACACCCTCCAACAGCCAGGGGCCACCGAGTGCCGGATACTCTTCGATCAAAGAGAAGGCGTTCCGCGCTTCGTCGAGGAAGCGACCTCCTAAACCTTCCGCTCGGCCCTCATACCAGTCGCTCGCATCGGAAAGCTCGAAGCTGGCGGCATCAAGGAGGTCAAGCACGACGCGCGGCGAGTCTGGCGCGAGCCCGCGAAAGCGCCTCGTCGGCAGTCACCGTCTGGGCCGTACCCTCGTGCAACCGAGCGATCCGCCGCGCGATCTCGCCGGCCCAAGCCTTTTCGGCACGGATGTCGGGCGTCCCTGAAAGACTCTCAGACAAGCGGAGGGCAACCCGGGCTCGTTCGCCTTCCGGCAGCTTGAGGGCTTCTTCGATGATGGCATCGGAGGCTTGCATACCCTGGATCATATATGACCGCACCTGGGTTCCAAATTCCCACCGCGTAGCGTCAATTCAGTTTTGGCCATGGGGTGAGTCTAAGGCCGACGCAGCGTTTTGGAGACCCCGTGAACCGGCGGGCCCTCCTCACCCGGCGCCACGAACTCTTCCTCCTCCTCTGTGGCGTGGTTGAATTTCCGGATCTCGGTCACTGTGCCATCCGTAAGGACCAGCTGAACGCAGACGAAGGCCGTCGCCTTCGGCAGCCGGATCGAGGTGACATCCGGTTCCGGGGGCGAATCGGCGACGTCGTTCCAGGGGGGAAACTCAAACCTTTTTCCGACGGCGCAGTCGTCGACCGAATAGCGGATTTCGCGCAAGGCATCCCGCACCCCGAAGACGGCGAAGTAGAAGAAATCTTGGTCGTCCCCGTCGCCGAAAATGCCCCATTCCTGATCCGAATCGGCGAAGGTGGTCTTGGCGATCGAGAGCACCTCTGCGTCGGGATCGAACCAGAGGGCATAGGGCCTTGAAACGACTCCGTCCCAGCCGACGAGCTCGACTTCGATCCGTTGGGGTCCGAACATCACCCGGAGGGGATCGAGAGCGATCTTCGGATTGCCCGCCCTGCGGCCCGTCGCTGGGTTCGTCCAAGGGAGCTCGCCGCCCGACCGCCATTCGGAGTCGGTTTCGAGTCGATAGCGATACTCGGCGACCGAGTCCTCATCCTCAGCCTGGAAAGACAGCGACCAGCCGCTGTTGGAGCGTTCGCTTTCGAGCCGCACCGGTGCAACCGGCAGGGTATCCGGCGCGGGCGGGCGGCGGGGATGCTCCGTGGCGGCCGGACGGTGCTGGAAGAAAATTCGCGGCGGGGTCACCACGCCGTCCGCGTAGACCAACTGCATGCAGAGGTAGGTGAACCGGCTGGTGATCGGGAAGTAGCCCGGCGCCACTGGCGTCGAATCGAGATTGCAATCGTCCAGCGAGTAGCGGATCGACCGGAGGGCCTCTTTGCGGCTCCACACGGTGCCGAAGTAGGCGTAGATCTGCTCCTCGGTGGATTCGTTGAAAGCGACCCAGCCGCTCGGCACCGCCTGCTCCAGGAGGTACCGGACTTGCCGGATCCGCTCCTTCTCAGGATCGAACGACAGCCGAAAGGGACCCGCCGTCACCTTTTCCTTTTCCGGATCGAAGAGCTCGACCTCGACCACCTGCTCGCCGGTGCCGATCGTCCCGAGGTCGAGCGGCCCAGCCAGATCGTTCGCCGCCAGAAGCTCCTTCCAGTCGTCTGCGCCGAGCCGGCGGTAACGAATTCGCGTGCCGTCGAGGACGTGGGCGAGCAGAAAGCGGACATCCCAGCCGTCGTCCTGCGGCTGGGCGAGTAGGGCGATCCCGTTCTGCGCGAGAGGGAGCGTTTTCGCGGGCTGGTCGGCGAAGGCGAAGGCGAAGGAAGTCAGCCCGAGCAGCAGGGCGATCGAGCAGAGCAGAGGGGAACGCATGAGGGACCTCCGAAGGTGTATCCCAAGACTACCCCTCTCTTGGACCCGCGCGAAGGCTCGAACGAAACCATCTGAAATCACCATGCAACCTTGGCAAGAGGACTCCGTACATCGCTCTCATCCAGGCGCCGGGTCCGGCGCCTCATCCACAAACCCATGACTTGCCGCGGGGGCCTTCTGAGCTTTCCGGGCGAGCGCTATACCCGAAGGAATCCGTCATGCGCAATGTCACGCTCCCCTCTCTTTCCGCCCTGGCCCTCGGCGCCGCGTTCCTCGCCCCGCCGGCCACGGCGGCCCCCTTGGCCCGCGCGCACAACGACTCGTTTTCCGTCACCAACGTCCGGGTTTTCGAAGGCGTTCGGACGATTCCTCATGCCACGGTCGTCGTTCGAAACGGCGAGATCGCGGCAGTCGGCCAGAACGTTCACGCCCCTCACGACCTGCCGGAGATCGACGGCACCGGCTCGACGCTCCTGCCCGGTCTGATCGATTCCCACGGCCATTCCCGCGACCGGCAGAAATTGGTGCGTTCGGCGGAGTTCGGCGTCACGACCTTGATGGACATGTGGTCGCTGCCTCACTACGTCGCCCGGATGAAGCGCGAGCACGTTCTCAGCGGCGTCGACGTTGAGCCCGGTGTGCGGGCACGGGCCCTAAGGTCTGGCGAATACGAACCCACCCTTCCTCCTGAGGGGTGTAGGGTGGGTTTCGCGACTCCTATTCTAGCGAGTCGCCCAGGTTAAACCCCGAGCGAAGTCAAACACACACCTGTGTCTGGCAACCACCCGAGTGGCAATTTCCACCGCAGAGTGTGGCCGCACAGGTCGGCGCATCACTGATAACCGTGCATTCAAAGCCACATGAATCAGCGGTGCGAACGGCTCCACTGACCACATCGGTGATCTCCAACTTCTGCACGGTTTCCCTGGCCAAGGCGAGCTTTTTCTTTCGCATCTGTGTTCCTTCCCTGTCCCAAAGGCCAATCTCAAACGCACCGGTTCGTTTGGCAGCCACCCGAATGGCAGGTGTTGCAATTACTTCCCGCGCAGGTTGGCCAATTCGTCGAGCCGTAGCAAGCATCGCAATCCGTCCAACAGGTATAGTAATCTGAAACAACGCAACTAAGCGAAAACGCGCCATGGATCACCTGAGAGGCCTCCAGGCGCTGCAAGGTTTCCCTGGCCAGGCTAAGTTTCTTCTTGTGCATTGCTTCTCCTTTTCGTGAGTTTGGTTTTGGACGCCCTGCTTGCGACGATTTACCAATATTCAGTTGCGCACTGGCGCGGTCCCCTCAGCGGCCCAGCCTCGAGTCTTTTCCTCCTGACCGAGCAGCGGTACAAAGACACAGGAGCCCGGGTCACGGGCATCGGAGGAAGCCTGTCGGCACGCCAGATCTCGCGGCCGGTCTCGCGGGAGTCCAAGAAACCTTCGAATCCCTTCCACGGCACACGTTCCGCCAACTAGATCCTCCTAGGATATTGTGTCGCGAATTCAGCGAGAAGTATACCGGAGTTTGCGGGCCGGCTGCGGGCCGGCCTACTCCGGATCGAGATGCCCCCGGTCCGAGTCGCCCATCTCGACATTGCCGTCGGGGAAATACTCCCGCCAGCGGCGCGTGACGGTGGCGGCGGTCGCCGGGTCGGCGAACAGCTCTTTGGGGTACCAGGGTTTGGTGCGGGCGTCGATCAAGATCGGCGGTTGGTACGACAGGTGATGCCGGACGACGTCGGTAGAGGCAGCGTAGATGTCGGCCGCCGGCTCGAAGCGGGTGAAGGTCGTCCAGAGGAAATTCATCGCGCTCGCTGCGGCCCGTTTCGGCTCGTCGGAAAGGATCACGAGCGGCCAGTCGGCGAACGCCGGGTGCGCGGCGAAGCGAGCCGCAGCCCCCGGCTCGCTCTCGAACGACGGGCCGCCGACTACCAGGCAGCCGGGGCAGAAGACGTGGACTTCGGGGCAACCGACCGGCAGCTCCGGCGCCTGAAACTCGCGCGGCAGGTCGCGCACCGGGTCGCCTAAACCCAGCCAGACGCCTTTCGACCCTTCGTTCACTTTGGGCCCGGAGTAGTCGAGCGTGTCCATCGACAGGTTCGAGAAAACGTAGAGATCGGTTTCCGGCCGCGTCCGTTCGAGCAGATGGACCAGCGTCGCGCGGAAGTCTTTGAGATCGACCGGCTGGTCGGTTACCAGCAGGAACTTGGTGAGCGACAGCTGGCCTTCGCCCAGGATGCGAAACGCGCTCGCCATCGCCTCGCGGCGGTAACGCTCGCGGACCACCGCTCCGGCGAGCGAGTGGTAGCCGGTCTCGCCGTACGACCAAAGATCGAGCACGCCCGGCATGACCAGCGGGAAGAGGGGAGAGAGCAGCTCCTGGAGGAGATCGCCGAGGAAGAAATCCTCCTGCCGCGGCTTGCCGACCACGGTCGCGGGGTAGATCGCGTCTTTCCGCCGAGCGATCTTTTCGACTTCGAAGACGGGGTAGTCGTGCTCTAGCGAGTAGTAGCCGTAGTGGTCGCCGAACGGCCCTTCCGGGCGGCGGACGCGAGGCGGCACCTTGCCGATCAGAGCGAATTCCGCGTTGGCGATCAGAGGGTGCGGGCCGACCCCCTCGATCAGCCCAAGCTTCTGCCCGGCGATCAGCGAAGCGAGCATCAGCTCGGGAACGTTTTCAGGCAGCGGCGCAATGGCCGATAGGATCAGCGCGGGTGGCCCGCCCAAAAAGACTGTGACCGGTAGCGTCTCGCCGCGCGACTCGGCGACCGCGTAGTGGAATCCTCCGCCCTTGCCGATCTGCCAATGCATCCCGGTGGTCCGCTCGTCATGCACTTGGAGCCGGTACATCCCCAGGTTGTGGCCGTGGCCGTCGGGGTGCTCGGTATAGACCAGCGGCAGGGTGACGAACGGCCCGCCGTCCTCCGGCCAGGTGGTGAGCACGGGCAGCCGATCGAGCCGTACCTCCTCCCGGCTCTTCGTCACCACCTCGGAGACCGGCCCGGAGTGCCCACGCTTCAGGCCCACCCGAAGAGCCTCGAACGCGAAGTCCCGCGCCGCCCAGAGCTTCGCAGGAGTGGGAGGAAGGATCTCCTGCGCGAGCGAGACCAAGCGGCGAATCAGCTCGAACGGCCGCTTGCCGAAAGCGATCTCGGCCCGCTTCGGAGTCCCGAACAGGTTGGTGACCAGCGGAAAATCCGCCCCGCGAACGTTCGTGAACAAGAGCGCCGGCCCACCCGCCGCGATCGCCCGCCGGTGGATCTCAGGGACCTCCAAACGGGCATCGACCGGCGCCTCGACCACCGCCAGGTCGCCATTGCGCCGCAGCTGGTCGAGAAAAGCCCGTAGGTCGGGGAGGGTAGGCTCGCGCATGGGTCGGGAGAGTGTAGCCGAGTGCGCCGGCCTAGGGGGTTGAGAGCTAGTTCGAGATCACCACATCCTGGAGGCCCGGTTCAGGGGTCGCCGAACCTAGGAAGTCAGAAATCTCCGCCAGAAGCCGCGTCGCGTTCTCGCCGCAGATTTCGGTGAACGGATCACCCACCTTGAAGGTGTGTCCCGCCGCACCACGAGAGAACCAAGTGAAGGTGTCTTGGATGAAATCAAACTGAGTCGACGCCTGATAGCACGCCCCTCCTTCCTCCCCGATGTGAAACTGCCGAAAGGCCGCGTGAAGTCTTCTGAGCGCTTCAGGGGTGGCGCGACGACGGCTGATCTGAACATCGCTCAAGGTCTCGGTCGTAGTCACGATCAGGCCGTCGCGAAAGATCGCCTGTTCGGTGGTGGCGTCGATCCCCAACTCAACCGATACCAAATGAACCCGATGCCGGAGCAGGAAGCCGGAGGGCTCCTGCGCCGATCCGGCGGCTACTACTCCGAGGAACGCCAGCACCAGAAGCGTGACCTTAGGTATTGAAGTTGTTCTCATGGCCGTACCTCTTTGACAAAAGTCGTCCACTGACAAGTCAAGTGCTGAGGGTCCGGCCCAAAATTGACCAACTTCTCTCCGGCCAACCAAAAGGTCGCACCGCTAGGGTCCCCTTGGGCACCCAGATAATCGCCGGTTCGAATCTGGCTGCCTATCTTGTTGCAAGCACCTCGCTCCAGAGGAAGAGCCTTGAAGATCGTCGTGGACGCTCGCTTGACGGCAAGGCCAAGACTCATCGCGAGGTCCTTCGACCCCTGATGATACATAAGGGCAACGTGGGCCGTGGGCGTAATCGCGATTGACGGCTGCCAAATGGAAACGCCCGTACCGGCGCCAATCATGTACTGCTGGCCGAAACTCGCACTGGGCATGCTTGCCCCCGGTACGACATTCAGCTGCATCGCATTAGCACAAGATTCGTTCACCCCAGTTCCACTATTGTTGCACCCTGTCGTCTGGGAAAACCAGATCGAATTGCCGACACCCACAGCCTGCAAAATGCGGCCATCTCCGGGATCCAACGTGTATGTTGCAGAATTCGGCGGCTGAGGCGCGGGAGGTGGCGCCAAGTACATTTTCGAAGCCAAGACAGGCGCAGAAGGAAGAAGGACAAGAGCACCTGTGCTGTTACGTTGGATGCTCCAAACCCGGTACCCATAAGTGCCATACTCAAGCGCACTCACGAGATACCCAAATGGGACTACGCCCCCGACGGGGGTAGGAGCGATGACACTCTGGACAGGTTGAAGGGTCCGCAAATTCACATCGAGCGTGAGACCACTGGGAGCCGGGAAGAGCGCGGTCAAAGGCACGCTGGTACGGCAGGTGGGCGGGTTAATGTACAAAATATTTTTTGCAATCAGCCGAACCAAGGTGCCACCGCCGCTTCCCGCGAAGTGGTTGGACGTCAGAATCAGATGCTCCGACCCAGCCCCCAAGTTCGGATAGTCAGCGCCCACCTGAGGGACAATTGCAGGATGGTCCAGACTGAAGCGGCACCAGCTCTCCGGAGCCAGCAGGTTCGTGGGATCGGGGTTTCGGGACACTGCGATATGAAGCTTCTTGGGTGTTCCCTTGCCCATTACCGCGATGACAAACACTTTCGTCGTACCAAGAGCGTCGAAATAGACCTTGGGGTCGGTAGTTCCAGCTTTCAGTCCGGTCAGGCCGAAGAACGTATCCGTCGACATTTGAGAGATGACGGCGCCCCCGGTATCAGTTAGGCGAAGCATCGCGTTGGTTGCTTGCAGAATGCGATTCGGGCTCCTAGCAATGCTCACATCCGGGATGGGACGACCGCTCATTGAAAAATCGATTCCTGCAAAACTCCTTACTACCGCCACCGTATCGCCAACCGGCCCTTCGGCCTGGGGCGGCGGTGTATCGGCGTCGAAGGTAAGAACCTGATCCGGCGCTTCGGCCCGGCGATCGGCCAATGCGCCGGCCGCAGCTTCTTCCCGTTCTTTATCGGTATAGCCGTCTCCATCCGGCTCCACATCCGGCGGCCGGGTCTCCTGTGACGCCTCGACCTGTGGTGCTTCGTTCAGCTCGAAAAGTTCGTTGGTGGCAAAGGTTCCAGGTTCAGGCTCCTCCTGGAGTGCTTGGCCCAAAGCGACGATGGAAGGGCTGGCGACTAGGGACAGGGATACAACAAGGACCCGTGAGAAGGACTTAAAAATTTCTTGCATGGCGTTAAGACTAACAGACGGGCACCCATTCCTGAATACTCGTGCCACCAGCCCCGGGCGAATTCGTGTAACTTTCGCCCCTACCCCGCGTAAGGCGTGGACGGCGCGATACAGTTCCCACGCGACACTTTTTTCGACCGAACCCACAACGATTCTCCCCTTGTTTGGGGAATGAGGACTCTGGCGATGATTCCTGTGATCCAGCCCGTTCCGCCCCCTTCCCGACGTCGTGTACGAGGCCGAATGCGTCGGGTGCTTTTGATCGCCGCGGGGACTCTGGGCGTCCTGCTCCTGCTGGTGATCGCGTTCACCCTCTGGTTTTGGATTCAGATGACCGCGAGCCTGCCGCAGCTCGACGGCCGGGCGTCGGTGGCGGGGCTGTCGGCCTCGGTCGAGATCGAGCGCGATGCTTTAGGGGTGCCGACGGTCCGGGCCGCCAATCGCGCGGACGCCGCGCGAGGCTTGGGTTTCCTGCATGGCCAGGACCGCTTCTTTCAGATGGATTTGATGCGCCGTCAGGGGGCGGGCGAGCTGGCCGAGCTTTTCGGGCCGGCGGCGATCGAGCTGGACAAACAGCACCGCATTCATCGTTTCCGGAGCCGCGCCGAGAGCCGCTTCAAAACCCTTCCCCCGGAGCAGCGCCAGGTGCTCGAAGCCTATACCCAGGGGGTGAACGCAGGCCTGCTAAGCCTCGGTGCGCGGCCGCCTGAATATCTGGCGATTCGAATGAAACCCGCGCCCTGGCGGCCGGAGGACTCGCTGGTCGCGGTCTTTGCGATGTTCTTCGAGCTGAACGACGAGAACGGCCGGCGCGATTCCGACCGCGGCTTGATGCGCGACCTCCTGCCGCCGGAGCTGGCCGCCTATCTCGCCACGGACGGCACCGAGTGGGATGCGCCGCTCGTCGGCGGGCCGATCCTACCGCCGGCCATGCCGGGCCCGGAGGTCTTCGACCTTTCCCATCAGCCGCCGGCCGCCCCCGCCTCGAAGGCCGCGGCATTGGCTCCCCTCTTCGACCCGTTCCCCGAACCGGCGCCCGCAGACCGGGCCGCCGTGGGCAGCAACAACTGGGCGCTTTCGGGAGCCCACACCGCCGACGGCCGCGGGATGCTGGGCAACGACATGCACCTCGGAATCACCGTGCCGAACACCTGGTACCGCGCTTCGCTGATCTGGAACGACGCGAACGGCACCAGCCGGCGGACCACCGGGGTCACGCTCCCCGGCACGCCGATGGTGGCGGTCGGTTCGAACGGCCATGTCGCCTGGGGCTTCACCAACAGCTATGGCGATTGGACCGATCTGGTCGAGCTCGATTTCGATCCGAGCCAGCCGACGATCTACGGCACGCCGTCCGGCCCGAAACCGTTCGAGCACTTCCCGGAGACGATCCGGGTCAAGGGGCGTCCGCCGGTGGAGTTGACCGTCCTTGAAACGATCTGGGGACCGGTGATCGACAGCGACCATGCCAAGCGCCCGCGGGTGCTCGCCTGGACCGCCCATCATCCAGAGGCGATCAACCTCAACAGTCTCGACCTGGAACACGCGGCCAACGTCGCCGAGGCGATTCATGCCGCGCACCGGATCGGCATTCCGCCGCAGAACTTCACCGTGGTCGACGCCCTAGGGCACATCGGCTGGACGATCATCGGCGCGATCCCTCGCCGCGTCGGCTGGGACGGGGCGACCCCCGTCTCGTGGGGCGACGGCACGCGCGGCTGGAACGGATGGCTCGCCGACGACGAGGTTCCGACGATCATCGATCCGCCCGACGGGCGCATTTGGACCGCGAACAACCGGACGACCGAAGGGGCGTTTCTAGCAAAGTTGGGCAACGGCGGCCACGATCTCGGCGCCCGCGCCCGGCAGATCCGCGACGACCTGGCGAAGCTGGAAAAGGCTGCGCCGAAGGACTTTCTGGCGATCCAGCTCGACGACCGGGCGCTCTTCCTCGACCGCTGGCGCGGCGTCGAGCTGGCGGCCTTGACGCCCGAGGCGCTCGCCGGACATCCCGAGCGCGCGGAGATGCGCCGGCTGCTCGAAACCACCTGGACCGGCAAGGCGTCGATCGATTCAGCGGCGTACCTCATCGTGCGAAACTTCCGGAGCAATCTGCTCGACCAGGTCTTTTCCGCAATCACCGCCCGCTGCAAAGCCGCCGACCCGAATTTCAATTTCTGGCAGTTCAATCAGCTCGAAGGGCCGCTCTGGGAGATGGTCCAGAAACGGCCGGCGCATCTGCTCGATCCGAAGTTCAAGAGCTGGGACGAGCAGTTCCTCGCCGCGATCGACGCATTCCCCGGCAGCACGAAAGGGTTGGGCCCCAATCTCGCGGACCGAACCTGGGGCCGGGTCAACACGACGCGATTCCAGCATCCGATCGCGCTCGCCATCCCCGCGCTCGGCCGCTACCTGAACGCGCCGCGCGATCCGCTGCCGGGCGACCACAACATGCCGCGCGTCCAGTCGGCCGGCTTCGGCGCCTCCGAGCGGATCGCGGTTTCCCCCGGAGCGGAAGACAAAGGCATCTTCGAAACGCCGATAGGCGAAAGCGGTCATCCCTTGTCGCCCTATTACATGGCCGGCCACGAAGCGTGGGAAAAAGGCGAGCCGACACCGTTCCTGCCCGGCAAGGCGGTCCATCGGCTGACCTTGGCTCCGCCGACGGGCGACAAGTAAAGGCGAGGCCGGGGGCGCGTGGCATTGAAACTGCTGAGCCGTTTCGCCATGCGCTCTCGCCGGCTTGGCCTCCGCCGCGGTTTCCGCGGCCTCGTCCTTCTGGGTTGTCTCTTCTTGGCTCCGGCCGTGTCTCTCGCCAAGGACGATCCCAACCTCGCCCTGCCGTTCCGCCAATTCCTCGAAGATGCCGATCTGTTGATCACCAAGGACGAGAAGAAGGCGTTCTTGTCCCTCGAAAAGGACTACCAGCGCGAGGCGTTCATCCGTGCGTTTTGGAAGGCGCGCGATCCGTATCCGGAGACCCTGCGCAACGAATTCGAGATCGAATGGCGACGCCGGCTGGACGAGCGCAAGGTTCGCTACCCGGAAAAGGTCGACGACCGGGGCCGGATCTTCCAGCTCAAGGGCGAGCCGTTGTCGATCTACAACACCGATTGCGGGCTCTTCCTGCTGCCGATCGAGATCTGGACCTACCCCTCGGGGAGAAACGGCGTCGGCACCTTCACCTTTCTATTCCGTCGGCCGGCGGCCTCCGGCCCCTACCGGCTTTGGCGACCGAGCGAAGGGTGGGCCGTGCTGCTTCCCGCGTTTCGCGACAACGCGGATCTCGGCAACGAGGATCGGTTCATCACCTTGGTCAACCAGCGCTGCCTTACCGGTGCAGCTCCCATCCGGAGAGCGATCTACGAAGTGCAGCTGGAAGACCAGGGAGGCGAGTTGGAGATCGCCCAGTCGAAGCCGGAACGGCGCGGCGACAACGAGTGGCTGGCGAGCTTCAAGACCGTTTCGACCGACGTAGACGAAAATGATCCTCAGTTGAACGCCCGGCTGGATAGCATCGAGCAAACCCCCGGCCGCTCGCAGCACGTCCGCGTCCTCGCCCGGCTCGCCGTCCCTTCGGCCGACGCCACGCCGACAGAGATCGCCGGCTCGCCGAGCTACGAGTTCCTGATCACCGGCGAAGTGATCAAGGAAAACGAGCTGTTCGATTCGTTCCGGGCGCGCTTCGACCTGCCGGTCAAAGAGGGCGCACCGCCTTTCGACCTGCCGCTTGCGATCGAGCGCGAGCTTCGGCCCGGCCAGTACAAACTGGTGCTCAAAGTGGAGGAGCTGGCGACCAAGAAAGCGATCCGCTTCGAACGCGACCTGAACGTCGAACCTGATTCGGGAGGGGCTGTCGCGACACCCACCGGCGGTGTGGAGACCCCAACGAGCGTGGTCGCGGCGCTTCCTCCGTCGTTCCCCGCCGTTCCAATCCGCCTGCTGCGGCCGGCCGGCGAGCTTCAATCCGGCACGGTGAGGATCGACACCGAAATCGGCGATCCGCGGATCACCAAAGTCACGTTTCAGCTCGAAGACAAACCGATTTTGACCAAGGGGAAGCCGCCCTACAGCGTCGAGTTGAACTTGGGCTCGCTGCCGGCGAGCCGGACGGTCCGGGCGCTCGGTTACGACGCGGCGGGAACCTTGATCGGCAGCGACGAGTTGGCGCTCAATCCCGGCGCCCAACGCTTCGCGGTGCGCCTGCTCGAACCGCGGCCGGGGCAGGACCCCGGCGGCCGCCGGAGCGCCGAAGCGGAGATCAAAGTGCCGGACGGCGAGACCCTCGACCGGTTGGAGCTGTTCGTCGACGACCTCCGCGTTGCGACCCTCTACCAGCCACCCTGGCTCCAGCCGATCGACCTGCCCAAGAGCGGCGCGATCGTCTCGGTGCGGGCGCTTGCCTATCTCGCCGACGGCCGCACGGCGGAGGATCTCGTGGTGTTGAACGCGCCGGGCGAGATCGGCCACGTCGAGGTCCGCCTGGTCGAGCTGCCGGTGGAGGTCCGCGACGCCGCGGGGCATGCGGTCGCGGGCCTTTCCGCCAGCGATTTCTCGGTCGCCGAAGACGGCGTGCCGCAAGAGCTGCTGCGCTGCGACCGGGTGGAAAACCTACCGATCCGCGCCGCCCTGCTGCTCGACACCTCGGCCTCGATGGAATCCGCGCTCGTCCAAGTCCAGCAGGCGGCCGGAGGTTTCCTGCGCGGCGCGCTCAAACCCGGCGATCGGGCGGCGTTGCTGCGCTTCTCGGAGAAACCGGTGATCGAAGTGCCGTTCACCGCCGAGGTCGACAAGCTGGTGGCGGGCCTCGCGGGTCTCTCCGCCGAACGGAGCACCGCTCTCTTCGACAGCTTGATCTTCGCGCTCGATTACATGAAAGGGCTTTCCGGGCCGCGCGCCCTGCTGGTACTGACCGACGGCGGCGACAAGTCGAGCCGCTTCGATTTCGATCAGGCGCTGGAAGCCGCGCGGCGCAGCGGCGTCGTGATCTATGCGATCGGCCTTTCGTTGCCGAGGAGCGAGCTGGCCGCCCGCCACCACCTGGAAAAACTGGCCGAGGCAACCGGTGGACTGGCGCTCTTCCCCGACGATGCCAAAGAGCTCGCCGAGCTCTACCAGTCGATCGATCGCGATCTGCGCGCCCGCTGGCTGCTCTCGTATCAATCCACCCAATCGACCAGCGACGGAAAGTTCCGGCGGGTGGAAGTGGCGTTAAAGCGGCCGGGATTGGAGATCAAGGCCCCGGCGGGATACGCGCCGTAGAAAAGCTCCGGTCAGCAGGGGCAGAGAGGCTGATTCCGAACGTTCCAGAGACGTTGAACTTCCGCGGCGTCGAGCGCTTTTTGGATGATCATGACTTCGTCGATCGAGCCTTTCCACAGGCTTCCATCCATGTGGCGCCCAATCAAAAGCGGCGCAAAGTTCTCCAGGTGCCTACCCTCGTACGGTGTTGGATCGAAAGTCAGAGCAAGAGCGCCGTCAACATAAAACAGCCCACCCGTGGATGAGGTTCGGTCGACGGACACCACGACATGGTGCCACTCGCCGTCCCGCAGGTCGGGAGTGGTGGTGATCCAGCTCGAGTGCCCCAAATCCCCGGGAAACCGAACAGGCGCGGCCAACTGAAATGCAGGCCGACCTCCGTTGAGAACGAGTAAATATCCCGCCGGCGACTCGGATCTCTGTTCCAAAATCGGAGCGACCTGAAAGTCCTTGTTCGAGGTCTTGAACCAAACCGCCACGCTAAATTCTTCGTCGAAGAAGCCAATCTCCGGTAACCATAGCGGGTCTCCAAACGAAGGGGGTGGAAAAGCCGGCGTTCCGAAAACATAGACGTATGAGCCGACACCGTTGAGTTCAATCCCCTGGCCAACGACTCCCGGGCCGTGCCTGAGAGCCCCAACGCCGTATCCGATGGATGGCCGATAATTCCGAGCGTTATCGTCATCGTTATTGTTATTGGACTCAAAGCGGTACCACACGGCGAGTCCCACCGGGGGCGCGGCGCATTCGAGTGAATTGAAGCAAACATGAGGATACCTGCGATTCGCCGGAACTGAACCAGGCTGTCCTCCTGGAAAGCGCTGGGCCGATGCCGAGATGCAGCCGATGAAAAGGACGAACACGAAAACTTTGAGTCTCACGGTATCTCCTTTCAAATCTCATAGACATGAGTTTGGCGCAATTGACACAACGGACCGAAAAAAGGCCCGGCGGGCCACCTCGGAGGTGACGGGCCCGCCGGGTCTCCAGATCGCCGCACGAAGCGGCGCACTGGAACAACTTTTACTGGAAGCTGATGATCGCCCGCCGAGCGCCGTAGCCAACGCGGCCGGCCGGCCCGGAGATCACGCGGTTCAGGCCGAGGTAGAGGGTTGAGCCGTCCGCCCCGGGTCCGAGCGTGTCGGGGAGCTGGAACAGCCGCTTGGTGTTCGGCGTCTGGAGGAGGGTGGCCGGCTGGCCCCAGCTCAGGAACTGATTCTTGACCGTGAATTTGATCGCGCCGTTAGTGAGCGCCAGGCTCGCGCTGGCCAGGTTGTCGACCACGGCGGCCTGGCAGCTCGTGTAGACGCCCAAAGTCGCCAGGGGATTGGCGACGCCGGCCGCCGGCGGATTGCTCAGAATCTGCGCCTCGGCGCACGACAGCGTCGAGCCCCCGGCACCCCCGCCGAAACCGTCGTTCGTCGAAGAGTCGCCCAGATCGGCGGTCCAGCCGCAGGGGGTCCCTTCGTATTCAATCGTCACGTTCGCCTGGGTGCAGCCGGTAGGGAGGGCGATCTTAAGCGCCGCCGATTTCCATCCGGGAGAAGCGGGGCAACTGGCCGGAACCGCCACCGCGGCGCAGGCGCCGCCGGGCTGAAACGTCACGCCGGTAAAGCCGCCGGTCTGACCGACCGCGCAGGTCTTCAAATCGATGACGTAGAAACCGCCGGGATTGGGGCACTGGGCAAACGCGGTGGCGCCGCTCGCAAAAACGGCGAGGAGGAGTGCGGGGACGAGAAGGCGAGAGCGCTTCATGGCAAGTTCCTTTTCCGGTCGAGGCGGAGCATCTCGGGAGTCGCGGCTGAGAGGATCTCGGTCGCGCTCCAGATGTTCCGCCGGTTCTGCCAGAGAGAGATCGCAAGGCCGAGGCCAGGGCGACCGCCCTGCGGCGCCAGGAGCTTCATGCATTGCAATCAGAGGTTTGCGCGGTGCACCTACGATCGAACCGAAGCGTCTCTTTAGGGTGGAATCGCCATAGTTCGGGTGTTTTCACCCTAAGTTCCGAGGTATCCTGAAGCGATCCTGAGGATGAACCGAAAATGCTCGAACGGCTGCTCGAAATCGGCAAGCTGGTGCTCGCCGAGCGGGACCTGGATTCGGTGCTCTCTCGCGCGCTCGACGGGTTGATCGAGCTGTGCGGCGCCGAGCGCGGCATGATCGTGCTCGAAGAGGAAGGCGGCCCGCGCTTCGAAGCGGCGCGCCATCTGGACCGGCAGGACATCGAGCGGCCGGAGTTCGAGGTCTCGCGCACCGTGCTCGACAAGGTGCGCGCCGAGGGCGTCGGCTTCTGGAGCCCGAACGTGCTTGAGGATCCGAGCGTCGGCGAGCGGCAGAGCGTCCTGCGGCTCCGCATTCTCTCGGTCATCTGCCTGCCGATCCGCCGGCAGGACGAGCGGCTGGGGCTGATCTATCTCGACAACCGGAAGGCGACCGGCGTGTTCACCCCGGAGACCGCGAGGCTGGTCGAGAGCTTCGCCGATTTGATTTCGCTCGCGGCGGCCAACGCGATCGAGCGCCGCCGACTCGCCGCGGGCATCGAAGAGCTGGGAAGGAAGCTGCGCGCCGAGCAGCGGTTCGACGCGATCCTCGGCCACGATCCGAAGTTGCTCGCGGTGCTCGAACGGGTGGCGCAGGTGGCCGACTCGGACGTGCCGGTGTTGATCGAAGGCGAGAGCGGCACGGGCAAAGAGCTGATCGCCCGCGCGCTTCATTTCGGCAGCCGGCGGCGCGAACGGCCGTTCGTCGCGATCAATTGCGGCGCGCTGCCCGAGGCGCTGCTCGATTCCGAGCTGTTCGGCCACGTGCGCGGTGCGTTTACCGGTGCGGTCGCGGATCGTGCCGGCTGGTTCGAGCGCGCGCAAGGCGGCACGATCCTGCTCGACGAGGCGGGCGAGATGCCCCCGAGCCTTCAGGTGAAACTCCTCCGGGTGCTCGAAAATCGCGAGCTGGCGCGGGTCGGCTCGACCACCGTAAAGCGAACCGACGCGCGGGTGGTGGCGGCGACCCACCGCGATCTCGGTGCCCTGGTGCGCGAAGGCAAGTTCCGCGAGGATCTTCTCTATCGGCTGAACGTGGTCGAGATCGAGATGCCGCCGCTACGCGAACGGCCGGCGGATCTGCCGCTGCTCGCCCGCACCTTCCTCGACCGCTCGAACGAGAAGCACGGCCGGGATCGCCGCTTCTCGCCGCGCGCCGAGCGGCTGCTCCTCGCCCATGGCTACCCGGGCAACATCCGCGAGCTGCACAACGCGATCGAACGGGCGGTGCTGATCTCCCGTAGTCAGGAGATCGGCGTCGAGGATCTGCCGGAGGCGATGCGCGCCGCCGCGCAGAGCGACTCCGGCGGAGAGGCCGGATCGAGCTTCCGCGCCGCGAAACAGCGGGTGATCGAGCGGTTCGAAAGGGCTTGGATCGAAACTTCGCTCACGACCGCGAAAGGCAACATCAGCGAAGCGGCGCGAGCCTCGGGGCTCGACTATAAGAATTTCTACGCCAAGATGGCCCGCTACGGCATCGAGCCGGGGGGTTTCAAGGGCGGCGCCCGCGCTTGAGCTGGTCGCGCGCCAGCTCGGCAAGCTCCCGCCGGCCGATCTGTTGTAGGTCCGCATCGCCCAGAGCCTTCGCGCGGCGCGCCCCGTCGGCGAGCCCTGCCCGCGCGGCAGCGAACCGCCCGGCCCGACGGTCGAGGCGCGCAAGCGCGAGATCGGCTTCAATCATCCCCCCTTCGTCGCCGATCTCCGCGAAAAGCTTGCGTGCCGAGCCGCAGGCCTGGCCCGCTGCCACGAGGCGGTCCCGTCGGTCGAGGAGGCCGCAACGGCCGAGGATCACGGTCGCCTCCCCGCTTCGATCCCCCAGCTGCAGGAAGAGTCGATGCGCGCGGTCGAGCACGGTTTCCGCCTCGTCCAGGCGGCCGAGCTCCAGAAGGGACGTCGCCTGGTTGTTGAGCGACGCCGCCTCGCCGCGCACGTCGAACGTCTCGTGCTGCAGCTCCAGAAGCTGCTCGAACGTCTCGACCGCCTCGGCGAACCGGCCTTGTCTCCGCAGCAGGATCCCGCGACCGTTCAAACCATAGGAGACGCCCGCCTGCCAGCCGGCCTTGCTCGCGAGATCCACCGTCCGATCGAACGCCGCAAGCGCGCCGGGCAGGTCGCCGCCCGTCGTGCGCAACGCGCCGATCTCCTTCCAGGCAAGGGCCTCGCCGGCCGGATTGGCACCCGCGGCGTATTCGGCTCGCGAGGCTTCGGCGGCGGCGAGCGCCGGGCCGAGCCGGCCAAGCATGCGTAGCGCATTCGCCTCGAAGAACCGGGCGCGCGCCACGAGCAACGGGGCGCCGCCCTTCGCCTGCCCGCGCTTCGCGGCCAGGGTCGCCGCGGCGAGCTGGCCCTCCAGATCTCCGGTGGCGCTCGCCGCCTTGGCTGCGAGGATTTCGATCCTCGGGTCGTCACCCGCCGGGGCCGGCAGCCGGCGGAGGCTCGTCAAGGTGCCAACGGCCCCTTCCGTCTGCTCCCCGGCGACCTGGGCGTTGGCCAGGCCGAGCCCGTATTCGAGGTTGCCGGGAAAGGCCCGGTAGAGCCGTTGGCAAAGCGCGATCTCGACCCCCTCTTCTTGGTTGAGACCCCGATAGCGCGCCTCGATCTCCCAGCGATCGGGATCGGCCAGATCGGACGACATCTCGAACGCCCGGCGCGCCGCCTCGCGCGCCTCGCGCTCGTGCCCAAGCAGCCAATGCGCCGAGGCGAGAGCCCAAGGGATGCGCGGGTTTTGCGGATCGATCTGCTCGGCGCGTTCCAAGACCCGACGCGCGGCCGGCGCGTCGAGGCGCTTGAGGTCGGCGATCCCCTCGGCCAATAGCGGGGCGGCCGAGGCCGCCTTCACCGAAGGAGAGGAGCGCAGGGCGAGCCAGCCGACGACGACCCCCAACCCTAAGACTCCCAGCGCCCCAAAGAGTCCGGCGCGCCGCCCGCCGAAGCGCCGCGGGACGCGCCTCAAAGCCCCGGTTCGGCTTCGATCCGGGAGGCGTTCTTCCCCTTCGAGCGAGCGGACGACCGCCGCGGCGCTCACCGGCCGGTCGCCGGGCTCCCGGGCGATGCAGGCGAGGATCGCCCGCTCCCAGCGCGGATCGAGATCCGGGCGCCAGGCAGAGGGAGGCTTCGGCTCTTCGTGCAGTCGGCGGAGCGCCGTCTGAAACGCGCCGCCTCCTTCGAACGGCAGGTGGCCGGTCGTCATTTCGTAGAGCACGACGCCGAAGGCATAGAGGTCGGACGCCGCGGTCGCCACCTCGCCCCGCACCTGCTCGGGTGCCATGTAGGCCGGCGAGCCGAGGATGCTGCCCATCTGGGTGAGGGTGGTCGCCTCGGCACCCCCCCGGGGATCGCCGGAACCGCCGGGCTCGCCGGCCGGGTCCGCCCGGGCGAGGCCGAAATCGGTGACCACGGCGCGGAGGTTCCCCGCTTCCGTCACCAGCATCACGTTGGCCGATTTGAAGTCGCGATGCACCACGTGCGCCCGGTGTGCGGCGTCCAGCCCCGCGGCGGTCTGGCGCACGATCTCCAAGGCTTCCGCCGACGCCATCGGCCCGGTGCGTTCCAGCCGCTCGGCGAGCGTCTCCCCCGCCAGACGCTCCATCGAAACCAGCACGAGCTTCGCGGGATCTCCCTCCCGGCGGCCGCGAGGCGGCTCGGCGAGCACCAGGTCGTAGAGCCGGCAGACGTTCGGGTGGGTCACCTGCCGCGCCAGATGGATTTCGCGCTTGAATCGGAGCAGCAGCCCCTCGTCGGCGGCGAGATCGGGCCGCAGGAGCTTGAGCGCCACCCGCTCGCCCAGCTCCGCATCCTCCGCCTCGTAGACCTCGCCGGTGGCCCCCGTGCCGAGCAGACCGATCACCTGAAAACGCCCGGCGAGGCGGTCGCCCGGGCAGAGCGCTCCCCGAGGGGCCGTTCCGGTCCCCCTTTCGGTCCTTCGATCAGCGCCGAATCCAACGGGCGCACTCGCCTCGCTCATCTCGGGCTCCACTTCGACCGAACGCCGTCGCGCTCGAACGGCCGCACGAATCGGCTTTCGACTTCGGTGCGCCAATTCTGACACCGTGGACCCCGATCCGGGCGAAACCGACTAGACTTGCCGCCCTTTTCGGAACTGCCATGTCCGCAACCTATCTGATCGACGCCTCGCCCTACATCTTCCGTGCGTATTTCTCGCTTCCCGACTCGATTCGCGACCGCGACGGAAAACCGGCGCAGGCGGTCCACGGTTTCATCTCGTTCCTGCTCAAGCTGATCGCCGACGAGAAGCCGAGCCACCTCGCGGTCTGCTTCGATCGCAGTTTGTCGACCAGCTTTCGCAACGAGATCTATCCGCCCTATAAGGCGCAGCGTCCGCTGCCGCCGCCGGAGCTCGAAAGCCAGCTCCTCGCCTGCGAGGAGGCGGCCCGCGCGCTCGGCGGCGCGACGTTCATCGACGACCGCTACGAGGCGGACGACCTGATCGCTACGCTGCTTGCTCGCTGCAAGCCGAGCGATGGATGCCGGGTGGTGGTCGTCAGCTCGGACAAGGATCTCGCCCAGCTGGTGGGTCCCGACGTCTCGTTCTACGACTTCGGCAAAGGCGAGCGCTTCGGCCCCGCAGAGGTGCAAGCGAAATTCGGCGTGCCGCCCGGGCAGATCGTCGACCTATTGGCGCTCGCGGGCGATGCGGTGGACAACATCCCCGGCGTGCCGGGCATCGGGAAGAAAGGCGCGGCGGAGCTGCTGCTGCGCTACCCGCACGTCGAGGGCCTGTACGCCAAGCTCGACGAGCTGGCCCTGCGCACGGACCTGCGCGGCGCCCGAACGCTCGCCGCGAAGCTCGAAGCAGGCCGCGACCTCGCGTTCCTGTCGAAAACCCTGGCCAAGGTCGCCACCAACGCGCCGCTCGCCGAACCGTTCGATTTCGACCGCCATCTCGCGTTCCATGGCGCCGATCCCGCCCTGGTCGATCCGCTGTTCGAGCGGCTCGGCTTCAAGCGCTTGAGGGATCGGATCGGACGCTGGCGGCCCGTAGAGATTTAACGACCGGCCGGACCCGCCCTCTCGCCCTCACAAACCCCGCGGCCGAAGCGCCCGTTCGAGCGCACCGAGGAGGGCGTCGACCGCGATGGCGAGGAGGGCGGCGGGGAGCGCTCCGGAAAGGATGCGGCGGTTGTCGGCGAGCTGAAGGCCGGTGACGATCGGCTCGCCCAGCCCCCCGGCGCCGACGAAGGCGGCGAGCGTCGCGGTTCCCACCGTGAGCACCGCCGCGGTGCGGATTCCCGCGAGGACGATTGGCAGGGCGAGCGGCAGCCGCACCTGGCGCAGCACCTGCCCCTCGGTCATGCCGAGAGCGAGGGCCGCTTCGACCGCTTTCGGGTCGGCGTCGCGCACTCCGGAATAGGTATTGCGGACGATCGGGAAAAGCGCGTAGATCCAGAGCGCCACGATCGCCGGCCGGGCGCCGATGCCGAGCAGCGGCAGCATGAACGCCAGCAGAGCGAGCGACGGCACGGTCTGAGTGATCCCAAGCAGCCGGATCGCCGGTTCCGCGAAGCGGCGGCGGCGTTCGAGCAGCAGTCCGAACGGCACGGCGACCAAAACGCCGAGCAGCAGCGCCAGCCCGGAAAGGCCGAGATGTTCGAGCGTCCGCCGCAGCAGCGCCCGGCGCTCCTGCCAGAGATAGGCGAAGAACCCCGCGCGCTCGGGGGCTTTCCCTTCCGCCTGAGGCTCGGGCTTCGCGCCGGCTTTGGGTTCTACGAGCCCGAGATTCGCCAACACGTCCCGCGCGACGATCTCTTCGCTTTCGCCATGCTCCAACCGGAAATTGAGCGCCCGCATGCGCTCCTCGTCGAACGCCCCGGCGAGCAGGCCGAGCGCCGATCCGACCTCCGGATGTTTTCTTAAGGTCGCGCCGCGAACCAGCGCCACCGCCTCGTAGGGCGGAAAGAAGTTTCGATCGTCGTCGAGCACGACCAGGCGGTGCTCGATCAGCCGGGCGTCGGTCGTGTAGACGTCGAGCGCGTCGATTTCGCGCGCCCCCGCGGCCTGGTATTTGATCCCATGTTCGAGCGACCGGACCGCTCCAAAGTGCAGGCCGTAGGTCTTTTCAAGCCCCGGAAGCCCATCCACCCGGCCGACGAATTCCTGACCGAACCCGACGTGAAGGCGCGGCGCGATCCGCGCGAGATCCGACAGGGTCCGCAGGTGCTCGCGCTCGGCGAGCTCGCGCGGCACGGCGATCTCGAACGAGTTCTCAAAGCCGAGCGGCGCGAGCCACCAGAGATCGAAGCGCCGCAGAAACTCTTGGCGCACCCGAACGAGAGCCGCCGCCCGCCCCCCGTTCGAACCGGTCGAGGCTTCGCCGAGGATCGAGACCAGGCCGGTGCCGGTGTACTCCGGATAGACGTCGATCGCCCCCGACCGCAACGCTTCGAAGCAGATCTGGGTGCCGGCGAGCCCCAACCGCCGCTCGACGGGGAGCCCCGTCCGCGCCTCGATCAGCTGGGCGAATACTTCACCGAGAAGGCGGCTCTCTTCGAAGTTCTTCGAGCCGACGACGATCCCCTCCCGCGCGGCGAGCGGAGCCGCGGCAAGCAGACCGAGGAGGACCAGAGCCGCCCTACTCATTTGTGCTCCGCCGCGAGAGCGCCAAGTCGAGCAACGCCTCGACATACGGATCGGCCGGCCGCCGCTCCAGGTCCTCGGCGGGACCGATCTGAAGCAGCCGTCCTCCCCGCAGCACCCCCGTCCGCGCCGCGAGGCGGAACGCCTCCGCGAGGTCATGGGTCACCAGAACGGCGGCTTTGCCGAGCGCCGCGGTCCAGGCGGCGAACTGCTCGTGCAGCTCGCGCCGGGTGAGCGCGTCGAGCGCGCCGAACGGCTCATCGAGCAGCAGGATCGGCGGGTCGGCGGCGAGCGCGCGGGCGAACGCCACTCTCTGGCGCTGGCCGCCGGACAGCTCGTTCGGGTACCGGCCGGCGTAGGTCCTATCGGACAATCCGACCAGGTCGAGCAGCTCTTTGGCGCGCTCCCGGCGGCGCGGCGCTTCCCACCCGAGCAGGCGCGGCACCGTCTCGACGTTCTTGCCCACCGTCCAGTGAGGAAGCAGACCGCCGTCCTGCGGCACGTAGCCGAGCCGCCGCCGGAGCGCGATCGGATCGACTCCGGCCACGTCCTCCCCCGCGACCTCGACCCGGCCGGAGGTCGGTTCCAGCCGCCGGTTGAACAGCCGTAGCAGCGTCGTCTTGCCCGAACCGCTCTCGCCGACCAGCGCCACGGTCTCCCCCGCCGCGACCGAAAAAGAGACCCCGTCGAGCGCCCGAGTTCCTTCGGGATAGACCTTGACGACGTTGGAAACGGCCAGGGCGGCGGGCATCGGCGCGAAGCTTCTCACGAACTTCTCACGCCCTGGCGGCGGGCGGGTAGCCAGAGCCAGGCCGAGCCGGGCGGAGACCCGCTATAATCGGCCTTCCCGGTGGAATTTTGATCCGCCATCGGCCGCTTTTCCTACTTCCGGCGCCCGGTGCTCAGCCGCGCCGCTTCGCTAAGTCCCGAACCGGAGAACCCACTTATGCCCCCGAAAGCTCGCGTCGCCATCCTCGAAACGAAGCCCGACACCGTTCTCGAAGACATCGGACGCACGATGGAACTGGCCGAGGTGAAAAAGTACCTCGACCCCAAGGCCACGACGATTTTGAAGGACAACATCTCCTGGCACTTCCCGTTCCCGGGCGCCAACACGACCCCTTGGCAGCTGGAAGGGACGATCCAGAAGCTGCGGGCCGACGGCTACTCGGACCTGGTCTGCGTCCAGAACAATACGGTGGTGACCGACCCCAAGAAGGGCGAGCGGCTGAACCGCTACCTCCCCGTGCTCGACCAGTACGGTGTTCCGGTCCGATACAACTGCTTCGCCGACGACTTGAAGTGGATCACCTACAAGCCGAAGGGGAAGATGCTGGTGCTGGAGAAGATCTACCCCGAGGGGATCACCATCCCCGAGTTCTTCCTGGGCAAAAACATCGTCCACCTGCCGACCGTCAAATGCCACATCTACACCACCACGACCGGCGCAATGAAGAACGCCTTCGGCGGCCTGCTGAACACCCGCCGCCACTACACGCACAGCTGGATCCACGAGACGCTGGTCGATCTGCTGACGATCCAGAAAGAGATCCACAGCGGACTGTTCGCGGTGAAGGACGGAACGACCTGCGGCAACGGCCCGGGGCCCCGGACGATGATCCCGGTCGAGAAGAACCTGATGCTGGCTTCCGGCGATCAGGTGGCCATCGACGCCGTGGCCGCAAAGCTCATGGGCTTCGACCCGATGTCGATCAAGTACATCCGCCTGGCCCACGAAGCCGGCTTGGGCATCGGCGATCCGCGCGACATCGACGTGGTCGGCATGGACATCTCGAACATGAACTTCAAGTTCCGGGTCGGCGACAACTCGGCCTCCCGGATCGGCGACGCGATCTGGTTCGGGCCGCTCAAGGGGCTTCAGAACCTGTTCTTCCACACCCCGCTGGTCAATCTGTTCGTGTTCGGTTCGTACTTCTACCACGACTACATCTGGTACCCGACGATCGGCAAGAAGCGAACCGCCGACTACACCAAGAACAGCCAGTGGATGCGCCTGTTCGAGCAATATCCGGAGGTAGCACCGGCCGAGCGGAAGGCCGCTTGAGCCAGACCTTCAACTCCCCGAACGAGCCCCAAGCCGCGTCCCCTCCAGCAACCCACTCCGCCACCCCGGCGGAGATGGAAGAGGCCGGGCGCGGCTTCGAGCATCTCGGCCGCCGACTGCTGATCCCGGGGTTCCTCGGGGTCCTTGCCTGCGTGGGCTTGGCGCTTTTCGCGGATGCGGGAAAGGTCGCCGCCCGGCTGCGCGAGTTCGATCTCGAACTGCTGCTGCCGATTCTGGGTCTCTCGCTCGGCAACTACGTCCTTCGCTTCGTCCGCTGGCAGATCTATCTCGATCGGCTCGGAGTGACGCTTTCGCTGGGGAAAAGCCTCGCGGTCTTCCTGGTCGGTTTCCTGCTCTCGGTGACTCCCGGCAAGGCTGGCGAGCTGGGCAAAGCCTGGCTGGTGCGCGAGCTGGGGGGAGGCCAAGCCCGGCGCGTGGTGCCCGCGGTGCTCGCCGAGCGCGCGGCCGATCTGCTCGGCGTGTTCGTCCTCCTGGGGCTCGGCGCCCTGCCGTTTCACGGCGGAATCTGGATCGCCGCCGCCTGTTTCGCGGCGGTGGCGGCTGCCGTCGCGGTCCTCACCTGGGAGCGCGGCGCCGAGGCGCTGTTCGCCCTGATCGCGAAGATCCCCGCGATCGGCCGGCGCGCCGGCATGATCCGCGGGATCTACGACGACCTGCGCGGCCTGCTCTCTCCCGGACTGCTGGCGATCGGGCTAGCCATCGCGGTGGTCGCCTGGGGGGCCGAGGGGATCGGCTTCGCCCTCGCGGTGCGGCAATACGCGCCGCAGGCAGGGTTCCTCTCCGGCATCTTCAACTACAGCCTGTCCACCTGCGCCGGCTCGCTATCGATGCTCCCGGGCGGCTTGCTCGCGGCGGAAGGGGTCCTCACCGGCCTTCTCAGCAGCCAGGGGCTCGACACCGCGGCTGCCGCTTCGGCCACCCTGATCATCCGCGCCGCCACCCTCTGGTTCGCCGTGGTCTTGGGGCTGATGGCCCTGCCGTTCGTGGGGCGTTGGCTGGCCCAGCGTAAGATGTAGCCGCCCCTCTGAATCCGGGCACACTCGAAGACGATGGAGAATTTCTACCGATGACGACCCTCCCGAAGCGCTTCCAGCTCGCAACCCTTTCGGCCCTCGCACTGGGGTCGATGATCGCCCTTTCGGCTATCGCGCAGGCTCCGGCCCCGCCGAAAGCCGCCGCACCTCCGAAAGCTGCCGCACCTCTGAAGACTCCAACACCTACCGCGGCGTTCGTGGTGCATCAGGCGGTCCTGTTCCAGCCCGATGTTCTGCTGCGCGAGCGGCTCGGGGGCGACGGCCTGATCGCCACGTTCTACTTAAAGCAGCTCGAGACCGAGGCGAAGAAAATCTTCGCGGCCGCACCGCGCGGCGAAGGGTGCTCGGGCGTGTTGATTTCGACCGTCCGGCCGGGCAGTCCGGCGAAGGTTTGGTTCGCGTTTCCCGCCACGAAACGCCTGCCGTTGGCCCTGCGGCTGGATCTCGAAAAGAAACTCGCCATGGTGCCGGCGCCGATCCCGACCGGCGGTCCGGTCGCCATGGGCCTCGCGTTTTCCGCTTGGGGCGGCGACAAGGAATCCATCGAGATGATGCAGCAAGGGCCGCCGGTGCCCGATGCCTGGCGCCTCGTCATGGCCCGCTCGCGCAAGCCGGGCATGCCGTTCGACGAGATGCTCTCGCTCGCCTGGCAGTAGCCCTCACCCCCGGCCCTAGTGGGCTGGGCTTACGGGCTCACCTCATAGATCCGGTTCCCGTCGTCCTCGTAGCGGAGCGTGAAGCGATCGGGCCGCGCGTCGGCCCAGGCGCGTTCCGGCAGGTATTCGGTGCCGGGATAGCGCATCAGGTGGAGCCAGCGCACCTCGTGCTTGGCAAGGTTGGCGAGCCAAGCGCCGGGGTTCAAATCGACGCGCGGATCGCAGGCGGGGTAGGCCGCGGCGTTTGAAAAATCCGCCGCGTTGACGTTGGCGAAGATCGCCTTGCGTTCCAGCCGAGGCCCCATCGCGGGATAGACGAAGAAATGCTGCGGGCTGCTCGCCACCGCGACGGTGCCGTGCTCGCCGAAACGGTCCAGCCAGGTCCAGGCGCGGGCGAATAGCTCGACCGGCGTCTTGTGGACCGTCACCTCCTGCGCCATCGCCCGGCCCCGATCGGCCGCCCGAAAGCCGGCTAGGATCGGCGCGCCAACGAGCAGCAGAACGACTCCCGCGACCGCCACGGCCAGAGCGCGCTCGCGGATTTTCGACCTCAGGCCGGCCGAGAGCGCCAGGGCGACGACGACAAGATCCACCACCGCCATCGCGAGCCGGACGCCGCGCGGCATTTCGGAATGCATTTGCAGCAGACCCTGGGCGGCGAGCACGATCGCGAGTCCCTCGATCCAGCGGGAGGCGACGGAGCGCATTTCGAGCAGCGCGACCCCACCGGCCAAGGCGAGCGCGATCGCGCCGTCCAGGTAGCGGATGTTGGCGTAGATCGTCCCTCGATCGGCGTACGGAATGGTCGCCCAGACGAACGCCTGCGCCGCGATCTGGCTCCAGATAAGGAACGACGCCCGCCGTCGTCCGCGGGGAAGCCCCAAGGGGAAGGCAAGAAGCGGCAGCAGAAGGAAGACCTGCGGCCCGAAACCCAATTCGAGCGACTGCGGGCGGATATAACCGAGAGACGCATCGATCAACTGCCCCGACCGCCAATAGGTGCCGAACTGGTCGAGCACGCTGTTCGGCCGCGGAATCGTCGGCGCCTCGCCGCGGTCGGCCTGGGCGCCCGCCGCCGTCCCCTCGCAACGCAGGCCGAGCGGCCCCGCGCCATACGCGAGGTTGCGGACGTACCAGAAACCACCGAGCAACCCAGCGATCACGATCGCCGCAAGGACCTGGCCGATCCGCACCCGCCACCCGCCGCGCAACGCCGCGGCCAGCAGCAAAGCGCCGGCAAATGCCAAGACATAAGGAAGGGCCAGCACCTTAGCCCCCGCCGCGATTCCGAGCCCGGCACCGGCGAGCAGCGCCGTCCCCCACCGCGGCTCGTCGAGCCAGAGCATCGAGAAGTACGCAGCGGCAGCGATCCCCGCGCCCACCAACAGGTCGACGTACTGCGCGCCGACGAAGCGGACGATGCAGGGTGTGAGCAGAGCCAGATAAGCCGCCACCGGCCAGCTTTTGCCGGCCCCGAGCTGCCGTGCCACGGCGCCTGCGGCGAGACCGAGCAGCAGCCACGGCAGAGCCCCGCTGAGGTTGACCCAGAACTCGCTGTGCGACGGTGCCATCCACCACCAGAACCAGAGCGAGCCATTGCCCGGCTGAAAGCCATAGAAGTTGGTCGGAGCCGGCCCGAACACGGGAGCCAGGTTTTTCTCTTGCACCCAGGTCGCCGTGAGCAGCAGGTGGTACATCAAGCTGTCCCAGCTCAAAGGCGGCCGGAGCAACCCGCGCAGCAGCTCGCTCCCCGCCGCATGAAGCGTGAGGATCGCGAGCGCCGGCCGCTCGGAGAGATGAACCCACGCACAGCGACCCAGCAAACGCGCGGGACCCCAAGGATCGTCGGTCTTCTTGGCGCGCTGGAGTTGCACGATCGCGAGCAGGGCCAGCCCGGAGAGCGCAAGGTCGATCCGCAGTTGCCCGATCGCGCCGAGGAGCAGACCGATCAGCAGAGCAATCGACAGGGCGGAGAGACCCCAGGCGACGGCGAGCGAGAGAGGATCCCGCCGGGCGCGCTCCCCGATCAGCGCGGTCGCCGCGAGGTAGCCCGAAAGGCCGAGGAACGAGAACGCCGCAAGCGTCAGCAGCGCGCCGAGCAGATCGATCAGGAACATGAGATGAGGATTGTATGCGGCTCCCGGGATCGCCGAGCACCAGCTCGGCCGTTTTCTTTCTCCACGTCCGGCACCCGAGGCCGCTCGGTGCAAGGGCCGAGCTGGTGCGCGGCGGTCCCGGGAAAAAGCCTGCGGCGGCTCACATAGAATCGCCGAAGACTGATGAACCCCTTCGACTTCGACCCAGAGACAAAGGCTCTCCCCATCCTGCTCGCGGGCGATCCGCGGCTGCGCGAGCGGTCCGCCGAAGTGACCGCCATCGATCCGGCGTTGCTCGCCGACGCCTCTGCGCTGATCGCCACCCTGCGCGATTTCAGGGAGCGGTGCGGATTCGGTCGCGCGATCTCGGCGGTACAGGTCGGCGTGCAGAAGCGGCTCGTGGCCATGGATCTTGGGTCCGGGCCTTTTCTCCTTCTCAACCCCGTCGTCACCTGGCGAAGCGACGAGACGTTTCTCGTCTGGGACGATTGCTTGAGCATCCCCGACGTTCTCGTCCGTGTCCGCCGGTACCGATCGATCTCGCTCAGCTATCGCGACCACCAGTTTCAGCCGCAGCAGTGGAAGGAACTGCCGCCGGATCTCTCCGAATTGATCCAGCACGAGATCGACCATCTGGACGGCGTTTTGATGACCGATCGGGCGGAAGGCGAGGGCGCCGTTCAGCCGATGTGGCGGCGATCTGATCTATTGGAGGCAAAGGCTTGAGATGGAAGTGTGGGCCTCTTGCCGCGCTGGAAAGAGGCTATCCGGCGCGGAAGTTCGAGATCAGGAGCGGCGATGCGTCTTCCTGCGCCGATAGCGGCTATCCAAGCCGGATGAGCGCGTTTCGGGAGCGGAAGCGGTATTCCGGAACGGGAAGCCGCTATCCGTTACCGTGAACCGTGTTCTGCTTCGGAAAGCGGTGTTCCAGAAGCTACAGCCGCTTCCTGGGACGGATAGCCGCTTCCCGGGGCTTTCCACCGCTTCCTGGGGCTTTTCCCCGCTTCCTGGGACCGATAGCCGCTTCCTGGGGCTTTTTCCAGCTTCCTGGGACGGATAGCCACTTCCCGGGGCTTTTCACCGCTTCCTGGGACGGATAGCCGCTTCCTGGGACGGATAGCCGCTTCCCGGGACTTTCGGCCGCTTCCTGGGACGGATAGCGACTTCCTGGGACCGATAGCCGCTTTCCAGCACCGCGCGGCGCCAGCACCGCCGGGAATTCCGCCGTACTCGCTCAGAACGTCACGCGCGAGCGGATTCTGCGGTTACGCCGCGGCCGACCGCCATCGGGGGTGAAATCATCTCACCGATCGCCGAGCAGCGGTTTGGGCCGCTTGGGAAGCTTCGCCGCTTCGGTGCCGAGCTGCTTGCCGGTCCCGGGATCTTCAGGCGGCGTCACACCGGGATGCTCAACACATCAAGCCCGTCGATTCCCGAGAAATGCTTGGTATGCCCCTTAAGGAGGTAGGAGACAACCGACGTGTCGACGACGACCTTTTTCAAGCGGTTTCAATCCGCCGCCAAGCGAGCAGCGCTTCCTCGAAACCGTCATCGAGCTGATCCGCCGGCCAACCCCCTTCGTAGCTTTCGAGGCGGGTTGCAGGGCGGACTCCTTGTGCGCGAGCCAGTTCTTCGAAACTCTCGTGGCGAAAGAATTCGTCGGCTCGGGCGGCCGGTGATGTTGGCTTGATCTGGGGCTCTGCCATGGTCTTACCTCGATTGGAATTGTAGTCCCGCTCGGTCTCTTTTGCGATCTTGGCTGTTTCGGGCCGCTTCGGTGCCGAGCTGGAGCTCGGCGCTCCCAGGAAAAGCGCTGCGTTATGATCGATTGCCCCTCATGTCGCCCGATTCTTCGTCTGATTCCTCCCCCCTGCTTTCCGGCATCGTCGTCCACTGGCGAAATGAAGTCGAGTTGGCCGAGTTGGTCGCGGCTTGGCCGGACGATCCTCGGCTCGAGCTGATCGTGGTGGACAATGGCTCGGAGGGAGAGTTGCCGGCTGGGGCGTTTCGGCTCGTGGCTCCGGGCGAGAACCTCGGGTTTGGGGGGGGCGCGAACGCCGGGGCGGCGGTGGCTCGCGGGGAGATTTTGCTGTTCTTGAATCCCGACGCCCATCCGGAGCCTGGGGCTTTGGATCGGTTGGTCGAGGGCTTCAGAGATTTGCCGGATGCCACCGGGCTCGCTCCGAAGCTTCTGAGTGAGGACGGAGGCTCCCAGCATAGGTGGCAGTTACGGCCTCTTCCCTCTCCCTGGACATTGTTGCTCCAGACGCTGTTGATTCCCGCGGGGAAGGGGCCGAAAGAGGAACCGGCCGCGGGCGCCCGCATCGAGCAGCCGGCTGCCGCGGCGCTGGCGATCCGTCGTTCGGCGTTCGAGCGGGTGGGTGGTTTCGATGCCGGCTTTTATCCGGCTTGGTTCGAGGATGTGGATCTGGCGAAGCGGATGGGCCAGGCCGGGATGGCTCTCTACTATTGGCCGGCTTCGGTGTTCCGCCATGGGTTGGGGAGCAGCGTGCCGCGGTTGGGGTATGGGCCGTTTCTTTCGGCCTACTACGGCAATCTGGATCGCTACCTGCGCAAGCACCACGGCGGGCTTTGGGCCGGTTTGGCGCGCGGGACGTTGGCGTTCGGGCTCCTGCTGCGGCTGATTCTCGTGCCGATCCGTTGCCCCGCTCGTGCCGCGAGTCGCCGCGAGGCGGCACTTGGCTTGGTGACGGCGCTGCGCCAGGTCTGGCACCGGTGGAAACGCGACGAGATGGCGAGCACGTGACTGAAAATCACGGTTTCGCTGTCGCGATCGCGATCGTCACCCACAACTCGGCGGGCGATCTCGCGGCCTGTTTTCAGGCGATCGAGAAGCTGTCGTATCGGCCGATCGAGGTGGTGCTGGTCGATTGCGCCAGTGGCGACGGCAGTTCGGCGGAGGCCGAGCGGCTGGCTCGCTCTCTGCCTTCCGAGATCCACGCGATGGTCGTTCCTCTGTTGGAGAATCTTGGGTTTGCGGGCGGGATGAACGAGGCGTTTTCGCGCACCTCGGCGCCTTGGGTGCTGACGCTCAATGCGGATGCGCTCCCTTCCCCCGACTATCTCGACCGGCTGCTCGAACGGGCCGCGAGGCATCCGGAATTGCAAGTCGGCGCGGTGACCGGCCGCTTGGTGCGCGCCGGAGACCCCGGCGAACATCCAGCGATTCTCGACGCCTGCGGCATGCGGCTCACCCGGACCTGGCGCCATCTGGACCGGGGGTCGGGCGAGGTCGATTCCGGCCAGTACACCCGTGCCGAGCGGGTGTTCGGAGCGACCGGCGCCGCTTCTCTTTTCCGGCGAGCGGCGCTCGATGACGTTTCGATCGACGGCGAGGTCTTCGATCCGGCGTTCCATTCGTTCCGGGAGGATGCGGAGCTTTGCTTTCGTTTGCGCGAGCGGGGGTGGGAGATTCTCTACGATCCCGCCGCGGTGGCCGTCCACCGGCGTTTCAACCTGCCGGAGCGGCGCAGCTCGATGCCTGCGCAGGTGAACCGCCACTCGCTCAAGAACCGCTACCTGCTGCGGCTCTACCACCAGACGGGCGGAAACTTCCTGCGCACGGCCCTCCCCACGCTGGGCCGCGATCTGCTGGCTTTGGGCTATGCGATTCTGCGCGAGCGGACCTCGCTTCCCGCCTACTCGTGGCTCTGGCGCCATCGGCGGGAAATCCTTGCGCGGCGGCGGGAGATCCAAGGGCGGCGGACGATTCCTCCGCGCGCGCTCGACCGCTGGTTCGGCATCGAAGGAGTCCCGCTGTGACGCGATCGAGGCCGCTCCGGGTCGCCCTGCTCGGCAGCCGCGGCATTCCCGCGGGCTATGGCGGCTATGAGACCTTGATGGAGGAGCTGGCGCCCCGGCTGATTGCGCGCGGGTTCGACGTCACGGTCTATGGCCGGTCTCATTACATACCGAAAGGCCTCGCATCACACCTCGGCGCGCGGTTGGTGGTGTTGCCGACGATCCGCTCGAAGCACTTGGACACGCCCGTTCATACGTTTCTCTCGTGCCTGCACGCCGGGCGCGAGGGGTTCGATGCCGCCTTGATGGTCAACTCGGCGAACGCGATGTTTCTGCCGCTGCTCGCCGGAACGCCGGTCGCCCTGAACGTCGACGGGATCGAGAAACGGCGGGCGAAATGGGGCGCGTTCGGGCGGGCGGTCTATGCGCTGTCGGAACGGCTCGCCTGTTTCTTGCCCGATGCGTTGATCACCGACGCCGAGGTCATCCGATCCCACTATCTCGCCCGGTACGGGGCGGACTCGGACGTGATCACCTACGGGGTCGATCCCCGGCCGCCGTTAGAGACCGGCGTACTCAAGCGGCTGGGTCTTTCGCCCCGGCGGTATTTTCTCTACGTCAGCCGGTTTGAGCCCGAGAACAATCCGCATCGAGTGGCCGCGGCCTACGCGCAAGTCCACCAAGGAACCGATTTTCCGCTCGTGATGGTCGGCGGCGCGCCCTACGCTCAGGGCTTCATCGCGAGTTTCACGACCGATGCCGACCCGCGGATCGTCTTTCCCGGCCCGATCTACGGCGAGGGATACCGCGAGCTGTTGGCCCATGCGTTCGCCTACATTCACGCGACGGAAGTGGGCGGAACCCACCCGGCGCTGGTCGAGGCGATGGGCTACGGCAACTGCGTGCTGCTCCACGACACGCCGGAGAACCGCGAGGTGGCGGACGGGGCGGCGCGCCGGTTCGACGCCCATCGGCCGCTCACGTTGACCGCCGAGATCGAGTGGGCGCTCTCCCATCCGCAAGGGGTCGCAGCGCTCCGCGAGCAGGCCGCCGCCCGGGCCGCCGAGCGGTACTCCTGGGATTCGGTCGCCGACCGCTACGCCGCCCTATTCGCCAGGCTGGCGGGTCAAAAGCTCGAGTGAAATCTTGGACTGGCAGGGCTAAACCTCGATCGGATCTAAAAAAAAGGAAAGGCACTTCTTCGCCATTTGGACGCTTTCTCGTCCCAATCCGTTAAAATCCCCAAAGGTTCGTTTCTGAGTCGGTAAGGGACCCTCCAATCTAGATGCTCAAAGAACGCGCACGAATCCTCGCGGTCGGCATTTTCCTGGTCGATCTGGGCCTGGTCGCCGGGGCGTTCATCTGCGCTTTTCTGTTTCGCAGCTGGCTCCTGCCCGACATCGCGCCCCACGCCTTCCCCAGCCGGCTCTACCCGCTTTCGGCCTATCTGCCGCTGCTGCCGCTCGCCCTGCTGATCTGGGGCGTGCTTCTCCTCTCCTCCGGCCGCTACCGGTCGCACCGCACGGTGCCGCTGCTCGACGAGGCGTGGGCGATCATCCGCATCTGCATCTCGGGATCGGTGATCTTCACCCTCTCGCTCTACGCCCTGCGGATCGACGAGGAGATTCTCGGCTCCGACCGGGTCAGCCGCTCGTGGGTGCTGCTGTTCGCGGTGTTTTCCCTGCTGTTCCTGCTGTCCGAGAAGATCGCCGTCCGGCTCACCTCGCGCTACGTGCGGAGCCGCGGCTTCAACTACCGGACCGTGCTGATCGTCGGCACCAACGACAGCGCGCTCCAGATCGCCGACTCGCTCGACCAGCACCGGTTCTGGGGGTATCGCATCCTCGGCTTCGTCGAGAACGAGCCGCTGCCCGCCGATTGGCCGCGCCGCTACCGGATCGTCGGCCGGATCGAGGACATCCCGGAAATCGTCGAAAACCAGGTGATCGACGACGTGATCTTCGCGGTTCACCGCAAAGAGCTGGACCGCCTGGAGGATCTGTTCCTGTCGCTGCAAGAGCAGGGGATCCGCACCCGGTTCGCGATGAATTTGTTCCCCCACACGCGGGCGCGGGTCGAGCTGGAAGACCTGGACGGCATGCCGCTGGTCTCGTTCGCCACCGCGCCGACCAATCCGCTGCAATTGATGACCAAGCGGGCGCTCGACATCGTGGTCGCCTCTTCCCTTCTGGTGCTCGCGATGCCGATCGCGGCAGGGGTTGCGTTGCTGATTAGGCTCACCTCGGGGGGTGCGGTCTTGTTCCGCCAGACCCGCTGCGGCTTGAACGGCCGCGCCTTCACGCTCTATAAGTTCCGCACCATGGTGGTCGGCGCCGAGGAGCAGCAGGGCGATCTGATGCATCTCAACGAGATGAACGGCCCGGTCTTCAAGCTCAAGAGCGACCCGCGCGTCACCTGGATCGGCCGCTTCCTGCGGAAATTCAGCCTCGACGAACTGCCCCAGCTCTGGAACGTGCTGCGCGGCGACATGAGCCTGGTCGGCCCGCGTCCGCCGATCCCCGACGAGGTCGCCCGCTACCAGCGCTGGCAGCGTCGGCGCCTGTCGATGAAGCCGGGGCTCACCTGTCTGTGGCAGATCAGCGGCCGGAACAACGTCGATTTCGATCGCTGGATGGAGCTCGACCTCGAATACATCGACTCCTGGTCGCCCTCGCTCGATTTGAAGATCCTGTTGAAGACGATTCCGGTCGTGCTGCTCGGCCGGGGCGCGTCGTAAGAGGACGGGGACATCTTTCCGAGGACGGCTCCGAGTCTGTCTGAGCGAAGCGAGATACGAGGAGCCGCCCGCAGGGAGGATGTCCCCGCCCTCACCCGAGCGGCAACTCGATCGTAAACACACTTCCCGTCGGCCGGTTGTCTTCGACCCGGAGCGTTCCGTGGTGGTCGGTGACGATCCGGTGGACGATCGCGAGCCCCATGCCGGTGCCTCTCCCTTTGGTCGAGAAATAGGGCAGGAACAGTTTGTCTTTGGCCGCCGCCGGGATGCCGCGGCCGGTGTCCGCGACGTGGATCTCCAGATGCCCCTCGGTCACTTCGACCGAGACGGTCACCTGACCCGGCGGGTCGGTCGCCTCGACGCCGTTGTCGATCAGGTTGATCAGGGCGCGGCGGATCTGTTCGCCATCCAGCCAGACCGCGGGAAGAGGCTCACCGACGGTCTCGCACACCACCGGCACGCCCACTTTCACGTCCCGATACAGATGGCAGGTCTCGTCGATCAATTTCGCGAGGTCGAGCTGCGCCGGTAGCGGCCGGGGCATCCGGGCGTAGCGCGAAAACTCGTCGACCATGCCCTGGAGGTTTTCCACCTCGCGGACGATGATGTCGGCCGCCTCTTCGATCGCCGGGCCGATGAGCGGGTCGCCGCGCCGGTGCTTTTCGAGCAGGCGCTCGGCCCCCAGACGGATCGGTGTCAGCGGATTTTTGATCTCGTGCGCAACCCGGCGCGCCGCCTCGTTCCACGCCGCCAACTGCTGCGCCTGGATCAGCTCGGTCAGGTCTTCAAGCACCAGCACCCGGCCGCGCGAGCCGGCGGCGTCGCGGATCGGTGTCACCTTTACGTCGAAGGTCTTCCAGTCGCCGCCGACCACCATTTGCACCTCGCGCGCGGAGCGACGGTCCCGGCCGGCTTGCGGCTCGGGAAGGCTCGCGAGCAGGGCCGCAAGCTTGCTCCGCTCGGGGTCGCTCCACGCCTCGGCGGCCGTCCGCCCGACGACTTCGTCCTCGCTCTGGTGGAGCATCTGGAGCGCCGCGCCGTTGCAGGTGAAAATCCGGCCCGTCCCGTCGATCGAGACAATGCCGGCGGCGACGTTTTCGAGCACCGCGGCGACCAGGGCGCGCTCTTCGGCAAGCCGCTCATTGGTGGTTTGGAGCGCCCGGTTGCTGCGCTGTAGCTCTTCGGTCATCCGGTTGAACGAGGCGACCAGGACGCCGAGCTCGTCGTCGGCCGGCACCTCCACCCGGTGGTCGAGGTCGCCGTCGCTGATCCGCCGCGTCCCTTCGGCGAGCGCCAAGATCGGCACCGTCACCCGCCGGGCGAGATAGAGCCCCGTCCAGGTCGAAGCGAGCAGGATCAGCAGCGTCACCATCAGGAAGATCAGCAGGTGGCTCGCGCGCAGATCTTCCTTCTGCACCTCAAGTTGGCGGTAGGTCTGGAACGCCTCGATCAGCCGCTCGGTGCGCTCGGCGAGGACCGGATCGAGCAGCGAGCCGGCGACCACGATGCGCGGCTTCGGTTCGACCGGATCGGGGGCGAGCGGATCTTTCTTCGCCGCATCCGGTTTCGTCGCGGCGCCGGCGGTACCGGAATCGCTCGCATCCGGATCGGCGGCGGGGAGACCTGAGACCGCCGCCAGGATTAGCCGGCCGCGCCCCCCGGGGGGCTCGACGGTGCGCACCGCGCGCCCTTCGGTCGCCGCCTCGCCGAGCAGATCGCGCCCCGGCTCGGGCAGGTCGGAGATCCCGGACCGGGAATCGACCACCCCCTGGACGAAATCGGTCCCTTCGTAGACCGCGAGGAAATCGAGGTCGTTCTCGGCGAGCATCGAGCGCAGCCGCTCGGCGAGCCGTTCGCGTTCCGCATCGCGCGACAGATCGACCGTGCCGAGATCGACCAGCGCGCGCCGGGCCGCCGAGGCGCACGATCCTTGAATCCGGTCGATCAACGCCTGGGCGACGGCATTGCCCTGTTCGAGCACCGGACGGACCGGTGTAGCGAACCAACGGTCGATCGAGCCCTGGAGCAGCTCGGTGGCGATCACGAACAGGGTCAGCACCGGAAACAGCGACAGGCCGATATAGGTGGCGACCAGCTTGGTCTTGAGCTTCGATCCGAGGATGCGGTGGCGCCGTTCGAGGAATAGCTTGAACAGATCGCGCAGCAGGACGAACAGAATCGCGAGGATCAGGACGACGTTGACGTACCAGAGGACGAACAGCAGCACCCGGTTGGTCACCAGGTAGGCCGGCATCTCCCGGTCGCGCTCCAGCAGATAGAAAATGGCGGTGAAGACGAACAGCAGGCCGACCAAGCCGAACAACAGCGTCCGCGTGTTCTTGCCCTGCTCGTAGAGCCGATCGCGCAGACTCAATGGGCGTTCGCCTTATGGGACGGCCGGCGGCCGGAATTTGTTCGATTCCGCCCAATCGGTGCGCACGTCGGTAGGGATGATCGCGAGCACCATGCGCGAGCCGAGGATCGCCCGGGCGAGCACCAGGTAACGAACCCCGGGGGTGAGCTCTCGGGTGCGGAACACGGGGACCCGCTCGATCTTTCGCAGCGCGTCGAGCAGGGCCGGCCGATCGCGCACGGTCTTGCTCTCGATCAGCTCGCCGCCGAGGCGGAAATGGAGGTTGGTCTCCCGCGCGACCGCGTCGTACATGGCGGTGATTTCGAGCGTGTTGCGTTCCAACCCCTGGTCGTACCAGCGTTTGCGGTCCCGGGCCAGCTCCAGCTCGTAGACGATCTTGGTCGCGAGGCCGGTGTCGATCCGTTCGAGCAGGCCGCGGTCGATCCCCCCATCGAGGCGGAACGAGACGAGCACCTGATCGCCTTCGACGGTTGCCCGCAACACCCGGATCTGGCCTTGGGCCCGGGCGAGCGAGCCGAGCAACCCGGGAAGCAGGAACAGGAGAGCGCAACAAAGCGCCGATCTCGATCTCATCGGTCGGCAGATCCTAGCAGGCTCGGCCCCCCTGGTAGACTGCGCCGGCCATGACGAACCCCAAGGACGCGATCCGTTCGCTCGCCTCGAACAAGCGGGCAACGCACGAATATCAGATCCTCGAAAGCTTCGAGGCGGGCCTGGAGCTGACCGGCACGGAGGTCAAAGCGGCGCGGGCGGGCAAGGTCCAGCTGCGCGACAGCTTCGTCGAGTTCCGGAACGGCCAGGCGTACCTGGTGGGCGCGCATATCAGCCCCTACAGCCACGGCAACCGGGAAAATCACCCTCCCGAGCGCCCCCGCCGGCTGCTGCTCTCGCGCCGCGAGCTGGACAAGCTGTACGGCAGGACGCAGCTCCAGGGGCTGACCGTGATCCCGCTCTCGTTCTACCTGAAGGGAAATTGGATCAAGGTGGAGGTCGTCCTCGCCCAGGGCAAGAAGCTCTACGACAAGCGCGAGACCGAGCGAAAGAAGGAAGCGGACCGGGAGGCCACCGCAGCGATCAAGACGGCGCGAGGGCGTTGAACCGGGGCGCAAAAATTTGCGCAAAGGCACCCTGTGGCACGCCTGGCGAGCCCGAGGTTCCTTCAGAGAACCCTCGTTCCGCTTCAGCGGCAACAAAATTCGCTAAAAAGACCCCTCAGGCACCCCTTTTCGCCCGGTTGCGACATCGCGGAGCGTTGCGTGATTTATCATCTCTTCTTATGGACGATGCTCCGCTTCCCTTTGCCGGGAACCGTCGTCCCTCGCCATCGAGCGGTTCGCGGCCGGGTGACTCGGCTGCGGAGCCACTCTCGCGACGCTTCGCCGAAGGGCTCATGCTCCGCGGCGAGCGCGCCTCCGAGGAGGGTGATCACTCCCGCGCCGTCTCGCTGTTCGAGCGCGCCGCGATCACGTTCGAGACGACGGGCGACCTGCTGTTCGCTGCCGATGCCTATCTGGAGCTGGGCCTCGCGCTGCTGTACCTGCACAGGGCCGACGAGATTCCGCCCCTCGCCCCGCGAGTAGCGAGCCTCGCTTCGATCCCTCCGGACGTCCCCGGCGGGATATTGCTGATCCGGGTTTTCGCCGCGATCCTGCGCCAAGCGCCCGAGCAGCCCGGCCCGTTCGTCGACCTGGTGGATCGTCGCCGCCGGCTCCGCTTCCCGACCGTCGCGGCTCCGGGGCGTCCCGCGGTGATCAAGGCCGAAGCCGAGAACGCTTCGTAGGCAAACGGTCGATCGGTTCCGGTCCAAAAAGCGCCCGAGCTAGCTTCGCGGGATCGATTCCTGCAAGCTCCTTCCCGTCTGAAGTTTTCTCACTGGAAGGATGTCCATGCTTCGATTCACACGTTCCGCAGCCCTAGCGCTCGCCCTGGCCGCTTTCGCCCTTCCTGCTCGGCCGGTCACCCAACCCTCACGTCCCGCCCAGGAAGGGTGCAAATGGGAGCGCTTCTCCGACGCCGACCTAGGGTTGGCGGCCTGGGTGGAGCGGTGCGATCTCGGATACACCAAGATCGATTTCCTCAAGGTGCCGGGCGCTCTTGCCGTGCGTTACACCGATCCCGCGGGCGCGCCCGATCGGGTGGTCGAGGTGTTTGACCTGCTACCCGGCGAGGCTCCCGAGGCCGGACTGCGTCGCCTTTACGCGGCCCGCACCGAACCCGCGCTCGCCAAAAGATGCGTTCTCGCCCCCTTCCGGGAGCACAAAGTGCCGGCCGGAGTCGCCCGCTACGCCTTCGTACCGAACCCCGCCTACGCCAAGGAAGAGGCGGCCAAGAACGTGCCGGGCGAAATCCCCGACCCCCCCTGCGGCGAATGGGGCGACGTGTACGACTCGATCCAATACTGGGAAACGCACCCGAAGAGCGGGGTGCAGAAAGTTCTCTTCGTCCGCACCGGCCAGGACACTCCCCCGTTCGACGAGAAGACGCTGGAGCTTTTGCCGGCGAAGAAGTGAGCTGGGTTCGGCAGCTTGCCGAAGACTATGTAGCAGCTACATAATGTTTCTGCTGCATAATGTTTGGAGCGATGGCCACCACGAAGAGCACGGCGCCCCCTATCTCCGCCCCGGCCGCCCCCCTCCCGCGCCCGACCTCGACCGAGATCGCGGCTTGGATTCTGGCCGCGATCGGCCTGTACCTGGTGCTTCGGCTCCATCTGCTGTCGGCCCTTTTGGGCGGGTTGGCGGTGTATGAGCTGGTCCATCTGATCGCGGGAAAGCTGAGGTTCCTGCAAAAAGGTCGAGGGCTGCGGCGGGCTTTGGCGGTAACGCTTCTTTCGGCGATCGTGATCGCCCTGCTGGCCCTGATCGTGATCGGCACGTTCGCGTTTTTTCGCAGCGACCAAGGGAGCCTCGCCGCTCTGCTCGCGAAGATGGCCGACGTGCTGGAGAAGTCGAAGGAGCAGCTGCCGGATTGGCTGGCGACCCAAATCCCCGACAATGCGGCCGAGCTAAAGCACACGGCGGTCTCCTGGCTGCGCGAACATGCCGATGTGGTCAAGACCCTCAGCACAAACCTCGGCAAGACGTTTCTTCATGCGCTGATCGGAATGATCCTCGGCGCCTTGATTTCGCTGTACGAGACGCTGGAGCACGGTAAGCGGGCTCCCCTCGCCAAGGCGCTCACCGACCGTGCCGAACATTTGGGCGACGCGTTCCGCCGCGTCGTCTTCGCCCAGGTACGAATCTCCGCCTTGAACACCGCCCTCACCGCCATCTATCTGGCCGTGGTCCTGCCGATGTTCGGGGTCCACTTGCCGCTCACCAAGACGCTGATCGGAGTGACCTTCATCGCGGGGCTCGTGCCGGTGGTAGGCAACCTGATCTCGAACACGTTCATCGTCGTCGTGAGCCTGTCCTACTCGTTGGGCGCCGCCCTAGGCTCGCTCGGCTTCCTGGCCGTGATCCACAAGCTCGAATATTTCCTGAACGCCCGGATCGTCGGTACCCAGATCAAGGCGAGCGCCTGGGAGCTTCTGCTCGCGATCCTGCTGATGGAGTCCGCTTTCGGCTTGGCGGGGGTGATCGCCGCGCCGATCTACTACGCTTTCCTGAAGGCCGAGCTATCCGAGCGCGGTTTGATCTGAGGGCGGGTCCTGCGAACAAATCTGAAGGACCGACCGTGGGCCACGAAAGCGCCGCCGGCCGCCGCCCAAGCCGCCGGAGCGATTGCGAGTGAACCTGCCACGACAGCGGAGACTAGCGTTTTGCGCATGGGGATCTCCTTATTCGGCTGTAGGGCTTTAGCACTTCATCCCGTGGCCGGATGCTATGCACTCTTCGAGTCATTTTCAACTTCGATTAAGTGGCAGACCTGCCGTTACCCTGCCGCCGAACGTCAGCGCCCCTTTTCCGAACCGAATTCGGCCAGCTCGTCGAGCGCTTCCGGAAGCAGTTCGGCGGGCACCGCGAGCACCTCGGTGGTTCCGATCTCCTGCCGTTCCGGTTCGCCGCGATGAACCAGGAGCATGCGGCGCGGTTGGTAGGCCTCGATGAAACTGTGCATCGAGCGCGTGAGCTTCAGGGTGCCTCCGGTACGCGCCTTGACCTCAATGCCCACCAAGACGCCCGGCCGGGGCTCGAGAACGAAGTCCACTTCGGCTCCGCCGGTCGTCCGCCAATAACGCACCTCTCCGGGCTCCGGATAGCGCTTGTGAAGCTCCGAAGCGACCCAGTTCTCCATCAGTTTGCCGATGTCGGCTCGCTCTTCGAGGTGCGTGAGCCCGCCGACGAGTAGGTTGCGCAGGCCGTTGTCGAGAAAGTAGAACCGAGGCGCCTGGGTGAGCTCCGCCCGCTTGCCGCCGATGAAGGGGCGAACCCGCCGGACGAGGTGCGTCTCTTCCAGCAGGGCAACGTAGTCGGAGACCGTGGAGACGGCGATCCCCAGGATGTGCGACCACTCCGAGAAGCTCCCGACGTCGCCGACCTGCCCCGCCAACAGGCGGAGAAGCAGGCGAAACGCATCCGGCCGTTCGATGCGGAAGCGGTCGGACGCATCGCGCAGCACGAAGGCGGTAAGCAGCTCCTGTAAGACGGACTCCGCGTTCCGCGATGTCCACACCTCAGGGTACCCGCCGACCAGGAGCTGCCGCTCCATCGCCTCCCGACGGGCGCGCCGAAATGCCGCCGGACTGGAATGCGAATCCGTCGGGACGACTTCGCGAAGGGACAGCGGCCACAGCGCGTGGCGGGTGGCTCGCCCTGCCAGAGATTCTCGGGTGCGCGCGAGCAGGTGATACGACGAGCTGCCGGTGACGACGATCCGCCGGCCTGTCTGGGCATCGACCAGCCCCTTGAGGAAGAGTCCCGCCTCGTCCAGCCACTGCGCCTCTTCCAAAAAAAGGACGCCGTCCTCCGGCAGCCATTCGGCCATGTCGCCGACGAAGAGCGCCGGGGAAACGCACCACTGCCGGATCAGAGTCTCCTCACAGTTGAGGAAGAGCAAGGACTGCGGTCGCGCCGAGAGCAACGACCAAACCAGCGTGCTCTTGCCGGCCTGGCGCGGGCCGATCACCAGATGAGCCCGGCGTCGGTCCTCAAGCGCCGCGGCCAGACCCGGCGCGGCGGCGCGGGACAGCAGGTTTAGAGGCCCACGACGCTGCGCGGCCCCCTGAGCGGCAAACGGATCGCTCAGCCAGGGGTTGGTCAACTCGAGAAGCGCGCGAAGCTCGGGAGTCATGCTGGGCTACATTATCCTTCGAAACGTAGCCCCATGCCACCCATTATCCTTCGGAACGTTTGATCCCGCCGCTAGCTACCCCGAGATCTCGTACGCCGCCTTGAGCCACGAGACCAATTCGGCGTCGACATCCGCAGGGAAGGTGAGTGGCACCTCCAGGTGCCACCGACTCGCCGACGTCTGCTCGTGCTTTTTCACCCGCGGGCTGCGAAGGTCTTGGGCCGACTTAAGCGTCAAGACCAGCGAGCTCTTGCGGGTAGCGATGCCCGCAAACGCCGTCCGGCGATTCAGATGAATCGAGGTCTTCTTGGGATCCTCGGTGAGCTCGCCGAGCTTTCCAACCTCGGACAAGAGACGATCGTAGATCTCGCGAACCGCGGGGTCCTTGCCTGCGAAATGCTGCTCGACGGTGGGTGCGGCTTCCGGCATGGTGGCCTCCGAGGGAAGTTCGGTGGAGATCCTATCCTGGGGCCTGACAACCGGTTGAAAGGGTGCGCCTGTTTCTCCGATTAGTTTCCAGGTGAGTCATCTCGCCTCGCGTCGGCGCGGCTGTAGCTCGTGCTACGCCCGCCTTCTTGGCCGCGGACGAGAACCCCTCGTTCGACGAGATCGAGAATGTCCCGCAGGGCCGTGTCCGGCGAGCACTTGGCGATCTTTGCCCACTTCGAGGTCGTGAGCGCACCCTCGAAACCGTCCAGTAGGCGATTGAGAACGAGACGCTGGCGGGCATTGATCTCGGTGTTTGGAATCGCTTGCCAGAATCGAGCTTTCGCGAGGACCAGAGCCAGAGTTGTTTGGGCGCCGTCGATCGCGCGGCCGAGGCAGGCGAGAAACCAGTCGAGCCAGGGCGTGACGTCCAGGGCGCCTTTCTGCGTCTGTTCTAGGATGTCGTAATACGCCTTGCGCTCCCGGCGAATTTGCGCCGACATGCTGTAGTAGCGCCGGGGGCTTCCCTCGGACCGCGCCAGCACGAGGTCCGCGATTGCGCGGGCGATGCGGCCGTTGCCGTCGTCGAACGGATGGATCGTCACGAACCAAAGATGGGCGAGCCCGGCCTTGAGCACCAGGTCTAGTTGGGCGTCATGGCCGGCGTCGTTGATCCAATCGAGAAACGCGCGCATTTCCCGGTCGAGCCTTTCGCCGGCAATGGCTTCGAAATGAACCCGTTCGCGCCCGATGGGGCCGGAGACGACCTGCATCGGACCGGTGACGTCTTCGCGCCAAGCGCCCGCCCGGATCTTGCGCATTCCGCTGCGGCCGGTGGGAAACAAGGACGCGTGCCAGGCAAAAAGCCTCTCGGCGGTGAGCGGCTGGTCAAAATACCGGGTGGCGTCCAACATCATCTCGACGACGCCTTCGACATCGCGATCGGGTGCCTTCAGGCCTCCGACATCCATGCCGAGGCGGCGCGCAACCGACGAGCGCACCTGCTCGACATCTAGCAGCTCGCCCTCGATCTCGCTGCTCTTGACGACGTCTTCCGTCAAGGTTTGGAGAACGGCTTCCTGCCGAAGCTGGAGCCCGAGCGCTTCCATGTGGCCGATCAGGCGACCCTGTTGATGGCGCACGGAGGCGAGAAGCTTGGCAATCCTTTCGGAGTCCCAGCGGAATTGGGGCCAGTCCGATTGATCGTGGATGTACGGACCCTTTCGCCGCATAATGTGCGGTGATTGTAGCAGCGAATCGCCGCAGTGCCCTTGAGGATTCCGTAGCGCGCCGGAAGAAACGCCGGGAATCTCTTGCGGTCGCCGGAAAATGCTGCGCGCCGCTCGACGACCCCCTGGGACGAATCGAAGCTGTTCGTGCGGCGGACCCTCGACGCCCTCGGGCCGAACTCGAGGGCGTCGAGGTTGCGGTTTTCATTCCTCTGTGGCGATGTGGGGAATCGAGCGAAGGTACTCGTAGATCGCTTCGAGGTCGTGGTCCTTCATCTCGCGGAAGATCGGCCAGGGCATCACCTGGAGAATGTCGTCCGGTTCGTCGGGATCATGGCCGGTGCGGATCAGGGTACGGAACTCCTGGTAGGTCAGTCCCGCCGGTTTGCCGTTCTCGTCGGGAGTGATGTTGTCCGAGACGGCAATGCCAAAGTCTCGGCCGCCCGCCAGGTACCGCTCCGCGTTGATCTGCTTCGGTTCACCCTGGTACGGATCGTGACCGGCGGCGTAAGGGGGAACGGTATGGCAATCGTTGCAGCCAGCCTGGGCGTTCACGATGTAGCTGCCAAGGCCCACCAGCGCCCGGTTCTTGCCGCGCAGGTTGAGGGGCACCGGAGCGATCAGAAAACCGCGGACGATGCGCGAAGTCTCCGGATCGGTGGGCGTCCGTTGGCCCACGGCGCCGGGCTGATCCTGCCCTGCCAAGACACCTCCGACGGCAACGATTCCGGCGAAGGAGAGGGCGGTCCAAAGGAATTTGCGCTTCATGGGAGGACCCTCCCGGCAACTCCTGGTTTTTTGAGCTCGTAGACGAAGGGGTTTTTCGTTGCAGTCGATTCCATCGTTTCCTCCGATCGAGAGCGTTGCCCGGCGAAAGTGCCGGGAACAGAGGAAAGGCAAGCAAGCGAAGTGCCGTCCGCCGGGCACATGCCTTGCTGTTTCGGGGTTCGAAGAAAATTTCTTCGGCCAAGCCGAAGCACTGAGGAAGTCCCATAGTCCGCGGAGGTCCGCCATGCCCCATTCGATCTGGAACGGCAGCCTGAGCTTCGGTCTCGTCAACATTCCGGTGGGCCTCTATCCGGCGGAGAGCCCCGACGAATTCGATCTGACGCTGCTCGATCGACGCAACCTCTCGCGCGTCGGCTATAAGAAGGTCAACAAGAAGACCGGTCAACCGATCGGCGAGAAGGATCTCGTCCGCGGCTACGAGATCAGCAAAGGCAAGTTCGTGGTGTTGGACGAAAAAGATTTCGCTCGTGCCAATCCGAAAGCTTCTCAGACGGTCGAGATCTTCGGTTTCGTCGGGGCGGGCGACATTCCGCCGATCTATTTCGACAAGCCCTACTTCATCGTGCCGCAGAAGGCGGGCGTCAAGGCCTATACCCTCCTGCGCGAGGCGCTTCTTCGCTCCGAACGGATCGGCCTCGCCCGGCTGGTGGTTCGCACGCGCCAGTACCTCGCCGCCATCTACCCCGTGGAGGAGGCGATCGTCGTCAACCTCTTGCGCTTCGCCCATGAGCTGCGCGATCCGGCGGCGTACGAATTCCCCCAACGCGGAGCAGTGAACGCCAAAGAGATCCAGCTCGCGGAGCGATTGATCGAAGGGATGGACGAGACCTGGAATCCGAAAGAGTACAAGGACGAGTATCGGGACGATCTGCTGGCGCTGATCAAGAAGAAGGCGAAGAGCGGCAAGAAGGGCGAGCAGGAAGAAGTCGAGACCGCGCCCGAAGAGCCGATGGCGGAAGTCGTGGATCTGATGGCGCTCCTCAAGCAAAGCCTGGCGCCCGGCGGAAAAACCAAAAGCCGCGCGACGGCCAAGCCAAAAGCCAAAGCCACGCCGACGCGGCACCGTGCCTCACAATCACGAAAAAAGAGCGCTTGAAAGGTCTACCCAGCGCCGCCAGGATTCATTGGGGTCGCCTACACCAACTGGTCGCGCTGAAGCACCGAGTACAAACCGCCCAGGGCGACCAGCTCGTCGTGGGTGCCGCGTTCGACGATCCGGCCGGCGTCGAGGACTAGGATCAGATCGGAGCTTTTGACCGTCGCGAGCCGGTGGGCGATGACGAACGTGGTGCGGCCGACCCGCAGCCGGTTGAGCGCCTCAAACACCAACTTTTCCGACTCGGCGTCGAGCCCCGAGCTGTGCTCGTCGAGGATCATGATCGGGGCGTCGCGGATTACGGCGCGGGCGATGCCGATGCGCTGGCGCTGGCCGCCGGAGAGCGCCAGCCCCCCTTGACCAACGACCGTGTCATATCCCTCGGGTAGGGCCTCGATGAACTTGTCCGCATGGGCGAGCCGCGCGGCGTTTTCGATCTCTTCCTTCGTCGCGTCGGGGCGGCCGTAGGCGATGTTCTGCCAAATCGAAGAGTAGAAGAGCTGCGTGTCCTGGAGGACGAAGCCGATCTTGCGCCGCAGCGAGCGGATGGTGAATTCCCGCACGTCGGTGCCGTCGATCGCGACCTCCCCGGAAGTCGGATCGTAGAAGCGCGGAATCAGGCTGACGAGGGTGGACTTGCCGCTGCCGCTCGGCCCCACGAGACCGACGAGTTGCCCCGGCTCGACGGCGAACGAGACGTCGTGGAGCACCGGCCGGCCCGGTTGATAGGCGAACGTGACGTTTTTGAATTCGACCCGGCCGTCGACGTGCTCCAGCGGCCGGGCGTTCGGCGACCGGACGAGCCGCTCGTCGGTGTCGAGGATTTCCCGCACCCGTTCGAGACCCACGGCGGCCTGGGCGACGTCGGTGCTCGCCTTGGCCAGGTCCTGGATCGGCGCAAACAGCCGCGCGAGGTAGGCAAGAAAAACCACCAGCGCGCCCGCGGTCATCGCACCCTCAAGCACCAGCCGGGCGCCGAACCAGAGCACGCCGCCGGTGCCGATCGCCACGACCAGCGTGAGGACCGGCGGCAGGAGCGCCCGGACCTTTCGCGCGCGGAGCGATGCCTCCAGGGTCTCCAGGCTCTTCGCATCGAGCCTTTGCGACTCGAAGCGGCCCTGCGCGAAAGCCTTGACGACGCGCATGGCGGTCAGGCCCTCTTGGACGATCGCCACGATCTCGCTCTGGCGGCGCCGCACCTCGCGGGTGGCGGAGCGGACGACGTAGCGCAGCCGGTAAGCGAACAGGGCCACCAGCGGCGTGACCGAAAGGGCCACCAGGGTGAAGTTCCAGTTGAGCGAGAACATCACCCCCAGGACGCCGAGGATGGTGAGCACGTCGACGACGATCGTGAGCAGCGACGACGAGGCGAAATCCTGAACGGCCTTGATGTCGTCGGTGATCGTGCTGATCAGCGGCCCCACCTGCTGCCGGTCGTAGTAGGACATCGACAGCCGTTGCAGATGGGCGTACACCCGCTGGCGGAGATCGTGGGCGACCCATTGACCGAGGGTCGCGGTCGAAACGGCGTTGAGATAGCTGCTCGCCGCTTCGAGGACTGCGAACACGAGGGTAGCGAGGACCGCCGCGGTGAGAATCGTCAGTCGATCGGAACCGGCGGGAAGGAGCGCAGCCAGCGCCTTGGGCAGGGCGCGCGATCCGAGCACCGAATCGAGCACGATCTTGAGCGGCCAGGGCGCCGCGAGCCGCGCCGCCGTCTGAACCAGCAGCGCCACCCCCACGAGGGTCAGCTGCTTCCAATAAGGTTTGACCAGCCGGAGGCAGAAGCGCAGCACGGAGCGATTCTGCCACGGCCGAGGTCCGGGGAGGGACGACGAGATCCCACGAAAAAACCGTACGCCGTTATTTTCCCGGCGGTATCTCGACGTCGACGAAGAATTCCTCCCCGAGCGCGAACTCCAAATCGGTCCGGAGCGGTTGGCGATGGTTCAAGAACCCCGCCTCATAGGTCTCGAAAAACTTGAGCCTTTTCGCCTTCTCCGAGACCCAGATGCCCTGGGGGTCGATCTTCTTCTTTCCGAATGCCGCGCCGTAGTCTCTCGTGTTGCTCACCCGGCGGGCGAGGTCCGCCAGTACAGAGCAATCGGGGATCGTTGGGTAGAACTCCCGCTCGGTAGAGACGATCGCCTGCGCCGTCGGTTTCTCGTTGCCCTTGGGTGGAGGCAAAATGGAATCGAGCAGCCGATAGATGCTCTTCTCACCCGGATCCACGGCACCGTTCTTAGGTTTCGGCTGATGCTCGGCGACCGGCGGCGTGGCGTTGACGCTGCCGTGGTGACCGATCTTCAGGAAGTCGAGGGGTTCCAAGAGGTGTTCCCGCCGCCTCTCCCACATCACGTTCCAGCTGCCGTTGTCTTTGCCCTCCTTGAATTCGCGATCCCACTCGGCGTCGCCGACGAACAAGAGCCTTCTCCCTTTCCATTCGATCAGGAGCACGACGCTCATGTTGTTCTGGATCGTGGTGTCCTTGGCGGCGAAGGCGAGGCTGTTGGACAGCATGCCGGATTGCAGCCGGCGAAAGTCGCCCGCGCCGATGTTTTTCGGAACGGGGGTTTCCACGGGCTCCGTCCGAGGCTCTCCTCTAAGACCGCCATCTTGAACGCCTTTGAGGGTCGGATCGAAGTCGCTGCCGAGATAGAAGCCGTCGATGTCCTCTTCGGGAGCTAGAACGTGGATCGTAGCGTCCTCAAGATCAAGGCCGAGCTGCTTAGACGTCTGTCCCGCGTGGACGAACTGCGGCGTGATGTGGTTCGCCTCCGCCAAGGTCTTCATCAGGAAGTCGTCGGCCGCGTCGTTGTTCACGCCGTAGGCGGAAACGAGGATTTGGACCTGCGGACTCAAAGCTCTGCCGCTCAAGGCGAGGCGGCGCATCTCCGCGTCGGCGAAAGCGTGAAGCTTCTGCGCCTTCTCCGCTTGCGGATGCTTGGGATCCATCACCGCGCTGAGCCAGACGTTTTTGACCTGGATGTTCTTGAACCACCTCTCGTCAAACCCTTTGATGTGATCCTCGTGCCGGTGCGTGGCGACGATCAGATCCAGCCGCCTCTTGCCCGCGTCGCCCTTGGGCAGCTGGGTCTCGAGATGTTTGATCGCCTGCTCGAGAAGGTCGTCGTCCCCCTTCTTGCCGCAATCGATGAGGATGTGGAATCCGTCGTCTCCCTCCGGAATGCGGACGTAGATGCAGTCTCCGCAGCCGACGCGGTAGGCACGGATCAGGAGATGATTTTCCATCGCTGGCCTCCTCGATCGTCTTCGTCGTCGTGAGTGAGGTGCAGGTGGGGCGACAGGCGAAACCGGACCTGGTCGCCCTCCTCTTCCGCGATCAACGGGGGCACCGCGGCACCCAGAAGCCCCTTGCCGGAGCCGGCCATCGGCCCGACCCGGCCGGCCGCGATCTGGGCGGCCAGATGGTCGAGCAACTCGTTCCTGCGCGCTCTTCCTTTGTCCTTCTCCGACTCCCATCTTTGGAAAACTTCGCCGGTTCGGACCCGCTTGCCCCCGTAAGGCAGGGAGCCGGGCTTCATCGCCCAGGCGAGAACGTTGCCGTTGTCGTCGAACACCAGAGTTCCGCCGCAGAGCAGGCTGGTCGAGCGTCCGTCGAATTCGCCGAACCGACTGCCTTCAAGCAGGACGTCCTCGCGCCAGACGTATTCGAGGATGATTTGCCGAGGCAACCGGGTCGCCTGTCGGGCCTCTTTGTTGGCGTCGTAGAGATCGGCGACGAAGAAATCCTGACCGGTGGGGATCAGCAGCTCTTCGCGGTTGTCATCCAAGAAGCGATACGCGGCGGCGCGCGACCGCGAGATCTCGCTGATGTCGTGATCGATGCTCAGCCGAAGACGATCATAGAGATACTGCGGCTGGTTCAGAAGCTTTACGTCCTCGGCCGTGAAGATCTCTCGCTGGCGAAAGACCTCGATCAGCATCGCGTGGTAGCCCTGGGGGTCGAGCGGATCGGACAGCTGCTGCGACCGGCAGACGGCGAGCGCGTAATCCCGGAACGTCACGTCCACGGGAGGGAGGAGATCGAGCGGTTGGATGGCCGTGCGCTGCATGCGATCGATCGCGTCCCAGAAAGCCTGCTTGGGGGTTCTCGGCTTGCGCTCGGAAGTAGAAGCCTCCTCGTCGGCACCGAGCTCCTCGGGCTGACGTTGATAGTTCGCCGCGAGCTCTTTCAAGACATCGAACATCGCTCCGGTGAGAACCGTGGAAAGACGATGTACCTCCGTCGTTCCCCGCACGTCGGACATCTTGAGGTTGTTTTTCGCGGTCCGCAGGTAGGGCCGCCCCTCGACGCTCTCGCCGAACTCCTCGGCGATCGAGGTGGCGGTGTCGGCCTTGGCCAGGTCTCCCTTGGCTTCTTCGGCCAAGTACTGGCGCAATTTGTTGTTTCGCAGAGTGAGCAGGATGGCGGTCAGATCGCCCATGAACTCGTGGAACGCCCCGGTCTCGGCCAGGATGCTCTCGTTGTACAGTGGCCGAATTCGTGATTGACGATGTCGGTGGACAGGCAGGTGTAAGCGAGCGTGTCGTCAGATCCCATGTAGTAATAGAACTGCAGCGACTTCGTCTCGCGATCGTAGAAGGCGTTTTCACCGAACCCGGCGCGCGGCACGACGATCAGCCGGTTCCCTTCGAAAGCCCAAGGGATGCGCCGGCCGAGGGCCGCCCCCTCTTCGAAGTAAGCCAAAGCCCGCTGCAACGTGGCCCAGACGCTGACCTGATGAAATTGCGGGAGAGCCGCCGTGCTCTGTTCGATCACCTTGCAGTCGATGACGAACTTTTGAAGCTCCAAGTCCCATTCCGCGGGCGGCGTCAGCTTGCCGGTGTCGGCGTCGTAATCGACGACGGCGAAGCGGGCGCTGGTCGGTCCGTCGGTAAGTCCCGGTTCCCAGGCTACCTCCAACTTTTCGTTGAACCCGAGAGCCGGGATCTCCTTCGCCACCGCCGGGTCCTGCATGTAGGTGGTGAAGGGTAGGAGCAGTCGCGTCTGGAGTTTGACGTCGCTGGGGAGGATGCGGGCGACCGAATAGAGCGCGTCGCGATCTTCGGCAGAAATCGTCGCGGGGAAGGACTGTCGCCGCGTGGACTTCGGACCCGCTTCGCCTGCGGCAACTGCCTGGAATTGCTCATTCTCCATAGAAACCTCCCATTCGCCATCGTGCGCCGACTTGGGGCAATCGCGCAAAGGCATGGACGATCTTATGGAATAGACGGACGCGGTCGGCGACTTCGGTGATCTCTTCGGCGTGGGTGAGGGGCACCCAAGGGGGGCCGGGGAACCGCAGCGCACGCGCTCCCCGGCCGGAGACGGGGGCTCAGGAAATGCAGCCGCCCGAGCACTTGAAGGTGGACGTGCTGGTCCAAACTCCGCGGTCGCACCACTGCAGCTTGAGTTTTTGGTACACGCCGGAGCCGAGGTAGCAGCAGGTGCCGGTGGTCACCCAGCGCTGGTCGCCATCCGTGCAGGCGGCATACGCCGGCTCGGGTGCGATCGCCAGGCCGATCAGGAATAGGACGGAGAGGACCAGGGCGGACAAGAGGACGACGTGAGACTTCGACGACGGAATGGACATCGGGCTTCCTTTCTCGAACAGTTGACCTTCGATTCGATCGACCGGCGGCCGATCGCGGAGCGCCTGGTTGAAAAGCGATGCGGCCATAATTCACGAGCCGGCTGGCTTGGCCCCTGCCGGCGCGGGTACCGCCTGATCGATCGCGTGGATCAGCTCCTCCGCGGACACGGCGCCTTCGAGCCGATGGCCGTTGAAGAACAGGGTAGGCGTTGCATCGACGCCATAGCCGCGCCCGACTTCCGCCTCCCGCCGTACCCGCTCGCCGCTCTCGGGGCCGGCAAGGCAGGTTTCGAGCACGGCGCGATCGAGTCCGAGCGTCGCGAGCCGGTCGACGGCCGCCGCGAGGTTGGTCAGCTCGGTCGCTTCGGAGAACAACAGGTCGTGCGCCGGCCAGAACTTTTCCTGTGCCCTGGCGCACTCCGCGGCGCGCGCCAGGTCGAACGGCTTGCCCTCCGGAGCGAGCGGGAAGTAGCGAAAGACCAGCCGCGCCTGGGCGGGACGGGCGGCGAGCGCGTCCTTGAGGGCCGGCTGAAGCTGCGAGCAGGAATGGCAGGTGAAATCCGAGAACTCGACGATCGTCACCGGTGCGTCGGCCGGTCCCTTGGAAGGTCCGTCCCCCGGCTCGATTGCGATCGGTGCCGAACCTGCCCGTAATGCGCCCGCGGCCAGGCTTTGACGCAGACCGGCAAGCTCGCGCTCGACACCGCGCAACCGAAGCACGACCAGCCCGAGCAGCGCCGTTTGAACCACGAACAGACCGAGAGTCAACCAGGATGCCGTGCGTTGATCGGTAGGCAAGAGAAACCCCCTGCACCGGTTGTGCGCACGGCCTGAAAAAAGGGGACTCCCGAGGGGCGGCCGTCGGCCCCAGGCGGGCTTTCAGACGAGCCGGATCTGAAGCTCACGCTTCGCGGTCCAGCCTCCGAACGCGAACCACCGTGGAAGGCAGGGCCAGAATTTCCGGGTCACCCGTGATCACTGGCGCCTTCTCCACCCGACCGGTTGCGACGGCAAAGGCATCCGCATAGGACAGAGGATGTCGCGCTTTGATTCGAGCCGCTTCAAGGACCAGCGATTCGCGAACCGGTACGATCTCGATCGGTAACGCCTTCACTTGCCCAAGGCGTTCCTCGGCCTGGGCCTCACCGGTGAGCTGCAGCAGGCGATAGAAGACCTCGCCGAGGTTCACCACGTTCAGCAATAGGCGGAGATTGCCGGACTGGGCGCGCCGCAAGTAGCGGCGCATCACCGAGGCACCCGGCTCCTCGGCTCGCAGGAACGCCAGGATCGCCCAGGAATCAACGACGGCGACGTTGCCGCTGCTCATCGGCTTCGATTTCGGCTCGGTGCTCAGCTTCGAGGTCCGCGAGGGGATCCCGCGAGAGATCCTTCAAGCAGCCATAGAGGGTGTCGATGGAATCCTCGGCTTCAAGCAACATCAAGCGCACGGCACCACCCTCCACGATCTCGACGGCAAGCTGAGTTCCGGACGCCCAACGAAGTTGCTCCCGCACAGGTTTGGGAATGACGACCTGACCTTTGCTGGTCAAACGGGTGGCGGACTTCATGAGCGCCATCTTACTCTGGATGTAAGACGATTTCCATCTCGGCCCGCGCGAGCTTGATGAAGGTTCGCCACCTATCTAGAACAGAGCTAGAGCTTTTCTTCGACACCGACAACTTCGAAGGCTCGATCCGAAGAGGGCAGGTCTGCCGACACTTGAGCGACAAACTACAATAGGCTCACGGAAGAGGAGCTTAGGATGAGCCAGATCACCTTGGAAATTCCGGATGAAGCCCTGTTGGCCCTAAAGGTGCCCCAGACAGAGGCGGGACCGGCGTTGCGCATGGCGGCAGCCACCAAGCTCTTTGAGCTCGGAAGGCTCTCCTCCGGAGCTGCCGCGCAAATCGCCGGTATGCCGCGGGTACTCTTCCTCTCCCGACTGGCCGATTATGGCGTGGACACCTTCCGCCTGACCGACGACGACCTGCGCAAGGAAACGCGGCTTGCCTGAAATCGTCTGCGATACCTCTCCTATTCAGTACCTCCATCAGCTCGGACTCCTCCACCTGCTTCCCGCGTTCGGGAGGCCCATCGTGATTCCGCCAGCCGTCGAGAACGAGCTTATTGCAGGAAAAGAACTCGGGATCGATCTGCCTAATTTCGATGAACTGCACTGGCTTTCGGTGCGCTCTCCGGTCAGCCGGCCCGCCCTGCCCCTGGTTCAAGATCTCGGACCTGGCGAGACGGAAGTTCTAATGCTCGGCTTGGAATCGCCGGGCGCAGTGCTGATTCTGGATGACGCCTTGGCGAGACGCATCGCGGAGACTTTGAAGATTCCCTTCACGGGCACTCTCGGCGTCTTGGTCGATGGGAAGAAGGCGGGCCTGATCCCAACGATTCGACCCTTCTTGGATCAGCTCCAGGAACTACGTTTTCGGGTATCCACTGCCACTCGAAACTCCGTTCTCACTCTGGCCGGCGAGACCAGCTGAAGTTTAACTGCCGCAGACCGAAGGTGAGGTAGGGCAGTCTCATACGCAGAGTAGGGCCTGTTTCTCGGAGGAAACTTCGATGCCCAAGCCGTTCCGTTCCGCCCCGCATGCCTCGCCGCTCTCGACACTCGACTTTGCGATCCTTCTCGGCCTCGCGATACAGAGCCTCGCCGCGCCGGCTGCCGCCAAATCCGGCGACGAGGCGCCTTTGTTACCGCGGGCGACGGTGGCCGCACTCGCCGAGGAGATCTCCGGCGAGGCGGCCAAGCGCGATCTCGATTTTCTTTCGCGGCAGCACCGGATGCGCGCTGCGCCACGATTCTGGAGGTCGCCCGCACGTTTTCGAAGCTGATCCGCGACGGCCGGCTCCCCCGCCCGGCGCGCCGGCCCCAGGCGCGGCGCAATTTGGCTCGCTTCGACGGCTTGGGGCACCCTCATCGCCGGGTTCCTTGCTAAACTCATCCCGTGCCCCGAACCCTACCCACCGCCAAAGGGCCGTTCCGCGCCGACCAGATTCGCTCGGGCGATCCCTATGAGCTGTCCAACGGCCATGCCATCCAGTGCATGACCACGGGCGGGCGCGGCTCGCGCGCCAATCTTCTGGGGGGCTCGGTGCTCGACAGCGATCCGGCGGTGGAAGAGGCGGGTATCGATACCGGGTACTCCCCCTCCATCGATACGCTTCGCGCCCCGGACGTCGCGGTCGGCAACGTCCCCAACGCGCCCGGGTGGGTCGAGGGATCGCCACCGCTCGCGGTGGAATACGCCGATACGGGGCAAGATGAGAAGGAGCTCGCGCTTAAGATCTCCGAGCTTCTGGCCGCAGGCTCTAGGTGGGTCTGGGTCGTCCGTCTATCCGGGCCACGCCGGGTCGAGGTCCATGAGCGCGGACAAGAGATGCGCCTGGTGCGTCCCGGCGAGGAGCTGACCGCGCCGGGGATCCTGCAAAACCCCGTGCCCGTGAACGCTCTCTACGACCGCGAGGCCGCGCACGCCGTCACCCTTCGCAATCTGCTCCATCGCCAGGGCTATCGGGATCTCGACGAGGTCCGCGGCGAAGGGCGGAACGAAGGAAGGCAGGAAGGGGAACAGCATGCCTTGCGCGAATCCATCCTCGCCGTCCTTGCGGCTCGCGGACTGCCGGTCGACGACGCGGCCCGCACCGCCCTCGAAGCGATCGGCGATCCAGTCGTCTTGCGACGCCACCTCGCACGAGCGGCGACGGCGACGACGGCGGACGAAGGCTTCCTCGCTGGCCGCCAAGAGGAATAAACGATGAAGCGAAACACCGCCCGCCGCCTTACCTGACACCGTGAAACTCTCGCCGGGTTGGCCGCAGCGACGTCGATCGTAAGGTAGCAAGACCCCGCCATTAGCTCACAGCCCGCGTATTCATCGACACTTGCGAATGCCTTGTCTCACATCATGTCGTGAGCGGCACTGCTCTCAAGTAGGATCTGCGGATAAGTCTCCGCCTTTCCGTCTAAGAGAGGATCTCGCCGATGAGTGTCGCACCACATCGTTGGATGCTCCTGACCCTGGCCGCCCTCGCCCTGTTCGCCGTTTCAACTCCCCCTGCGGAATCCGCCACAGCCCAGCCGGCTCCCATCAGCCCGCGCTCCAGCCGCGACACCACGTTTCTGCCGACCACGCCCGGTTGTACGGTCGACCCCAATCGCGAGCTGTTCATTCGCGATCTCTCCGTGGTCAACGACTGCTACCGGACGACCTGGACCGGGCTCTGCGCCAAGCCGGCACCACCGGCGACCCGAGGCGCCTGGACGTTCGGCAAACTGATGGAAGGATTGGCTGGAACCACCGATCCGGTAAAGCTGTCGGACTTCACGCTCGCCTGGCTCAAGCATTGGACGGTCGACCTGACGATCAACAGCGACCCGGTACCTCAGCGGCCGAACATCCAGACCACCGTCATCCAGCCCTGGCTGACCGCCTCGGGCGGTGTCACCCTCGACATGAAGAAAGCGCCGTTCCGCCTTCTGGCGATCGTCGCCCGCCTCGACCTGCGCCAGAATTCGGGCTATTCCGGCGGCGGCACGACCGCGGGAGAAGGCCGGTTCGTGTTCAACCTGCTCGACTCGCTGGGCAACACGACCCAATTCTTGGCGATCCTCGAGTACGGCCTTGACGCGCGGGCTTGCACCGACGTCCAAGCTTGGGCGAGCTCCTGGCATGGGCTCGGTTCGATCCCGTTCGGGCCGACCTACAACGCGGCGCTGCAGCAGATCACCGACCAGTTCTCTCGTCTCGGCGCCTCGCCGGCCAAGCCCAACGGCAGCGCGCTCAATCAGGCGCGGACCAACGAAATCGCCCTGACATCGCCCTGGGAGCTGCGCGAGTTCAAGCTGGTGGCCAGCGCGGACACTACGAACCCGGCGCCGCTCACCGAGCTGACCGTCGCGCAGACCCCGGCGAACAGCCATCAGCACAGCCAGCTCCTGGCCAACTTCATCAACCAGGAGACGCCGGCAATCCTCGCCGGACAGCACGTCGTGCCACTCACCTTCCAGAACACGCCCTTCCGGGGCGGCGCCTCACGGCACTCGTTGGACTTCAACTGGGACGGCCCGCAGCCACCCAACTGCGGCGCGATCAACACGCCCGAGGCGCGGCACATCGTCTCGCGCGATACCTGCAACGGCTGCCACGGCGGCGAAACCGGCACGATCTTCAAGCACGTCGAGCCGCGCCAGCCGAACCAGGTCTCAGCCCTCTCGGCGTTCTTGACCGGCACCGGGCCGCTCACCGACATCTGCGGCCTCAAGCACACGTTCGGCGACATCGAGCGGCGCCGGGTCGACCTGTGCCAGCTGCTCGCGAAGAGCTGCACCCAGATCGATGCCGAACCGGCGGTCACCTTCGTCCACTGATCCGCCGAGGCCAACCAAGAGGCGGGGCCACCCTGGCTCCGCCTCGCCATGGCAGCCACATGATCCTGCGCTGGGAGGATCCGTTCCGCCGAGAACGCGAAACGGCACTGTAGTCACACGACCGTCCGAATGTTGAAACTGCTTGTGCGAGCCGCGCTGCCTGACCTCTACCAACCCAAGACCCTTCAGAATCGCAACGACCTCTCTGGGCTTGAGAACGGGTAGGTCGCCCACCTCAGGCGACCGCGTCACCTTAGATCTACGCCGTGCAGGACGCCCAGAGGACCAAGGTTGCGATCTATTCGCCCGAGGGGGCGGTCATCGCCCTCCAGACGGTCAAAATTCCGCGCGGCGCGTCGGCGCAGTGGTTCAACCCCCGGGTCGACAAAGCGGTCGGTCGACTACAGCACCGCTGCCGTTGGTGTCGATGCACAGGTCATGTATCCTGTCTGCATGGGCCTGGTAAACGCCGAAGTGACTCTGCGAAACCCGAAAAAGCCGGATCTTTCGCCCGTCAAGGTATCCGCCTTGGCGGACACGGGGTCGCTGCACCTGTGCATTCCGGAGCACGTGCGGATTCAACTGGAGCTTGAGGAGATCGACAAGAAAGAGGCGACTCTCGCCGACGACAGTCGGAAGCTCCTTCCTTACGTCGGCCCGATCGAGATCCGCTTCGGCAACCGCATAGGGTTTGTCGGTGCCTTGGTCCTCGGCAACCAGGTCCTGCTCGGAGCCATCCCGATGGAAGACATGGATCTCGTGGTGATCCCCAGCACGCGGACGTTGGCGGTGAATCCGAGCAGTCCGAATATTGCGACGTCGATCGTAAAGTAGGTTCTCACTGCGAAAGATTTGCCGCGGCGCCTGCCTTAAGATGCCTGCCGGAGGCGTTCGAGGAGCCAGAGATTCACCAGGGTCTCCGGGCCAAGAGATGCGCCTCGTGCGGCCCGGAGAAGAACTCACCGCGCCGGGGCTCGCAGGCGTGGGTGAGCTGGTTCTTCCTCGTGATACGGGGCGATTCCTGGGCTCAACCGACGAGCTGATCGAAATCCGCCAGAAGTTGCTTGCCCCGCTGGTAGCCGCGTTCCTCGATGAGCCGAAGAGCGCTCCGGGCCTCTTCGAGATCCTGCGGCTCGGCCTCCAGCAACAGGGCTCTTAGATCGTCGAGATCCTGCGGACGCAGGCGATCGTCGCGCGCCAGGATCTTCAGGGCCATCAGGTGGCCGATGCGCGCAACCGGTACCCGAAGGCCAGGGATGATTTCCAGATCCTCCGCCGCTTGGGTGATCTCAGGCTCAATGCCAGAAGACGCAAAAAGAAGATCGACGATGACGCCGCCCTCCCGTTCGTTGGGGGGCCTGAGGCGCACCGTCGCCAGCCGCTTTGTAGACTCCTGCTCCAAGACCACGAGAACTTCATAGCCGAGAGTCTGGAGACGGAAGACGATCGCCTCAGCCTCCTTGTCCTCGGTCACAGCGACCGCGAGATCGACATCTCGTGTCGTTCGGGGCTCAGCCCGCGCACTGACGGCTAAGCCGCCGATGAGAGACCAGGATCTCCCGAGCTTCCGGAGATCGGCGGCGATACGGCCGAGAGTTTCGGCCAAAGGGTTCATGAAGGGCGAGGCCACGCGACCGGGCGGCCGACGCCGTCGCCGTGCTCGGCTCCGGGCCGTCGCTCGAGCCACTCCTGGACGTGGGCCTCAATTTCGGCCTCGCCGGCCAGAGGGTGCTTCCGTCGGAGCTTCTGCCGAAGCATTGCCTCCCCAAGCTCAAAAAGCTCGAGGGCGGTTCTGAACCTCTCGGCGATCAGCTCCGTAGGGGTCGTGGCCATGATGCCATTCTATCCCTTGTGCCTTCCCAGGCCATTCTGATCAGCGACGAGGAGATCAGCGAACGCAAGTCCGCAGTTATTCTGGAGCGCGCATATTAACGCGCCCTGAATTTGCGCGGCCCGTTGCCCACGCTTATTTCCATCCCCCGAAACCGCTCAGCAACGCGGACGTTCGGGGAGGTCTCCCTAACTCACCTTCTTCCGCACGGAGATCGGGACGTTGCCGCCGCGCCCTATTGACTTGACAGGCATTCTTGATTCAGACTTGAAATCAGAGTTCGGAGCCACGAAAGATGGCTTGAGGGAAAGAACGAACGCCATATACGAGATTGATATGACAATAGGCCACCAAAGAAGTCGGCGAAACTTCGCCCTGAATAGGGAAACGTCGACCTATCTGAGGAGACGTTCACCTGGGTCAGGGCAAGCGTTTCCCCGCAGAGGGCAACGGCTAACCTCAAGCGGGACCGTCTGCCCCGTAGAGGGAAATGCTTTCCCTGTATGGGGAATCCATTACCCCGAGCAGGGCAAGCCAATCCCCGCAAGGGGCACCGTTATCTCGCCGCCGGGAAACGGTTCCCGGCGTAGGGCAAAGCGATCCTCTCTGGAGGAATCGTCATCCCTGTACGGGGAAACGGGTTCGCGGCGTAGGAATCTCGGTTTCACTCGTGCGAGCCCATTCCGGGCCGCACGTTCTCGAAAGGAGGGCGTAATGCCCAACTCATTTGCGGAAAGGACCCAGCGGTGGGTCACCCTGTGCGCCAACGCGGAGCCGTTGATCGGCCAAGTGCCGGCAGCCCAGGAGCTTCATGGCGAAATCAAGGCCGCGACCGTTGAAATCGTCAGAATGGCGGACCGGATTCAGGAGCTGGAAGGCCAGGCCCACACCCTGACCATCCAGCGGCGAAACCTCGTCGAGAAGACCGGGGAGGATGCGATCCGTTTGAAGTCCCACCTCCAAGCCTTTCTAGGGCGCAGGAACCCGGAGCTGTTGATGCTGGGTATTCGGCCTGTGGAGCGGCGCAAGAGAGGTCCGTCGAAGAAGACCATCGCGAAGGCCCTGGCGGAGGCCATGGCACAGCAGGAAGCCAAGGGCGGTGAAGGGCAGTCCGTGAACGCCGAGGCCTGATCCGGCGTTCGAGGCCGGGAGAGGGGGCACTCCTCTCCCGGCCGTTGTTGAACTACTTTGAACCTCCTGGGCCGGGCCGCTTCGCCGTCGTTGGTGTCGATGCGTCGGCCCGATCGAAGATCCGCTTCGGCAACCGCGTGGGGTTCGTCGGAGCCTTGGTCCTCGGCAACCAGGTTCTGCTCGGGGCCATCCCGATGGAAGACATGGACCTCGTGGTGGTCCCCAGCACGCGGACGCTGGCGGTGAACCCGAGCAGCCCGAACGTCGCGACGTCGATCGTGAAGTAGCGAATCCGAGGCCGCAACGATCAGCCTTCGGAGCGGAGAGGTTCTACCCAAAAGGAGTAGACGATGCCAACTCCGCAAAACTCGCACCGCTGGTGCGAGAAATCACCTGGAGCCACAACCTGGTCATCATGGAGCGATGTGCCTGCATCGCCAAAGAACTCCCGCGGGCGCCTGCCTTAAGATGCCTGCCGGAGGCGTTCGAGGAGCCAGAGGTTCACCAGCGTCTCGGGTAGGATGCCTTGCCGCTGAGCTTGCGTCTCGACCTGCGAGTAGATGTCGGGCGCAAGGGTCACCCGCCGCCGACGTTCAGCCCGCATTTCCAAGTTCACTTCACGGGTCTCGTTCCAGTGGTCGGCGAGGCTGTGCGTGTCCCAGAAATCGCCGACTTCGGCGACCGTGGTCGCGTCTGAGATGCTGGTCCTGCTCTTGGCCTCAATGCCGCTCATGTCTTCGACGCTCTTTCCAGGCGGCGCAGGCCGGATTGAAGTAGGAGGTGCTGAATTGCAATACGCAGTCGTCATCGAGAAAGGACCGGCCAGTTACGGGGCGTACGTTCCAGACCTGCCGGGCTGTATCGCCGTCGGAGAAAAGCGAACCGAAGTCATGCGATTGATCCAGGAGGCCATCGAATTTCACTTAGAAGGTCTGCGCGAAGACGGGCTGCCGATTCCAGCTCCCGCTTCGTCCATCGAGCTGATCGAAGTGGCCGCGTGAGCCATGAGCCGAGTTCAAGCTTTGGAGCGGGGAACCGAGACGCTCTCGCCGGAAGAGCTGGCGGCATTTCGGTCTCGGTTCGCAGCCCATCGACGCGGTAGCTTGGGATGTCCAGTTCGAAGGCGATGTTGCTGCCGGCTGACTAGACTCCCTGGCTGAAAAGGCGCTCTCCGCCTTGCGCGTCGGCGAGACCACCGAGCTGTGACCTCGGAATGCTATCGTCGATCCCTGAAGGAGGGTCGCCATGCCACAACCCGTGAGTGCCGAAACCGAGAGGCATGCCGCAGGCTCCGATCTCAGCTTGGAGCAGGTACTCGAGGTGATCCGAGGGCTCGATGCGACGGCGCGTTCATGGGTCGCCCAGACGCTGGCGGAAAGCGAGATGGACGCCCGCCTCGAGAAACTCATCCTGAACCTGGCCAATAAGCCGCCGGTCGACGACATCTCCGACGCCGAGATCCAGACTGAAGTCAACGCGATCCGCCGAGCGCGCCTTCGCACGCCGTGCTGAAGATCGTCATCGACACCAACATCTGGATCCGTTGTTTGCTCGGAGGACGGAGCACCCTGCCAATCCTCGACGCTAAGCAGCGCGGGACGGTTCCCTGTCGCCCACCGGACCCATTCGGGTCAAACGTCTGAGCAGAAAGAGATTCGCGCCTCCAATGCCTCACGGCGCGACCTCCTTTCAACGGCGGGCAATGAAATCGCGGGCATCCAGGCCAATGTCTTGAGCGATCTTTCGGAGAAGAGACGGCGAGATGTCCCGCGGCCTTGATGAAACGGCACCGTGGTCACACGACCGTCCGAATGTTGGAACTGCTTTTGCGAACCGCGCTGCCTGACCTCTACAAACCCAAGACCCTTCAGAATCGCAACGACCTCCCTGGGCTTGAGAACGGGTAAGTCGCCCACCTCAGGCGACCTTGAGGGTCTGGGTGCCGACGAACTCCGAATGAAGCCTGGGCTCACCGGCCTCCAAGAGCATGGCGATGACTTCCTCGAGGTTCAGTCGAAGCTCGTCCATCGTCTCTCCCTGCGAGTGAGCGCCGGGCCAGCCGGGCACGTGACCAACGTACAGGCCCGTGTCGGCGTCTTTCTCAACAACGGCGGTGAAGTTTCGCATGGCGAAAAGGCTACCACTCCCAACCTGCGTCGTCTAACCCTACAGGACAGAGTCTGACAGGGTCTCGAACTCCAGGACAGGTGATGAACGTGCCGCTGAGTCAAGGCGAGGAGGAAAGAGCTTTCAGCAGCCGGGCTGTCGTGTAGCAGTCCACTCCGACCTCTGCCAGATCCGAGTCGTTTGACCAGAGCGGCAGCGAGAGCAAGAGGGCCAGCGCAAGAGGGTGGGCATCATTCCAGGACGTTCGCGTCAGCGACGACGCCTGCGGAAAGCTCTGACGTCTTCAAGGATCTCCTCTTCCGATACCCCCATGTCCTCCTGGAGTTCAGCCACGTACCTGCCGACCGCCGTCAGCAGATCGCGCCGGAGGTTCGAAGGCAAATGATCCGGGTCCTCGAGCGGCACGTAAAGCCCTGAGATCTTGCCCTGCCGTGTGACGAGAACCGGCTCTCCGCCTCCGAAGAGGTGGGGAGTCTCGGCAGCGGATTTCTGCAAGGCGGCAACCTTCATTTCGATCGACCTCCAGCGTTGACCTCCCGGCGAAGGAGCATAAGGCACGGATCACCGATCTTCTCGAAGGGATCGTCGCCGAGGCCGCCCAACGGCGATTGGAGACCGGCATCCAGCCGCTTGGCCGGTCCGCGATCCTGGGTGCCGGGTAGGCCTGAGTGGGTACACCCACCCAGGCCTCACAGGCCCGCGGCCTTGATGCACCCCGCTAGCCGCGCCGATAGCCGGCAAGGGACTTGCCGACCCGAGTTCGCCACCCTTGGACCACCTCTCAGAAGAGGGTGGCACCTATTGCCGCAGCACCTATTTCCCGTCCCCCAGCCGCTCACGCATACTCACTGCCGCCTATCACGCCGAGCAGCGCAGCTGATCAAGAAGGTGTCATAGTGAGTGTCGAGGCCGAAAATCCGCCTAACGTGCTGCTCCGCATGCAACACTCCCAATGCCTGAGACAGCACCTCCGAAAGAAAAATGACAGCTTGGTCCCCCGAATGGGACACGGCAGGCCTAGATTGTCTCCAGCTGATCCCCCACTCCAAAGGCACCCTAAGTCCCAGCGCCAAGGCCCAGTTCTGCGAAATCTCTGCTTTGACCTCATGCTCGAAAAGAAACTTCCGGAGATCATCGATCTTAATTCGTATCCGCGCCTTGTATTTCTGGATTGCTTGTTCCCCTTTCGCTCTTACTTGTTCCGCAAGATCCCCACACTCCGCTCTGTAAGCTTTTGCGGCTCTAGACTCGCGGAGTTCGATTGCGCGCGTGAGAATCTCGTAGGGAGTCTGCGCCGAAGAAACACAAGCTGAGGAAAACCGGCGAAAGGTATGAGTCCAGAAGGTGCTTTGCCCGGCCGGGTTCGTTTTGTTCGAGTAGCTCTCCGCGCTTCTCGGCGAGCTGCTCCATCGTCCAACTTTGCACCTGAGTTGATCGATCATTGGACGCGACAAGTAGCGGTTGCCTTGAATAGTGCGGTTCATAGTTGGCATCGGTCGCTGCTAGAAGCGTTCCTTCGAGCAGGCTGAGACGCATCAGAACAAAAAGGGCCAAAGGATCTACCTCATTTGCCCCAAGATAGCGAACGCCAGTGTTGAAGCGAGACACCAAGTCGGCGTCGCCCGACTGGCGGATCAAGTGGAAATATCGCTCCGTCACTGGGTTCTTTCGATCATCTTTCACTATAGAGACCGTGTCATACGTACCCGGCCTAAATCTGATTGCCCATTCGAGTGCTTGAAGAGGAAGCTTCGGCACAAGTTCAATCGCCCACGATGCAGCTTGAATCACGGCTTCCGGCGACGCATCGGCCAAGCTCGGGGTTGGACTGAGGGGAAGAGTCCGGTCCTTTACTAAGTCGTAGAGCATCGTCTGCTTGAGGGAGTCACGATAAGGACGCCATTCCGGGGTCTCGGCGAGTTCGAACTGAAGTCTCTCATGTACAACCAGTGATTCAACGAACTGACTGAGCGACAGAAGCCTGCTCAGTGGCAGCCCTTCGCGTCGAATCACACTAGCCTCAAGGCCTAGTGCTGCACCGTAAAGAGTCGTGAATTCGATGTGGACCGGTCGCGCAGGTAGGACAAGGCCCGTCATGAGCTTCAACTCCGGCTCCAGTATCGGCAGGTCAGCTGGCCACTAGGCGGCAAGATACTCACGAGCCCGACCGCCGGAGGATCATCACAGAAAAGTACTCCTGTGACTGCGCCCCTGATTCCTCCTCCCACACGCGAAACTCAGGAGGTTGAAATCCAAAACGTGCTGCGACCTCCGAGACACGCTGTCGGCTCACCGGGTTAACCATTTCAGGGTTGCAGGAGAGGAAGTGCTCGACAACGCTCTGCGACAGCCCAATCCCGAGCATCGACTCCAACCAGCTCCGGACCTGGCGGTCCTGGATTCCAGGCCTGCTATCTGCAAAGCAATCCGCAAATACGAGAGTCCCTTCGTCCGTTAGTAGGCTCTTCGCTGCTTCAAGAAATCGACCGAACGTCTTGCTAGCTTCCTCCCCCAAGATATCATGCAGCACGAGCGAGCCACAGATCACCCCGAAAGGTGCGCCCATTCTTACTTCCTCTGAAATCTCGTCGAATGCCTTTCCATGTAAGAACTCTGCCTCGGAGTATGGCCCACCAATCGTGGTTTCTTCGATCCTAGAGAGCATTTGCGGCGCAGCATCGACGCCGATGAATCTGCCAATCGGGAACGGCCTTCCCAACAATGAAAAGGGAGTATTGACCTGACCGATCCAATGAACCAGCTTCGCGCTTAACGCTCCGGTTCCAAAGCCTACCTCGAGGACCCGTGGCATGCCTCCGTGCGCTACCAACAAAGTGAGCAGCTCTGTTTCAACGGCAGCCGCACACATATCAATGAGGTGCTCGTAACCTGGGATCCAACAACGGATGTTCATCTCGTAGTCCGAGAAATACTCCGTTGATCTCAAGCCAACCTCGCGCCACTCCGAATCCCAATGACCTATTTTGGCACGTTCAATCCAAACCCTTCGAAGCTCTGCCACGCCTCCCAGTTCCGCCACAGCGACGCTGTTGGCTTCGATGCGCTCCAGGATCTCTCCGCTCACCCAAGATAGCCCCGCTTCCTTCGCCGAGGTGAAGCCAACGCGTGCGCCTGCACCGCGTCCGCGGACGGCCCCAAGCACGGTCTCTAAGTGTCTCTCAAGGAAGAGTAACTCCCAACTGAGTACGAGGAGGCTTTCATGACTCTGGGCGCTCACGCCAGAAATTCCTGTGGCGATCTCCGAACAGTCCTGGATCACTCGGATGCGCCTGGAGTCGGATAACCTCTCCCCTGGGCTCTGAATCAAAGACGGTGTCCCTCCGTTGCCTACCATGGAAACCTTAGATCCTCAGCCATTCGTTCTTGACGATCGCAAAAAGAAATAGAAATGCCATACCAAGGAGTTGTTCAAAGATCAGCGCTCTTCGTGCAGGCCCCGCCAGTGGGACACCCGCATACTCTGCAGGCGGCCCCCTAAAGAATCCCTTGACACTTAGATCGAGAGCTCTATAAAGACGTTCTCCTAGGTGTTCTTTCCGGTCGAAGAGATGCCAACCTACGCCCTTGAGACTAAAAAGACAAGCGAACGACAGAATAATAAACACAAACCACCATATTCCCGTTCCGAAATACCTCGAAGCCTCCCAAATCCATAAGCTGGGCCCTCTCCTAATTCTCGCGACCAGAAGTCGGTGCTCAGAGTTGACCTCGATAGCATCGCGTGTTCGGCCCTCCCGCTCGTAGCTCGATTTAGCCAGCTGCAGGAGTTCGCCGGCATCTTCCATCGCACGGACATCAATCGGTGGGCTGGAGGGGTCAAGTAACATTCCCTTCGCAATTCTCCACTCTGGAAGCTTCAGGAACGGAACTACACATCGAGATACCTTCAGGCGCGGGAAGACTCTCGAGGTCGCGTTCGCGATCACGACCGAGGATCCGACCGTGAGATCAGAGAACCTGATCAATGGCTTCTCTTCTTGGATAGCGCTTACCCAAGGAGCGTCGAAGCTGCACGAGTCGAAGCGAACTCCAGCGCCGATAGTGCCACCAAGAAAACTGATCACTGAGGATCGATCCCACTCGGAATCCCGAAATCGTACGGATCCGCTCGTCTCGAGTTCAACGATCTCGAGGTCGCTCAAAAATCTATCGCCCTCAAAGTAGAGGCCAACTGGGGACCGAAGCCCGATAGCATGGACGCGACCCGCAAGGCGGCTGCCTGTGATGCGTAGACCGCCGGACAGAAGTGTCCGCTCAAATTCGATGAGTCCGGTAAAGACCGAGCCACTAAATATCATTTGATCGTCCAGAACAGCATCGACAATAGAGACGTTCTGATGAAAGAGGGAATTCACCACTTCGACTCGCCCAGAGAAGGTTCCCGCCCTTAGGTCGAAATTTCCCAGAAACTCGCACTCGATAAATCTCATCGAGGCGACGACAGCCCCTTTTAGATAGACCTCGTCAGGGAACAAGCAGCGTCGAAATTCCAGCCTTCCGGCGGTAGCGACTGCTCGCGAAAGCGCCAAGCTAGGGACGACCATTTCTTCGATAACCACAATCTCCCCTGGCGTTGTCTTGCCATCCCAGATAGGCCGAACCAATCCCGATCTACAGGGTAGTTGTTCTGCTTCCTGGGTTAATACCATCCCACTCGAGCCAACCAAAACATAGTCCGGTACCTTCCCAACACAAGCGCTTGAGGCCAGTGCGGAGCTCGCATAGGACAAGCTTGCTAGAACAGCGAAAAGTAGAATCTTCATGGCTCTTTCCCGTCGGCGATAAGCAAGCCTTGCCTGATCAAAACTTCGGCATCCAAGCCTGGCAACTCCTCAAAACTCGCGCCACTGGGCTCAACCTTCGCCAGAAGCTCCTGCAAATCGTCGTCTTGAATCACTGAATCGATTCGCAGCGGGCTGGTAATGGTCTCGCGGGTGAGTCGCACCTCGTAATGGGTGCCCGTGAATCGAAGGCCATCAACCTGAAACGTGTTAGCACTTCTCGGCAATTGGGATTTCCTACCGAGACGCCTGATGTTAACGTCGCTACGAGCAATGAACATGAGGCCTCGTGTGCCTGGCTGAGGATCGAGCTGTATAGTCGAGCCTTCGGATGTGTTTCCCCTAACCTCACACACTGAAGCTAGCGGCCTCCCCAGTTCTAATGTGAAAAAAGGATTGAAGTTACAATTCCTATATTCATCACGGATCAGCGAAACCGATCGCCCACCGTTGGACTTGAACTCGATCTCAAACAGATTCGTATGACCGAGGAAAACCGCTAAATCTCGAGTTCGCGGCGCGTAGTAAAGATCTTTTGGCGCTGCGTCGTCTCTAATTTGCTGGCCATCAATGAACAGGATACGATCAGAAATCTGAAGGACATCTGCGCGATCATGGGAAACGTTGACTACCGTCGTTCCCATAATCTTAACATGCCGATGCACTGCGTCTCGTACCATTCCTTTAAGGGGCTGATCGAGAGCGCTGAAGGCCTCGTCCATTACTAGAAGTGGTCGCCCCAGGCTCAGCCAGCGAAGTAGATGAACTCGCTGCGCTTCTCCGCCGCTAAGCTCGGCGGGGTAGCTGCTGAGCTTGTCTTCCAGGGCCAGAAAGCGAATAAGAAGGCCGAGCGGACTCTTGATACATCGTTCTGCACCTCGTCCCCATCGCCAATTCTTCGGCTCTTGGTCACCGCAGAGCCAAAGGAGGTAGGCGAGGTAAAAACGCTTTCGGATATCGCCAAGTCCCTTCGTGCGATTGGCGTGGCGCCACTGCTGTTTGATGCCGAAGAGAATATTCTCCTCAACGGTTTTATGTGGTTGCAGCGTAGGATGCTGCGAGACGTATGAGACCCTGAGGTCCAGCGCCGATCTGGGGTCTGTATTTGAGGCCAGCATATCCACGTTGCAGACTGTGAGGATGCCAGGTTGTGATGCCTCGTCGGGCCGTTCGAATCCAAGCAGCAGCTTGAGAAGTGTAGACTTTCCTGCTCCTGACCGACCTAGGACTGAGACGAACTCACCGGCTCTGATCTTGGTTTCACCCAAGACTTCAAAGGCAATTCGCTGTCCGTAACTCTTTTGAAGGTCCGCCATAACGATTGTGGCAGATGTTTTTGGTGCCGCCAAATCCGGGAATCGTTTCAGGACAACCTCGCGCTCTCTCTCGAAATCCTCCAGACAGCTTCTTCTCTCATCAGCCACGCTCTCACGAGAAGCTCTCTCAAGAACTGGCGTTCGAGAGAAGCGATCTCTTCCTACCACGAAGTGAATTTCGAGAAGGCGGATTGCTCCTTCAAAGCAGATGACGAGTAGACTAGTAAACGCTAGTAGTGCCATTAGGCACTGCAACTTGAAGTTGCTGGTAAATTCACTGAAGTAGTACCCAAGTGTCGGATAGCTTATGGGGCCACCTTGCGCTTCGCCAAATAGCAGAACTATCAGGCCAATAACTAGGCCAACACGGAGATTAGAGAGTGCCGCCGGAACAATGGCGGGAAGATCAATGTGCCGGAGCCTCTCAATTGCTGTTCTGGCGCCCAGCAGGCGCATAGAATTTCGGTAGTCCTCGTTAATGCTTGAGAGTGCAAGAGCAGTCGCAGTGAGTACAGGCCAGGTGACAGCCCAACTCGCCATGGCGATCGCGCTTTTGAAGGCGACTTCATCCCGCACCCAAAGAGACGGGAACAGCGGTTGACGTGCCACCTGCTTGAAGACCTCAATCATGATGAAGGGTGGAAGCGCGGAAATCACGGTGAGATGCCAAGCGGTCCAGCGCTGAAGCCATTTGGCATGAGAGAGGAGAAATCCGAGGAACGCACCTGCAATCGCTCCCCAAACAAGTCCCTGAAGGAGGTGCCAGCTGCTACGAAGCATGCTCTGCAGGAGTACTCCCCCAAATATCTGGAGATTCTGAGCAACGAGGAGGGGAGGCGCCATGAACGGACGACCCCACTGAGGATCCCATTTTCCTGCGAGGGCGACCAGTATCAACCATGCCAGGGTTGTCAGCAGCCAGCCTCCGATCAGCGGCTCGATCACGGTTTCCCGTCGCCCTACCTCTTTTCGAAGCTGGGGGCGAATCTCGTATTCTCTTCCTATTGGATTCTTTTTGAGGCTGGCAGTGCGTCGTTTGGAATCGCTTTCGATTTGGCCTTGGTAGCGCCGCAAACGACTCCAGCTTACGCCATTAAGGATAAGTAGAAAAATACTGAAGATGCCTGCGGCGATGATGAGGGATCGGTAGTCAAAGATCCGGCCTGGCCAATCAGACCGAAAAGGTGCAGTCCAAACGAGGGTTGACGGCACTAAATCAATTAGGATACTCGCGTCCTGCGCCAATCCATCGCTAGGTAGAGTCAAGCGCTTCGCGTTGGTCACACTCGTTTCTAGCGCCGCGATGAGAACTACTATACCGAGGCAAGCTAGGGCTATTTGCTGATAACGGTCGGCCCTGAGCTGAGTTATAGTCTTTCGAAGTGTCCGCATGGTAGATCACCTCGTACATTCACAAGCGGCAGCACCCTTGTCAACACACGACTTGGCCACGTTGGCTGAGCAGCCGAGTCGTTCGAAAGCTTTTTGTAGATAGATTGGTTTGACCTTTTCTTCGACGTTCTGGCACTGGTCCTTTCGCATCAGCCCAGCGGTTTGCATGGCTTCCAGGTAGTCATGAATTCCCTGACGGCTGATATCTGCGCTTACAGTCGTCCGAGGATGCGCATCGAACAACTCCAAAGAAATTTCTTTTTCATTGAGTGTAGGCATGTAGTTCCGGATTGCCTGGAAGACGCGGTCCCTCTCTCCGCGATTGTTCCTGGCTTTTCTCAACAGTCGATCTGCCCGGAGAAGTCCGGCTAGGTACTCCACCACGGCAGACTCGTTGGCAAGGTAGTCGTCTCTCGCAACCTGACGACAGCAAACATGGTGAGGTAGGACTTCGGTCATCCACAAGCCAATGCGCAGCCCTTTGCCTTCGGCTAGCGTCATATGCGGGGACCAAAGGAGACCGGCGTCGAGGTCATGAGTCACGAGCGCGCTGATAATTTCTGAAGGTTTCGAGAAACTGCGCACATCGAGAGATTTCTCGGCCAAACCCGCATGGACCAGCGCCTGTCTAAATATCGCGAGGCCAGTAGAACCTCGCACGGCCCCCACCTTCTTGCCCTTAAGTAGAAGAACCTTGCCGTTGACCGACTGTGCATTCGCCATCGGCTGGGCAAGTTCCGGCTGAACAACAAGGGCAGCTGACTCCGCGGCGGCACCTCCGATTATGCTCAGAGGAGCCTTTCCTCCGATTTCGGCGGCAGGCGTCGCCACTCCTGGTATTCCGATGTCCAGCAGCCCGCTCTTTAAGTCATTCAAGATTTGCACGGAGTTTTCGTACGGTTTCAGCTGAACATCGACCTTGGTGACATCGAATAGCTTCAACTCTTTTGCCACGAAGAGCAGGGCATCGTGGGTAGCCGGGAGGTAGCCGACGCGAACAACTGTGGGAGCGCCGAAACTCTGTGCAGTGAAAATAAGACCAAGCATCGGCGCCAGAAAGAATGCCAGGAGGAGTTGCCGAGGGACAAGCGAGCCCTTAAGAGACATAGCCGTGTTTCCCTTTCGTCGTTGAATAGACCACGTTGTTCATATGCCGCAGAAAGAAGCGCATCAAGAATACGCTCCATGCGCATTTAGCCATCGAGCTACATTGATCCCTGCCCGTTGCTCCCTACGCAGAGGGGACCAGCTAATGAGAAACGCGACGTGGCGATTCGTTTAGTACCAGAGACTCGGAAAATGGCCCGAATGGTAGGTTGTTCCGGAGCTTGACGGGGCTGTTACGCCAAGTTGGATCTCTGGCTCGCCGCAAATGAAAACGCGCCGGACTCCGAGAGGCCGACGCGTTGGTTCCTACAAAACAGCTACGGGGGCCGCCGAAAAACAACAACGCGCCTGCCCCTTCGGGGTTTGGCGCGCCGTAGTCCCACCAATCGCTTCACTTAGAGCCGCTTTAGTTCGCCAACTGCTTCTGCATCTCCGCCCGGGCAATCGCCTTCTGCCGCCCCTCGAACTCGGCATCCGTCAACATCGGCAGCTCCCGCGCCGCCGCCAGAGCTGCCTCGGCTTTACCTCGATCCAACTCGTCGAGCCTCTTCGCCCCTTCGGTCAGTAGCGTCAGCTTGTCCCCCACCATCTGGGCGAAGCCTCCGTCGACGTAGAAGGTCTGCTTGCCCTCGGGGGATTCGACTTTGAGGGTTCCGATGCCCATTTCGAAGAGGAAGGGGGCGCGCTGGGGGAGGACTCCGACTTCGCCGTCCCAGGCGGGAAAGACGACGGCGGTGGCTTCGGTCTCCAGGACCGCTCGCTCGGGGGTGATGACGCTTAAGTGGAACGTTCCGGCCATGGCTTTGCTCCGAGGCCGTGCCTCAGTTCGCCATCTTCTTGGCTTTGGCTTCGGCTTCTTCGATCGCTCCTACGTACATGAAGGCGTCGTCGGGCAGGTGGTCCCACTTGCCGTCGCAGAGCTCTTCGAAGGAGCGGATGGTGTCTTCGCGCGAGCAGTAAATGCCGGGGTAGCCGGTGAAGACTTCGGCGACGAAGAAGGGCTGGGAGAGGAAGCGCTCGATTTTGCGGGCGCGGCGGACGATCACTTTGTCGTCTTCCGACAGCTCGTCGATGCCCAGGATGGCGATGATGTCCTGGAGGTCGCGGTAGCGCTGGAGGACCACCTGGACGCGGCGGGCGACTTTGTAGTGGCGCTCGCCGATCAGCTCGGGGTCAGGATCCCTCTCGCCTACGGATTTCCTCCAGCAAGTTTTCCAGAGTTGGCAGGGCCTGGAGGTCTTTGGGCCGTCCCGCCGCCCTCTTGGACCGAATCACATCCTCCAGCGACGCGACAGGCACGATGACCGCCTCGAGATCGACCTGGATCGCCCCGCTCACGAGATCCTCGTAACCTGTGGTGCCGGCGGGGGTGAATGAGAGATCGAAGTCGCCATAGCGGGTAACCAAGTTCAGCAGATCCATCCGAGCCAGAAGTCCGGCGTCAAAGCCGAAGGGAAGGCCTTCCGGAGCATCAGCGATCCGAATCTTGGCAACGATCTCCTTGAGCGCTGACGCGAGTCGAACCAGATTTTCCGGGTTTCTGGCCGGGCAGATGTCCAAATCGGACGTGCTGAGAATGGAGCCATGTAGCGTGGCGGCGATACCGCCGATCACCACGTACTCCACCCCGTGGCGATCCAGGACGCGGAGGATTTCTTCAGGCTGAAAGGAGGGCACGGAACTAGGCAACCCGCCGGGCACGGTGAGCCCGTTCCTGGAAGGCGACCATCTCCACGAGGTGAGCGAGACGTTGCTTGGGGGTCATACGGAGGCGCTGGACGATCTGGCTGCGGTCTGGGTCGGCGGAATCTTCCCGTATCGCGTAGAGGAGGCAAGCTGTGACGTCGTCCGCCTCCAAACCAGGATACTTTCGGGGGATCTCCGGTTCCGTCCGATCTGCCGCCAGGAACGCAAGGACATCGGCCACTCTGATCGGCAACCCGCGAATGCACGGCTGGCCACCACATTGGTCCAGGTTGATCGTGATCCGATCGAGCAAGTCGGCGGTAGGCGTCATGACGGCGTCCCTCTTCTCTCGCGAAGATCCCCGCGGGCTCCGGACCTCCAGGAGAGGAGATCCGAGTGCAGGTTGACCGAATTGTAGCCGCGAATCCGGTCCAGCCTCACGATGTGCTCGGGCGATCAGAGGGCAATCAGTTCGCCAACCCCTTCTGCACCTCCGCCCGGGCAATCGCCTTCTGCCGCCCCTCGAACTCGGCATCCGTCAACATCGGCAGCTCCCGCGCCGCCGCCAGAGCTGCCTCGGCTTTACCTCGATCCAACTCGTCGAGCCTCTTCGCCCCTTCGGTCAGTAGCGTCAGCTTGTCCCCCACCATCTGGGCGAAGCCTCCGTCGACGTAGAAGGTCTGCTTGCCCTCGGGGGATTCGACTTTGAGGGTTCCGATGCCCATTTCGAAGAGGAAGGGGGCGCGCTGGGGGAGGACTCCGACTTCGCCGTCCCAGGCGGGAAAGACGACGGCGGTGGCTTCGGTCTCCAGGACCGCTCGCTCGGGGGTGATGACGCTTAAGTGGAACGTTCCGGCCATGGCTTTGCTCCGAGGCCGTGCCTCAGTTCGCCATCTTCTTGGCTTTGGCTTCGGCTTCTTCGATCGCTCCTACGTACATGAAGGCGTCGTCGGGCAGGTGGTCCCACTTGCCGTCGCAGAGCTCTTCGAAGGAGCGGATGGTGTCTTCGCGCGAGCAGTAAATGCCGGGGTAGCCGGTGAAGACTTCGGCGACGAAGAAGGGCTGGGAGAGGAAGCGCTCGATTTTGCGGGCGCGGCGGACGATGACCTTGTCGTCTTCCGACAGCTCGTCGATGCCGAGAATAGCGATGATGTCCTGCAGGTCGCGGTAGCGCTGGAGGACCACCTGAACGCGGCGGGCGACTTTGTAGTGGCGTTCGCCGATCAGCTCGGGCGAGACGATGCGCGAGGAGCTGGCGAGCGGATCGACCGCGGGGTAGATGCCCTTCTCGGAGATCGACCGTTCGAGGTTGACGGTTGAGTCAAGGTGGGCGAACGCGGTGGCCGGCGCCGGGTCGGTGTAGTCGTCGGCGGGGACGTAGATCGCCTGGATCGAGGTGACCGCGCCGCGAACCGTCGAGGTGATTCGCTCTTGCAGCTCGCCCATCTCCGTGCCGAGGGTCGGCTGGTAGCCGACGGCGGACGGCATGCGGCCGAGGAGGGCCGAGACTTCCGAGCCGGCCTGCGAGAAGCGGAAGATGTTGTCAACGAAGAGCAGCGTGTCCACACCCGTCTGGTCGCGGAAGTACTCCGCCATGGTGAGCGCGGAGAGGGCGACGCGGAGGCGGGCTCCCGGCGGCTCGTTCATCTGGCCGAAGACCATGACGGTCTGGTCGATGACACGCTTGCCGGTGTTGCCGATCTGCGCTTCCTGCATTTCGAGCCAGAGGTCGTTGCCCTCGCGGGTCCGCTCTCCGACTCCGGCGAAGCAGGAGTAGCCGGAGTGGAAGCGCGCCAGGCGGGCGATCAGCTCTTGGATGATGACCGTCTTGCCGACGCCGGCGCCCCCGAACAGGCCGGCCTTGCCGCCGCGGACCAGCGGGCAGAGCAGGTCAATGACCTTGATCCCGGTCTCGAAGATCTCGGTCTTCGACGAGAGGTCCTTGAAGTCGGGCGGATCGCTGTGGATCGGCCGGAAGTTCGTCGCGGTGACCGGGCCGAGGCCGTCGATCGCCTCGCCGACCATGTTGAACACGCGGCCGAGCGTTTCGACGCCGACGGGAACCTGCACGGCGCTGCCGGTATCGAGGATCTTCGCGCCGCGCTGGAGGCCGTCGGTCGAGCCGAGCGCCACGGCGCGGACGCGACCGCCGCCCAGGTGCTGGGCGACCTCGCACCAGAGGGTTTCGTTCGTCGTCTCGCCGAGCACGGTGCGCGAGAGCTCGACTTTGAGCGCGTTGTAGATCGAAGGCAGCTGATCCTCCGCAAACTGCGCGTCGAGGGTCGAGCCGATGACCTGGGTGACGGTGCCGAGATTGTTACTCATCGTTCGCAAGCTCCCGAAGGTGTGCGCTCATATCTTTAGGCCGTCGCCGAATCAGGCCAGCGCGTTGGCGCCGCCGACGATGTCGAGCAGCTCCATGGTGATCGCGGTCTGGCGGGCGCGGTTGTATTCGCGGGTCAAGGACTTGATCATGTCGCCGGCCGCGTCGGTGGCCGCCTTCATCGCGACCATCCGGGCGACCTGCTCGGAGACCACGGCGTCGGTGAACGCCTGGAACAGCTGGACGCGGACGGAGGCGGGCAGCAGGCTGTCGAGCAGCTTCTGCGGGTCGGGCGAAAACTCGACTTCTCCCGTGGGGGCAGCGGTTTCACCCTCGGTGGCCTCCGCCTTCCGCGCGAGCGGCAGGAGCTGGACGACCACCGGGCGCTGGGTGCCGGTCGAGACGAACTTCATGTAGGAGACATAGGCCGAGCGGATCTCGCCCTTGATGAACTGGTCCATCAGAGCGTTGGCGATCGGCTCCACCTGGTCGAAGCGCGGCACGTCGCCGACCGAGGTGATCTGCTCCTTCATCTCGCGCCTCAAGAAGCGGAAGTAGCTGATCCCCTTCTTGCCCGCCATGTGGACATCCACCTGGTGGCCGGCGTTCGCTTCCGCGTCGAGGTGTTCAATCGAAGCGCGCAGGACGCTCGAGTTGTAGCCGCCGCAGAGGCCCCGGGTGCTGGTGATGGTGACCAGCGCGGTCTTGTTCGAATCGTTCTCTTTGAGCAGCGGATGCTCGACCCCGCCTGAAGCGGCCGCCGCACTCGAAAGGTCCGCCACCAGCTCGGCGAGCTTTTCGTTGTACGGCTTGGTCGCGACGGCCCGGTTGTAGGCCGCTTGAAAACGCGCGGTCGCGATCAGCTGCATCGTCCGCGTGATCTTGCGGATGTTGCGGATCGACTTGCGTCGTTTGACGAGGACTCGCCGGTTGGCCATGTCGGTACCTTGGGCTCGGCAGAAGGAGGCTTGGCTTCAGCCCTTAGGCTGCGGCCGCCGCCTCTTTCTGCGATTTGAGGAAGTTGGGCTTGAAATTGTTGACCGCCGTGCGGATCTTGCCGGCCAGCTCGTCGGGCAGCTCGCCGGTCTTCGCCAACTGGTCGAGGATCTCGGGCGACTCCTGGCGGATGTGCTTCAGAAGCGCCGATTCAAAGGGCAGGATCTGGGCTACGGCCAAGTCGTCGAGCAGGCCCTGGGTCGCGGAGAAGATCGAAACCACCTGCTCGGGCAACGGATAGGGCTGGTACTGGCCCTGCTTCAGCAGCTCGACCAGGCGCGCACCGCGATCGAGCTGGCGCTGGGTGGCGGCGTCCACTTCGGTGCCGAGCTGCGAGAACGCTTCGAGCGCGCGATAGGAGGCGAGGTCGAGACGGAGCGAGCCGGCGATCTTCTTCATCGCTTTGCGCTGGGCGTTGCCGCCGACGCGGGAGACCGAGATGCCGACGTTGACGGCAGGACGGGTACCGGCGAAGAACAGGTCGGGCTCCAGATAGATCTGGCCGTCGGTGATCGAGATCACGTTGGTCGGAATGTAGGCAGAGACCTCGCCTTCGAGCGTTTCGATCACGGGGAGAGCGGTCATCGAGCCGCCGCTGTCCGGGAAACGATGGACGCGGTAGTTGTCCTTGTCGGAGAGCGACGCGAGGAACGCTTCCGCTTTGTTCTTGCCGTGCGGCCGGTGGTAGAGGCCGAAAACGTCGTCCGGACGAACGTCGGCCGGAGCGGCGAGCCCTTCCGGGTGCTTCTTCGCCAGGCCCCGGTCCTTGGTGTCCGCCGGGGTGCTCTTCGCCACGATCGCGTACTCGTCGCGCAGCTTGACCGCGCGCTCCAACAAGCGGGAGTGGAGGTAGAAGACGTCGCCCGGGTAGGCTTCGCGGCCGGGAGGGCGGCGGAGCAGTAGCGACAGCTGGCGGTACGACTGGGCCTGCTTGGAAAGGTCGTCGTAGATCACCAGGGTGGCGCGGCCCTGCTGGTACATGAAGTATTCGGCCATCGCGGCGCCCGCGTAGGCGGCGATGTATTGGAGCGGCGAGGGGTCGGCGGCAGAGGCTGAGACGACGATCGTGTAGTCGAGCGCGCCGTTTTCGCGCAGCTTGTCGACTACGCCGACCACCGTCGATTCCTTCTGGCCGATCGCGACGTAGACGCAGATTACGTCGCCGCCCTTCTGGTTGATGATCGCGTCGACCGCGATGGCGGTCTTGCCGGTCTTCCGGTCGCCGATGATCAGCTCGCGCTGGCCGCGGCCGATCGGGATCATCGAGTCGATCGCCTTGATGCCGGTCTGCATCGGCTCGGTGACCGGTTGGCGCTCGGCGATGCCGGGGGCCTTCCATTCGAGCGGCCGGCGCTCGGCGGTCACGATGTCGCCCTTGCCGTCGATCGGGCGGCCGAGCGGATCGACGACGCGGCCGATCAGCTTCTCGCCTACCGGGACCGACAGCAGCTCGCCCGTGCGGCGGACCTCGTCGCCCTCGCGGATGCCCTTGTAGTCGCCCAGGATGACGATGCCGACGGAGTTCTCTTCCAGGTTGAACACCTGGCCGGAGGCGCCGTCGGAAAACGTGACCCGCTCGCCGGCCATCGCGTTGGCCAGGCCGTAGACCCGGGCGATGCCGTCGCCGACTTCGAGCACCGTGCCGGTCTCGGCCACGTCGGCGGCGCTTCTGTACTGGCGGATCTCTTCGGTGATGACCGATGCAATCTCGTCGACCTTGAATCTCATCGTATGTGTTCCTCAACCTGGACCCGAGTTGGTCGGGCCGGTCATCTAGTCTCGTAGTCTCGGCCTTTTAAGTCGCTTCCGCGTAGGACGTGCCGCTCGCGATCTCGCTCGCGGCGCGCGCGTCGAGGCGGGCGCTGAAACGAGCCAGGGCGGAGGCTGCGGTGCCATCGATCCGCTCATCCCCGGCGCGGACCACGATGCCGCCGAGCAGGGTCGGATTGATGCGTTCGGTGATCTCGATGCTTTTGCCGGTGTAGGTGCCGATCGCTCGGGCCAGATCGGCGCGCTGGGCCTCGGACAGCGGACGGGCGGTTTCAACCGTCGCCGAGAGGATGCCGCGCGCGTCGCGATACTCGGACGCAAAGCCGGCGACGATCGCCGCAAGGCCGGCGAGCCGCCCCTTGCGGCCGATCACCTGGAGGGCGTCGGTCAGCAGGTCGCTCGCTCGGCCGCGGAAGAGCTTTTCGATCGCCGCGGTCTTGAGCTTGGCATCGACCGAGGGGCTCGCGAGGAACGCCGCGAAATCGGGCTCCTTTTCGAGCAGGCTCCCCAGCCCGATCAGCTCCGCCGAAAGCGCTTCCGCTTCCGCGGGACCGGTGGCGGTCGCCGCATCGAGCAGCGCCTTGCCATAGAGGCGACCGAGGGCGCGCGTGTTGTTGTCTATTCCCTGACTCATCGGATCGGTCTCTAGTTGGCTCTACCGGCCGAAAGGCGGGCGATGGTGTCGGCCACCAGCTGGTCGTGATCCTTCGCCTGGATCTCCCGGCCGAGGATGCCGCTTGCGATCTCGGTGGCGAGCTGGGTGCTCCGGGCGTAAAGATCCTTGATCGCGGTGTCGGTCGCGATCTCGATCTCGCGCTTGCCGCGAGCGATGATCGCCTGCGCTTCCGTCTTGGCGTCCTGCTCGATCCTGGCCTTCAAGGCATCGGCGTCGCGCTTGCCCTCTTCGACGATGGCCGACGCTTCGGCGCGCGAGGCGTTGATCTTGTCGACGTACTCCTGGAGCTTCGCCGCGGATTCCTTGCGGTCGCGGTCGGCCTTTTCGAGCGCCTCGCGGATGAACGCCTCGCGAGCTTGAAGCCCGCCGAGGATCGGGCCCCAGGCGTACTTGCCGAGCACGAACAGGACGAGACCGAAAATCAGGACCGTCCAGATCGCGTTGCCGACGTCGCCGGAGAACGGATTGACCGACCCGCCCTCGTGCGCCTCTTGCGCCAAGGCCGGCATTAGCCCGCCGACGAACAGGAGGCCGAGAGTCCAGAGGAAGCTTGTCTTTCGCAGTGTCGACTTTCCCAACATCGGCGGTAAGCCCTCAAACTGAAAAGCGTGGATCTCGGAGCAGTCCGGCCGGGCTCTCCGCCCGACCGGATCTGCTATGGAGAGAGCGTTCGTTCGAACGGACGGCTTTAGAGAACCGCGAGCAGGCCGACGATGACCGCGAACAGCATCGCGCCTTCGATCAGGGCGGCGGTGATGATCATCGCGGTCGAGATCTGGCCGTTGGCCTGCGGCTGCCGGGCGATCGACTCGACGGCGGCTGCGCCGATCCGGCCGATGCCCGCGGCGCCGCCGATCAGGGCGAGGCCGGCGCCGATCGCGCCGCCGAGCTTCCGGGCGCCGTCGGTGGTAATGAGGGTGTGCTCCACCACAGGCGCCGCCGCAACGCCGTTCTCGGCCTGCGCGGCCGCGGGGGTGGGAACCAGCATCAGGAGCATGCCGGTGGCCATCAGGAGCAGCGCGAGGGTCGCCATTTTCTTGCTCATTTGAGATTCGTCCTTTCCTTCGTTCGCCTCGCGCCGGAGCCGGCTGGCGAAGTTTGTTTCTAGAGAGCTGCCGAGTTTCAGTTTTCAGTGCGCCCGAGCCGTCGCGGCGTTCGCAGGGTGCGCGGAGGCGTGGCCGATTGTTTCGTGGGAATCGTGCCCGTCGTGATCACCGTGCTCGTCGCCATGGTGGAAGACCACCGATTGGCCGATGAACAGCGCGGTCAGGAAGGTGAAGATGAAAGCTTGGAGGAACGCGACGAAGATCTCCAGCAGGTTGATCGCGACGGAGCCCGCGACCGCCGGGATGGCGATCCCCAAACCCGCGGCGCCCATCTTCGCCATGGCGTTGACGATGAAGCCGAGCAGCACGGCGAGCAGCACGTGGCCGGCGAGCATGTTGGCGAACAGACGGACGGTGAGCGCGAAGGTCTTCGCCACGACGCCGACCAGCTCCAGCGGCACGAGCAGCGGCGAGAGCCAGATCGGTCCGGGGGAGAAGTGCGCGAGGTAGCTCTTGCCGCCGAGCCGCAGGCCGTTGATCACCATCATCAGCAGGGTGCAGACGGCGAGCGAGCCGGTGACCCAGATGTTGCCGGTGGGGGTGCCGCCCAGATGCGCGCCGAACAGCTTCGAGACCGGCGAGATCGGCACCAGGCCGAGCAGATTCATCGTCAGGATGAAGAAGAACACCGACCAGAGGTACTTGATGAAGCGGTCGGTGTGCTCTTGAAGGTTGGGGCGGGCGACCTCTTCGCGCAGGTAGACGCAGATCGTCTCGATCGCGTTGCCGAAGCCGGAGGGCACCAGCGAACCCAGGGCGTCCTTGGCCTTCCGCCGGGCGACCAGCGCGGGCACGAAAAGGATCAGCAGCAGGCCGGCCGCGATCATCATCACGATCTGATCGGAGAGGACCGTCATCACGCCGTGGGGGGTGAGCGGCCCCCAGCTCGCGGGCTTCTGCACCAGCGGATGCTGGACGATGTGCGAAAGCGGATTCTCCGCAAAGGCCAGCATCATCATCGGCGTCGCACTCATCGCGTCTCCGTATCCTCGGGGGGCGGTTGTACCGGCCCGGCCGATCTGGCAGTTTGCCGTTCGGCCCCGAGGGCGAATCCTATGTCGAGCCCCAGAAGGGGCAGGTAGCTCAAAGCGATCCAAACCAACATCGGCCGCAGGGGCCAATAACCGCGCCGGGAAAGGACTGCCCCGACCACTCCGAACAGCACCACGGCGCCAAACCGTAGACCCAGCTTTGCCAGCTCCGCGAGCCCGCCGGGCACGTTCGCTCCGGTCAACCGGGCGAACAGAACCGCTCCGGACACGCAGGCCAGCCAGCTGATCGCGCAACCGGCGAGCAGCCCCTCCGCCGCACCCCGGCCCGCCAGACGCACGGTCGGCAGCCAGCCGATCGCCGCGCAGACCGCCGTGACCGCGGCGGAGGTGACGACGAACCGAGGGAGCGTTCGCGCGCCTGCGCCCGTCCGGCCTTCAGACCGTGTCGCCACGATCCGAGGTTTCGTGATCCGAACGCTCGGCTTCTTTGGAGGCGAGCAACGATTCGCGGACCAGGTTGTACGTTCCGCCGATCAACCCCAAGGCGAGCCCGATCACCAGGCCCCACGGACCGCTGCCGTAATGGCGGTCCACCCAGATACCGACCAGAGAGAAACCTGCGACCGCTGCCGCGAATTCGATCCCCACACCTGAAGCGCGACCCAGGGTGCTTTTCTTCTTGTCGTCTTCGGGCATCGGTGTCGCTAGGGGGAACGGACAAGGCCCGCACATGGAAGCGCGAGCGGTTTGGACTTTAGACCCCCATCCTCCGCGGCGCGCGGAGTGTAGCAACTCGGGGGGATGTGTTCAAGCTGCGGATTGGAGATGGCGGCGGGAAGGTAGGGGCGAGGCATGCCTCGCCCCTACGGGAACAGCAGATTTCGCCTAGCAGTTGCCGGAGCGGTGGTTACAGAGGACGGTCAGGAGCGAGGTGAAACGGCTGTCGGGGACCGAGCTGCCCTGAATCAGCGGGGTGGTCGAGACGAAGCCATACGAGGTGATGCCGATCACCCGGTTCGATCCGGTGTTGCTGCCACCGGTCTGACCCGAGGCGACGACGCCGAAATTCTGCACCCACGGACCGCCCGAGGAGCCGCCTCGCATGTCGGAACCGTACTCGACCGCGTTCGGATTGGTCTTCCGCAGGCTCTCCGAGGTGACCTCGTGCATCCGCTCGCCGCTGTCGTGGTTCGCGGGATAGCCGAGCAGGTGGGCGTGGTTCGGGAACAGCTTGAGGGTCTGATAGCCGAGGAAGCCGGTGATATTGCCGATGATGTTGGAGCCGATGTCGCGCGGCTCGATCATCGCGTAGTCCGCCGAGTTCGGGAACACGGAATTGCCATTGAACCAGGTCGCCGTGGTGTTGACGTACTGCCAATCCCACACGCCGGCCGGCGCCACGCCGTTCCGATAGGCCGGAACGAACATGAAATTGGTGTAATAGCCGCTCACGTTGCCGTTGCCGTTGTGGACGCAATGACCGGCGGTCAAGATCACGCGCCGACGCAGGGTGCTGCCCGAGCAGATGAAGTTGCCCTGGCCCGGGATGGTGAAGAACAGCTTGCCCACCGTGAGGTAGGGATAGGCGACGGTCGCGGAGTCGGGAAACACGCGGGTGCTCGAAAACTGCGCGTTGAGCGTGCCGAAGTTGTCGCCTTCGAGGTCATACGCTTCGATCGCGGCTCGGGCGGCGGCGATCTCCGCCGCGTCGTCCTGGCTCAACAGCCGGGTCGCCAGAGCGGCGGCGTTGGCTTTCGGCGGAGCGCCATTGGCTCCCGTCGGCACGCTGTTGGCCTCGACCGCGTTGGCTTCGGTCGCGTTCGCGGCGCGGGTGTCTGCCGAGACCTTCGGCAGCGGCAACGGCCGGGCGCTACGGATCATCTCGGGGGTCCAGTAGTTGATAGCGTTGGTCTTGTCGGTGTTTTCCTTACCCACCGCGTTGCCCGCGGCGAAGGCCGAGGCGGGGGCCGCGATCGCCGCGATCGCCGAGAGGGCGATGGCGACCGCGGTGTGCCGAAGAAGAGTGCTGTTGCGCATGAGTGTTCTCCTATTTCTTCGCGAGAGAGCGCGTGAGCGCTTGTAAATGCAACGTTTGCGGCTTCCCGAAGAGCCCAAAACTACGCGGGATACTCACCACCTGACACTGGCGGTATCCTAACCCGACTCACCCGCCGCCGGGTTCGTGGCGACGCTTCGCCGAGGACCGCCGTATGCTCTAGGAACTTCTGGCGGAGAGCTGAGCCCTTTCGTTACGCCATGTCCGAACTCTTGCGCGATCCCGACCTCGACCGGCTGGTCGAGCAATTGAACCAGAACCGGGAGAAACCCGCGGCGGCGCCGGGCGGCGACGCTTCCCGACTCGTGCCGGCCCGCCTGTCGCGGGTGGACGAAGGCGAGCCGCTCGAAGCGCTGCTCTCCGAGATGGCCCGCCGCGGCGCGAGCGGCCTGGTGCGCAGCCAGGTGGTCACCCTTGAGGAGGCGCGGGTGAGAAGCCCCCACCCGGACGAGCTGGCGAGTTTGCTGGCGCGGTAGGGGAGGCTTCCGCAACCCTTCCCTTCGACCAGCGTAGGATGTTGGTCATGGCCAAAGCGAAGCGGCGCGCCAAGGAAGGGCGCGAAAAGAAGCCCAAGCGTCCGGCGTTCGCCGAGGCGGAGGGGTTTCTGCGCGAATACACCGCCGGGATGAGCCGGCGCGAGCTGGGTCGGCTCTTCTCTCGCGACGCCACGCGGGCCTACGACGTGTTGACGCGCGAACGCCGGGCGGGGCAGTCGCGCGATCCGGGTCATCGGTTCGTCGAGGGCCTGCGCTTGGCGTTCCTCGGGCTGTCGTACAAGCTCACTCCCGCCCGCCGGTTCCTGTTCGCGGTGTCGCTCCTATCGGCGCTACTCACGCTGATCAATTTTCAGCTAAATCTAGGTGGCGGCAAGACCGTGAAAGTCGATTTCGGCGGAATCTCATTTTTCGTCGCGATCGCCGGACTCTGCCTGCTGGTCGCCTTGGAGCTGGTCGATCGGATGGAGGTCCGAGACGAGCTGGAGGTGGCGCGCGAGCTTCAGGCGAGCCTCTTGCCACGCGAGATACCTCCCTTGCCCGGTTACTGCTTTGCTCATTCGTATCGGACGGCGCGCGAGGTGGGGGGCGACGCCTACGATGTCTGCCGGTTGCCCGACGGTCGGCTCGCGCTGATGGTCTGCGACGCGACCGGCCACGGCATGGCGGCCGGCTTGGTGATGGCGATCGCCCATGCGACGATCGGTACCGCGCTCGACTTCGACCCTTCCCCCGCAGCGGTGGCGGCGATGGTCCATCGGGCGCTGCGCCGCAAACGCAGGCGCCATGCCTTCCTTACCCTGTTCTACGCCCTGCTCGATCCGGAGACCGGCAGGCTCGCTTGGGTCTCGGCGGGGCACCCGTTCCCGTTGCTGCGCCGCGCCGACGGCACGGTTGAAGAGATCGGCGCCGGCAGCCTGCCGCTCGGCGCCACCGAGACCGTGATCCCACCGACCGGCGAGACCACTCTCGATCCCGGCGATCTGCTGGTCCTCTATACCGACGGGCTGCCCGAGGCGACGACCGAGAGCGGCACCACCTTCGGCTACGACCGCCTGACCCGCCTGGTGCAGCTCGGCGGCCCACCGGCGGTCGTCCACGAACGGATCTCGGCCGCCTTCGCCGAGCACGTCACGGACGAGCCGCTGATGGACGACATGACGCTCCTGGCGATCGGCCGCTACGGGGTGGAAGCGGTGGACGTTCCGCCGGCGATACCTACCGAACCGCCGGCGTCACGGTCAGAGTCGTAGGAGTGAGCCTAGTCGTGATCCCGCCAGGCACGCCCCTGACGCTCTACGATCCAGCCAGATACCGGGTCGACGATCGAATCAATGTCTTCGACCAGCCCTCGTGTGCGGACTAGGGCAAAGACTCCAATCTCCGATCCTGGGAATACTTCGGCCACGCGGCTTGCCGCTGCGAGGGCTGTTGCTCCTTGGGTGATCACGTCGTCTACTAGAGTGATCTGGGGAGGTCGAATCACCGGTGCGCTCACCGTCATCGAGTCGTAATGCTCCGCAGGTGTTCGCCGCGTCGCCGCATAGCTGTTCTTGCCGATGTATCTCTCTCGTTTCAGGCAGGGAAGCAACCCGGCACCCAGGCCCTGCTCAACAAGCTCCTCGCAAATGCGACGAGGTACCCAAAGGGAATTCGGCGAATGGGGCGGAGAGGGTGCGCTGCTTGGAACGGGAACGAGCCACCTGCCGGCCCCCAGCAAATCTTGGAGGCACGAAGGCGCCATCGCAACCAGCCTTCGCACGGCGTAGGCGATCATCGGCTGGTCGTCGAAAGGACCCGGGCCGTCCGCCTTGATCGCCTGACAAACGCCGCGCGAAACTACACTGACACGACTCTTTCCGCGCGGCGAATACGCGAGGAATGTGCCGTAGCCAACCCTAGAAAGCAAGGCATTCCGCCGGTAAGGGCGGCTCGGTGGGAAGCACCTCAAAGAGCTCTTCAGGCTCTCCAAGACAATAGGCTCCGAATTGCATCATCTCGGCAGGCCAGCGAAGAGAGGGGTCTTCGACTACCGATCGGAGCAGAAAGAGCGGGCGCCCCAGGCGGATCGCCTCCCAGCCCTGCGAAAGTGTCCCGCTGCCATCGCTCGCCTCGACGATCACGGTGGCATCGGAAAACAAGGCCATTGTCCGATTTCTCTGCGGAAAGTTCGTTCGGAGCACCGGATGACCTGATGGAAACTGGGAGAGCGCCAAGTGGCCTCTCATGATTTCCCACTGGAGCTCAAGATTCTTGGCAGGGTATGCAACGTCGATGGGCGAGCCCAGCACTGCCGCCGTGGTGCCACCCGAGGAGATGGCAGCAAGGTGTGCCGCGGTATCGATTCCCTCCGCCAATCCACTGACCACGAGCATTCCGCGGCGCGTCAACTCGCGAGCCAAACGCCCAGCCCGTCGAAGCCCATCTTCGCTGGCCCGTCGCGCTCCGACCACGGCCACTCGAACTCGGCTACTCAACAACCCGGGGTTCCCTGAAAAGTAGACGATCTTGGGCGCATTGCGGCGCTCCACCGAGTTTAGATGCCGGACGAGGGCTTCTGGTTCCGCCTGCTGGATCGGCAGATCGGAAAGCTTGATGGGAGGGGTCTTGGCAAGCACGCTAAAGCGATCTTACGCCTTTCTTCCACCCGCAGGGAACACTAAGGCACCAGCTGCCGCAGCAGGCGCTTCCAGCTAAAGCTCGCCCCTACACCCGCTTTTCGGCGGCGCCACTTGGACTGGCGGGCTTCGGGGGCGCCGAGCTCTTCGAGCAGATCTTCGGTCGCCGCTCCGAGGATGGGGAGGCGTTCGGCCGCGGCGGGTCGATGGCCGTCGAAGCGGGCGGGGAAGGCGAGCCGCGGCAGGCCGTCCGCACCGTTTTTGACCACGCCGCGCGCCTGTCCTTGAGCGCTCGCGCGCGCCTCGGCCGCGGTGAGCACCGGGCCTGCGGGCAAGTCGTGGGCGACGTACAGCTCCGTCCATTGCGCGCGGGTGCGCTGGCGAATCAGCCGTTCGAGCTTGCGCCGAAAACCGGCGCCGCGGTCGAGATGGTTGCCGGCCAGGTCGGGGCGCTCGGCGACGTGGCAGAAGCGATGCCAGAAGTGGGCCTCCAGAAACGCGAGCACCACCTTTTTCTTGTCGGCGGTCTCGTAGATGCCATAGCAGGGCAGATCGCCGGTGAGCGCGAGCGGCTGGCCTACCGGCTTGGCGCCGCCCGCCTCCGCGGCCCAGCCGAGCAAGTTCGAATGGAGCGCGGAATCGAACAGCGAAGCATCGATCGCGGCGCCCCGTCCGGTGCGCTCGCGCTGAAGCAATGCGGCGAGGATCGCCGAAACGGCGCTCCAGGCGCCGGAGAGGTCGGCGATCGGCGCCGCCGGCAGAGGCTGGGGGCCGACCGGCGCGCCAACGATCGGCGCGAGCAGGCCGGCCGCCGCCTGGTACGTGAGGTCATGCCCCGCGCGCGGAGCGGCCGGCCCGTCCTGGCCCCAGCCCGAGAGGCTGCAGACGATCAGCCGGGGGAATCGCCGCTGAAGCTCCTCGCGGGTCCAGCCCAGGCGAGCGAACGTGCCGGGGCGGAAGGTTTCGAGCAGCACGTCGGCGCGGGCGATCAGCCGATCCGCGACGTCGCGGCCGGACGGCTGCTTCAAATCGAGCGCCACGCTCTCCACTCCGGCGAGCAGCAGAGCCGCCAGAGCACCGTTGCCTCTAGACGTCGGCGGCGCCGTACGCACCGGATCTCCAGCGCTCGGCTCTTCGACCTTGACCACGCGGGCGCCGAGATCGGCGAGCAGGCGGGCGGCAAGCGGACCCGGGAGGTGGCGGGAAAAATCGGCGACCAGCACGCCAGCGAGCGGGGCGGAAACTCCGGTCCCTTCGGAAGCTCGGATGGCTTCAAAGACACCCGAGCCTTCGGCGGCTCCTTCTGGGCTTTGCGGCTCGGTCATTGGAGGGGCGCTCCCTCTATTCCCGCTCGAAAACCATCGCGAAACCGGTGCCGCCGGCCGCGCAGACGGTCAGCAGACCGAGGTTGGCGTTCCTTCGGCGCAGCTCCGAGAGCAGTTGAATGGCGGCCCGGGCACCGGTCGCACCGAACGGATGGCCGATCGAGAGCGAACCGCCGGTGACGTTGAATTTGTCCAAGTCGACGACCCCGAGCGGCGCGCTCCGTCCCAGCTCCTCGCGGGCGAATTTGGCCGACGCGAAGCCCTTCAAGTTGGACAGGATCTGCGCCGCGAACGCCTCGTGCATTTCGACCAGGTCGAGGTCGGCGAGCGTCACCCCTGCCGCGTCGAGCGCCGCGGGCGCCGCGTAAGCCGGCCCCTGGAGCAGCTGATTGGCCGGATCGACCGCGGAGAAGGCGTAGCTGCGAATGTAGCCGAGCGGCCGGTAGCCGAGCGCTTTTGCCTTGTCTTCGGACATCAAGAGGACGGCCGACCCGCCATCGGTCAATGGGCTCGAATTGCCCGCTGTGAGCGTGCCGTAACGGCGGTCGAACACCGGTTTGAGCTTGGCGAGCGCCTCCATCGAGGTCTCGGCGCGCACGCCGTTGTCTTTGCCGACCGGCCGGTCGTAGCCGGGGGGTGGAAAAACCGTCGCGATCTGCTCGGCGAAGCGCCCGTCGGCCGCGGCGGCCGCCGCCCGATGGTGCGACATCAGGGCGATCTCGTCTTGAGAGCGGCGGGAGATTGCGTTTTCTTTCGCCATCTTCTCCGCCGATTCGCCCATCGTTTGCCCGGTCGTGTATTCGGCGATCGCCGGGGCCACGGGCGCCAGGTCCGCCGGACGCAGCTTGGCGATCGCCGCGAGCTTCTGCGGCAGCGTCTTGGCTTTCGAGAGCGCCATGAACATCCGCGAAGCGTTCTTCGAGAAAAGGATCGGCACGTTCGAGAGCGACTCCGCCCCGCCCGCGAGCACCACCTCGGCTTCGCCCGCAAGGATCGCCTCGGCGCCGAACGTCATCGCCCGGTTCGAAGAGGCGCACGCCAGGTTGACCGTCGTTCCCACGACGTCGTGCGGCAGCGACAGGCGGAACACCACCTCGCGGCCGAGGTTCGGGGCATGCAGAGCCGGGATGACGCAGCCGAACACTGACAGGTCGATCTCGGTCGGGTCGATCCCGGAACGAGCGATCAGCTCACCGGCCGCGGCGCTCGCTAGGTCCACCACGTCCATGTTCGAGAGATCGGTGCCCGCCTTGGCGAACGGGGTCCGGCAACCGTCGACCACCGCCACCCGGCCGTGGGCCCCGCGGAGCGCCGCGCGACCGACCGCGGTGACGATGGGGCGCCGGGCGGAGCCGGTCCATACCGTGTCGGCACGTTCGGAAATCTCTTCCCGCACCGACGCATCGTTCGGCGGCGGCAGCGGAGAGGGAGGAGTGAGCGGCAACACGGGGGCGGCGATCGGCTCGGCGGACATCCAAGACCTCCTCGGTTCGAAGGGAATGTATACCACGGGAACGACCGGAATGCCGCAGCGCGGCGGACGATTCGGGAGGATCCCGCCGGGCGCCTGGACTGGTAGACTTCAAAGATCTTGGAAGCAGCCGTTCCCCCCTGCCAACCTACAGCTCTGGTGGTCGCTCATCCCGGCCATGAGCTGCGCGTCCATGGCTGGCTGGAAAGCGTTCGGCCGGTCGTCTTCGTGCTGACCGACGGCTCGGGGCGTGGAGCGCCGAGACTCGATTCGACCACCCGGCTGCTGGCGGCGGCCGGCGCCACCCCCGGCTCGATCTACGGCCGTTTCTCCGATCGGGACCTGTATTTCGCCCTGCTGGGCGGCGAGACCGAAATCTTCGTGGCGCTCGCCGCCGAGCTGGCCGAGGCGATCCGCGAAATCGGGGTCGAGACGGTCGCGGGCGATGCGCTGGAGGGGTTCAACCCCAGCCACGATCTCTGCCGTCTGGTAGTGAACGCCGCGGTGGCGCGGCTCGCCCGCGACGGCCGACGCCTTCTCAACCTGCAATTTCCGCTCGAAGAGCACCCGGCCGGCGACGGCCTTGACGTGCCCGTCGAGCCGCCCTCGCTCTATTTGGACGACCCGGCGTTTGAGCGGAAGCTCGCCGCGGCACGCGCTTACCCTGAGATGGCCGGCGAGGTCGAAGCGGCGCTTGCGCGCTTCGGTCCGATCGCGTTTCGCCACGAGCACCTGGCGCCGGCACGTTCCATTCCGGTCGAGAAGCTCTATGAAGAGATGCCTTTCTTCGAACGCCATGGCGAGCGGCGGGTGGCCGAAGGGCACTACAAGAAAGTGCTTCGCGGCCGAAAGCATCTCCGGCCGATCGCGGCGGCGCTAGCGGGCTGGGCGGCCGGGAACGGGTGACCGCCCTCCGATGAAACCGATCCGCGTTCTGCTCACGCTCCGGACGCTCAACCGCCGGAGCGGCTCTGAAGCGTATGTGATGGACCTCGCGCGAGCGCTGCGCCGCCGGGGCCACGAGCCGATCGTCTACGCCTCCGAAGGAGGCGACCTCGCTCACGAGCTCAAGATGTCGACCGTCGCGGTGGTCGAGCGGCTCGACCGGATGGCGGTGGTGCCGGACCTGATCCACGGCAACCACCATCCGGAGACGATGACCGCGCTGCTCCACTTTCCCGACACCCCGGCGATTCACGTCACCCACGCCTGGAACTCGTTCGAGGCGACCCCCGTGCACCACCCGCGCATCCTTATCTATGTCGCGGTCGACGACACCTGCCGCGACCGCTTGGTGCAGGAGGAGGGGATTCCGCCGGAACAGGTGAGAGTGCTGCAAAACGGCGTCGACCTCGACCGTTTCCGTCCACGCGCCCCGCTGCCGGAAAAGCCGAAGCGCGCACTGGTGTTCAGCAACTACGCGACCCAAGGCACCCACCTCGAAATCTGCGCCGAAGCCTGTCGGCGCGCCGGGATCGAATTCGCCGCGATCGGTTCGGGCGTCGGCCGCGAGGCGCAGGTACCCGAGCAAGTGCTCGGCGAGTACGACCTGATCTTCGCCAAGGCCCGCTGCGCGCTCGAAGCGCTCGCGGTCGGCGCCGCGGTGGTTCTGTGCGACGCCACCGGGTCCGGACCGCTGGTCACGGCGGCGAGAGTCGCCCCTTTGCGGCGCGAGAATTTCGGCCTGCGCACGCTCCAGCGCCGGCTCGACGCGGACCTCCTGCTGGCCGAGATCGAACGGTACGATCCTGCCGACGCCGCGGCGGCGAGCCGCTTCATCCGCGAGACCGCGAATCTCGAAAAATCGACCGATGACCTGATCGCGCTCTACGGCGAGGTGATCGAGCAACATCGCGGCAGGCCGCGCGACCTGCTGGCGGAGAGCCGGGCGGTCGCCGAGTATCTCTACCGCTTCGTCCCCTCCTGGCGCGACACCGACGTGCTCAAGGCGAAGCTCGAAAACGCCGAAGCCGAGCGCGACCGCATGCGCGGCGAGATCGCCTATTTCCAGGAGAGCGCCACCTGGAAGCTGCGCGAACGGATCGTCCGCCTGAAACCGCTGGTCGGGACCTATAAGAAATTGTTGGGGAAGAAGTGATTCAACCCACTCGTTCGACCAGCATCGCATCGCCATACGAATAGAACCGGTATCCGGCATCGATCGCCTCGCGATAGGCGGCGAGGATCCGCTCCCTCCCGGCGAACGCCGAGACCAGCATCAGCAGCGTCGAGCACGGCAGGTGGAAATTGGTCATCAGGACATCCACCGCGCGAAACGAATAGCCCGGCGTGATGAACAACCGCGTGGCGCCTGACCCGGCGCGGATTTCTCCGGTGCTTCCCTGAGCGTCCGGTTCGGCCGCCGCCGATTCCAAAGCGCGCACGACCGTGGTGCCAATTGCCACGATCCGACCGCCGCTCCGCTTCGTCCGCTCGATCGCCGCCGCGGTCGGCTCGCCAATCTCCCAGCGCTCGCGCTCCATCCGGTGCTCGTGAACCAGGTCCGCGGTGACCGGCTTGAACGTGCCGATGCCGACGTGGAGCGTCACGCTCGCAAGGCCGATCCCGGCCTCTCCAAGAGCGGCAAGGATTTCGGTCGACAGGTGAAGCCCGGCGGTCGGCGCCGCGATCGCGCCCGGGTGCTTGGCGAACACCGTCTGGTAGCGCTCGCGGTCCGCCTCGTCGTCCGCTCGCTTGATATAGGGAGGAAGGGGCACGTGGCCGAGTCGATCGAGGTACGGCTCGACTTCCGCAGAGAACCGGACCTCCCGGCGGCCGTCGTCGCGGAGAGCCACCACCTCTGCGGATAGCCCCTCCCCCAGGTCGAGAACCGCGCCCGGACGGACTCGCTTCCCCGGCTTTGCCAGCACCTCCCAGGCGCGCTCCCCAAGCTTTTCGACCAGCAGCAGCTCGATGCCGAACGCGCTTTCCTCCCCACCCGACCGCCGGGCGAACAGGCGCGCAGGGATCACGCGGGTGTCGTTGACCACCACGAGATCGCCAGGACGCAGCAGGCCCGGCAGGTCGCGGACCCGAGCGTGGCGCTCGGGCTCCGCGCGATCGAGCACCAGCAGTCGGCTCTCGCCCCGGGGCGCGGGGCGCTCGGCGATCGCCCCCTCGGGCAGCTCGTAGTCGAAATCCAGCGTCAACATGGTCGTCGAGGCTCAGCCGTCGGCGGTCGTTCGCAGACGCGGATCGAACCGGTCGCGCAGGCCGTCGCCCACGAGGTGGAACGAGATCACCGCGATACAGATCGCGATCCCGGGAAATGTGGCGATCCACCAAGCCGACGAGAGGAGATTCTGCCCCTCGGCGATCATGTTGCCCCAGCTCGCGCGCGGCGGCTGGATGCCCAACCCGAGGAACGAGAGCACCGCTTCGATCAGGATCGTCGAGCCAGCGATCAGAGCGGCCTGAACGAGGATCGGCCCGAGCGCGTTGGGCAACAGGTGATCCCACCAGATGCCGAGCCAACTTCGACCCATTCCGCGCGCGGCGAGCACGAACTCGCGTTCCTTCAAGGCCAGCAGCTGTGCCCGCGCGACCCGCGCGACCGACATCCAGTTCACCGCCGCCAGAACCACGACCACCAGCGCATCGCTGGGGCGAAATAGAGCGGCGAGTGCCACCAGGAGGAAAAGATCGGGAAAAGCGAGCAGGGCGTCGACGATGCGCATCAAGACGGCATCCAGGATGCCGCCTCCGAGCGCCGCGAGCGAGCCCACCGCGAGGCCCAGGGTGAGCGCGAGTGCGGTGGTCAGGATGGCGATCACCGACGAAACCCGCGCGCCGTAAATCAACCGGGAGAGCAAGTCGCGACCGAAGCGATCGGAGCCCAGGCGGAAAACCCTGGAGTCCGCGACCCCGTCGGCCGTGAGGTTTTGGATTTCGGCGGCGGCGAACCGAACGGTCTCGCCGCGACGGACCGCCTCCAGCCCTTCGGGGGTCCGGCGCACGCTTTCGGCGAGCAGCCAACCTCCATCGACCCGATGGATCGCGGCGAGCCGGGTTCCCGGCGGTTTCAAGAACGCGGCGGAGGAGTCGAGCTGCTCGTTCGGATCGTACGGCGCGAGCCAAGGAGCGCCGAGCGCCACCGCACCGATCAGGCCCACCGAGGCGATACCCAGACGTAGCGTGGCGCTCATCTTGCCCATCGGCATCGCGTCGTCCTACGCCGCGGCCCGGGTGGCTTGCGCGTCGCGCACGCGAGGATCGACCGCGGCAAGAGTCAGATCGGCGATCAGGTTGAAGAGGATCACCAGGGTCGCCGCAAATGCGGTGGTCGCCAGGATGACCGGATAGTCGCGTCCGGTCACGGCTTCGAATCCAACCCGCCCGAGCCCCGGCCAGGAGAAGACCACCTCGGTGATCAGCGAGCCGGAAAGCAGCGCCGGGATCGTCAGCCCGAGAATTTGGATCACCGGCGAAAGCGCATAGCGGAGGGCATGGACCCCCAGGATCCGCCGTTCGGAAATCCCGCGCGCCCGCGCCATCCGGATGTGCTCCTGGCCGAGCGCCTCCAGCAGGCTGCCGCGGACGTAGCGGGCGAGAAAGCCTGAAAAGGCGAGGCCTAGGACCGAAGCGGGCAGGACGAGGTGCCAGACCAAATCGCGCGCTCGGGCGAGCGGCGACAGCGATTCCGCGCCGATCGACCGCATGCCGCCGGCCGGGAAGAGCGGCCAATGGACGGCGAACAGGAGAATCGCCATCAGGCTGAGCCAGAACACCGGCAACGAGAAAAAGATTAGAGACAGCACGCGCAGCACGTGATCGAGCGGCCGTTCACGGCGGAGCGCCCCGGCGACGCCGAACAGAAAGCCGACGCCGAGCTGGATCGCGAGGGCCGACGTGGCGAGCGCGAAAGTGGGCAGGACCGCTTCGCCGAGGATCTCTGCCACCGGGCGGTTCTGCACCATCGAGATCCCCCAATCGCCGTGGACCGCCGCCTTGAGCCAAAGGGCGTACTGCTCGATCAGCGGCCGGTCGAGGCCGTAGATCCGCCGCAGATTCGCCGCTTGGGCCGCCGTCAGGCGCGAGTCTTCGAATAGTTTGGAGGGATCTCCCGGCGTCGCGTGGGCAATGAAGAAGACGGCCGAGAGCACCAGCCAAAGGAGGAGAACCGACGCGCCGAGCCGGCGCACGAGGAACGAGATCACGGCGGCGGGGCGACCGGAAAACGCGGCCTCAGCGCCGGGCGGCGGCCGGGGCCGGCTCGACCCACCAGTCGCGCAGGTTCCAGAGCATGAAGATCGGGCTGGGCTTGGCATCGCGGATGCGCCGATTCAACCCCATCAGCCGTTTGGACTCCCACAGGAACGTGGCCGGCTGATCGTGCTCCAAAATCCGTTCGATCTGCCGCACTCGCGGCACCATCGCGTCGACGCTGGGCACACCGGCCGCTTCGTCGATCAGCCGGTCCACCTCCGGGTTCGAGTAGCGCGCGAGGTTGTTGCCGTTGCCGATCGAGCGGCTGTGCAGCAGGGTGGTGAGGTCGAGGCTGGTATCCATCCCCAACCCGATGATCACGCTGTCGTAGTCGCCTTCGTCGAGCTTCGCGGACAACGCGTTGAACTCGACGATCCGCGGCACGGCGGCGATGCCGACGGCCGCGAGCTGAGCCTGGATCATCACCGTCGAGTCGACCCGCTGCTGGTTGCCGGCATTGGTCGTCAGCTCGAAGCGGAACGGCTTGCCGTTGCGTTCGATCACGCCATCGCCGTCGGTATCCTTGAAGCCCTTTGCGGCGAGGATTTTCCTCGCCTCGGCCGGATCGAACGGCAGGCCCTGGATCGATTTATCGTGCGCCCACATGAACGACAGGATCGGCGAAACGGCGAGGTTGGCGTACTGACCCCAAAGCGTGTCGACGATCTTCCGGCGATCGATCGCGAGGGTGAGCGCGCGCCGGATTTCCGGATCGCGAAACGGCTCGCGCTGGTTGTTCCAAGCGACGAAGACGAAGTTGCGGAACGGAATTGCGAGCAGCTCCAGCTTCTTGTCCGCCTCGATCCGCGGAGCATCGGTCGGCTGCGGGTTGGTGGCGAAATCGACTTCGCCCGCGAGCAGCTGGGCGACCTCGCTGGTAGCCTCAGGAACGATGCGCAGGACCGCGCGATCGAGGCGCGGACGCCCGGGCTGAAAATAGCGCGGGTTCTTCGTCAGCACGATCTCCTGTTGCGGTTTCCAGGAGGCGAGGAGGAACGGACCGCTGGTCACCAGATGATCGCGGAACCAGTCGGCGCTCTTGCGCCATTCTTTGAACGGCAGGGCCGACCAGGCGTGCTTGGGCAGGATCAAGCCTTCATTGGCGTCCAGCATCTGCTTGGCGTAGGCGCGGGAAAAATGGAAGCGGGCGGTATGTGGATCGACCACCTCGACGTCGGTGATGTATCGCTTGGCGTTGGCGTCGCCGTAGCCGACGTCCGGGCTGCTCTGCGCCTGCCAGGAGAAGCGGACGTCCTCGGCGGTCATCGGCACGCCATCGCTCCAGACCGCCTTTTCCTCCAGGTGGAAGGTGATCGACTTCCTGTCTTCCGACGCTTCCCAGGATTTGGCGAGCTGCGGCGCCAAGGTCGGCGCATGCTCGGTAAAATCCGGCTGTTCTTCAACCAGATGGTCGAAAATCTGGAACAGGACGTCGTTGGTGGCGTTCGACGACGGCACGATCGTCTCGTTGACCCCCGCGATGTCGTTGCTCCAGGCGATCGCGACGCTGCCGCCGTTTTGCGGCGTGGCACTCCGGGCGGCGGTCGACGATTCTTCCGTGGGACGGCAAGAAGTCAGCAACAGGATGAGCGCCGAAAGGGCGAGCGAGACCGCCGCACGCCGAAGCCCTGGCGAGAACGTTGGATTCTTCTTCATAGCGAGCCCGAACAACTCCCAAAGGGTGGCGATCCGGCGGGCATGCTAACAGACCGGGGAGGGCTCGGCCCGGTGCTATCCTTATCTAGATGACGAAGGTCCCCGCCTCGCTCACCTCGCGCCGCTTGTTGCTGGCCACCGTGGCCTTCGGAATTTTCCTGCTCCTGGACATTGCCCTGTTCGGCTGGCTGATGTTCCGCTCGCTCTCCGAAAGGGAGATCCAGCGCGCGCTGGTCGAGACCCGAACCGAGGCGGAAAACTTGGCCCAGCAGATCGCCAAGAACGCCGAGATCCACAAGAATCTGTTCACCGCGGTCGCGGTCGAGCAGGAGACTCAGACCTACATCGACTCGATCCTGGCACGGCGCGACATCGTGCGCACGGTCGAAATCCGCGACAAGAACGGCGTCTTGGTGCTGCGCGACCAGCGGCGAACGCAACTGTTCGACCCGCGCGGCCCTCTCCTCGGCTCGGCCGAGTTGCCGCGCGGTGCCCCGCGGCGGCGGGTCACCGAACGCCGTTTCGAGGCACCGGTGACCTCGCCCACCGCTGCTTCGGCCGACGCACCGAACGTGCGGGTGCCGATCGGCTCGCTCGGGGTGATCGAGATCGGCATCTCCCAGAGCGAGCTGGCGAAGCGGACCCGCTCGCTGCGCTCCGAGCTGATCCGCCAGACCGGCTTGATCAGCGCTCTCACGATCGCCCTGATCGGCTCGGCCTACGCGATCATCCTCACCCTGCTGCGGCGCGCCCGGCGCCTGGAAGTTCAGGCCGCAGAAGCCGAACGGCTCGCTTACATCGGCACGCTTGCCTCAGGCCTCGCTCACGAGATCAGGAACCCGCTCAACTCGCTGAGCCTCAACATGCAGATGCTGGAGGAGGAGATCGACGACCGGTCGGGGGCATCGACGGGCAAACGCCTGCTCGCGATCACCCGCTCCGAGATCGGCCGCTTGGAGCGCCTCGTGACCGACTTCCTTTCCTATGCGAAGCCGCGCGCGCTGGACCGGACCGAGATGCCTGCGGTCGCCCTTTGCGAGAAGGTGGCGGAGATCCTCGGCGGCGAAATCCAACGCCGGGGCGCCCAGGTGCGGGTGGAGGACCGTTCGGGCGGTGCGCTCATCAGCGTCGACCCGAGCCAGATGACCCAGCTGCTTTTGAATCTCGCGCAAAACGCCCTGGGCGCCACCGAGGAGCTCTCCCGGCGGCCCTTGCTCGCGCTCACCGTCGACTTCGCCGAGCCGGGGCGATCGGAGCGGACGGACGGACGGCAGGTGGCGGTCGCGGTCTCCGACAACGGGATCGGCATTCCGGCCGACGAGCTGCCGAAGATCTTCGACCTTTTCTATTCGACCCGCAAAGGGGGGACCGGCCTAGGTCTGGCGATCGTCGACCGGATCGCCAAGGCGCACGGCGGCTCGGTGCGGATCGACAGCCGGCCGAACGATCCGAACCAAGGAACGACGGTCACCGTGCTGCTGCCCCTCGCCGTACCCGGCACTGAAGCCGCGCCGCTCCCCGCGCCGAGGTTCAGCGGTGTCGGCGGTGTCGGCGGAAGCCGCCCCCTCACCCCCCCGTCATCTGTTCTTCGAACTCCTCCGGGGTGACGAACAGGGGCAGATCTTCATTGCCGCAGGCGGCACAAACCGCTTCGACCAGCCGCTCCCCCTCCCATTCGAAGACGTAGCAAGGGCTGCCGCACTCCAGGCACATCAGGTAATCGGGCGCGTCCATGGAAAAAGAATAGCGCCAAATCTCGCCGAGATTCGGTTCCTCATGGGCCAGGGTGTCCTGCGGCCAGCCGCGGAGGCTGACTGAACCGATGGCGGGCCGAAGGCTTTCGACGGCCCCCGAGGTCCCCGCCATTCCTGACCTGCTTTCGCCTTCAGCCCTTAGGCGCTGAGAGAATCCGCGAGCCTCGTGACTTCCTCTCCTGGGAGTCCCTTTGCCCTCAGGGCAAGCCGCCGGGACCCGTCGAGCAGTCCGGCGGGATTGCCCCCGGCTCCCGACGTCCAGAGCTCGAAGGCCTGAAGCGACCGCGCCGGTGATTTCGGCGCGGTTTCAGCCGCCGATCAGCGTGTGATCGACGCGGCAGGCGCTGTCGAGCTGAATCGCGTCGTACCCTACGCTGAACCGACCGGAGGCGTCCATCACCACCGTCACCCAGGCCTGTTCCGCGGCCGGATCTTTCGCCGGGTTGAAACCGGCCGCGATCACGAAGGTGTTCAGATCCAAGTAGATCCAGCCGAAGTTGAACGACACCGGAAAATCTTCGCCGTCAATCGCCGTGCGCTGCGCCTCAGCCGGGAAAGGGAGCAGCCAATCGCCCCCTCCGGGCGGCGGCGAAAAAGGCGGCGTCTGCTGCAGCTCCGCATTCTCCTGCTGGTCGAAAACCACGAGCCGCTCTTCGGCGAGCGGATACCAGGGTGGCAAATATCCGCACCGGAACGCGCTTTGGTCGACCTTCGAGTCGCGCCAGACGATCAAGTCGGTACCCCCGGTGAACCTTCCGCCGTTGACGTAGCGCGCGGCGAAGGTCGTCCCTAACGGCTCGCGGTTGTCCGCCGCCGTCCAGTTCACGTATCGGCCATAGAACGTGTACTGACCTGGAACCGAGGTCTCCGGATTCGTGGCCGAGGCCTCCACGTGGACGAGCGTCTCGCCCTGGGCGAAGTTCTCGCCCGGACTGAGGTAGATGTAGTCGCCCCAGAGGACATTTTGGTTCGTCGCGTCGCCCGTGCCGCCGGAAGCGAAATAGCCGGCATCCCCCGGGAAGCGCAGGGTGCAGTTGCTGACCGTGTCGATCGTCAAATAGCCCCGAGCGATGCGGTCGCCGAAGGCCCGACCCGCGCAGCCGTTCAGGATCGCCGAGAACGTCCCAGTATGCGACGCGCGAAGATGGGTGACGATGGAATCGGGAATCGGTGGCGGCGGCAGTTGGCCGGTGCAGCTCGCAAAACTGACGTCCTGCGAGAACGTGCCCTTCGGACTGATCGCGTCCGCCGGGTCCTGCCCCGCCGAGGCGGTTAGCGGAACCGTGCCGTTGAAGATGTCGCGGAGGCTGACGGTCTGGGCGTCATAACCGGTCAGATAGAGATTGAAATCGAAGGTAGGCACCGACGTGTCCGTCCAGAGGACCACGTGGGCCAGGACCGCATCGGCCGAGGCGTTGTTGATCGAGATCAGGGTATTTATCCCGTTCGGGTCGTTCAAATCGACCTCGAAGTACGGCAGCAACAGCGTCGCGGCCGGCACGTCGTCGATCGTACACAGGACGGCCAGGGCGCCCGAAGGTGACCCGAGCAGCGCCAGGACCCAAAGCAGGTGGCAAACTGCGACTCGGCTCACGGCTCCTCCCTTTCGGTGCGGCGGCACTCTTTCACCAGCGTCTCGGCCTTACGTGACCCTAGAACTTCGGGCTAATGCTTTGTCTTAAGGGCAAGCCGCCGGGAGTCGTCGAGCGACCCGGCGGGATCGCCCCCGGCTCCCGACGTCCAAAGCTCGTCCGACCTGCGGAAAGCTGCTTCGGCTCCCTCAAGGTGGCCTGCGACCCGCCTTGCGTAACCCAGATAGGCGGTGGTCAAGCCTCGCAGTCGCGCGCGAAAGCGCGACGGCATGGGAGCGGTTTCGGCGATCCGATCGGCCATTCCCGCGAGCGCCAGCGCTTCCGCCGAACGGTCGAGCGCGAGCTTCTCGCTCTCTTGGGCGAGCCGCTCGGCGAGCGCCCAGCAGGAATATTCCTCGCCCACCGCGATCAACTCCCTCCGGTCCGCCATGCTCAAGGGCCGAAGCCGTCCCCAAAGCTCGTCGGCCCGCCTGCGATCGGCGGCGGCGGGGAGTGGAGGAGGGGTAGCCTTGACCGAGGCCGACGGGAGTGCCGTCAACGCCGCGAGAATCCGCGGAACGAGGATCGAAAGCGTCTCTTCGAGGGGATCCGCCTCGGTCGAAGGATCGAGGGCTGAGCCCAACGACATCTCATGGCGACAATCGGCGATCAGGTCGAGCAGTCGTTGCCAGGTCGCGAGCGAAAGGCCGAACGCCCTGCGAATCCTCTCCGGCGTCCCCGGGCGCGGGCGGCGCCCATTTTCCAGACGGCCGATCGATGAGGCATGTAGGCCGGCGGCGCGAGCCACCTGCTCGCGGCTCCAGCCGCGGAGCGATCGAAGGAAACCTACCGCGATCCCGAAATCGGTCATGCCGCCTCGTTAGCGCCCGGCTGGAAGAGGAAACGTGCCGCCACGAGGCGTTCCGATGGAGATTTCCACTCTGGGCCGCTCCATACTCCGCCAGGGCGCAGGCGCCTGCCGTCCCGGCCGGCGTAGACGGCGCCTTGGAAAAGGAGATTTTCGATGTCTACGTTTCGTTCTCGGGCGTCCGTCCTGCCCCTCGCCGCCGCTTTGATCGCCCTGCTTTCGGCCGCCGCGCCGGCCGCCGCGGTTCCGATCCCCTGGGACTTCGGCGGCTGGCTCCGGGGCGTCCTCTCTTCGCTTTGGGCCGAAAGCGGCTGCGGTTTCGATCCCAACGGCCGCTGCGGCGCGGCGCCCGCTCCGGTAGAAGGCGGCTGCGGTTTCGATCCCAACGGCCGCTGCGGCACGGCGCCCGCGCCGGTAGACAGCGGCTGCGCTTTCGACCCCGACGGGAGATGCAAGCCGTAACCGCGGCCAAACTTGCCCTGCCGGAACTCCGAGATCCGAAGTGCTCGCTGTCCGTAGGGGCGGAGCCCCTACGTGCTCTTGGGAGTGCCGGCCGAATGGAGAGATCACTTCTCTTCCGCCAAAGATGTCGATTCGATCGGTCGGCGTCGTTCGAGGGCTCGAATGAGATCGCGCGCCGCCGCCGCGGTTGCCCGTTCCTGTTCGAGCGCCTGGACGAACAGGATCAGCGCGGCGAGCAGGTCGCGGGGGACCCCCTGCACATCGAGCAGCTTCGCCACGTCGGCGGCCAACTCCCGCGCGAAACGCGGCTGCCCTCGATCGAGATGAAGAGCCGCGAGGTCGATCGACGCCAGCGCCGTATCGACGGAATCGCCCTGCGCGCTGAACTCCTGCTTCACCGAGCGGAGCTTCAGGATCGCCTCTTCGATCCGGCCGAGGCCGGCGAGGACGCGGGCCTCCAGCCAATCCACCCGCACGAGGTCGATCGTGTTACGCAGCTCGATCGCCAGGGTACGGACTACGGGAACGATGACCGCGGCCTCTTCGAAGCGACCGAGATGGCAAAAGTTGACGGCCCGGTTGCCGACGATCCAGGCACCCAACTGAGGGTCGAGTCCGGCGCCCCTCATTTCAGCGTCGTCCAATGCGCTGAGCGCCGCCTCCGGTTGACCGTACCGTTCCAACACAAACGCCTTCTGGACCAGTCGACGCCCTGCCACAACTCCTTGCGGTCCCTCGGCGAGCGCGCGGTCGAGCAACTCTAGGGCCTCGTCCAGCCGGCCCTGGTCCAGGCGCAGCGAAGCTTCGAGGTCGAGCCGTCGCGTCGGATCGAGCAGCCGGTCGGGATCGCCACCCTCCCCTTCCTGCCAGAGCCGGGCCGATCGGGCGAAGCCCAGGTCGGCCTTGGGCAGATATCCCTTGACCCGCCGGCCGTTCGCCAGGAACGCCCAGGCCTGCCCTTCGAGCAGCGCACGAAACTTGGGCGCAGCCGGCGCGAGCCGGGCGATGCGCAGGGAGAGCGTCGCGTACTCGGCCGCACGGTCGGTGTCGGCCGACGCGGCCTTCGTACTCTCTTCTCCGAATCGAACCGACAGTGCCCAGAGCCGGAACTTCTCGGCGCGGGTCACGAACAGCCATCGCTGGTGGGGTGTTGAGCCCGCGAGCTGCTCGAACAGCTCGCCCGCCAGGGCGTGGTCCGCCCGGGCGCGATCCCTTCGGCGCAACCGCGCCACCTCCGAAACGATGGCACGCGAGATTTCCCGCCCCTCGCGGGCGAGCCGATGCAGCTCCTCGGGCGGCAGGGGGAACGTCCCTTCGGGAAAAATCACGCTTCGGCGGGCGCTGATGTCGGCGAGCACCTCGTCGAGCGCCTGCGGCTCGATGCCGTGCGCTGAGAGCAGCTGCTCCGCCAGCTTCCGTCCGAGCGTTCGGTGTCCCGATTCGTAATCCGAAATGGTCTTCGAAGGCAGGCCCAAGGGGCGCCCGAAGTCTTCTCGCGAGATCTTGGCGATCGTGCGCAGGTAGTGGAGCGCAACGCCGAGCGGCGGGAAGAGTTGGTCCTTCGATTTCGGCATCTGGTGGTCTCCGAAAGCGTTTTGATAGTGAGGTTACACCATTCGCGACAGAGAGAAGCAGGCGAGATTTCGCGAAGCGGAAATATCCATCCTCACGGCCAATTTCAGGACCTTACCGAGCTCCCCGGCTGAAACTTCCGCATCCGTGCTTAGGCTGTCGGACATGGACCCTCCATCCACCCTCGGGCGTCTCGCACCTCCTCTCGTGCCCGAGGGGCTCGCGGATGCGCCGACCTCGCTTCCGGCGCGTTCGCCCTTTTTCCGCCTTGCGTGGCGCTCCATGGAACTTGCCGAGCGCGCCGCTGTGACGGGGGACCTGGCCCGGGCGGAGGAAGCATTCCTCATCGCGGCTCACGGTTTCGGCAATTCCGGACTGCCCTGGCTCGAAGGTTTGGCCACCCTCGCGCTCGCCGCGGTCTATCGCCTGGAAGGTTTCGACCTGCCGGACTGGATCGTCGATCGGCCGAGCGCTCTTACCGTCGCGCCCGACGTGGCCGACCTCTTTCTCGACATTCTGGTCTTGATCGACATCACCCCGCCGGATTCGCACTTCCTGTGGGAGCTGCTCGCGGACGTGCGCGCCCATCGGAAGGGCTTGGAGCGCTCGGCATGAAGTCCCCCCAGGATGCCGAGGAAACCTTCGCCCGCGCCGAGGCGGCGCGCGATCAAGGCCGGCTGGAAGACGCCGCGAGGCTCTTCGGTCGGTCCGCGGCAAATTGGGGCGCGACCGGCGAGGCCTTTCTCGCCACCGACGCCTACTTCGAGCTGGGGGCCATCCTTCTCCTGCAAGGACGAGGCAGATTGCTTCCCGATCTGGCCGACCGGCTGCTCGAACTGTTGAAGAACGGGCCACCGCCAGGCTCGCAAGCGAAGCTTCGGATTTTCGCCGCGTTGATGAGACAAGGCGCCGCGAACCCTGGCGCATTTTTCTGCCTCGTACATGAGCAGCGCCGCCATCGAATGGCGCAAAGGAGTCGTCGATCCTCATGAAGCCCGAAGTCGTCAAGTTCCAGGTGGTCCTCGATCTGGAGGTGGTGAAAGGAAGCCGCTGGCGCGAGCTGGCGCCGTTTCGCGAAGCGGTGTTGTGCCACTTCGCCGATCCGGAGCTTCGCGCGAAGCTGGCCGTACTGACCGAGGCCGTTGCCGATCGATTGCTGGAACTGGAGAAAGAAGGCGGCGACGACGGGGAGCCCTGGCCGAAAGTGCATCTCCGAGCGTTAGTTGCGGATCTTCGCCACTCGCGGGAAGGGCTCAACGAGGCCGTGTCGAACCTCGAAGAGAATGACTCCATTTTGGATCGGAAGCGGTTGATTCAGGTTGCCACCGAGTTGATCAGGGATCTCGATCGCGATCTCTCGAAAATCGAAGACCTCCTCGGCCCGCCGCCGCAGCTCCTCCTGCCGAAGAGAAGGCGTGGGAAAGCTCCTGTCAAGAAGCCAAGGACGAGAGACCGAAGCTAAGGGGAACGCAATCTCGCTTGTTGCCGAAAGAACTCCTCGTCGCTGGTTAGAAGCCCCGGGCCGACATCATTCATGATGGTTTGACCGGAAATTTCCGGCTTTCGCTGCCTCAATCCGGGACCCTCGCATCCCCACTCGCGAGGGCGCATTCTCGGACTTCGACGGCCCTCAGGTAGAAATCTTCGCCCGAAACCCCTTTTTGCTCGATTTCTCGGAAACCGCTCTGGATCGTTGCGGCGTGGGGGAATTCCACCTCGGGTAGGAGGCCGCACCAGCGGAACACCCCCACAGAGTGAGGGATACCCTCTAGGTGTAACTCTAGATCTTACCAAAGTGGCCCAGGCCCGGAAGCGCGCGGGCCGTTTGCTAGGGTCTCCGGCGTCGGAAGGAACCCGACCCGGAAGCAAGAAGGAAGGGGGATGAAAGAGCGATTCCGCGGGAGGGAAGACCAATCCCGCCGGAGGGAAGGGCGATCCCGCCGGAGGGTAGAGCGATCCCGCTGGAGGGTAGAGCGATCCCGCTGGAGGGAAGAGCGATCCCGCTGGAGGGAAGTGCGATCCCGCTGGAGGGAAGAGCGATCCCGCTGGAGGGAAGAGCGATCCCGCTGGAGGGAAGGGCGATCCCGCCGGAGGGAAGAGTCATTTCGGTGAAGAACGGTTTCAGTTGTGCGAGTCCATTTCGGGCTGCACGTTCAACAAAGGAGGGCATCATGCCCAATTCGTACGCGGAAAAGACGCAGCGGTGGTCCACCCTGGTCGCCAACTCGGAGCCGTTGCTCGGCTCGGTGCCGGCGGCCCAGGAGCTCCATGCTGGGCTCAAGGTTGCAGCCGCCGAGCTCAGCGGCATGGCGAATCGGATCCAGGATCTCGAAGGCGAGGCGCACGCTTTGGCCAAACGCCGGCAGGAACTGGCCCGCAAGGTTGGCGAGGACGCACTCCGCTTGAAAGCCCACCTTCAGGCCCATCTGGGACTCAAGAACCCGGAGCTGCTGAAGCTCGGCATCCGGCCCCAGGACTTCCGCAAGAGGGCGCCGTCGGCCAAGGCCAAAGCACCGGCGGAAGCCAAGGCGAGTGAAGGGCAGTCCGTGAGCGCCGAAGCCTGATCCGGCGTTCGAGGCCGGGAGAGGGGGCAATCCTCTCCCGGCCGTTGTTTTCTCGTTCGGGTCGCTGGTCACGCCGGGCCGGGCGGTCGACACCGGCTTCAAGGCACGCGGTGCGGAGCGCCAGCCGTTGGCGGGTGCCGGCTCAATCCGAGTAAACGATCGACTCGCCCCTTTCTTGGGTCAGTTCTTCGTAGAAGTCTAGGGCATTGAGAATGTTCTCGGTCTCGGCAGAGCACTTTGGCAGTCCGGCAACAGGCTCCCGGGCGAACGTGACGACGAATCGGTTCTCGCGGCCACCGCGGCCATTCCAGACGACCTCTTCTTCGCCGGCAAAGCGCGGGTCGCGATCAGTCCAACAACTCTTCTGAACTCCGATTCGGTTCACGTTGAGCACACGCCGTAGCTCGGTGAGGAAGACGGGGCCAGGGGCGCCGCGAAGGAAAGAGTTGTTAAGCCCTTGTGCGTTCCGCTGGACAAGAGTTTCCGTTAGGTAGCCGCCTCGCGCATAGAGGCGGTGTCCCTCCCAGTAGCTCGGAGCATCAGGGACTCCGACAAAATGCACCGTGACCCGCAGGTTCATTCGAACCAGCACCCGGTACCGGTCCTGCGCCAGGCTACACTCGGCCAGTCCCAGGACGAAGAGAATTGAGATCCAGAGAGTTTTCATCGCCAACCGCCTTTCGATCGCGCTGTTCAGCGCAAGTTGTAGGCATACAGCGAGAAACGCTGCCGCGGGTTGGGCACCGCTACACCGGTCACCGTGATCTGAAGCCGCTGGCCCGCGCGCAGCTGGCTCGGGGGGATGAACACGGCTTCGACGGTGTTGATCTTATCGGTCAGGCGCGCCTGGTTGGCGGCGGTGTAGCGATACGAGTAGCCGGTATCGCCGCCGCCGCGATTCTTCTGGAAGTTGTTGCCTCGCCAGGTGAGGGCGGTCCCCACCTCCTTCACCTCCAGCTGCAGGTCGTTCACCAGCGGGGTTTGGGAGTTGCCGCAGATCGAGGGGGGATCGGTCCAGGCAAGAGCGATCAAGACGTCTTTCGTCGGGTCGCCGACGGTAAGCGTGAAGGTCCGGAAGTCGGCGGTGCCGAGCGCGCCCCCAGGGGTGTCGTACCAGAAGCGGGATACGGCAGGATCGGTGAGCCGGTCCAGGCTGACCCTGCCCCAGCCGGTCAACTTGCCGTTGACCGTTCTCGACACCCCGTGATACGTTCCGCCGTCCACGCGCGTCCCCCGAGACGCAAAGGGAGTTTCCTACTATGTATGCGGTGATCGAAAGCGGTGGTAAGCAGTACCGAGTCGCCCCGGGCGACGTCGTTGAAGTCGAATTGACCGGAGCCGAGGGCGATACCCTTGAGCTCGATCGGGTTTTGATGATCTCGGGTGATGCCGGCGTCCAGATGGGACAGCCGACCGTCGTCGGAGCCAAGGTTCGTGCCTCTCTCCTCGGCCAGATCCGGGGACCGAAGATCCGGGTTTTCAAGTCGAAGCGGCGCAAGGGGTATCGGCGGACCAACGGTCACCGCCAGAACCTGTTGCGCATTCGCATCGACGGCATCGACCTGCCGGACAACAGCTAGACCTAAGTCGCAGCACAGGAGAAGGTGTCATGGCGCATAAAAAAGGACAGGGCTCGACTCGCAACGGCCGCGACTCGAACCCCCAGTACCTGGGAATCAAGCGCTTCGGCGGCGAGCAGGTGACCGGCGGCTCGATCATCGTCCGCCAGCGGGGAACCAAGTTCTTTCCCGGCACCAACGTCGGCCGCGGCAAGGACGATACGCTGTTCGCCAAGATCGGCGGCGTGGTCAAGTTTCAGGACCGGGGTCGGCACGGCCGGTTCGTCCACGTTGTTCCCGCCCTTCCCGCCGCAGTTGCCGAAAACGCCCCCGGCGCCCCCGGCGAGTAGTTAGAACCATGATTCGGCGCGGCTCGGGGCATCGGCCCCAAGCCCGCCGCGCCCTGGTCGCCAACGGTAACCTTCCGCTCGACCCTAGAAACCCACCTTGATCTTCGTCGACGAGTGCTCGATCCACGTCCTTGGCGGACGCGGCGGGAATGGCTGTCTGGCCTTCCGGCGGGAGAAATTCGTCCCGAAGGGCGGCCCGTCCGGCGGCGACGGCGGTCATGGCGGCTCGGTCTTCCTGGTCGGCGACGAGGCGAAGAACACCCTTTTCCATCTGAGCTTCGTCGCGCAGTTCGCGGCCCAGCGCGGTCGCCACGGCGAAGGGCAGAACAAAACCGGCAAGACCGGCGGCGATTTGGAGATCGAGGTTCCCCTCGGCACCCAAGTCTACGACCGTGAAACCGGCGAGCTGGTGGGCGAGGTGCTGCGCCACGGCGAGCGTCTGCGGGTGGCGGCGGGCGGACGGGGCGGCAAAGGCAACGCGCGCTTCGCGACCGCGACCGACCAGGCCCCGCGCCGGGCGGACCCGGGCACCGAAGGGGCAGATCTCCGCCTGCGCCTGGAGCTCAAGCTGCTCGCGGACGCGGGGGTGGTCGGGCTGCCGAACGCCGGGAAATCGACCCTGATCAGCGTGATCTCCGCGGCGCGCCCGAAGATCGCCGACTATCCGTTTACCACCCTGGCCCCTCAGCTCGGCGTCGTCGCCCTCGGCCTCGAAACCGAACCGTTCGTGATCGCCGACCTGCCCGGACTGATCGCGGGCGCTTCGGAAGGGGCGGGTCTGGGTCTCCAGTTCCTCCGCCACGTCGATCGATGCCGTGCGCTCGTCCACCTGGTCGACCTGTCGACCGAAGGGAGCGCCCTCTCGGATCTCGACGTCGTCGAGCGCGAGCTGGAGGCGTTCAACCCCGAGCTTCTGGCACGCCCGCGCTTCCTGATCGGCAGCAAGGCGGACTCAGGACTTCCAGAGCGGCGCGCCGAGCTCGAAGCCGCGGCCGCCGAACGGGGCATTCCTTACTTCGAAATCAGCTCGGCCACCGGGGCGGGCATCCGGCCGTTGATCCAGAGGCTCGCCAAGCACCTCTCCGAAACCAAGGTCCGCGAACCGGTCGCCGCGAGACCCGCCGGGGGCCATCCGGAATACGAGGGCTCGGAGCCGAAGTTGATCCATGAAGACTGAGCCATGAAGATCGGCCTGTTCGGCGGCAGCTTCGATCCGATCCACGCCGGCCACGTCGAAACCGTCCGCGCGGCGCGGCAGGCGCTCGGCCTCGAACGGGTGATCTATCTTCCGACCGCCCAACCGCCGCACAAGCCGGGCCGCCAACTCGCCCCCGCGCTCGCCCGTTACGCGATGGTCGAGCTGGCTCTGCTGTCCGAAGAGGGGCTCTATGCCTCGCCTTTCGAGCTGACCTTCGGCCGGCCGGCCTACACCATCGACTCGCTGGAGCATTTCCGTCGGGCCTACCCCGACGCCGAGCTTCATCTGCTGATCGGGGGCGATTCGTTCCTGGAGCTGGAAGCCTGGTGGCGCTGGAAGGAGATCGCCGACGCGGCCCGCCTGATCGTCCTGGCGCGGCCCGGCTCCGATCTGGCGCCCGAGGCGCTCTCCCCGGCGCTCGCCGACCTGCTCCGTTCGGGGCAGGCGATGGTCCTGGCGGACCGTACGATCGATCTCTCCTCGACCGAGTTGCGCGAGCGGCTCGGCCGGGGGGAGGAACCGCTAACCTCCGCTCTTCCCCCCTTGGTGTTAGACTACATCCACAAGTATCGCCTCTATCGATGACGACTGAAACAAAGACTGCTCCCCACCCCGTTCTCTCCACCCTGGATCGAGTGCGTACCGCCGTTGCCGCCGCCGATGGGCGCCAGGCCGTCGATCTGCGCGTGCTCCATCTGGGCAAGGTCTCCGACTTCACCGAGTACTTCGTGGTCTGCGGCGGCACCAACGAGCGCCAGGTGCAGGCGATCGCCGACGCGGTCGAAATGGACCTCCGGAGCGCCGGAGTCCGGCCGCTCCACATCGAAGGTCTTCAGCGCGGCCAGTGGGTGCTGCTCGATTACGGCGACCTGATCGTCCACGCCTTCCTCGACGAGCCGCGCCACTACTACGCCTTGGAGCGCCTTTGGTCCGACGCCCCCGACGTCACCGCCTCGTTCCGCACTCCGCCTGCAGAGGCTGACGGAACCGAAATCGCAGGCGCCGAGACCGAGATCAAAACGCCGTGAACGCCGCGGGCTCGCCGCTCGCCCTCGCTCGTCTTCTCCTCTACCCCGACCTGTCCCTTCATCTCGCCGGTGCCGATCGAGCCGCCCGCTCGGAGGCGCCGATCCTCGTCCTGGGCGAGGCGGGCACCGGCCGAACCCACCTCGCCCGGGCGCTCCACGCGGCGAGCGGGCGCTCGCGCGGCCCGCTGATCGAAGTCGATGCCGGCGGCATTCCCTCAACACTTTTCGAGAGCGAGCTGTTTGGAGTTCGCCGCGGCGCGTTCACCGGGGCCGACCGAACGGTCGCCGGCCGGGTCCAGCTGGCCCAAGGCGGCAGCCTGCTGCTCGATCGGGTCGAAGGGCTGCCGATCGCCGTCCAAGGCAAGCTCCTGCGCCTGTTCGCGGAAAGCCGCTACGCCCCCTTAGGGGGCACCGATACGGCGGCCGACGTACGCTTCCTCGCCACCGGCCCGCCCGATCTTGCGGAACGCGCCGAGCGCGGCACGTTCCGGGTCGATCTCTTCTTCCGCCTCGACGTCTTGAGCTTCCGGCTTCCTCCGCTCTCCGCGCGACGCGCCGATCTGCCCGAGCTGATCGACGAGCTGCTCGCCGACCTTGCCGAGCGGATCGGCCGTCCCAACCCGGGCCTCACCGACCGGGCGCGCGCCTGGATGCTCGCCCACCCCTGGCCCGGCAATCTGCGCGAGCTACGCAACGTTCTCGAACGGAGCCTGGTGGCGTCGAGCCCGGGCACCGGGCCGCTCGATCCCCAGCCTCCGCCGGGAGCTCGCGGCGACCGCCCGCGCCGGCTGGACGAGGTCGAGATCGAAGAGATCCGCCGCGCCCTCGCCTACGCCCGCGGACATCAAGGTTACGCCGCCGAGCTGCTCGGCATATCGCGCAAGTCGCTCTGGGAGCGGCGGCGGCGCTACGGGATTCCTTAGGACCCGAGATCAGAGCTCAGGCCAGCGCTGCCGGATCGACCAGCCGCAGACGCGGCGGGGCCGGGCGCGGATCGGGGCGCCCCGCGGCGAGCCAGCGCTCGATCGCGGCGACTTTGGTCGCCAGCGCGGAGAGATCGAGCCCGAGCCCGGTCGGCCCGTGGGTTTCGAGCTGGCCGCGTCCCCGGCCGAGCACGCGCAGCGCGGCGGCCGGGCGATCGAGATCGCGTTCGAGGTGAAGACCCGCGGCGATCTGGATCAAGCCGCGCAGAAGATCCTTCGGCTCCGGCGTGGTCGAACGCCAGACCTCTTCCCAGGCGTCGTGGGCGGCGTAAAAATCGCCATGACGGAAGCTCTCCAGACCCTCCGCTAGGAGGCGCTTTCTGTCCTGCGGCGAGATTTGGGGATGAAGAAGGGAGGCCATGCCTTCCCAGAGTACTCTGATTCGGGGATCTGCGCTGACTTAAAAGCTCAGCGCTCGACCGCAATGAGGCGGCCGAACTTGCTCGTGGTGAGCAGCTCGGGCGGCAGGGTCAAACCGGTGTGGAAGCTGTCGCAGTGCTCGCGCAGGCGGCGTAGCTCCATCTCGGGGATGCGCCGGAACGCGGCGACCACCTGCGGGTCGAGCTGGCGGCCCGCCACCCGTTCGAGCTCCATCACCGCGGCATGGTGGGTGCCGGCCCGGCGATAGGGACGATCCGAGGTCATCGCATCGTAGGTGTCGACGACCGCGAAAATCCGCGCCGCGAGCGGGATCTCCTCGCCCGCCAACCCGGTCGGATACCCTTCGCCGTCCCAGCGCTCATGATGGCTGTAGACGATCTGAAGCGCCGTCTTTTGGAGGAACCGGATGTCGGCCAGCATCTCGAAGCCCCAGCCGGGATGCTGACGCATGATCGACCACTCGCGGTCGGAGAGCGGCCCGACCTTCCTCAGGATCTCGTCCGGAACCGCCATCTTGCCGACATCGTGAAGCAGGCCGCCCCACTCGATGGCCTTCAGCTCCTCGCCTTCCAGGCCCAGCCGTTTGGCCAGCGCGAGCGCATAGTGGGCAACGCGGAACGAATGCCCCGCCGTTTCGTGGTCGCGGGCGTCCGCCGCGGCGACCACCGCGCCGAGGGCTTCGACGTAGGAGCGCTCCCGTTCGTCCTGCGACTCTTCGAGCGTGCCCAGCAGGCGACGGATCGTCTCTTCGATCTCGTGGACCTCGCCGTTGCCCGCCGCGGAAGGAAAATCGCTCTGCAGCTCGCCGCGCTCGGCCATCTCGGAGATGGTCTTCGCGAGCCGGCGCAGCGGCCCGATCTCCTGGCGGAGCAGAAGGACGACGACGAAAGCGCCGAGTAGACCGACGCACACGGCCAGTCCGACGACCGCCCAAGGGCGCTCCAGGAGCGCAAGCGCGGCGGAAGCCCACAGAGCCCCGCAGATCGCCACCGCGATCACCGTCGCGGAAAACAGGAAGATCTTCGCCTTCGCCGTCAAAGCCTCGCCTCGCGTCGTCTAGACCGGGTTTTTCGATCCTCTCCAGAAGCGAAGCCGATAGCGAAAAAGCCCCGTAGTACATGGCGTTTTCCAGCATTCGCCCTGGCGAGTGAGGGAAGTATACGCACAATGGTTTACACCGCAAGGAGGGGATTCGTCACAAAGTGGTGAGACAGGTGGGGCGGCGAGGGGGACAGAAGCGAGGTGGGGCGGCGAGCGGACTTTCTCCTCCGGACGCCGAGTAGTAACATTCCTCCATGCAAGTAGCTACCGGAACCGTCGTCGGGGGAAAGATCATCCTTGAAGGTTCGTCCCTTCCCTAGGGTGCCGTCGTGACGGTCTTCTCGGGCGATTCCGAAGCCTCCGTTCGCCTCTCCGCAGCCGAAGAGGAGGAGCTTCTCGAAGCCCTTGAAGAAGCCGACCGCGAGGAAGGAATCTCGGGGGAAGAGCTGTTCGAGCGCCTCAGGAAGTTTGGCTAGTCTTGGCGCTGCAGCAACTCATCAAGCCGCGGGCGCAGCGCCAGATCGAGAGAGCGGCCGAGTGGTGATAACCGCGAGAGCGGCCCGTCGGTCTGACCCGACCGGGCCGCCCTCCTCCCCTCTACCGCCCCACCCAGGCCGCCGGCCGCTTTTCGAGGAAGGCGGCGACGCCCTCCTTCTTGTCTTCGGTCGAGAAGCAGAGGCAGAACAGGTCGCGCTCGTAGGAGAGGCCCTCTTCGATCGGGAGCTTCTCGCTATTGCGGATCGATTCCTTCGCGATCCGCAGCGTGAGTGGCGAGTACGAAGCGATCTTTGCCGCCAGCTCCAGCGTCTTCGCCCGCAGATCCTCGGCCGGGAAGGTCATTTCGACCAGGCCGATTCGTTGCGCCTCCGCCGCGTCGATCATCTCGCCCGAAAAAATCAGGCGCATGGTCTGGCCGCTGCCGATCAGGCGCGGCAGGCGCTGGGTTCCGCCTCCCCCGGGGATCAGGCCGAGCTTGATCTCCGGCTGGCCGAAACGCGCCTTGTCCGAGGCGATCCGGATGTCGCACGAAGCGGCGAGCTCGCATCCGCCGCCCAGGCAGAAGCCGTTGATCATGGCGATGACCGGTTTCGGAAAGGTCGCCATCGCGTCGAAGATCCGCGGGCTGCGCATCGCGTCGCGCTGATCGAGCGGAGAGCGGCCGGCGAATTCGCCGATGTCGGCTCCCGCGATGAACGCCTTTTCGCCCGCGCCGGTGATGACCACCGCTCCGAGCGAGTCGTCCTTCTCGATCTCGGCCAGGACTTCGAGCATGTCGTCGCGCACCTGCTGCGACAGGGCGTTGAGTTTGTCGGGACGGTTGATGGTCACGATCGCGACACGGCCGTCGCGCTCCAAAAGTACGGTTTCGGGCATGGGGGTCTCCTGTTCGGGTGTGCGAAAAAAGTCTTCAGCGATGCTTCCAGACCGGCGGGCGCTTGTCGAGGAACGCCTGGATTCCTTCGGCCATGTCCTCGGTCTCGCAAAGGTCGTCCAGGTAAAGATGCTCGGTCGCGTCGAGCGCCTCGTGGAACGGCAGATCGCGTCCCGCACGCACGGCGCGCTTGGTCAGGCGCGCGACCGGCGTGCTCCACTGGAGAAAGTCTTCCAGGATCGAGGCGAGTTTGGTATCGAGCTGATCGGCAGCCAGGCGCCAATGGACGAGGCCGAGCCGTTCCGCTTCCTCGCACGAGACGTTGCGGCCGGAGAGCAGCATTTCGAGCGTCCGGCCCGGGCCGATCCGTCGCGGGTAGAGCGCCGCGGCGACCGGCGGATAACAGCCGAGCTTGATCTCCGGCTGGCCGAATTTGGCGTTGTCCGCCGCGAGGACGAGATCGCAAGCGAGCGCCACCTCCATCCCGCCGCCCAGGCAGTGGCCGGAAACGACGGCGATCGTCGCCGCGTCCGAATCCGCCAGTTTGCGGATCGCGCCATGCAACCCCTGGAGCATCGATTCGACTTTGTCCGGCGTGTGGTCCTGGACCGAAACCCCGGCCGAAAACGCCCGCTCCCCCGCACCGCGCACGACCACGATTTGCAGAGATGTGTCTCGTTCGAGATCCGCAAGGTGCCCTTCGAGCGCCGCGATCATTTCGAGGTCGAGAATGTTGAGCGGCGGCCGGTCGAGCGTGAGCGTGGCAACCCGGCGGTCGGCGCTGCGTTCGAGCTTCACGGGTTCGTTCATCGCGTCTCCTTCGCGCGGCTACGCGCCGCCGCGGCAAAATCTTCCCAGAGCGCGCGCTGGCGGGGAAGCTCGAGCAGATTTTCCGGATGCCATTGGACGGCGCGCAGCCACCAATCGTCGGCACCGTCCGGGTCGAGATCAAGCGCCTCGATCAGGTTGTCCGGCGACAGAGCGACGGTCCGCAATCCGGCCCCGAGCGCTTTGATCGCCTGATGGTGGCGGCTGTTGACGCCGACGGGCTCGCCCCGAGCTGCAAGTCGCTCACCGAGAGGCGAATCGTGCGCCGACACGTGAATCTCGTGCGCCAGGGTCGCGAGCGGCGTTTCGGCATCGGGTGGAACGTGCGACACCGTCGAAGCGACCTGGCTGGGAAGGTCCTGCCAGAGCGAGCCGCCGAAGTAGACGTTGATCACCTGCAAGCCGCGGCAGATCCCCCAGACCGGCAGGCGCAGCTCCCGCGCGGCGTCGAGCACGTTCCACTCCAGCTCGTCGCGCTTCTTGAGGGACTCGACCTTCCCCTCGGGAAGGACCGCCTCGCCATAGCGGGAAGGTTCGATGTCGCAACCTCCCGAGAGCAGAACGCCGGCAGCGCGCGCGGCGAACTCCCCCGCCTCCGCCCGCCGCTCCGGGCCGAGGACGGTGATCTCGTCGTCCCGGAATCCGACCGCCCGCAAGGCGTCGATGTACGGCTCGGCGTTCTCCTCGACGGAGGTGGTGAGGAGGATCATGGGCGGACGAACCTCTCGAGCTTCTGTGATGTAGGGGGGCAGCTTGCCTGCCCCCGGGCGGAGGCAAGCTCCGCCCCTACGAACAAATCTCTGGCCATCATTCGATCTTATGACTCTCTTTCGACCAGCGCCGCGATCCCCATTCCGCCGGAGATGCAGAGCGTCGCCATGCCAAGCTTTTCGCCGCGCGCGGCCATCCCGTGCAGCAACGTGACCAGGATGCGCGCACCGGTCGCTCCGATCGGATGGCCCAGCGCGATCGCGCCGCCGTCCGGGTTGACCCGCGCCGGATCGAGCCCCAGACCTTCGATGCAGGCGAGCACCTGGCAAGCGAACGCCTCGTTCAGCTCGATCGCCTCAATCTCGGCAAGCGTCCGCCCGGTCTGCGCGAGCAGCTTCTCAACCGCCGGCACCGGGCCGATCCCCATGATCCGCGGCTCGACCCCGACGACCGACCAGCCCGCGAGCCGAGCTTCGATCTTCAACCCCCACCGCTCCGCCGCCGCGCGCGAAGCGACCAGCAGAGCGGCGGCCCCGTCCGTGATTCCGGAGGCGTTGCCTGCCGTCACCGCGCCCCCTTTGCGGAAAACGGTCGGCAACTTCGCCAGCGATTCGATCGTCATCCCATCGCGCGGGTGCTCATCGGCCTCGACGAGGAGGTCGCCTTTCTTTCCCGGCACCGTGATCGGAGCGATCTCGGAGACGAACCGGCCCGCCTTTCGCGCCCGTTCGCAACGAATCTGACTCTCCAAGGCCCAGGCGTCCGACGCGTCGCGTCCGATCCCCTTCTCCGCCGCCAGCTCCTCGGCCGTCTCGCCCATTACCAGCTTCGACAGAGGGTCGTCGAACCCGTCCCGGTACATCCCATCGACGATCTCCCCGTGCCCCAGCCGGTACCCGGTCCGGGCGCGAGTCAGAAAATAAGGCGTGTTCGACATGCTCTCCGTGCCGCCCGCAAGGATCACCTCGGCCTCGCCGAGCAAAATCGTCCGCGCGGCCGAAAGCACCGCCTGCAATCCCGACCCGCACGCCTGGTTGACGGTGAACGCCGGAGATTCAACCGGTACCCCCGCTCGATAGGAAATCTGCCGGGCGGTGTTCGGACCGTTTCCCGCCTGCCGACCATGGCCGAAGATCGCCTGGTCGATGGCAAACCCCGAAATTCCCGCACGGGAGAGACAGGCACTAGCCGCCGCGGTACCGAGATCGGCCGCGGAAAGTGAAGAAAGCACGCCGCTGAATTTGCCGATCGGCGTGCGGACGGGGGCGCAAAGGACGATGTCGTTAGGGCTCAAAGCGGAGGCTCCTGAGGGGCGAGCGTTGGACGGGTGATCTTATAACGGGGCTTGAGCTTCTCCCCCGGGCCGCCCTCTCAGAGACTTTGCCAGACCTCGGCCGTGACGGCCAGCCAAACCGGCCGGGCACTCATGCGCCTTCCGGCCAGATCCTCGCTTCGACCTCCTCCCAGGAGGAGCCCGCTTCCGGATTCGCTTCAAGCTCCGCCAGCCGGGTCTGGAGAATCTGCCGCTGCCAGGCAGGCAGAGTGGCTGGCTCGGTTTCGAGGCTGTCCCAGAGGGCCTCGGCCAGTTCCTGGCGATCCTCGGCCGGAAGCCTCAATACCAGCCGTTTCAGATCGCGCGTGACCATGGGATTCAGTCTAAATGGCCGTTTTGGGCTTGGCAACTATTAGGGCCTACTTCCGGAGGAACCAGATTCCCAAGGCGCTTTCACTTTGATAGCATTCTTGGTGGAGGTTCGTCATGGCCCAAATTCTCGTTCGGGATCTCGATACCGCTCTCGTCGATCGTTTGAAAGGGCAAGCACAGCAGCACGGCAGGTCGCTCCAAGGAGAAGTCAAAGCAATCCTCGAAACCTCGGCCCGGCTGTCACCCGCCGAAGCTCGGGAGATCGCCGACCGTTGGAGGCAACGGCTGGCCGGCCGGATGCGAAGCGATAGTGCCGACCTGGTTCGCGAGGATCGCGAGCGGTGAGGCGAGTGGTCGTCGACGCGAGTGTAGCGGCCAAGTGGATTTTGCCGGAGCCCTACTCCGACACGGCTGCTCTCCTACTCGCCGAGGATTACGAGCTTTGGGCTCCAGATCTTCTCTGGCCTGAAGTCGGGAACATCCTCTGGAAGAAATGGCGCCGAGGCGAGATCACTGCCGAGGAGGGCGGTGCCTTGCTCCAGGATTTCCGGCACTTCCCGGTGCAGCTTCACTCATCTGTCGGGATTACAAGCATCGCCTGGGAAATCGCATCCTCGTTTTCTAGGAGCTTTTACGACAGCCTCTACCTGGCACTTGCGGTCGATCGGGACTGCGCCCTTGTTACCGCCGACGGCAAGCTCTACAACGCGCTCAGCGGCGGTTCCTCCCCAGTCCCCCTCATCTGGGTGGCGGAAATTTACTGAAAAATGCGCCAGAGAGCGGCGGGACTCTGTCTGATTTTGCGCGGGTAGGTCTCGCGGCTGAGGCAGCAATGGGACGGATCGCTTTTATCATTGGCGCTGGATTTGGTGTTGATGCCGGATCAGAAATCGGGCCGATTCATGTTGAGCACTCCATGGGAGGGCCATACGACTATTCCTGCAGATATCCGTTGGTATCCGACCTGATTCGGCTGTGTTATCCAAACCGAACCGAAGAGGTTTGCTCCTCGGTCGAGGAGTGGTTTCAAGAATCCTTGCTGTCCCAGAACTATGAGCCCCTCAGGCGACTCTACGAGGATTTAATGTGGACCGACTGGAATCTTGTTCCTCGCCTAATTCCCGAAGGTGAGCAAGTGAGTTCCTACGGGCGATTCCTGAAGACCTTTAAAGACGCCGATTTCATAACCTTTAACTACGACTCCTTCATAGAACTTTCCCTCTTGCGTATGAAGCGATGGATTCCGCGAGACGGTTATGGGGTGCCGGTCGCTGCCGGGTTAATCCAATCGCACGAAAACAAGGTCCCGGCAAAATCACAGAATTTGGTGGTTCATCTTCACGGCTCGCTTTGTGTCTACGAATCACGTGTATCGATCTCGAAGCCCGATCAAGCTGGCGTTCGCAGAATGAGACTTGAGATGCCTCAGTACATTCTTGAGCCAGGTTCTCTGGGTGAGTTGTTTCTCCCGTGGAGCGGTCAGCACAAATACGAATCAGGACCAATCGCGGAGATAGAGGAGAGAGTAATCGCTCCAGTTCCAGAGAAAACAGTTGGGTTGAAAAGAGATTTTATTGAGATCATGAGGTCCCGAGCACTGGAGCTGGTACGGAACTCTGATTCCATTGTCGCCATCGGATTCAGGTTCAACCCGGTTGACGAGGAGTCCTTTCGCTTCCTGCTCTCCGCCATTGCTGAACGAAGCGACAAAGCCCTAACTGTGGTTTCTCCCTCCGCGATGGAGACGACTGCGAGATTGGCAAAATCTTACCCTGACGTACTTTTCCGCGCGATTCAAAAAGGGTTCGCCAGCTGGGCAGCTACTGGCTTTGATCTCGCCGCTTAAGGGAAATGTATCGAGAGCCCGATTGTTCCAGGCGAGACATCGATACCTCCCACGGAAGTACTTGTCAGCCCCCCTACCCCACCCAAACCGTCTTCACGTTCACAAACTCCCGAATCCCATGAGCCGAGAGCTCGCGGCCGAAACCGCTCCTCTTGATCCCTCCGAAAGGCAACCGCGGGTCGCTCTTGACCATGCCGTTGATGAAAACCGAGCCGGCTTCGATTTCGGCGATCAGGCGCTCCTGTTCGGCGGGATTGGTGCTCCAGGCGGAGGCACCCAGGCCGAACGGGGTGGCGTTGGCGAGCGCGATGGCCTGGTCCAGGTTCTCTACGGTGAACAGCACGGCCACCGGGCCGAAGGTTTCTTCGGCGTAGGCGGGGCAGCCTTCAGGCGGATCGGCGAGAACGGTGGGCGGGTAGAAGTTGCCCTTGCGATCCAGGCGTTTTCCGCCGGTCAGGCACCGGGTTCCGGCCGCGATCGATCGCTGCACTTGATCGTCCAGCTCTTCGAGGATCTTTTCGGTCGCGAGCGGGCCGATCGCGGTCTTGGGGTCCATGGGATCGCCCACTTCTAACGCCGCCATCTGCTCGACGAATTCAGCTTCGAAGACCGCGGCTACATCGCGGTGGACGATGAAGCGTTTCGCCGCGATGCACGATTGGCCGTTGTTGATCGTCCGGGCTTTGACTGCCGTGCTGATCGCGGTGGGCAGATCGGCGCTCGGCATCACGAGGAACGGGTCGCTGCCGCCCAGCTCCAACACGGCTTTCTTGATCTGCGCACCCGCTGCACGGCCGACGGCAACTCCCGCGCCTTCACTGCCGGTCAAGGTCACCGCCGCGATGCGCGGATCGTCGATCAGCGCCTGCACCGCGCCCGATCCGACCAGGAGGGTTTGGAAAACCCCGGCGGGCGCTCCGGCGCGGGTGAAGATCTCCTCGATCGCGAGCGCCGCCTGGGGCACGTTCGAAGCGTGCTTGAGTAGCCCGGCGTTGCCCGCCATGACGGCCGGCGCGCCGAAGCGGAAGACCTGCCAGAACGGAAAGTTCCAGGGCATCACGGCGAGCACGACGCCGATCGCGTCGTAGCGGACGAAGCTCCGTTTCGCATCGGTTTCCGCGGGTTCGTCGGCCAGGAAGGCGGGCGCGTGCTCGGCATAGAAGCGACAGCAGGAGGCGCATTTCTCGACCTCGGCGACCGCGGCGCCGATCGGCTTGCCCATTTCGAGCGTGAGGATCTCGCCGAAGCGCTGCTTTTCGGATTCTAGGATCTCCGCGGCTCGCACTAAAACTGCGCGTCGGTCAGCAAAGGGGCTGCGCCGCCAAGAACGAAACGCCGCAGCGGCCGCGGCGACCCGGCTCTCGACCTCGGCGGCCGAATGCTCTTCGAAGGTGGCGACGGTTTCGCCGGTGGCCGGATTGATCGATGCGATCGACATGATGTTCCTCCTTACGCGCTGGCGATTACCCGTTCGAGCAGTGCCAACCCTTCGTCGAGCTGATCGTCAGTGATCACGAACGGCATCAGCGTCCGGATGATGTTGCCCGCGGTGCCGGCAGAGAGCAGCAGCAACCCGCTCTTGTAGGCGTTTTGGATCACTCGTTGGGTGAACTCTTTGTCGGGTTCCTTGGTCACCCGATCCGTGACGAATTCGAGCGCGCGCATGGCGCCCAGGCCCCGGGCGTCGCCGATTCGTGAGTAGCGCGAGGCGAGCTCGGCGAAGCGGGTTTCGACTTTGGCGCCTAAAGCTCGGGCGCGCTCGACCATCCCTTCGCTTTCGACCTGATCGAGGACCGCGAGCGCCGCGGCGCAGGCCACCGGGTTGCCGAGATAGGTGCCGCCGAGGCCACCCGTCTGGGGGCTGTCCATGATCTCGGCGCGGCCGGTGACGGCGGAGATCGGCAGGCCGCCGCCCAGCGACTTCGCCGTGATCACCAGATCGGGGGCGAAATCGAACAGCTCGGAGTAGTGCTCGCAGGCGAACATCTTGCCCGTTCGGCCGAATCCGGTCTGGATCTCGTCGTCGACGAACAGGATGCCGTTGCCGCGGCACACCCGGTAGAGCGCCTCGACGAAAGCGGGCGGCGCCGGGATGAAGCCCCCTTCGCCCGTCACCAGCTCCATCACCACGCAGGCGACCTGCTCGGGCGCCACGTACGAGGCGAAGAATTCCCGGATCTCCCGCTCGTAGGCGGCGGCCGTGCACGGCGCCTCACGCCGGTATTCGTAGGGAAACGGCATGCGGTAGATCTCGGGGGCGTAAGGGCCAAAGCCGAGCTTGTAGGGCTTCACCTTGCTGGTCATCGAAAGCCCCAGCAGAGTGCGGCCGTGGAAGCCGTGCTCGAACACCAAGACCCCTTGCCGGCCGGTCGCATGGCGGGCGATCTTCACCGCGTTTTCCACCGCCTCGGCGCCCGAGTTCGCGAGCATCGTCTTCTTTTCAAACGCCCCGGGCACCAGCGCGTTCAGGCGCTCCGCGAGCAACAGATAGGGCTCGTAGCCGACCACCGTGAAACAGGCGTGGGTGAGCCGTCCCACCTGCTCGCGCACAGCATCCACCACCGCCGGGTTCGTATGACCGAAGTTGAGGGTGCCGATCCCGCCGGCGAAATCGATCAGGACGTTGCCGTCCACGTCGTGAAGGAGTGCCCCTTCCGCCCGGTCGATGAAGATTGGCGCCGTATGCGCAAGGCCGCGCGGCGTCGCTTTTTCGCGCCGCGCCCAAAGCGAGCGCGAGCGGGGCCCGGGAATTTCGGTGACGAGGACGATCGAGGAGGAAGGGGTGGCGACCGCGGTTTCGGTCATGGCGTGCGCTCCGGAAATCAGCCGGTTCGGCGTAAGGATGAGCGGATCGTAAGGGGAATCAGGCGCGACCTGCGCCTTGGAAGTGGGGGGAGCTTACCGCAAAGGAGCACCGTCGACGCGGCCCGGACGAGCCCGCGATCGGCTCCCGAATTCCATTTCCGGGCTCCCGAATTCGATTTTCTGGCCGCCGAATTCGAATTCGGCACTCCCGAGATCCATTTCGGGACTCGCAAAATCCATTTCGGGACTGCCGAATTCCATTTCGGGGTTCCCGATTTCCATTTCGGGGGTCCCGAATTCCATTTCCGCGTCCCCGATATCGAATTCGGGGGTCCCGAATTCCATTTTCTAACTCCCGAATTCCATTTCGGGAGTCCCGAATTCGAATTCGGGAGCCGTTTGCGCTCCCTGGCCGGGCGGTTGAACCCCCGAGCGCCTCGGTTAATGGCGCCAAGGCGGGGTGGCGTCCGCTGCTATTCTATTCTAGCGACCTGGTTGTCCGTGGAAGCCCGGAAGCGCCAGACCGCCAGGGTACGCTGGAGCGAAAACGAATGACAATTACCGCCTTTTTCGACGGCACGGTATTGCGCCCGGAAACACCGCTCGACCTCGCCCCGAATACCCGGGTGCGCCTGACACTCGAGTCGTCGGCGGCGGGGCCTGCCCCGGTCGCATCCTCCTTTCTCCGTACCGCAAGGGCGCTCGATCTAGACGGTCCGCCAGATTGGTCTGCCAACCTTGAGGACTACTTGTACGGGGATGTAGCCGAACCACGTGACTGACTGGTTTCTCAATACCTCGTACGCGTCTCACCGGGAGTGCCGCGCCACGTACTCCCGCAACACCCCGTCCATTCGGGCCTGCCAGCCGTCGCTCGTCGCCTTGAAGAACTCAATGACCTCCGGGCTGTAGCGCACCGAGAGCAACTGCTTCTTGCTCGCCGATTTCGGCCGGCCGCGTACCGCCCGCAGCGGCACCATGGCCTCGAGCTGTTCGTCCGTCAGAGGCTGCGCATCCGGATCCGCCTTGGCGGCAGCCACGATGGCGGCATCCTCTTCCGGAGTGGGCAGTTTGATGGCTACGCGCTTAGGAGATGTGTTGGACATAGCGTTCTACCTTATAGCGCTCCTTACCGATCATCCACACCCACGCCTGCGCAGAATCCTAACCGAGCCTCGAAAGGACAACTGGCCCATTTGCCTAAAAAGCGGATGACCAGGCTAGGGCCTTTAGTCAGGAAAGCGAGCGCCGGAAAACCCGGAAACGGGTCGCCGCTAGCAAAGTGGCAACTCGAGGCTCCTGGGCGGAAAAGCCTGCACCCTCCAGCAGAGCCAAGTCGTCGCGAGACCCGCCCAGTGCCACGCACTCCGCTGCAACTTGCAGCGCTTCGAACGTTCCCCTTTCTCGGAGCCACGAAGATACGATCCTCATGGCTTTCGTGTCCGGATCGCCTCTCTGCCGGAAGCCGTCTATCCAGAGGCGCAGGAAGCCCCTTGATTTTGCCTTTATGACGAAGTTGTCTAGCTCGGCAACTAGATCTCTTTCTGATAGGCCGGCGCGCTGGCGGAAATTTTCGGAAAGCAAGTCGTCAACGTGTTTACGACGCCATGAGAATAACCTCTTGCGATTGCAGACATGCCAAAGCCAGTCGATCGCTTGCTCATCGAACAACTGAATATACGGGCCAAGGCACTCAAGACGCCGCGAAGAAAGCTCAGGGGACGTCCCATCCTCCTCCAGCCTACGAGCAAACTCTCCTTGGTTTATGAATTCAAAGATCTTCTTCGGTTCGGGGCATTCGCGTACCGCCTCCAAAGCTAGGGTGATCGCCCGGGAGGACCCCAAGGACAGGGCTGTCTGAACAAACTCAGGCGAATAGCGCAGATGGGACCAATGTCGGGTCAGTATCTCTTCCGCTTCCAAAGGTGAGATCCTGCCAAGGAGTTCAGATATCTGCCAGTCCTCATTGAAGGACTGCCACGCACTTGCCCTTTCCATCTGATTGGCCCGACGCTCGAAGTGCCCCTCCAGGGCCTCTCGGAGCGGCCTCGACCAAATTCGCTCGCAATGGAACCACCAAGTCCACGAGTGCTCCTCGGTCTTGAGCCTCCAGAGGATCTCCGGAGCGCAACTCCGATCTCCCAGCTCTATTCGCATACGAAGGGCTTGGCTGTGCAGCGGCGAGTCGCGGCCAATGGCACGAAGCACCGCGATCTCTCCCTCGCTGCTTCCCAGGCTCCACAAAGCAAATGCGCGTGACCTAGCCTCCGTGTCTTCGATCTCATCTTCCCAGATGTGACGTAGCCTGTCTCTGGACCTTACGATAGCGGCGGCCCGCGTCATGGATCCGGAGTTCCAATATTGCGAGAGATCCCAACCCCGCTTGTCTCGGAGACAGAACTCGAGCGCATCAGGATGGTCCAGCCGCCGAAGGATCACGAACAATGGCCACTCAAGGGGCCCGCCCTGCTCAGTGGCTCGAGCCAATAGGTACGGAATCGCGAGGTCATTCGCTCCGAATCGGGCTAAGGCATCGGTCAACCCCCCATAAGCGATCACAGCAGATCGATCGGACGGTAGATTGTTCTCTAACCCCTCATCTGAAAGTGTTCCCCAGAAATCTAGAACCGGATCAAGGACCGGCGCGGGATCGCTGCAACAGCGCAAACCGGCCCAGAGGAACGCCCTGACCAAATCTGCCGAGTACCAGCCCTCCTCCAAACAACGAACGATTGCGGGGGCAAGCTCGGGGTCTCCCAACAAACCAGCAAGGTAGAGTGCTCCTCTACGAACCTCGGCGGAGAGATTGGGTCTCTCCAGGAGAGCCGCCAAATCTCTTGTGAACTGATCACCGAATACTTCCTTTGCGTGCCGAGCCAGCAGAGTCATTCGGGAGCTCAGGAAGCGGAATCCCAGCCATTCGGAGTACTTACAGGCGGCTTCTACATCGCCATTTCTCATGCGCGCTTCCCACAGACCAAACCACTGCGACGAGAATCGCTCTGTCAGCTCGACGACATGAGGGGAATCCGTTTCGGAAAGGACTTGATCCACGCTCCACCGGAGCGGCTTTACACAGCGATCAGACACAACCTCATCTTGGATCCACCGAAGAATCGCTTCCAGAACCGCTTTCTCCATTGGACTGCTCGCCTGCTGGAAGACTCGGAGGGCATAGAACAGGGCCAGGGGATTGGCTTGCTCGATGCGAGTGGCCCAACTTGGATCAAGGTCCCCGAGAAGCAGGGCTTGACCGATGACCTCGGCATAGTAGGGATCGCTGAGGAAGGCAGGAGGTATCCCACCTACAGCCATTCTTCGATGGATGGCTTTCGCAAGAAGGTGGTCTCGAACCCGGTCGTGGCGAAAAGCCAGCCGCCGTTCGCGTGCCGAAGGTTCCAAGCGGATCACTTCCTTGTGGTCTATCAGGCGCCGAAGCTGCGTAAGCTTGCCGAGGTGATTCTCAAAGTAGGCCTTCACACGGGGCCAGGATGGATTGAACACGTGTTCCTCGAGCAATTGATCCGAGAGATGAAGCAGCGTTTCTTCATACTCCTCAGGCAGGCCCGTCCCCGGATCAGATCTCGAGAGGTCGGCCAGCCGCTTCTGAATGAACCGGTCGATCACCTGGGACGGAACCGGAACGGGGCTCTCCCCAGTTGAACCCTCACTCCAAAAAGAAATAAGTAGAGGCTCATGGCCGAGCCGTGTTGAAAGATCACTTGCCTGCAGCGCTGTCAGCTCCATACCGGCCCTCTTCGCTCGACGCAAGAGCGCAGTGGGTCCTTCCTCAGCGGAGAACGGACCGGTATAGAAACAGAGACTCTGGATGGTCCTCTCGGCTTGATCAGTGATCTGCCCTAGCACCTGGGGCCAGACCGGGCAGAGGACTTGGTACCCTGCGTTCTCCTGGGAAGCCGTCGCACTTCTCCCGACTGGAGCCCCCTGCCAATTCCAAGATGCCACCTTCTGAATGAGCTCGGCAGGCGACGTGGTCCTGTTAACGTCGTCGACTACGAGGAGCAAATCTCCGTGCTTCCGCGCAAGACCGATAGCAATCGATCCGCAGCCAGACTCGATCTTCGGACGGAGACCCCGAAGCGTGTCCTCAATCGCCGCCTCGATTGACGACGATCGTTGGAGGGTGTCCGGCTCAAACCAAAGGCCAAGTCCTCCGCCTGCCAAATGCCCACGCAGCAGGTTGTGTGCGGCAGTGGTCTTGCCGTGGCCCGAACTGCCGACAAGAAACGTGACCGAGCCACTCCTCCCTCTCGTCACAAAATCCGAGAGCTCAGCGTCGAGCGCTCGCGCAACTCTCTCGTCCAAGCACGCCCCAAACAGCTCCCTTTCAGCATAGGCCCCACAACTCCGCTCACCCAGTTCCCGCAGGAGATGTTCATCTAGCCGCTCCTGATGAACGCCGAGGCAGTCTTCCCGGATTCGCTGGCCGCTCGGATCGCGATCGAGGAACTCCTGAAGGCGAAGGACACTCCAGATATCCTCTTCGAGGCCTCCCTGCGAGCAGGTTCGGCCCACCTCCGCAATCAGGCCTTCCGAGACCCTACGGTTGCAGGTCAAGACCAGGGTGACTCGTGTGCCGGGCTCCTGACGCCGCCGGTCCTCGGCCCATCGAGCCGCCTTGCCCACATCCCCGGCTTCCTTGTTCAGCCATTTCCCGCGCAGGCCTTTCAGTTTGACCGTAGTGTGATGAGCGATCACGTAGTGAGACGGGTAGCTTCCCGGGACTCGATAGACGCCGTCCACGGGGGACTTGATGGTCTTCCCTTGCGAATTCCTTCCAGTATCGTTGAGGCCAGGGTAGCTGCAGGAGCGCAACACGGCCCCCGCAAGCTCTTCAAACTTGCCCTCGTCAGTCATCCGCTCCAGCGCTTGTGCGGTTTCACTCATCGTTTTCCAGCATGCAAAGGTCCGATTTCGTCTTCTTAGGCTCTATGCCGCCTCGCCGCCCATTCACTCACCCCACCCGCCCCCACCGCACGCACTTCTGCCCGGCGGTCTCCTCAACCCCCACCTCCAGCTCCTCCACCGCCCCGATCGCCGCTCCCACTCCCCCGCTCCGAAACTCCTCCGCCAGCGCCCGCCACAAATACTCGGCGAGCAGCTCGATGGAGATGTTGACCATCGGGAGGATCAGCACGTCCTCAACCGGGAAGACGTAGCGGCGGTCGCGCCAGCGGACTTCGACTCCTCCTTCTTGGGTTTCGACCTGGAGTTGACTTCCGGATTCGGGGAGAAGCATGCGGCTGTCGAGGGCAGCGCAGAGGGCGCGGATTTTTCGTTTGGCGGCGTCGAGATCGACCAGGAGGCCGAGGTCGTCGAGGTGGGAGCCGGCGAGCTCGACGCGGACGCGGTAGTTGTGGCCGTGGAGCAGCTCGGCATCTCGGTCGGGGAAGAGGGTGAAGTGGGCGGCGGAGAATTTGAAGTCTTCTTTCTCCAGGGCGATCCGGTAGCGGGGGCGTTCCATGAGGGAAGGCTATCTTCCGGAGGCTCGCGGCGCCAAACGGATGGCCCTGCCTGCGAAAAACGCCGGCGAGACGCCGGCGGTCCCAGGGAGCCCGTTGTTTTGGCCTTGGACCCCAAGTCGAAGCCCGCAGTCCGGGCTAAGATACGCGCTCCGCTCTGCGCCCGGGAGAAACGCCATGCCTTCTTGCCCTCGTTGTTCGCTCGAACTTCGCCGTTCGCTGGTCGTTCTGGGTCTCGCTTTTGCGGGGGGTTGGCTCGGCGCGGGGTCGGTTGGCGCGGCTCCGGGTCGCAAGCCGTTTGCGCCCGCCGACACTCCGATCCGCTATGCGCCGGCTCGCCAGTTCGATTTGATCCACGTGAAGCTCGACCTGGCGTTCGACTGGGAAAAAAGGCAAGTTTCGGGTACTGCGACCGAGGTTTTGGCGCCTTTGCGCTCGGGCCTTTCCGAGGTGGCGTTTCATGGCGTGGGCCTGAACGTTTCGCGGGCGCGACTCTCGGGGGTGGCGGAGGATCTCGCGGTGTCCACCGACGCGGCGGCCGGGACGATCCGCCTGAAGCTCGACAAGGCGTACGGGCCGGGCGATCGGTTGGAGATCGCGATCGACTATTCGGCGCACCCCACGGAGGGGCTTCGCTTCGTCGGCCCGGACGCCGGGTACCCGAAGAAGCCGAAGCAGATCTGGTCTCAAGGGGAGGAGATCGACAACCGCTATTGGTTTCCGAGCTGGGACGAGCCGGGCGACCGGGCGACGAGCGAGATGCTGGCGACCGTTCCTGCGAGCTGGACCGTGGTGGGCAACGGGCGTTTGGTCGAAACCGTCACGCGCCCGGACGGCCGGCGCACCTTCCATTGGCAGATGGACATTCCCCACTCGACCTATCTGACCAGCATCGTCGCGGGCGAGCTCGTGCGGATCGCCGATGCCTGGCACGACATACCGGTCGAGTACTACGTGCCGCCGGGGCGCGAGGCACAGGCGCAGGTGTCGTTCGGCAAGACGCCCGACATCATCGGTTTCTTCTCGACGGTGACCGGCCGGCCCTACCCCTACGCGAAGTATGCGCAGACCGCCGCGGTCGATTTCGGCGGGGGGATGGAGAACATCTCGGCGACCACCCAGACGATCGGCACGCTCCACGATGCGGCGGACGACGAGGATTTTTCGAGCGTCGGCCTGGTCGCCCACGAGGCGGCGCACCAATGGTTCGGCGACCTGCTCACCTGCCGCGACTGGTCGGAAATCTGGCTCAACGAGGGTTTCGCCTCCTACTTCGGTATGCTCTATTCTGGGCACGACCGGGGCCTCGACGAGTTGGATGCCGAGATTGACGAGGCGCGCACCGAGTACTTCGACGAGGATGAGGGCGACTACCGGCGGCCGATCGTGACGGGCAAATTCGTCGATCCCGGCGCGATGTTCGATGCGACCACCTACAGCAAGGGGGCCCTCGTCCTCCACATGCTGCGCGGCGAGATGGGCGATGAGGCGTTCTACGCCGGCATTCGCCGCTACGTCGAGCGGTTCGCCGTCCAGAACGTCACCACGGCAGATTTCGAGCGCACGCTGGAAGAGACCTCCGGCCTTGTCCTCGCCCCGCTGTTCAACGGTTGGGTCTACGGCGCGGGGCATCCGGAGCTGGCGGTCCGCTGGGAATGGTCGGCCGAGGACCACACCGCGCGGCTGCACGTGGAACAGAACCAGGAGATCACCGCGGAGACCGGCCTGTTCGCCTTTCCACTCGAAATCGCCTGGGTCGGCCCAGCCGGGGTCGAGATCCAGCGCTTGAACGTCGAGGCCAAGAAAGCCCAGGATTTCGTGCTCCCCCGCTCCGAGAAGCCGGACACGGTGGTGGTCGACCCGAACGGCTGGCTGCTCGCCGCGGTCGATTTCACCAAACCGGCGCCCGAATGGATCGCCCAGTTGAAGGGGAGCCCCTCGCTCGCTCCGAAGCTCGAAGCGGTGCGCGCTTTGGCCAAAATCGGTGGAACCGAAGCGATCGGGGCGCTCTCCGAGACGCTTAGCACCGGCCGCCATCGGGCGTTCCGCGCCGCGGCGGCCACCGCCTTGGGCGATGTGGCGACGAAGGAGGCCCTTCCGCCGCTGGTCGCCGCCATTGCGGGAGAGAGGCGCGAGCGGGAGAACGAGGCCCGCGCCGCGGCGGCCGAGGCGCTCGGCAAGTTTTCCAGTCATCCCGAGCTGATCCCCAAACTCGCGGTGTTGCTCGCCTCCGACCCGAGCGCGAAAGTCCGCGCGGCGGCGGCCGGCGCCCTCGGCGAATTCGTCGATCCGGGAGATCACCGGGGAGAGGCGGCAACGGCCCTGCTCGCGGCGCTCGACCGGCCGAGTCCGAGAGAGGTCCTTCGCGGCTCGGCCCTTGCCGCGCTCACCAAGCTCGGCGATCCGCGCGCCTGGAACCAGGCGCTCCGGCTCGCGGCCTACGGCGCGCCGGCCGAGAGCCGGGGGGCCGCCTTCTCGGCGATCGCCGAGCTGGGACGCACGGCGGGCGAAACCTCCGGCGACTCCGCGTTGGGCATGAAACGAAAAGGCCAGGCGCTGCGCCTGCTTCTGGGCTACCTGGACGACCCGGACGACCGAATGCATTCGCGGGTCTATTCGGCCCTCGCCGACTTGGGCGACAAACAGGCGCTCGGGGCCCTCGACCGTGCCGCGGCGAACGCGCCGAGCTATGGCCAGCGCGAGCGGGCGCGAAAGTCTGCGATCAAACTGCGTGAATCCCTAGAAATCGCCGGCAACCTCGCGGAACGGCTCGGCCGGCTCGAAGAGGAGTCGGGCAAGCTGCGCCGCGATCTCGAAGCCTTGCGAGCCGAGCGCGAAGGAGGTGTGCAATGAGCAACCCATCCGGCCCTTGGCGGCCGATCCTGTCGGGCGAGTTGGCGGACCGGGTCAACCGGTCGATCGAAGAGATCGTCGCCGCCTTTCCCGACGCCCCTGCGGTCTCTCCGTATCCCGGCGACCGGACCGGCGAATCGCCGGGGCTCGCGGGCGGCAACGCCGGGCATGCTCTGTTGTATACCTACCTCGCCGAAGCGACCGGCAGCGAGGAGTACGCGGAAATAGCCGAGCGCCATCTCGACGAGGCGGTCGAGGCGCTCGCCACCGAGCCGATGGGCGCGAGCCTGTACGGCGGATTTGCCGGCGTTGCCTGGGTGGCAGAGCACCTCCAGGGGCGCCTTTACGAGAGCGAAGAGGGGGAGGACGCGAACGAGGAGATCGACACCGCGCTCACCGACCTGCTCTCCCATCCTTGGACCGAGACCTACGACCTGATCGGCGGCCTGGTCGGTTTCGGCGTCTACGCTCTGGAGCGGATCGATCGCCCCTCCGCCCGGCAGGTCCTGGAGCAGGCGGTCCATCGTTTCGACGACCTCGCCGAAAAGCGCGACAACGGCCATGTCACCTGGTTCACTCCGCCCGAGCAGCTCCCCGATCATCAGCGCGAGACCAGCCCGAACGGCTACTACAACTTGGGCGTCGCGCATGGCGTGCCGGGGGTGATTCCGGTGCTCGCCGCCGCTGCGGCGGTCGGTATCGAAAAGGCGCGACCGCTGGCCGAGGGCGCCGTCGAGTGGCTTTTGTCGAGCCAACTTCCCCAGGGAACAGGCTCCCGGTTCGGCTATACCGTGAGCCCGGGGGTCGACACGCTAGCCCCTTCCCGGCTCGCCTGGTGCTACGGCGATCTCGGGATCGCCACCGCCCTGCTCGCTGCGGCCCGGGCGCTCGACCGGAAGGATTGGGAAGAGGCGGCGCTCTCGATCGCCCGCGACTGCACCGGCCATCCGGACGAAACGGCCGGCGCGCGTGATGCCGGCCTCTGCCACGGCGGGGTGGGGATCGCCCATCTCTATAACCGCCTGTACCAGGCTTCGGGAGACGAGAAACTCGGCGCGGCGGCGGTGCACTGGTACGCCCAGTCGTTGGAGCTGCGCCAGCCGGGCGAAGGGGTCGCCGGCTACCGGTCGTTCTTCGGCGGCTTCAAGGACGGCCCGGAGTGGCTCGCAAGCAAAGGATTTCTCGAAGGCGCGGCGGGCATCGGCCTCGGGCTGCTCGCGGGGGTGAGCAAGGTCGAGCCGGCTTGGGACCGGGTGCTCTGCGTGACGTTGGCTCCGGTGGGGTGAGGGCTTCGGTTGCCACCCTTCCGCGACCCAGGAACCACGAACGCCGCCCCAACCGGTCCGGATCTGGGCCGCCCCGCTATACTCCACCGCCATGGCTCCGCGCTTCGACGCCACCCGGCGAGCGCTCGATCTTGCGGTCGCTGATCTGCTCGACACCAGCCTGTTGCGGTCGTTGGGATTCGCCAACCGGGGCGGCTACGAGCGGATGTGGCTGGGGCAGGCGATCCATAGCCGCTATCAGGAAGAGACGCTCGGCACCGACGCGACCTATCAGCGCGAGGTGGTGGTCGTCCATCGCTTCGAGCATCGCGTCGGCCAGAGCGTCTGGCAGGTTTCGGTCTCGGGGCGAATCGACGGCCTGAGGAAGGAGCCGGACGGCACTCTGGTCGTCGAGGAGATCAAGTCGGTCCGGCGCGGCGCCACCCTCGCGCCGCACATCCGTGAGATGTACCAGCGCCAGGCGCTCCTCTATGCCTGGATGCTCGCTTCGAGCGAGGGGGCTCCGGAGAAGATTCGCGCCGAGTTGGTGCTGATCTCGATCGGCAGCCACGACGACGGAACCGGCTCGGACACCGAACGCGAGCCGCTCGATCTCGACGTGCGGACGATCGAGATCGGCGTGCGCCGCCGGTTGAACCTGCTGATCCACACCTGGGAGGCCGGCCGCCAGGCGGCGGCCGATCGCCACCGGGCGGCGGAGCGGCTGCGGTTTCCGTTCCCCGAGATTCGCCCGGGGCAGGAGGAGATCCTCGCCGCCGCCGAGACCGCCGTCGCCCATCACGAGCACCTGCTGCTCCAGGCGACCACCGGCATCGGCAAGACGGTCGCCGCCCTTTACCCCGCGCTTCGCCATGCCCTGGCGAACGACCAGCGGCTGTTCGTGCTCACCGCCAAGACCACCCAGCAGGAGATGGCGACCGCGGTGATCCGCCTGCTCGATCAGGACGGTGCCTTTCGCGCCGTGCGCCTGCGGGCCAAGGCGAAGATGTGCGCGAACGACCAGATCATCTGTCACGAGGAATACTGCCGCTTCGCCAAGGACTACGCGCTCAAGCTGCACACCAGCGGGGTGATTCCGCGCCTGCTCGACGACTCGGCCCTGCTGGAGCCCGACGCGATCTTCGCCGCCGCCAAAGCCGCCGAGGTCTGTCCGTTCGAGGTGAGCCTGGAGCTTTCGGGACGCGCGCAGGTGACGATCTGCGATTACAACTACGCGTTCGACCCCTACGTTTCGCTGCCCGATTTCGCCGCCGACCGCGATCTGTCGGACACCATCCTGGTGATCGACGAGGTCCATAATCTGGTCGACCGCGGGCGCGGCTACTACTCGCCCGAGCTGTCGTCCGGCACCGCCCGCCGCGCGGCGGAGGGGATGCAGCGCGGGGGCGAGCCGATCCATTTCAGGCTCCAAGCGCTCTGCGCCCGGCTCGCCCATCTGATCGAGCACGCCGTGGCCGACGCGCTCGAAGAGGGACCTGCGGGGGAACGGGCGGTCGAGGCTCCCCTGCCCGAAGAGGAGCTCTGGCGGCTGCGCCCGGCGTTCGACGAGGCGTTCGTCGATTACCTCGAATATCAGCGGGATACCAAGAGCTTCCGCCCGGACGATCCGTTCGTCGAGCTTTACTTCCAGCTCTTGAAATTCTTGAACGGTCTCGCGGTCTCGGATGCCGCGTTCAGCCACACGCTCGAACGGCGCGGAGGCGAAAGCCGGCTGCGCGTGCTGTGCAAGGACCCGAGCCGGTTCTTAGGGTCGGTCCTCGGCCGGTGCAGCTCGGTGATCGGCCTGTCGGCCACCCTCTCGCCGCCCGAGTTCTACACCGGCCTGCTCGGCTTCGGCGCCGGGCGCACGGCGTTCGTCGAGATCCGCAACCCGTTCCCGGCCGAGAACCGGCGGGTGGTGATCGACGCCACGGTCGAGACCACCTGGAAGCTGCGGGGCGAAAACTACGGCCGGATCGCTCACCGCCTCGCCGCGTTCGTCGAGAGCGTGCCGGGCAACTGCCTGGCGCTCTTTCCCAGCTATCAGTTTCTGGCTGAGGTGGCGCCCAAGATGCGCCTGCAATCCAAGCGGCTGATGATCCAACGCCAGAGCGATTCGGACCGCGAGCGCGAGCTGATCCTGGAGGCGCTCAAGTCGGCGATTTTCGGCGACATCGTGCTCGCCGCGGTCGCGGGCGGCGCGTTTGCCGAAGGGGTCGACTACCCGGGCGAGATGCTCAAGGGGGTGGCGATCATTGGACCTTGCCTGCCGGGGCTGTCGCTCGACCAGGAGCTGCTCAAGACGTATTACGAGGAGCGCTTCGACAAGGGGTTCGAGTACGCGTTCGTGGTCCCGGGGCTCACCCGCGTGGTCCAGGCCGCCGGCCGGCTGATCCGTTCCCCGTCAGACACCGGGGTGATCGCACTCTTCGACCGGCGATTCCTCGCCACCCCCTACCGCCGCTATCTACCGGCCGACTGGCTGCCGGAAGAGGGAGCGGGCGCCCTGGTCGGCGATCCGGCGGAATCGGCGACCGAGTTCTTCGCGCAGATCGCGCGGGAACGATAGGCCTACCCCAACGGACGGGAGGGGTGCTCCGTAATAAGGGATGGAGAAGGCACAGACAAGACAATCTCCCTCCTCCGACTCCCTCCCTCCAAACCCCGCGCGAGCGGGGTTCTTTTTTTGTCAGGCCGGCGGCGGGGCCTCGCCCTCAGGCTCGGAACGCTGCGGCGGCGGGACCGTTTGGTCCGCTCCCTGGCGCCCCTGCCATTCTTCGAAGCGGCGGCGCCGTTCGAGCCGCTCTTCGGGCGTGAGCATCCGCTGCCCGTGCGGAAAGGGCCGCTGTCGGCCGAAACCGCCGGGCCGGCCCCCGAAGCCGCCGCCCTGCGGCCGGGCCGGCCGGTTGAGGCGCGGATCTTGGCTCGGTGAATTCTGGCCCGGCGGATTCGCCGGTTCGTTCCCCGGCGGTTCGCGGCGCGGATCGAAACCGGTGCCGCCCGGCATCTCCGGCCGGCCCATCATTCCGCCGCCGCCTCGCGGTCTCGGGCCCTTGGGCTTCCCTTCTCCCGCCCCCAGGCGCATGCGGTTGATGAATTCCAGGTACTGGCGCTCGGCCTCGCCGTCGAGGATCTCCCGGGTATCGAGGATCGTGCGCACGGTCTGCCGTTCGAGCGCGAGCTGGGCGTTCTGGATCGCCGCGAGGCTCGCCTCGATCTTGGTGCGATCCGGCCGGGCTGAGAGCATCTCGACCCGCACCTCGCGGCGAAGCTGTTGGATTCGCCACCGCCCTTCGCGCATCGTCGCGATCAGTTTGAGCTGCAAGGAGAAGAACCGCTCCCGCTTCGCGCCGACAACTCCCAGACGGTCGGCGAATTCGCGCAGCCGGGGTGGCGGAGTCGAAGGCACCCGTAGAACGGTTCCGGGATCCGGACCGACCTCCGCGGTCTCGCCGCCGAACGGTCCGTCGTCCGGAGGAGGTCCTTCCGGATCCGGAAGACCGTCGCGATCGCGAGGTCGCGGCATCGGGCTCCCCGGAGGCGGGGCTCCCGGAAGAACATCCGAAGGCCCGTTCTGGGGGCCATTTGGCGGCCCATGATGCGGTCCTGCCGGCGTCGTTCCCTCCCGCGGCTCCGGTGGACGCCCGGGAGGTGTCGGCGGATCGCCCGGCCGGACCATGGCGGGCGGACTTTGAGCACCCGGCGGCAGCGGAGGCGGCGGGTTCTTGGCGTGAGTCACCCACAGAGTCGCCAAAATCCCGGCGTTCAACCCGGCGGAGACCAGCAGCGCAAAGATCAATCCCCAGCGCCTCACAGCCCCTCGCTTCCCGAACCGGTGCCATCGCCCGAGCCCGTGGCGCTTTCCGTGCCGTCGAAGGCCTGCCAGTAGTCGTCGGCGAGCGTCCCCTCGTCCGCGAACGAACCGTCCTCGGCCGGCAGGTCATAGTCGAAATCCGCCACCTGAGCGGGGTCGCCGGCACCGGACGCGGCGGAAGCGCCCGAAGACGTCGCGCCGTCCGCGGGCGCCGGGGCTCGATTCGTCCCCTTCGGCCCGCTCGCGTTCGTTTCGTTCCATCCATCCGACGGCCCGGCCGGAGTGCCTACGGCGGGCGGAGAGATCGCGATCGGCGCGGTGGACTCTTGGGGCGCGGCGGGAACCGTCGGAACCGCGGGCGAGGAGGCGACGACCGTTTCGGTGGCCACAGGGGCCGCGGAGGTCGCGGCATCCCACCTCGCGAGAGTCGAGGCGATCCCCACTCCGAGCGCCAAACCGGCCGCGAGCACGGCGAAACCCGCCGCCCGAATGCGGGTCGGCGCCAGGCTCCAAAGGCCGCCGTTCTCGGCGCGGCCCACCACGGCGCGAGCGAAACCGCGCGGGGCCGGGGCGGCCGGCGGCAGCTCCAGCCGGTCCCAGGTCGCTTCGAGCCGACGCAGCTCTTCCGCCAGCTCCGGCTCACGCGCGAGGCGCTCCTGAAGCTCAAAGGCGCGCTCGGGCGGCAGCTCGCCGTGGAGGAGCCGCATCAGCTCGATCTCAGGCAGACGGTTCATTCTCATGTCCTCTTTGCCGGTGAAACCATCGAGCGGTCGGATTCTTGCGCCGCTTCGAGCCGTCTCATGGCCCGGAAGAGGCGGCTTTCGACCGCCCCCTCCGAGATCCCGAGCACCTCGGCGATCTCCCGGTAGGATAAACCCTCGAATTTGGCGAGAATCAGAACTGCCCGCTGGTTCGAGGGAAGCTTGTCGATTCCTTGGCGCACCACCCGCCAGCGCTCGCGGGCATCCATCGATTCGGCCGCGCCGGGGCGGCGGTCAACCGGCTCGACCACCGGGGCGTCGTCTTCCCCGGGGTCCGAGAAACGTAAAAATCGAACCAGATTGCGCCGCCTCAGGCGGTTCAAACAGTGATTCACACCGATCCGGTAAAGCAGGGTGAACAGCTGGCCGCGCGGGCGAAACGAGGCAGCGTTGCGGTACAGCTTGAGGAACACCTCTTGCGCCGCGTCGCGCGCCTCCTCGACGTCGCCCAACATCCGCTCGCATAGCCGCAGGAGACGGTCTTGGTTCTGGCCGACCAGTAGCTCGAACGCGATCGAGTCCCCGGCGGCCGTACGCGCCAGGGCGTCCCAGCCCGGATCGGCCGCGGTCAACGGTTCGGTGCCCACTCGTTCCCTTGAACCCTTGAAATTGGATTTCCTTGCGTCGAGCGTAGCACTCGACCACCCTGCTTGCGTGGCACAATCCCGCCCATGTCCGCATCCGCCGAGCTGCCCGTGCCCGACCGCATCGCCCGCTTCCTCGCCGATCCGTCCGGCGATTCCTTTGATTCTCTCGCCCTCGCGGCGTACCGTTTTCAACACGACCGGATCGAGCCGATCCGCCGGCTGGCCGAAGCCCGCGGGCTCGACCCCGAAAGGCTCGCCTCCTGGCGCGACGTGCCGCTGGTTCCGACGACCGCGTTCAAGAGCTTGACCCTCGCGACCGAGCCCGCCCAGGAGATCTTCCGCTCGAGCGGCACCACCCAAGGGCCGGAGGAGAGAAGCGTCCACCACCACCCGTTCCCCGACCTCTACCGCCGGACGATCGACCTCGCCTTTCCCCGCTGGTGTCTTACCGGGCTCGGCCGGCCGCCGATGCTCTCGCTCATCCCATCGCGCGAGCTGCTCCCCGATTCGAGCCTGTCGTTCATGGTCGAGCACGTGCTGGCACGTTTCGGCGCCCCGGAAAGCGCCAACGTGGTCGGCCCGCGCGGGGTGGAGGCCGGCCCGGCCCGTTCCTGGGCGGGAGCCCGCCAACGCGCTGGTCGGCCGGTCGTGGTGCTATCGACCGCCCTCGCCCTCGACCAATGGCTCGGCGCGCTCGAACGCCAGGAGCTGCGCTTCCGTCTTCCCCCCGGCAGCGTCCTGTTCGAAACCGGGGGTTTCAAAGGCAAAGAGACCGAGATATCCCGCACCGAGCTGGTGGAAAAAATCGAAACCCGCCTCGGCATCCCCAAACAGAGGATCGTCCGCGAATACGGCATGACCGAGCTGACCAGCCAGTTCTACACCGAAGCGCTCGCCGACGGCGACCCCGACCTCTTCGTCGCCCCGCCCTGGGTGCGGGTACGTATCCTCGACCCCGAGACCCTCGCAGAAGCACCGCAAGGCACCCTCGGCCTGATCGCGATCTTCGACCTGGCGAACCTCGGCTCCGCGGTGCATTTGCTGACTCAGGATCTTGGGGTGGCCGACGGAGGGGAGTTCCGATTGATGGGACGTGCGGCGGGGGCGGAGCTTAGAGGGTGCTCGCTGGCGGCGGAGGAGTTGGCTCGGGTGGGGGGATAGGGAAATTTAGGCGCGTTTTGCGCCCATCGAACTGCATTTCGGCCAAAGAGGCGGCACAAACTACTGCTTTTAAAGGGGGTTGACAGATTTAAAATTGGATTTTAAATTTGCAGGGTGTACCTCTCGCGTCTACTTGGCTCCGCGCTCGACCGTGCGCTCAATGGGTTTCCGGCGATTCTCATTACCGGGCCGAGACAATCCGGCAAGACCACGTTTCTTATCCACCAGGCCGGTCCGGATGCGCGTTACGTTTCGCTCGATGACCCGACGGAACGGAGCCTTGCGCAGGCTGACCCCATCGGTTTCCTTGATCGTCTCCCCGAAGGGCGGGTCTTGCTCGACGAGATCCAATACGCGCCAGAACTGCTGCCGCCGCTCAAGATTCGGATCGATCGCGACCGGCGGAACAACGGCCGCTGGCTGCTCTCCGGATCACAACAGTTCCAGCTCATGGCGAACGTCAGCGAATCGCTCGCCGGTCGAATCGCCCTGCTCGAGCTGCTCCCATTCAGTCTCCAAGAGACCGCGCCCCTCCTTCGGCGCGCCCTGGCAGAAACGATTTGGAACGGTGGCTACCCGGATCCAGTTCTCTATCCAGAAAACAGAGATCTCTGGCTCTCGTCCTACCTTCCGACCTATGTCGAGCGTGATGTTCGCCAGCTCCACCGTATTCAGGATCTTCGCGCCTTTGAGACATTGCTCGGGTTGGCAGCGGCACGCCATGGCCAAGAGCTGAATCTCTCAGAGTTCTCGCGCACCGTGGGATTGAGCGTCCCGACCGTCAAGTCCTATCTCGGCACCCTCGAAGCGTCCTATGTGATCCGCCTCCTGCCGCCCTACTTCGAGAACTTCGGTAAACGGCTGACCAAGACGCCGAAAATTTATTTCCTCGACTCGGCCATCGCCTGTTACCTCACCCGACAACCGAGCGCCGAGGCCGCGCTGGCAGGAGCTATGGGCGGCGCCCTTTTCGAGGGGCTGATCGTCTCGGAGGCAGCAAAAGTCTTCGCCAGCCTCGGCCGCCCCGCCGACCTCTATTTCTGGCGCACCCGCGATGGTTTTGAAGTCGACCTTCTGATTAGGACCCCGACAGGTCTGGCGCCGATCGAAATCAAGCTTACATCGACCCCTACCCCGCGCCACGTCGAACAGATGACAAAATTCGGCCAAGTCGCGTCGGCCGTGGCACGCCCCGGCGTCCTGGTCTGCACAATTCCCGAAGCGCGGCCACTGCCCGGTGGCCACGTCGCACTCCCCTGGCAAGAGTTTCCTTCTTGGCTCTGGCGCGAGCTGGGCGGAGCTTTGACTTGATATAATGAATAAATCTACACATGAGGTTTCGAGGGCAGAACTCACCTCAGAGTTTGCCCCGAACTCAACGACGATCGGTACCCGAGGTTTTGGCATCATTCGCCATTTCAATCCCCACCTGGCATCTAGCGATGCATTCCAAAAACTCGGAACTCTTGACTCGGTCGAAGGCCTCAACACAGTTCAGAAGCTGATTCCGCGTGAACTAACTGAGTCTCCGCCCAACACCTACAGCGGAAACTTCGGTACGGCAGACTTCCCGCTCCATACTGACCTGGCCCACTGGGCAATACCACCACGCTACATTGCCCTTCGATGTATTTGCGGTTCGCCGGAGGTTGCGACACGACTCTTTGATGGTCGACGACTTTTGTCGAAACTCGGCAAAGATGCACTTCGCATGGCTCTCGTACAGCCTCGACGCCCGATGCAAAATGGCAAGCAGCTTCTCAGACTCCTTGAGCGCCCCGAATCTGACGGCCCATATCTCATCCGATGGGATAACATCTTTCTGAAGCCAGCAACAGGACTGGCCGCAGACGTATTCGCGAAGGTTAAACTCATTCTGTCTAAAATCAGACCACTCGAGGTTGTACTGCTCGATCCCGGCGATACCCTGATAATAGACAACTGGAGATTTTTGCACGGAAGATCAGCCACAACGGAGTCATCTGGAACTAGGCACGTTGACCGAGCGTACTTAAAGGAACTTTATGACTACCAGTACGCCTAAAGCATCAAAGATCGCTCACCCTTGGTCAAGGGATGCTCTCCTTGCAAAAGCTCAGCGCTATGCACAGGATATGCTTTTGCATTCCCGAGATGACTGGCATTTCGGACTGACATCTACGTTTGTCTTGGAATTTCTGGCACGCGCGGCACTTGCAAACGTAAGCCCTACCCTACTTGCAGATTCCAAAAGTAACTGGAACAATCTCTACTATTCTCTAGGCCACACGCCAACCGAACCCAAGTTTATACCTCATTCAATCCACATCACGGAAGTACTGAAGCGTCTACGAGAAATCCTACCAGCCTTCATTCCGGAAGAGGGCTTCACGGCACAACATATAAATCGCCGGAACGAAGAGCTTCACGCCGGCAGCACACCTTTCGACGGGTTAGAGACCAGATGGCTAGCAGACTTTTATCAGACGTGCTCTGTTTTGCTCGCCGCATTGGGCGAGAGCCTCGCCCTTTTAGTAGGGGGCAACGAGGCCAGATTCGCCGAGCAGCTAATTGCGGCGTCGCGAGACAAATCAGCCAAGGCAGTCTCGAAAGCCATTGCAGGTCACAAGAAGAATTGGAAAGAAAAAGACAACGCAGAGCGCCAGAAACTTTCAAGTCAAGCGTCTGCATGGGCGACCCGCCAAGATGGACATCGCGTTACCTGCCCTTCATGCGGCAGCGATTCGCTGGTAACAGGAGCACCTATCTCCGTACCTATTCGGAAATTAGAGGACGATCTTATTGTTGAAACACAAGACTATTTGCCGGCAAAGTTTGAGTGTGTGGCGTGCCAATTAAAGATTGCCGGGCTGGCTCAGTTAAGCGCAAGTAACCTGAGCGCAACCTACAAGGCCACATTCACTTACGATGCGGCAGACTATTACGCACGCGACGATCAATACCCCGGCTTTGACGACGACAACAATGAATACTAAGGGCAATGTGTCGTGCATCAACCACAGCAAAGAAACCGTGACGAATGCTAATCGCCCGGGTGGTATCAATCGCATTGGGTGGGCCGGATCTGCCCGGACCGCTGCGGTCCCTTTCTGGCCCAACTACCATTCCACTTCGCACTAAACACTTGCCAGATCCAGCCGAGCATTGCCTACTCCCCAGATGGTGCTGTCCGGACACTTCGCTTCGTAGGAGCAGGTATTGAGTGGCCCAAAATCGCTCCTATCGACGCTTAGGTCGGCACGGATCGCGCTTTAATTTCGACGAAAGTCGCAATCGAGCGCGTCTGAAAAACTCGTCGCCAAGCGGAGGGATGTCCGAGGTATCGATCTCGGAATCTGTCATCGCCGAGACCCTGGCCCAATCGGTTTCGGAGGAAGGCTTCGAATCGCTGTCGCTCATGATTTTCTTGCCTCGCCTTATACCTCAACCGCTCGCGACCAATCTCGGATCTGGTCAATCGTCGAAGTCGCTCCCCCGCAAACGACGACCAGCACAGTGCCAAAAGGTTCCAGCTCCGCGGATTTGTCGTAGACCGGGGCGAGGCTTGCGCCGCAGGAAGGTTCGACGAGGATTCGGTGATCGTGGAGGAATCGCTCGCAGGCGGAGAGGGCGCTGCGGTCGGACACCACGAGGCTTCGGATCGGATGTTCCTTGAACCACTGGACGGCTCGTTCGCAGACGCGACGGGCTCCGAGGGAGGTTGCGATGCTGGTGATTCTCTCCAGCTCGACCGGGTGCCCGGCTTTCGTAGCTTGGTGGAAGGACGCGGCTCCTTCGGTTTCGACGGCGAGGATCGGAACGTCGGTCCAGCCGTTTCGGTGCAGCCCAAGGGCGACGCCGGAGAGCAATCCACCACCGCCGACCGAGAGCAACACGGCATCAGGCTTCCTGCCGGAACGTACGACTTCGTCGATCAATGTGGAATGGCCCTGCCATGCTAGCGGATCGTCGAAGGGGTGAATGAACGCATCGGACGCACCCACCCGCGAGATCGCGAGGTTGTTCGCCTCTTGCCAGGACGCGCCGTGAACGATGACCTCTGCACCTTCCAGGCGCAGAAGTTCTTTCGCCCGCTCAGTCGTGATTTCCGGAACCACCACCGTCACCGGAACGGACAGGATCCGACCCGCATAGGCGACCGCCAGCCCGGCGTTGCCGCTGGAGGAACAGACGAACCGCTTTGCCCCGCGGGCGTAATACGTCTCGCAGGCGTGTCCGATGCCGCGAAGCTTGAACGAGCCCGAGGGTTGCAGGGCTTCCAGCTTCAGCCAGATCGCGCGCCCGGAGGACAAACTCAAGGGACGTGATTCGACGAGCGGGGTCTCGATGTGGAGTGGCATGTTGGGAGGAGTCTACAGGCTCCGCCACAGCCCATACCCCCGCCCATCCGGATCACGGAACCGCGCGAAATGCCCCATGCCGCCGATCGCTTCCGGCGGCGCTTCGATCGAACCGCCCGCCGCCTCGATTCGCGCCAGCGCCTCTTCGAGCGTCCCCTCTTCGAGGTGGAACACCAGCAGCGGCGGCGGATCGGCCGCGTCGCCCAGGATTCCGCCGCCGATCGGGCGGGAGGGCGCCAAGGTTGCCAACCCTGGGCGGAGCTTCAGATAGGCCGGGCCGTCCCACGCCACCGGCTCTGCGGTCCAGCCGAGCGCCTCTTGGAAGAAGCGGGCGAGCCGGTCGGGGTCGCGGGCGAGGATCTCGAAGTGACCGACCGTGGCTCGCATCGGGAGGTCCGCTCAGACCTTCATCTGATAGAGCATCAGATAGACGATTACGCCGGTCGCCGAGACGTAGAGCCAGATCGGCAGGGTCCAGCGCGCGATCGCCCGGTGCCGGTCGAAGCGCTTCTTGTACGCCCGCCAGACGGTGATCCCGGCGAGGAACGGCACGGTGGCCGCGAGGATCGTGTGGGTGATCAGGATCGCGAAGTAGAGCGTCCGGATCGGCCCCCGGCCCTGGAATGGCACCGAGCCGACCTGGGCGTGGTAGATCAGGTAGGAGGTCAGAAACAGCGACGAGGTAACCAGCGCGGTGATCATGACCGCCCGATGGGCAGCAACCTTCCGGTTCCGGATCAGGAACCAGCCGGTGATCAAGAGAACGGTCGAGAGGGAGTTGAGAATCGCGTTCAAAGCGGGCAGGTCGTGAACTTCGAGCATGGGGCGTGACTATACCGGTCGGCGCGGGTCTTCGGGACTCGCTATGCTCCTCTCGCGAGCCTTTCGATCCGAACCGCCGCATCTCCCGGGAGCCTTCCATGGCAGCGATCCGACCGCGTTCTCTTTGTTTCGCCGTCCTGTGGGTCGCCGGAGTCGCCGGATGCACCCAGTCCCCGCGGCCGGAAGAGCAGCGGATTCATGCCGCGCCGGCCCCCTCGGCGAGGGACGTGCTCCTTCGATTTGTCGCCTACGGAGATACCCGCGACGGCCATGAGGTCCATCGCAAGATCGTGGCGGACGTCCTTTCGTTTCGTCCGGCGCTCGTGCTCCAGACCGGCGACCTGGTCCACGACGGCAACTCGAAAGAGGAGTGGCAGACGTTCGACGGCATCACCGGCGAGATGCGGCGGCAGATCCCCTACTACCCCGCCCGCGGAAATCACGACGGGTCGCCCGAGGGCTACTACGAGCAGCGGGTGACTCAGACGGTGCTCTCCGGCAACAAGCTCTACTACTCGTTCGAGAAGGGACCGATCCACTTCGTCGCAATCGACACCCAGGAAGATCTGGGACCCGCGAGCGAGGAGGGCCGATGGCTCGAAGCGGATCTGGCGGCAGCGCAGGCGGCGGGACGCCGGATCCTGCCGTTCTTCCATAAGGCGATCTATTCGATCGGACAGCATGCGGCCGAGCCGGACGTGCAGGCCCTGCGGACCCTGCTCCATCCGCTGTTTCGAAGGCATGGCGTTCGCCTGGTCTTCGAGGGGCACGACCACATCTACTACCGTACGGTGCGAGACGGCATCACCTACGTCGTAACCGGCGGCGGAGGCGCTCCGCTCTACGACGACAAGCATCCGGAATTCCGGCTCGCCGGAGACGTCTTCGAGAAGGTCCACCATTTCTGCGTGGTCGACGCCTTCGCCGACCGTTTCGCGATCACCGCCTACCGCATGGATCTCTCCGAAGTCGACCGGTTCGAGGTGGCGTTCGGAAAGTAGTCACCGACGCTCTATGATCGGCGGTCTCAATCTTGCACAATGACCTTTCCGGGTCGTTCGCTAAGTCGTTGACGGCCCCTAATTTGCCCCAAATCACGAACTTGGAGAACCTTCTCATGACGAACAAAGCCCTGATGTTGCCCGCTTTCGCCGTGCTGTGCGTCCTCGGCGCGAGCGCCTGCAACAACCCCGACGTTAAAGAACAGAACGCCCAGGCTGGCGAGGCGATCAAGACCGCCGGAGAAGAGACGGGCGAAGCCGCAGCCACCGCGGGCAACGCGGCGGTGGAAGGGACGAAAGAAGCTGCCGAGCAGGCCGGGGAAGCCGTTCAGGTAGCCGGCGAGGAAGCCTCGGCGACCGCCAAGGAAGCCGGCAAGGACATCGCCAATGCGGCCGAAACGGCTGGCGAGAAGGCCGCCGAGGCGGGCGACAAGGCCAAGCAGAACATTGACGACTCGAGCATTACCGCCAAGGTCAAGTCGATGCTGATCGCCGATCCGGAAGTGAAGGGTGTGGCGATCGAGGTCGACACAGTGAACGGCAAGGTCACCCTTTCCGGCACTGCCAAGTCTGCCTACGAGAAGACCGAAGCGGCAAAATTGGCAATGCACACCGAAGGCGTGGTGTCGGTCGTCAACGACATCGTCGTCAAGAAGTAACCGGGCTTCCTCCCCAGAGAGGTAGGGCGCACTCGCCGTGCTCCCTACCTCTCCGCCGCTTCCATCCCCTCCCGCCAGCCATTCATCCCAAGGGCTAGACGCAACAGCCGCAGTTCCGTAAAGACTCCGTGATGACCGATTTTCGAAGGCCGGAGGGTGCCAGGTCCAAGGTGGGCCAACGCCTGGCTCGGCACGGCTTGGCGTTCTTGGGCTTTCTCGCCCTCTCCCTGTTCTATTTGCGCCCGATCTGGCGGGTGTTCCGCACTCACCTGGCCCCCGACGGAGGAGATCCTCTGTTCAATTTGGTGGTCCTCAAGTGGGGAATTCTTCATTTTCAGAACGGCTTCAAGGGCTACTGGAATCTGCCGTACTTTTTTCCCACCCTCCGAGTCACGACGTTTTCCGATCACCTGCTCGGCCCGGCGTTTGCGGGCTGGCTGCTCGGGCACTTCGGGGTCGGCCCGATCGCGTTCTACAACCTGTTGTTCTTCGGCTCATACCTCGGATCCGCCTTCGCCCTCTACTGGGTTCTGGACAAGAGCGGCCTGAGCCCGACCGGCGCCTGGATCGGCGGTCTGGCGTTCGCGTTCTCCGCGTTCCGATGGTTCCAGGGGAGCCATCTTCAAATCCTGCTTGCCCTCTGGATTCCGCCGCTGCTCTGGACGTTCGACCGGTTGCTCGAACGTCCGACCTTGCGGCGCGCCGCGATCTTCGTCGCCTTCTATGCCCTTCATATGAGCGGCGGCCTCTACCTCGCCTACATGGCCCATATACCCCTCGCGATCCTGGCCGCGAACCGCCTCCTTTTCCGCGACCGGCCTCGCTGGAGCCGCGCTGATCTCGCCCGCTTGGGTGGTGCCCTCATCGCCTGCGCGGGCATCGCGGCAATCTTTTTCCTCCCCTATGCGCGAACCTCCGCTCACTTCCCCCTGCACAGAGGAGACGATGTAATCGCAGGGTACTCGGCCACCCTCGCGAGCTATGTCACCCCGTCGTCCCAGCACTCTCTCTATGGCGGAGCTGAAACCGCCCGCTGGGAACGACCGGAGAACGCGCTCTTCCCGGGCTTCGGCGTTGCCCTTTTCGCCCTTTGGGGAGCGTGGGAAGGGCTGCGGCGGTTTTGCAGGCCAGCAGCTCCCCTTCCAGGGAAAGGGCATCGCGTCATCCTCGGGCTGTTGACCGCTTTGGTGGGGCTTACGTTTCTCGTCGCCGACGCGAGAACTTGGAGCGGATGGCCCGGCGTACCGTGGGGAACCAGGAACTTGCCGAGCTATTCGGCCTTGGGCCTGATCCTGCTGGTTGCATCGGCGAGTGCAGCCTTCCTGCGCCGAAAGTGGCGAGGGAAGAGTGCCGCAGCTCTGGCCGGCTGGGCGGATCTGCCGGCGTGGCCCCGCGGTCTCCTCGCGGCCGGTGCGGCCTCGTTCCTCCTTACCTTTCCCCAGGTCTACCTGCCGCTCGCCCGCTACGTTCCCGGCCTCGCCCAGATGCGGGTGCCTACCCGGTTCTATGCCTTTGCCGGCGTTGGGCTCGGATTTCTTGCCGCCTACGGTTTCGATCGCCTCCGCGAGCGCCTCTCCTCGATCACCTTGCGCCGTGGGTTTGCCGCCGGAGTGATTGTCTTGCTGGCGATCGAACAGGCGCCGCGGCGGCTCGATTGGACCGAGATCGAGCCCAGGCTCGGCCCCACCGCGGTCGATCAATGGCTCGCGAAAACCTCCGCGGTGCGGGCGGTTCTTGAAGTCCCGCTCGGCCGGGTGCAGGACGACATCCCCACGATGTACCGCGCGAGCCACTACGGCAAGCCGGTGGTCAACGGCTACAGCGGCTTTCTACCGACCGACAATCTCGACCTGCGCCGAAGGTGTTGCTTTCCGGTGCCCGACGATGCCGATCTCGCCCGGCTGCGCGCCGAAGGAGTGACTCACGTGGTCGCCCGTCTTGCCGATTTGCGCCGCTGGCAGCGGCGAGAGATCGAACGATGGCCCCGTCGAGCCCCGGTGCGGCTGACCTTTGCCGACGAGGAAGCCCAAGTCTTCGAAATCCTCCCCGATTCGCGCCCGCTCCTCGAACCCGATCCCTTTTGGGCCTTCCGCGGCGGGACGCGTTGAGACCCATCGTCAAAGGCCCGGTGGGGAAGGTGTATCAGGACTGCCGAACGATCGTGTCGCGCTTCCTCCCGCGAGCGACAAGGCACGGTTTCGTGCTGGTACGATCGGGCGCCAATGAAGAAACTCGCCGCCGTTCTAGCTCTCTCGGTCCTCTGCCCGCCCCTCTCGGCATCGCTTGCCGGCGAAGGATCGGGTACTTCGGCGGCCCCGCTTTCGATCGGAGAGACATTCGCGATTCCGTCGAAGATTCTCCACGAGACGCGGCGGATCAATGTCTACCTTCCGCCCGGCTATGACGCCGCCAAGGACGCCCGCTTCCCCGTCCTCTACATGCCGGACGGCGGGATGGGCGAGGACTTTTTGCACGTCGCCGGGCTGGTCCAGGTCTCGGTCGGCAACGGCACGATGCGGCCGTTCGTCCTGGTGGGGATCGAAAACACCGAGCGTCGCCGCGACATGACCGGTCCGACCGAAGACCCGGAAGACCGGAAGATCGCGCCGCACGTGGGCGGCTCCGCCGCGTTCCGGGAGTTCATCGCCAAGGAGCTGATGCCGGACGTGCGGGCGCGCTACCGCACGACGGACGAGACGGGAATCGTCGGCGAGTCGCTCGCCGGGCTGTTCGTCGTCGAGACGTTCTTCCTGGCGCCCGGGATGTTCGATACCTCGATCGCGTTCGATCCAAGCCTCTGGTGGAATCACCAGGCGTTGGTGAGCTCTGCCCCCGGGCGATTGAAGGAGTACAAAGGGAAAGGCACGCTCTTTCTCGCGACCAGCGACGAGAAAGGGATCGTCAAGCCGACCGAGCAGTTGGTCGAGGCGCTCAAGCAGAACGCTTCCGCAGACTTGCGCTGGATCTACGAGCCGACGCCCGCGGAAGGGCACGGTACGATCTACCACCCGGCGGCGTTGAAGGCGTTTCGGGCTCTATTCAAGCCGGCCCCCAAAAGCCCCTGATACCATCGGCTCGCATGTCCGAAGTCTCCCCCTCGTCTCTTCCTACCGTTGCCGTCGATCTTCGCCCGCTGGTGCGGACGGTAACCGGCATCGGCGTCTACACCCGGTCGCTGCTGCTGGAGCTGGCGAGCCGCCGGGGTCGGAGCCATCGGCGCTATCTGGGGCTCGCGCACGGCCCGGTCGAAGGAGCGGAGGAATTCGCCGGGGCGGAAGTTCCGATCGAGATCCAGCCGGCTCCCCTCGGCGTGATCTGGCAGCAGCTGCGGCTGCCGAAGCGGCTCGCGGCGGGGGACGTCGACCTGCTCTGGTCGCCGCACATGACGTTGCCGCTTCGCTGTCCGGTGCCGGCGATCGCGACGGTCCATGACCTCACGACCCTGCTGTTTCCCGACCATCATCGGGTGAAGGTTCGCTGGAGCGTCTATCCGTTCCTCAACGCCTCGCTCGATCGCGCCCGGCGGATCGTCGCGGATTCCCAGGCGACGGCGGCCGATCTGCGGTTTCATTTTCCCGACTGCGCCGACCGGGTCGAGGTGATCTATCCGGGCGTCGATCCCGAGTTTCGCCCCGGCACCGCCGAGGAAATCGCCGCAACCCGCGAAGAGATCGGCGCGCCGGACGGCTATCTTCTCTATGCCGGGACGTTGGAGCCGCGCAAGAACGTCGGCGCGATCCTCGATGCCTGGGAGTTCCTGGTCGAGCGCGGCGGCCTCGTGGGACTCGGTGGCGGCGATCGTGGCGCCACCCCGCCGCTCGTCCTGGTCGGTCCGAACGGCTGGGGCGGCCCCAAGCTGCTCGAACGGATCGAGGCGCTCAAGCCCAAAGGGTTGATCCACCTGGGTCCCGTGCCCCGCGCGCGGCTGGTGCGGATTTTTCAGGCCGCCTCGGTCTTCCTCTACCCCTCGCTCTATGAAGGCTTCGGCCTGCCGGCGGCCGAGGCGCTCGCCTGCGGCGTGCCAACCATCGTGTCGAATCGGTCGAGCCTGCCCGAGGTGGTAGGCCGAGCGGGGCTCCAGGTCGAGATCGGCGAGCCCGCGGCGCTCGCCGAGGCGCTCGGCCGGCTGCTCGCCGATCCGGGGCGGGCCCAAGAGCTTGCCGACCGCGGCCCGGCGCAGGCCGCCCGCTTCACCTGGGGCGGCGCGGCGGACCGGATGGATGCGATCTTCGCCGACGCGATAAACTCTTGATCCTGTTGGTCTGCCCCGGAGCCCCTGCCGCGTGCCCTATACGATCGCCCTAGACGCCCGAAAGATCCGAGATTTCGGTATCGGCACCTACGTCCGAAACCTGATCTCGGGGCTGGCGGCGATCGATCGGGACAACCGCTACCTGCTGCTCGCGCAGGACGACGATCGCGAGCTGCTCGCCACCCTGCCGGAAAACTTCACCGCGGTCACCGAGCGCGCCGGGGTCTACTCGATCCGCGAGATGGCGACCCTTTCGTGGCGGCTGTTCCGGCTCCGTCCCGATCTCTACCACGCCACCCATTACGTCCTGCCCGCCTACGTGCCGTCCAAGGTGGTGGTGACGATCCACGACATCATCCACGTGCTCTACCCTGAGTTTCTGCCCAACGGGCTCGCGTTCGTCTACGCCACCCGGATGATCCGCAGGAGCCTCGAGCGAGGCGACCGGATCATCGCGGTGTCGGAAAACACGCGTCAGGATCTGATCGACTATTTCGACGTCGACGGCGGCAAGATCGAAGTGATCTACAACGGGGTGGAGGAACGCTTCCGCCAGCGCCTTGCGCCCGACGAGATCGGCCGTCGGCTCTCGGCATTGGGCATCGAGCGCCCCTACCTGCTGTTCGTCGGCAACCCGAAACCGCACAAGAACCTCGACAACGTGGTGAAGGCGTACGCCCGGGCGCGTCGGCTCGCGAACTTCGACGCGCCGCTGGTCTGCGTCGGCGACCGGACGCCCGGCGAGTCGCGCATCCGCCAGCGCGCCGAGCAGCTGGGCCTCGGCGACCGGGTGAAGCTGCTCGGCCACGTCGAATTCGAAGACCTAGCCGCGCTCTACCAGGGTGCCGCGGTATTCCTCTATCCCACGCTGTACGAGGGGTTCGGCCTGCCGGTGGTGGAAGCGATGGCTTCGGGCGTTCCGGTGATCACCTCGAACACTTCGGCGCTGCGCGAGGTCGCCAACGGCTACGGCCATCTGGTCGACCCGCTCGATCTCGATGCGATCGCCCAGGCGATCGCGCGCTGCATGACCGATCCGGACCATCGCGTCCGCCTGATCGAACGAGGCCGGGCGCGCGCCGAGGCGTTCCGCTGGGAGCGGGCGGCGGAGCAAACGCTCGGCGTCTACCTTCAGGCGATCGAAGGCGCGCCGCGATGAGAGTGGCCCTGGTCCACGACTGGCTGACCGGCATGCGCGGCGGCGAGAAGGTGCTCGAAGCGATCGGCGAGCTGTTTCCCGGCGCGCCGATCTACACGCTGTTCCATTTTCCCGGCAGCGTCTCGCCCGCGATCGAGAGCCACCCGATCGTTGCTAGTTTCTTGAACCGCGCTCCCGGCATCCGCCGTTTCTATCGCCACTACCTGCCGCTGTTTCCGGCCGCGATCGAAGATTTCGACCTCTCCGGCTTCGATCTGATCATCTCGTCGAGCCACTGCGTCGCCAAGGGCGTGATCCCGCCTCCCGGCGCCGTTCACCTCTGCTACTGCCACACGCCGATGCGTTACGCCTGGGATCAGGAGCACGCCTACTTTCCGCGCCGCACGGGTGCCGTCGCGAGGCTTCGAGCCGGCGCGCTCTCGCGCCTGCGCACCTGGGATGCCGCCTCGGCGCCGCGGGTCGACACCTTCGTCGCGAACTCCTCTTTCGTCGCCCTAAGGATTGCCCGCTACTACGGCCGCACGGCGGAAGTGCTCGCGCCGCCGGTCGACCTCGATTTCTTCACCCCCGGCCCAGGCCCGAAGCCTGCCCATCCCTACGCCCTGGCGGTTTCGGCGCTCGCTCCGTATAAGAGGTTAGATATCGCGATCGCCGCCTGCGCCCGCTCGGGGCTGCCGCTCCGGATCGTCGGAGAGGGTCCCGAGCGCGAGCCCCTCGACCGTCTGGCCGCGGCTTCCGGTGCGAGGATAGAATTTCTCGGCCGGGTGGCCGGCGAAAAGCTGCGCGATCTCTATCGAGGAGCGACCTTGTTCGTGCAACCGGGCATCGAGGATTTCGGCATTGCCGCCGTCGAGGCGCTCGCCTGCGGTACCCCCATCGTCGCGGCGGGCCGCGGCGGAATCCTCGACATCGTGGAGGATCGCCGCGACGGCCTGCTCTATGAGCCGATCGGCGAGACGCCGGAGCAGGTCGGGCGAATGAGCGAGACAATTGACAAAGCGCGTCAGTTTCGATTCAATCCGTTGGAGATCCGACAGCGAGCTGAGCGTTTTTCGAGTCGTCGATTCGCCGAACGTTTGCGCTCCCTCTGTTTCCCGATCGAGGCTCTTCCGAGAGAAACCGCCCTGTGATTCGCCAACGCCATCGCATGACCGCGGGTCTCTACCTGGCCGCCGACCTGGTGGCCACCGTCGTCGCGTTCTTCGCCGCCTGGGTGCTCCGCTTCGAGCTGGAGGTCATCCCGGTCACCAAGAGCGTGCCGGATTTCTCTCCCTACCTTCAGCTGCTGCCGTTCGTCCTGGTGCTCTGGCCGGTGGTGTTCTATTTCCACGGGCTCTACCAGAGCCGCCGCGGGCGCAGCCGGGTCGATGAGGTCCTCACCCTGGTCGTCGCCGTGCTTCTCGCCGCCGTCCTGCTCTCCGTGGTGATTGCTTGGTACCGGCCGCCGGCGGCCCCCGGCAGCCGTGAATATTTCACCTACAGCCGCGCGTTCCTCGCGCTGTTCGCGCTGCTCGATCTCACGTTCGTGGCCTCCGTGCGAATGGGCGTGCGCCAGTTGCTGCGCCGCATCCGCCTGTCGGGCCACAACCTGCAGCGCATTCTGGTGATCGGCGCGGGAGTGCTCGGCCGCGAGATCACCCAGAAGCTCATCGCGCATCGCGACTTAGGGTTTGAGATCGCCGGCTTCCTGGACGACGACCCGGGCAAAACGGGCACCGAGATCGACGGCGTCCCCGTGCTCGGCACGCTACGCCAGGCCGAAGAGATCATCGCGGAGCGCTCGATCGATCACGTCTACGTGGCACTGCCGATCGAGGCGTATCGCAAGACGCTCCAGATCCTCCAGCGCATGGGCAACGAGATCGTCGACATCAAGCTCGTGCCCGACATCCTCCAGTACGCCACTCTCAACGCCTCGCTCGAAGACGTCGACGGCACTCCGGTCATCAACCTGTCGCAGGTGCCGCTCCAGGGTTGGAACAGCCTGGTCAAGCGCGCGATGGACGTGGCGATCGCGGCCGCCGTGCTCGCCCTGCTGCTCCCCTTCCTGCCGCTCGTGGCACTCGCCATCTGGCTCGGAGATCGCGGCCCGATCTTCTACCGCCAGGAGCGCATGGGGCTGGACGGAAAGTCGTTCATGATCCTCAAGTTCCGCTCGATGCGCGCGGACGCCGAAGCGTCCACCGGTCCGGTTTGGGCGATCAAAGACGATCCTCGCCGTACGCGCGTCGGCAGCTTCATCCGCCACTGGTCGATCGACGAGCTGCCGCAGATCTGGAACGTGCTGGTAGGCGACATGTCGATCATCGGACCGCGCCCGGAACGTCCCACCTTCGTCCGCGAGTTCAAACACAAAATCCCGCAGTACATGCTCCGCCATCGGGTCAAGGCCGGTATCACCGGCTGGGCTCAGGTTCACGGCTGGCGCGGCAACACCTCGATCAAAAAACGCATCCAGTACGACCTCTACTACATCGAGAATTGGTCGCTCGCGCTCGACTTCAAGATCCTTTGGATGACCCTGCGGCACGGCTTCAAGCACCACAACGCCTACTAGAAACGCGCTTCACACCCTCGTTTCCTCCTTCCGCACAAAAAAATTTCTTCGTCGGCGAAGTCGCCGCGAGACCTCGGCGCGCCCCGCCGGCCGCCGATCGCGGCGCGATCCGCGCTCCGCGGCAGTCGCTAAAACCCAAGGAAAAATGGGCTCTTTTCCGCCTTAGGGCCGCCTATGGACGAATTGAATTTCCGGAGTCTCTCGCCCGCTTTGCGCTACACCGAGTCACTAAGGATTGAGGTTCGAACCTCTTGACACGCAAGATGTTGTGGCGTACCTTTTTTCCATGACCTCCCGCCCACATTCGGGCACCGACACCTGAAAGGAGAGTATCGATGGCGACCGCGAAGAAAGCTGCTGCGAAGAAGGCTGCTCCGAAGAAAGCTGCTGCTCCGAAGAAGGCCGCTGCTAAGAAGGCCGCTCCGGCGGCCAAGAAGGCTGCGGCTCCGGCGAAGAAGGCGGCTCCGGCCAAGAAGGCTGCGGCGGCTCCTGCGAAGAAGGCTGCTCCGGCCAAGAAGGCTGCGGCGGCTCCTGCGAAGAAAGCTGCTCCGGCCAAGAAGGCTGCGGCTCCGAAGAAGACCGTCGTCAAGGCTCCGGCTGCAAAGAAGTAAGCCTCTTTATCGAGGGATTCCGGAGGTCCTTGGCGCAGCTCGATCGCGTTTAAAAGCCTCCCGGAGCTGCCGGCTCCCCAAATGCGGAGCACCGCTGCCGGCACTCCCCTTCGAGCTTCGCCAAGTACCCTTCCCCCCACTCCCACCCGCCATTCCCGCCAGCGTTTTCCTGGGTTTTTCTCTTACGAGACCTCAGCGTGCAAGCCGGCTCGCCGCGTCGCGATCGAGCCACCAGGTGAGCTCGCCCATCGTCGGCCGGACGGCCGCCGCGGGCAACTCGTCGGGCGGCAGACGCGGCGCGTCCTCGCCGAGAATCGCCTGGATCTTCTCGGCTTTGTCTATGCCCGCGGCGAGAAACGCGACGCTCCGCGCCGCGAGAAACACCGGCAGCGAGAGCGTGATGCGCCAGGTGGCGAGGCGCTCGACCCAGAGAGCAAAGCAGAGCCGGTCGGAGATCGCGACGGCGCCCGTGCCGGGAAAGAGAGAGGCGGTGTGGCCATCGGTCCCAAGCCCAAGGAGGACGAGATCGAAGCGCGGCGCCTCCGTACCTTTAAGCCCGAAAAACGCTCGTAGATCGGCCTCGTAGCGCGCGGCGGCCTCGGCCGGATCGGGCAGCTCGGTTTCGATCCGGTGGATGTTTTCGGCCGGGATCGACGGTCGCTTATTCGGATCGAGCTGCGCTTCGAGCAGAGCCTCGCGCACCATCCGGAAGTTGCTCTCTTCGTGATCCGGCGGCACGCACCGCTCGTCGCCCCAGAACAGATGGACGCCGCTCCAAGGCATCGCGGCCGCCAAGGGCTCTTGGGCCAGCAGGTGGTACAAATCGCGCGGCGTCGAGCCACCCGAAAGAGCGAGACTGAAGCGTCCGCGCGCCGCCACCGCGCGCGCCGCGGAACGGACGAGTTGCTCAGCGGCGGTGCGCGCCAGCTCTTCCCGATCGGCCGCGATCATCACCCTCGTTGCGCCGTGCTCGCCCACTCGGGTCAGCTCTTCCATGATCCCCCCAATCCAAAACATCTGGGCGGCCACGTAGAGCCGCCGGGCCGCCCCTACATTTCTCGATTCGATCTCCGCGCTACGTCCGCCACTTCCGGCCGTCGCGCTCGATCAGATCGTTCGCGTCTTTCGGCCCCCACGATCCGGAGTCGTAGTTCGGGAAGCTGCGCGGCGAGAGCGCGCCCCAGACGTCGAGGATCGGCTGCACCGCCTGCCAACCGGCCTCGACCATGTCGCTGCGCAGAAAGAGGGTCGAATCGCCGGTCATCGCGTCGTAGAGGAGAGTTTCGTAACCGGTGGTCGGGCGCGCGCCGAAATAATCGGCGTAGTTGAACGCCATGCGCACGGTGCCGAGCTTGAGCGACGGACCCGGGACCTTCCCTTCGAAGCGGAGCGAGATCCCTTCGTCGGGCTGGATGTGCAGCACCAGCAGGTTCGGGTTCAGCTGCTCGACCGGCGTCTCGCGGAACAGGATGAACGGCGCGCGCTTGAATTGGATCGCCACCTCGCTCACCCGCTTGGGCAATCGCTTGCCGGTCCGCAGGTAGAACGGCACGTCGGCGAAGCGCCAATTGTCGAGCGTGAGCTTGACCGCCACAAAGGTCTCGGTGTTCGATGCCGGCGAGACCTTCGCCTCCGCCCGATAGGCCGGCACCTTCTCACCCTGGAGCACCCCTTCGCGATATTGCCCGCGCACCGCGTCGGTGAGCACGGACTCCGGCGTGAGCGGATGGATCGCCTGCAGAACCTTCACCCGCTCGTCGCGCACGGCGTTGCCGGCGAACGAGATCGGCGGCTCCATCGCGATCAGCGCGAGGATCTGGAACATGTGGTTCGCCACCATGTCGCGCAACGCGCCGGCTTCCTCGTAGTAGGTGCCGCGCTCTTCGACGCCGACGTTTTCTGCCACGGTGATCTGGACGTGGTCGATGTAGCGCCGGTTCCAGATCGGTTCGAAGATGCCGTTGGCGAAGCGAAACGCCATGATGTTTTGGACCGTCTCTTTGCCCAGGTAGTGATCGATGCGATAGATCTGATCCTCGCGCACCTGCTCGCCGACCATTTTGTTGAGCGCCCGGGCCGACTCGACGTCGCGGCCGAACGGCTTTTCGACCACCAGCCGGCGCCACTGGCCTTCGGCTTCCTTGAGCAACCCGGCGGTGCCGAGGTTGCCCACCACGTCGTCGAAAAAGCTCGGCGGGATCGCGAGATAAAATAGGTAGTCGCCGTGATTGCCGTGCTCGGCGTCGACTTCCGTCAGGCGTTTGCCGAGCCGCACGTACAGGTCGGGATCGGTAAAATCGCCCGGGACGTAATGAAGCCGCTCGAACAGCCAGTCGGCGGTCGCCGGTTCGATCGGCACGGTCGCGAACTCGGTCAAGTCGGCGCGCAGCCGGTCGCGGAACGCCTCGTCGGAGAGCGGGTCGCGGCCGATGCCCACGACCGCGAATTCCGGCGCCAGCAGTTTGCTGCTCGCGAGGTTGTAGAGCGCGGGGATCAGCTTGCGCTTGGTCAGATCGCCGAGCGCGCCGAAGATCACCATGAGGCACGGCGAGGCGACCGCCTCGACCGGAGATTCGAGCAGCGCTCCTCGTTCCGGGTCGGACACGGAAGGTTTCGAGGCCGGGGCCGGCGTCTTCTTGGTCACGTCAGGCTCCTCGTCACTTTCCCGGCTGCGCCGGGGCGGCAGGTTTTTCTACGTGGCCGCCGAATTTCTTGCGCATCGCGGACAGCACCTTCTCAGCGAACGTGTGCTCTTGGCGCGAGCGGAAACGGGCGTAGAGCGCGGCGGAGAGCACGTCGACGGGGACGGCCTCCTCGATCGCGGTGGTGACCGTCCAGCGCCCTTCTCCGGAGTCCTCGACCGTGCCGGCATATTCGGACAGCTCGGGGCTTTCGGCAAACGCGATCGCCGACAGGTCGAGCAGCCAGGAGGTGACGACGCTGCCGCGGCGCCAAAGCTCGGCGACGTCGGCGAGGTCGAATTCGTAGCGCTGGTCCGCGGGCACCCGTTCGAGCGCCGCGCTCTTCAGGATGTCGAACCCTTCGGCGTACGCCTGCATCAAGCCGTACTCGATGCCGTTGTGGATCATCTTGACGAAATGCCCGGCTCCGGCGACGCCGCAATAGAGGTATCCCTCTTCGGCCGTGCTCTTCCGCCCTTCGCGCCCGGCCGAAGGCGCGATCTCGCCGCGCCCGGGGGCGAGGGTCGAGAAGATCGGCTCCAGCCGCTCGTAGGACGCCCGGTCGCCGCCGATCATCAGGCAGTACCCGCGCTCCAAACCCCAGACGCCGCCGCTGGTTCCCGCGTCGAGATAGTGCACTCCCTTGGCTTCGAGCGCGCGCGAGCGGCGCACGTCGTCCTTGAAGAAGGAGTTTCCGCCATCGACGATCGCATCGCCCGCCGAAAGCTTGCCGGCCAACGCTTCGACCATCTTTTCGGTCGGGTCGCCCGAAGGGACCATCAACCAGACCGCGCGCGGCGCTTCAAGCTTCGCCACCAACTCGTCGAGAGAGGCGGAGCCGACGGCCCCCTCTGCCGCCAGGGCGGCGACCACGCCTGGATTCAAGTCGTAGACCACCACCGAATGCCCGCCACGCAGGAGGCGGCGGGTCATATTGGCCCCCATCCGCCCCAAGCCGATCATGCCGATTTGCATCGTTCCTCCTCCTCGCCTCGCCACAGGGAGACGTTCTCGGCATCATAACCGGGGCGTCGCTCCGGCGCTCCCCGGTCAATTCGGCATTCCCGCGACGACCGGCGGAGGGGGAGCGCCTGGCATGCAACCTGCTGCACTCCTCCCTGTCGAACCCACAGATCGCGGGCTCGGTTCCGAACCAAAAAGGGAGAACACCTTCATGCGCAAGCTCACGTCCTTCTCGCTCGTCTTCGCCCTCGCCCTAATTCTCGCCGCCCCGTCCTTCGCGGCCGACACCTGGACCGGCTGGATCACCGACAGCCATTGCGGAGCCAAAGGCGCGAACGCCAAGCACACGAAAGCCTGCGCCGAGAAGTGCGCCCATGAGAAAGACGGCAAGGTGGTCTTCTACAACAACGCCGATCAGAAGGTCTACGACATCGACAAGACCGATCTCGCCCTCTCCCACGTCGGCCACGAGGTCACGGTCACCGGAACCCTCACCGGAACGTCGATCAAGGTCGATTCGATCGCTGCCGTCGCCACCAAGATGTAAGGGCGGTTTTCGCCCAAGCCGGATTCCAAACCATCGCGTTGGGACCTAGGGGCGGCCCCCTGTGGCCGCCTCTCTCGCCATGGTATTTTGGTCCGGCCATGACCGATCCCGCCCCCCTCGCCGCCTCCACGCGCCCCGAGCAGATTTTCCCCGACCTCACCGCCGAGCAGATCGAACGCGTCGCCGCCCACGGCAAGAATCGTCAAGGCGAGCGCGGTGAGGTGCTGATCGAGGCCGGTGACCGCAAAGTACCGTTCTTCGTCGTCACATCCGGCACGATCGAGATCGTCCGCCTGTTCGGTGCGGCGGAGACGATCGTCGTCGTCCATGAGCCGGGCCAGTTCACCGGCGAGATCAACATGCTTTCGGGCCGCCCTTCGCTCGTCCGCGCCCGCTTCGGCGAACCGGGCTCGGTGATCGAGCTGGATCACGACGAGCTGCTCGACCTCGTGCAGAACGATTCCGAGCTGGGCGAGATCTTCCTCCGCGCTTTCATTTTGCGCCGCGTGGACCTGCTCGCCCAAGGCCTCGGCGACGTCGTGCTCATCGGTTCGATGCACTGCTCGGGGACGTTGCGCATTCAGGAGTTTCTCACCCGCAACAGCCACCCCTATGCTTTCATCGACCTCGACCAGGAGGACGACGTCCAACAACTGCTCGATCGTTTCCACGTCGCGTTTGCCGACATCCCCGTCCTGATCTGCCGGGGCGAGACGGTGCTTCGCAATCCAAGCAATGAGACGATCGCCGATTGTCTCGGCTTCAACGATTCGATCGATCCGAGCGGGATCCGCGATCTGGTGGTGATCGGCGCCGGCCCGGCCGGGCTCGCGGCGGCGGTCTACGGCGCTTCGGAAGGGCTGGAGGTCCTGGTCCTCGAAACCAACGCGCCGGGTGGACAGGCAGGCTCGTCCTCGAAGATCGAGAACTACCTTGGCTTTCCCACCGGCATCTCCGGGCAGGAGCTGGCTGGGCGCGCCTACACCCAATCTCAGAAGTTCGGCGCCGAGCTGATGGTTGCGACGAGCGCCAAGCACCTCTCCTGCGAACGGAAACCCTACGTCTTGGAGTTGCATGACGGCACCCGCATCCGCGCCCGTTCGGTGATCATCGCGTCGGGCGCCGAGTACCGCCGGCCGGATCTCGAAAATCTTTCGCGGTTCGAAGGCTCCGGCATCTACTACGGCGCGACGTTCATCGAAGCGAAGGTCTGCGGCGACGACGAGGTGATCGTCGTCGGAGGAGGCAACTCCGCCGGCCAGGCCGCGGTGTTCCTGGCTCAAACGGCGCGGAAGGTCTACATGCTGGTCCGCAAGACCGGCCTCGCCGAGACCATGTCGCGCTATTTGATCCGCCGGATCGAGGACAGTCCGAAAATCGAGCTGCGCACGCGCACCGAGATTGTCGCCCTGGAAGGTGACCAGCGGCTCGAACGGGTTCAGATGAAAGACAACGAGACGGACAAGGTCGAAACCCACGACATCGGCCACGTCTTCCTGATGACCGGCGCGATCCCCAGCACCGAATGGCTCAACGGCTGCGTCGCCCGCGATGCGAAAGGCTTCATCAAGACAGGATCGAACCTGTCGCCGGAGGAACTGCGCGACGCCCGCTGGCCGTTCGCCCGGCCGCCCCACCTGCTGGAGACGAACCTGCCCGGAGTCTTCGCGGTGGGCGACGTCCGCTCCGGCAGCATCAAACGAGTGGCCTCTGCCGTCGGCGAAGGATCGATCGCCGTCTCCTTCGTCCACCAGGTGCTCCACGAGTAGGAGAGGAAAATGCCGGAAGGATCCTGCGGCCATCTCGACGCCATCAAGAAGGTCGTCCACCCAAAGAAGCACGAGTGCGCCGAGTGCGTGAAAATCGGCGGCCGGTGGGTCCATCTGCGGACCTGCCAGGAGTGCGGCGTCACCCTCTGCTGCGACAGCTCGCCGAACCAGCACGCGAGCCACCACGCCCACGACAGCGGCCACCGAGTGATCGCCTCGGCCGAACGCGGCGAGCGCTGGCTCTACTGCTACCCGGACGACGCGTTTTTGGAGTATTGATCTCCGCCATGCGATTGATCTTCTCTCTCCTCCTGCCCGTCGCCCTCCTCGCCGCCTGCACCTCTCCCGCACCCACCCACTCCGGAGCCTCCGCGATGGACGACACCGCCCGCGCCTATGTTCGTCTCGTGCTCGCCGTGGGGGTCCACGACGGAAACTACGTCGACGCCTACTACGGTCCACCCAAAGTGCGCACCGAGGTCGAAGCAGAGAAGCTGCCCCTCATCGAGATCCGCACCCGCGCCGAACGCTTGCGCGCCGGCCTCGCCGGAATTTCGTCCGCCCAGGACGATCCGCTGATCGACCTGCGCCACGCTTACCTCGAACACCAGCTCGGCTCGCTGATCGCCCACGTGGAGCAGCTGGAGGGTAAGAAGCGGACGTTCGACGAAGAGTCGCTCGCGCTCTACGACGCGGTGGCGCCGAAGCAGACCGAGAAGGATTTCGATCCCGTGCTCGCCGAGCTGGAACGCACGGTGCCGGGCACCGGCCCTTTGGGCGACCGCATCCAGGCGTTCCGCGACCGATTCACGATTCCTGCCGACAAGCTGGACGCCGTCTTCCAGGCCGCGATCCACGAATGCCGCGCGAGGACACTCGCCCACCTGCCGCTTCCACCTAACGAGAGCTTCGAGGTCGAGTACGTGAAAGGCAAACCGTGGAGCGCCTACAACTGGTACAAGGGCGACCTCCACAGCCTGATCCAGGTGAACACCGAGCTGCCGATCCTGATCGACCGGGCGATCGACCTCGCCTGCCACGAAGGCTATCCCGGCCACCACGTCTACAACGCGCTGCTCGAACAAACCCTAGTCCGCGATCGCGGCTGGGCCGAGTTCACGGTCTACCCCCTCTTCTCGCCCCAATCGCTGATCGCCGAAGGGACGGCGAACTACGGCATCGAAGTCGCGTTCCCCGGAACCGAACGGACCGCCTTCGAGCGCGACGTCCTCTATCCAATCGCCGGCCTCGACCCGAAAGAAACCGAGCACTACACCGAGATTCTCCACCTCGTCGGCAAGCTCGACTACGCCGGAAACACCGCCGCCCGCCGCTACCTGGATGGAGAAACCGACGCCCCCCAAACCGTCAAGTGGCTGGAGCGCTACGCCCTCTCCTCCAACGCCCGCTCCAAACAGCGCGTCTCCTTCTTCGACACCTACCGGAGCTACGTCATCAACTACAACCTGGGCCGGGATTTGGTCCGGACCTACGTCGAAGGAAAGAGTGGTGGCGACCCGGAAAAGCGGTGGCAGGTATTTGGGGAGCTGATTTCTTCGCCGAGGTTGCCTTCGGGGTTGCGTTGAATCGCCCCTTCATGTCTTGGCTGCCTCGGAACCCAGGGCGTTGCCCCGGGCTACCTTGGGCCGCCCCGTTGGGGCGGGAAAAATGGGCCGATGTTGCGACGACGCCCGCCCCGAAGGGGCAGCCCAAGGCAGCCCGGGGCAACGCCCTGGGTCGGAAATCCGGTTTCTTCAAGAGGCGACCCAAGCCATGCCACATTCTTTGGCCCGACTTCACATCCACCTCGTGTTCAGCACCAAGAATCGTGAACCCCTGATCACCGATGGCATACGCGATTCTTTGCACGCCTATATGGCCACCGTGTTGAAAAACCTTGGCTGCGCCCCCTTGCTCATCAACTCTGTCGAGGACCACATCCACCTTCTCTTCGACCTCGCCCGAACGGTATCCGTCAGTCAAGCCGTCAAGGATGTGAAGAGGTCGTCCTCCAGATGGATCAAGATACAGTGGCCTGCGCTCGTCGGGTTCGCCTGGCAAACCGGTTACGGAGCCTTCGCGGTTTCAGAATCCAACGCAGAGTCCGTCCGTGCGTATATCGCCGACCAACGCGAGCACCATCGCACGAGGACATTCCAGGAGGAATATCGACAATTCCTGGAACGCCACCGGATCGAATTCGACGAACGGTACGTCTGGGATTAATCGACGGCGCGCGGTCAAATGAACCCGGGACCCCCGAGGCGTTACCGCCGGTTTTTTCAACCCAGGCGTTGCCGGATTTTCCAACCCAGGGCGTTGCCCCCGGTTCTTCCAACCCAGGGCGTTGCCCCCGGTTCTTCCAACCCAGGGCGTTGCCCCCGGTT
>JBDTZG010000018.1:0-96776 GCA_040005235.1 Acidobacteriota bacterium | reverse complement strand
GGCTCAGTGGACCTGAACCTCAGGAAAACGGCCCTTCTGCCACGGGCTGCTAGGTGAGCGCTCCGACTCTGGAGCCCTCCACCTGTCCCCATCCTTCACCTGCAGTTCCAAATCCAAGTGCGGGATCTCTCCCGCAAGATTTTTCAGGAGACAGCTTAATGATCTCGAATCTCGTCCAGCGTAGGATACGTGTGCTCTTTTCTCTCTCCGCCGCGCTGTTCGCGGCGATTCCCGCCCTTGCGGCAAATCCGATCGACGACGCGGGTGTCTTCGTCCAGAAACATTTCCTCGACTTTTTGGATCGGACCGCCGATTCCGGCGGTCTGGAGTTCTGGACCGGCCAGATCACGCAGTGCAATGGCGATGCGACTTGCGTGGCCGGCAAACGGGTCGATGTTGCGCGGGCCTTCTTGTATTGCGACGAGTTCATCAACCTCGAGCAGAACCGGGACCCCAACGGCCTGCGGCGGCTGGACGCAAGCGCGCGCAATACCGCCGACTACAACGAAGCTTTCGTGGACGCGGCCTACCGGTGTCAAGCGACACCCACCATTACGAGCTAAGGCGACAGCTACCTTTGCGAGGTGCTTGTGAGAGGGGAAGGCGGCGGAGGTGGCCCGCGGGGAGTTCGGTGAGTAGGACCGGGCCGTGACGTCACCATGAACCGCCTTGACGTCCCGGCCAACGCGCCGGGCGGCTTCGCGAATCGAGAGCGGACCCGCGCCGCAAAGCGCTTTGAGCAGCGCCCATCGCTTAGCCGTCAGAACTTTCCAGAGCAGTTCCGGGGTAGCGAAGCTGATCCGCGCCGAAGTCGCAGGCTTGGCGGTCTCCCAGGCGCGTACGAAGTCCTTCATCGATTCGGCTGGCGTTCGCACGTCAAGAGTCACGGTTTTCATGGTTCCACCTCGCGATGAAAGCCTGAGATCAACTGGCCCGGTGTGGTGAAGTCGTAGGCATTGACGAGCGACGCTAGTATGCAGGTATGAAACGCACAACGATCACCCTCCCGGATGATCTCGCCGATTTCGTCGGCGGAGGCTCGGCGACGCGAAAGTAGCGTGTCCGAGGTCATTCGCGGTTTCATCCTTCAGGGTTTGACAGGTCCACCGGAGCCTCGGGATATTCCGTGGGCGGCTCTTTTCCATGACCCAGAGATGGTCCCGGCCGAACGGATGGACGAGGCGCTGGCGAGAGATTGGGCCAATGATATCGATCGCGATCGTGGATAGCGGTCCACTGATCACCGCTGCCGACTCCGACCCGCTCCCTTGATAGGCGCTTGATCGTCGATCAGTCGGTCCGCGCGACCAATTCTTTCTGGAGTCGGCTTCCGCCCCGCTACCATCCCTCTCCCTTCGGGGATCAGTTGAGGCTAACTTTCAAGCGCTGAAAGGATTCAAAAAGGCGACCCCGGTCCGCTCCATGTCCTGGATGTTCCGAGTGACCAAAACCAGGCCCTGCACGCTCGCCGTGGCGGCGAGAAGGCCGTCGATCACCGGTAAAGGATCTGGAACGTTGAACCGACCCCATCGCTCGGCAATGCTTTCGTCAATCGGCACAATCCGGTCAGAGAAAGTGGCCACAAGCTCGGCAAGCCAGGCCTCCAGGGCTTCGGCCGTCCTCTCATCACGCCGCCGGATGTTCTCGATTCCCTTGCGGATCTCGCCGATCGTCAACGCGCTCAGATAGACCTCTTCCCTGGAGATTCCCGCAAACCATGTGGCTACCCCCGGATCGCAGCGCGTCCCTTCGTGTCGAGAAGATAGCTCAAAGCTCCACGTCCCGCCCACGGTCCTCGCTCCGGTCGGCGTCCTCCCCAACATTTGGCATTGTGAGGAGGAACTCCTGAAGAGACATCTTTCTCCTGCCGGGGAGCAGTGCCTCACGCAGGATCTCCCGGTGCTCCGCTTCCGCCGAGCGGCCATGGCTCGCCGCCCGCATCCGCAACTCGCGAACGACCTCCTCTTCGAGGTTCCGTACAATCAGTTGGGCCTTTGGCTCTCGGAGCACGATAGCAATGCTAGCGGCTTGCACTGCAACTCCAGCCTGAAACCCTTACACCCACACCCCGGGATCCAGCTCGTACGGCAGCGGCGTCAGATTCTCAAACCCCTCGGCGCCGAGGACTACCAGATCTTCCAGCCGGACCGCCCAGCCTTCATCCACCTGGTATAACCCGGGCTCCAGGGTGAAGACATCGCCGATGCGGAGGACGCCTTCAGCACCGGCATGCTTTCGGAAGCTGGGGAACTCGTGCAGCTCGAATCCTACCCCGTGGCCCAGGCCGTGGACGTAGCCTTCGGTGGTTCCAGGGTGAGTGATCGGGGTTTTGTAGCCGCGGGACGAAAGGAAGGTGCAAGTCTGCTCTTGGAGCGCCCAGCCGCGCACTCCCGGTCGGGCGGCTTCGTGCGCGTAGCGCAACGCATCGAGGACGGCGGCGTGGGCTGCGGCGAGGGCCGGGGGCGGCTCTCCGACGCAGAAGGTGCGGGTGCAGTCGGCGTAGAGGTTGCCCTTGGGGAAGAGATCGACGACCAGCGACTCTCCGGTCCTAAGGACTCGGGCGTTGGTGCCGGTCGAGTGGGGCATCGCCCCTTCTTCTCCCGGGGCGATCAGGTTGCCGTTCGGCTGTTCGAGCCCGTGCTCGGCGAGGGTTCGGGCGACTTCGCGGCGGAGGCGGGCGATGGTGAGGGGCTCGCCTTCGAGGTGGAGGTCCCCTTCCGGGCGAGGGGCCGCGTGGGCGAGCATCTCGGCCACTCTTCGGAAGGCGGCGCAGGTTCCTGCCGCGGCGCGGCGGATTTCGGTGATCTCTTCTTCAGTTTTTGTTTGGCGGAAACGACGGGCGAGGTCGTTGCCGGCGACAAAGCTCCAGCCGCGGCGGCCGAGGTCTAGGGCTGCGGCGTGGATCACCCCGGAGGCGGCGTGGCCGGCGAGGGCCAGGCGGTGGGCTTCGGTTTCGGGGGCGAGACCTGCGAGGGCCAGCCCCTTGGCCAGCACTTCGGCCCAGAAGCGGGCGGGCTCCGCGCCTTCTTGGATCAGCTTTTCGACGTCGAGCGCTTCCGGGATAAGCAGATCGAGGCCGGTTTCCGCCGCTTCGCCTCGCTCCATGGGCGAGATGTAGCCGAGACACGGCGCCGAGCCGGGCAGGGCAAGGACGAAGCAGTCGTGTAGGTGGGCTCCGCGGGTGAACGGGGCGATGTCCGGATCGCTTCCGCAGTGGGCGACGATCACCAAGGCACGGGCGCCCAGATCGGCGAGACCGGCCGCGAGCAGATCGCGGCCGCGGGTGAGGTCGGCGAGCGGCATCGGGCAAACGACGCCCGGGCCGGGGGAGGCGTGGGTGCTAGACCAGGACGGCCACGAGGTCGCCCCTACCTCCGGGCCCGGACAGGCCGGTTCAGGCGATCGCGACGTGCTTGCCGACCAGATTCTGGAACGCCGGCTTGGTCATCGCTCCTACCGCGCGGTCGACCGGCTTACCGTCCTTGAACAGGATGAACATCGGGATGCTCTTGATGTCGTACTTGATCGCCAGGTTGCGCTCCTCGTCGACGTTCAGCTTGCCGATCCGCACTTTGCCGTGCAATTCGTCCGCGAGCGTGTCCAGCGTCGGCGCCACCGTTCGGCACGGTCCGCACCAGGTGGCCCAGAAATCCACCAGAACCGGTTCCTTCGACTGGAGAACCTCCACTTCGAAGTTCTGCTCGGTGATCGTGACGATCTTGTCGTTCGCCATTTTGGTTCCCTCTCCTTCTTCGAGCGGCGGGCTTGGGCCGCCGCGAATGTGGGTGCATGGAATGCCGGCCTCGGCGGCCGATTTGTCTCAACTTGCGTCTCGAGTATGAGACAAAAGTCCGGGATCGGGCGTTTTGCCGAGGCGCTTTCGACCGATCCTTCTGTACTGAACGATCTTTTCCCCGAGTTTACTCCCGGGCCTTCGGTGCCGGTCCGACCTCTACGTCTTCCATCCGTTTGCGCGCGAAGTGCTCGCGCGTCGCTTCGACGTCACGCCCGATCTGGGCCGAGAGGTCCATCACGGTCGGGAAAATCCGCTCTTCGCGCAGCTGGCGGTGGAACTGAAGCTCCACCCGTTCGCCGTAGACGTCGGCGGAGAAGTCGAGGATATGGCTCTCGACCACTCTTTGGTAGTTCTCGTACACGGTCGGCCGGGTTCCGACGTTGGTCACGCAGTCGAAAGTGGCCGGATAGCTGGGGAAATGGACCCGCGAGACGTAGACGCCGTCGCCTGGCAGCAGGCGGTGATCGGAGGCGACGTTGATCGTCGGCCAGCCGAGCCGCTGGCCCATCCGATCGCCCCGGGCGACCGTGCCGGTGATCGCGAACGGCCGGCCGAGCATGTCGTTCGCCTCGGCGATCCGGCCGTCGCCGATCGCCGCGCGGATGCGGGTACTGGAGATCCGCTCGCCGCGGTAGATCACCTCTTCGACCGGGTGGGCGGTGAATCCGAGCGTCTGGCCCATCTCGGCGAGCAGGGCGAGATTCCCCTCGCGCTCGCGGCCGAAGGTGAAGGTGGACCCGACGTGGATCTCCCGAACCGCCAATTCCCGGTGGAGGAAATCGCGCACGAACTGGCGCGCCGGCATGCGCGCCAGCTCCCGGGTGAAACGGACGATGAGTAAATATTGCACGTCCAGCGCGCGCAGCTGGCGCTCCTTCTGCTCCGGCGTGGTGATCAGCAGCGGGGCCTGATTGGGGCGCAGGACGGACAGCGGATGCGGGTCGAAGGTCACTACGACGGCCGGGCAGGCGGCTTCGCGCGCCCGGGAGGCGACCTGATCGAGGATCGCCTGCTGCCCACGGTGGACGCCGTCGTAATTGCCGATCGTGGCGATACCTTCGCGCGGCGGATCGCTCGCGTCCAGAGCGTCCTGGATGACGATCATCGGGGGTCCGTCCTCAAGCGGGAAGCGCGGCCAACTCGTCGAGCTCGGCGGGGATCACACCGGGCGTTCGCAATCCGAAGGAGCCGACGATGCGGCCGACCAGGTCGGTCGGGTGCGCTTCGGTGATCTCGACCTCGACGATCGAGCCGACCGGCGCCGAGCCGTCGTTGATCAGAATGCGGCCGTCGATCTCTGGGGCTTGTCCCTGATGGCGGCCCTGGAGCAGGTGCTCGCTCTCCTCGCAGACCCCTTCGACCAGCACCGCCATCCGCTTGCCCACGTGGGCGCGGCGGCTGGCGAGCGCGATCGGTGCCTGGATTTCGAGCAATTGGCGATGGCGGCGGCGCGCGGTCTGCTTCGGCACCCGGTTGGGCAAACTTGCGCCGGGGGTCTCCGGCTCGGGGCTGTAGGCGAAGGCGCCGAGATGGTCGAACCGCGCCCGCTCGACGAAGCGGAGCAGGTCTTGAAAATGCTCCTCGGTCTCGCCGGGAAAACCGACGATGAACGTGGACCGCAACGAGACTTCGGGCGCCAGCTGGCGCGCCCGGTCGAGCAGTTTCAGGTAGCGCTTCGCGTCGCCGCCCCGGCGCATGGCGGTGAGGATGTCGCCGTGGCTGTGCTGGAGCGGCATGTCGATATAAGAGCAGAAGCGCGGCTCCTGGCCCATCAGGCGGAGCAGGTCCTCGTCGAGCGTGGTCGGGTAGGCGTAGAGGAAGCGGATCCACGGAATCGAGGTGCCGGCGAGCAGCGCCTCGACCAGCCGGGTGAGGCCGTGGCGGCGGTGGCCGAGATCCTCGCCGTAGCGGGTGGTGTCCTGGGCGATCAGGTTCAGCTCGACGACGCCTGCCGCTTCGAGCTCGCGCGCCTCGGCGACCAGGCTGTCGATCGTGCGGCTGCGGAACCGGCCGCGCCAGATCGGAATCGCACAGAAGGTGCAGGGGTTGTTGCACCCTTCGGCTACCTTCAGATAGGCGAAGCCCTGGGTGGTGAGCAGGCGCGGCGCGGTGTGATCGAAAACCAGATGCGCGGGCGCGGGCAAGGGCGGACCGCCGCCCAGCTGGACCACTTCGCCCACCTCGCGCAGCTGGTCGAGGCCGACGAAACCGTCGATTTCGGGGATTTCGCGCGCCAGCTCGTCGCCGTACCGGTTGACCATGCAGCCGGCCACCAGAAGCCGCTTCACTCCCCCGTCACCTTTCCTTCCCGCGACCTCCAGGATGGCGTCGATCGACTCCTGCTTCGCCTCTTCGATGAAGCCGCAGGTGTTGACGATCACCGTCTCGGCCGATTCGAGGTCGCGCACGACCTCGTACCCCCGGCGCGACAGCTCGCCGAGCATGATCTCGCTGTCCACCAGGTTCTTTGGGCAGCCGAGAGAGATCATCCCGACCCGGCCGGAGCTCCCCGCCGGAGTAGGCGCGCGCGGAACGATGCGGTCTGCGGCGGGCCGCGAAGGAATCTCGGACATGAGAGTGGAAGTGTAGCAGACCGTCCCCAGGGCGATCGTTTCTACGCAGGAAATTGTAAATCGTTCAAGTTCATTGAGCATCCGTTCAAACCATCCACTCGCCGACGAGAACGGTCACCCCCGGCCGCCCAGCCGAACACGGTGGCCGAGCAGGCGCAGCCGGCGGCAAGATGCGAGGCATCAAAATCTCCGTCAAAATCACCTATTAAGGCAGAGTGTAGTCGACACCGGACTTCGCCGGCAGCTCAATCGCTAGCGCTTTAGCAAAGGGAAAAGGACTTGGCACTGAACCTGCAATGTGACCCGTTTGATGATTCCAGCCAACCCTTGCCGGACACAAAATCAGAGAATGCCATGACGATGAACGGTTCCCAAATCTTGCTTGCGCTCAGCGACCAATCGTTCGCCCCGTTTGCCGAGAAAGCACTTCGCCAAGCCGGGCTGATGGTGGCGACGACCGACGACGGTGAAACCGTCACCCGAGCGATCGGTCGCCTCAACGTCGACGTCCTGGTCCTGGACCTCGATCTGCCCGGGCGCGACCCCTTGGAGCTGATCGCGGAGGTGCGCGGCGCCGGGCTCGCCCCCGAAGTGATCGTCACCTCGGCCGCGGCAACCTTCGAACAGGCGGTCGAGGCGATGCGCCGCACCGCGTTCGATTTCATCCGCCAACCGATCGGCGCCGAGGCTCTCGTGCGAACCGTCTCGCACGCCGTCGAACGGCACCGGCTGGCGCGCGAGAACACGGTTTTGCGCCGGATCGCGGCGCAGCAGCCGTTCACCGGACCGATCGTTTCGACCTCGCAAAGAATCCAGGACGTCCTGCGCAAGCTCGAAACCATCGCCACCTCGCGCGCTCCGGTTCTGTTCACCGGCGAGACCGGCACCGGCAAGGGCCTGATGGCCAAGACCCTTCACCTCGCGAGCGGGCGCGAACCGTTCCTTCAGATCAACTGCGGCGCGCTCCAGGAAGCGCTGTTCGAAAGCGAGCTGTTCGGCCATGCCCGAGGGGCGTTCACCGGCGCGGTCGAATCGAAACCCGGCCTGTTCGAGGTCGCAGACGGCGGCACGATCTTTCTGGACGAGGTCTCCGAGCTGAAACCCGTGATGCAGGCGAAGCTACTCCAGGTGCTCGACACGCAGGAGATCCGCCCGGTCGGCGCGACGGTCGAAAAGACCATCGACGTGCGGGTGGTTGCAGCGACCAACGGCGATCTGGAAAAAGAGATCGCCGCCGGCAGGTTCCGCCGCGACCTGTTCTTCCGCCTGAACGTGGTGCAGATCCGCATGCCCCCCCTGCGCGACCGGCGCGAGGACGTACCGCTGCTGCTCGACTATTACCTGGAGCGGTTCCACGTCCCGGGCACCGCGCGCAAGCGGTTCTCCGACCCGGTGCTCGACCTGCTCGCCTCGTACTCCTGGCCGGGCAACGTCCGCGAGTTGGCCAACACGGTCGAAACCGCGGTGCTGCTCTCGCGCGGCGACACGATCGCGGTCGAGGATCTGCCCCACGGCTTCCGCCCCAACCTGCCGGCGCAGAGCGAGGCGGACGACCTGTCCGAACCGCTGCCGCTCGACGAGATCGAGCGTCGGCACCTGATGCGGACGCTCGATTACACCGGCGGCTTGAAGGCGCGCGCGGCGCGGATCCTGGGCATCGACGTCAAGACCCTGAACCGGAAGCTTCGGAGCTATCGGGTGAAGGGCGCCTGAGGCCGTTCGGGGGCGGACGCCGCCGACCCTGCTAGACTGATCGCCATTCGGCGCACGGGCGCCTCGCCCGTGCGCCGAGATCTCGATGACTTCGCCCATCGCCATCGCTTTCGCTCCGGAGGCTCGACCGCTCCACGGCGAAAACTTGTCTTTCGACCCGCTGTTCGCCGATTTTCGCGCCCGGCTCGACGCGGCGCTCGACGAACTGCTCGCGGCCAAGCGGCGCGCGGCGCGCGGCGAAGGCGAAAGCGGCGACCTGGCGCGGCTGGAGCTGATCGACGGCATCGGCCACCTGGCGAACCTGGGCGGCAAGCGGTTGCGCCCGGCGTTCGTCTGGTTCACCTACCGCGCGTTCGGCGGAACGAAGGACCAAGAGGCCCTGCCGCTCGCGCTCGCAACCGAGCTATTGCACACCTATCTGCTGATCCACGACGACGTGATGGACCACGCCGAACTTCGGCGCGGCGAGCCTTCGGCGCAGGTGCGCTTTCGCGACGCCTACCGCTCGCGCGGTCTCGCCGGGGATGCGGGCGAGTTCGGCATCTCGGTCGCGATCCTGTTGGGCGATCTCGCGCAGACCTGGGCGGTCGAGCAGGTGTTCGCACTTCCCATCGACGGCGCACGGCGCTCCGAGCTGCTCGCCGCCTTCGCCGCGATGTGCGAAGAGGTGATCGCCGGCCAATACTCCGAGCTGCTGATCGCCGGCCGCCGGACCCGGCCGAACGAGGTGCGGCAAGCCGAGCTGCTGCGCGTGCTCCAGATGAAATCGGGGCGCTACACGGCGGAACGGCCGATTCAACTCGGCGCGCTCCTCGCCGGAGCACCGCCTGAGTCAACCGCGGCGCTCTGCCGCTACGGCCGCTCGGTGGGCGAAGCATTTCAGCTTCAGGACGACCTGCTCGGCACGTTTGGCGACCCGGAGCGCACCGGCAAGCCGGTCGAGGCGGATTTGAAAGAGGGCAAGCTCACCTTTCTAATCCATCACGCGCTCGCCGGGTCGACCCCTGCCGACCGGGCGACGATCGCCGCGGCGCTCGGCGATCCGAGCCTCGACGAGCTGCGGGCGCGGCAGATCCAGCGGCTGATCGAAGCCTCCGGCGCGCGGGCGAAGGTCGAAGAGATGATCGACTTCCGGCTCGCCGACGCGCGCGATGCGCTTTCGGGCGTCGCGCTCGGGCCCGAGGGGCAGGTCTTCTTCTCCGGCCTGCTCGACCACCTGCGGGGGCGCGAGACATGAGCGCGCTCGAAACGGCGGAGACGGCCGAGGCGACCATCGACCCCCAAGATCCCCCGGCTCTCCTCGATCCGGAGCTGCGCGACCGCAAGGCCGAGCACATCCGGCTCGCTCTGGAAACCCGGATGCAGGTCGAGGCGAGCGCGTTCGACGACTACCGGTTCGGTCACGAGGCGCTGCCCGAGCTCGATTTCGACGCGATCGACCTTTCGACCGAGTTTCTCGGCCGGACGCTCAAGGCTCCGCTCTTGATCTCCTCGATGACCGGCGGCACCGAAATCGCCGCGCGGATCAACCGCAATCTGGCCATCGCCGCCGAAGCGACCGGCGTGGCGATCGGCCTCGGCTCCCAGCGCAAGGCGTTGGAGGACCCGAGCAAAGCTGATAGTTTCCGCGTTCGCGATCTGGCACCGTCGGTCCCCCTGTTGGCGAATCTGGGCGCCGTCCAGCTGAACTACGGGATCGGGCTCGACGAGTGCCGGCGGGCGGTGGAGATGATCGGGGCCGACGCCCTGGTCTTTCACCTGAACCCGCTCCAAGAGGCGATTCAGCCCGAGGGGCAGCGAAACTTCGCCGGCCTGCTCGACCGGATGGCCGCGGTGGCGCAAAAGATCGAGGTGCCCGTAATCGTCAAGGAGGTCGGCTCCGGCCTCTCCGAAGCGACCGGCTGGGCGCTTTCCTCGCGCGGCTTTACGATCCTCGACACCGCTGGAGTGGGCGGTACCAGTTGGGCGCGGATCGAGGCGGCGCGGGCGAGCGACCTCGATTTGGGCGAGCTGTTCGCCGATTGGGGCGTGCGGACTCCCGAGTCGATCGCGGCGCTCGCGCGGATCGGCGGTTTGACGATTCTCGGCAGCGGCGGCATCCGCCACGGCCTGGACGTCGCCAAGGCGCTTGCGCTCGGGGCGCGGTTGGCCGGCATGGCCTATCGTTTCCTCGCGGCGGCGACCGAGTCGCCGGAGCGGGTGATCGAGCGGATCGAACGGACGATTCGCGAGCTAAAAATCGCGATGCTCTGCCTGGGCGCGAGAACACCCGCGGATTTGGCCCGGGTGCGGTTGGAACGAAGGAACGGGGGCTGAATGTCCCTCCGGGAAGATGCACTCTGGATTCCGGGTTCTAGATTCTCGATTCTGGATTTCCGATAAGGCGATGACCATGATCAGCTCCATCACCCCCCTCGCTCCTCTCCGCTCGCGCCACGACGATCTCGTCCGCGCGCTGGCCTCCCGCGAGCTGCACTTCCACCAGCTGCCGAGGGATCTCTCCGCCGAGGAGGCGAGCGACATCCGCCGGGAGGCGATCGAACGGCTCACCCGGACGGAGCTGCACCACATCGCGCACCATTCTCTCGACGTGCAGCGCGCGAGCAAGCGCCACTGCGAAAACTTCATCGGCGTCGCCCAGATCCCGATGGGCGTGGTCGGTCCGCTGTCCGTGCGCGGCCTCTACGCCGAGGGGGAGTTCTACGTTCCGCTCGCCACCACCGAGGCGGCCCTGGTCGCGAGCACCAACCGCGGCTGCACGGCGATCCGCGAAGCGGGCGGCGCGGTGGTCAGAGTCGAAGACGTCGGCATGACCCGCGCGCCGGTCTTCCGAACTTCAGGCATCGAACAGACCCAGCGCTTTCTCGCCTGGATCAAAGACCACTTCGACGACTTGAAGGCGGTCACCGAAAAGACCAGCCACCACCTGCGGCTGGTCGACGTGCGGACGTTTGCGTTCGGCACCACCGTGTTTCTCCGCTTCCGCTTCGACGCGGGCGACGCCATGGGCATGAACATGGCGACCATCGCCTGCGACCGGGTGGTCTCGGACCTGATCGAGCCGGCGACCGGCGTGCCGTGCATCGGCCTCTCCGGCAACTACTGCGTCGACAAGAAAGCCGCCGACTTGAACTTTCAGGAGGGGCGCGGCAAACGCATTTACGCCGAGGTGGTGCTGGGTCCCCAGGTGCTGCAGGACGTGCTCAAGACCAACGCCAAGGCGCTCGTCGAGGTGCAATACAGGAAGAACCTGCTCGGCTCGATCGCGTCGGGCTCCAAGGGCTACAACGCCCATTTCGCCAATGTCCTCGCCGCCTTCTTCATCGCCACGGGCCAGGATCCCGCCCACGTGGTCGAAGGGTCGCTCGGCGTCACCTGCATCGAGCCGCGCGGCGAGGACTCGGTGTTCGCCTCGGTGTTCCTGCCCGACGTGCCGATCGGCGCGATCGGCGGCGGCACCGGCCTTCAGACTCAGAGCGAAGCGCTCGCGATCCTCGGCGTCACCCCCGATCCGGAGCGCCCGGGCGTCGCCGCGATGCGGCTGGCCGAGATCCTCGGCGCCGCGGTGCTCGCGGGCGAGCTGTCGTTGATGGCGGCCTTCACCTCGCAGGACCTGGCGCGCGCCCACGAAAAGCTCGGACGCGGCGTCGAGCGGCCGGCTCTCTCGTTCGACTAACGCTCGGCCCTCCGAGCTTCGTGCGCCCTGTCCGCGTCTCCGTTCCCGGCAAGCTGATTCTGATCGGCGAGCACGCGGTCGTCTACGGACGACCGGCGCTCGCGGCGGCGATCGACAAACGCCTGAGCGTCACGGTGGTTCCCATCGGCGCAAGTGGGGTTTCGCTTTCGCTACCCGGCATCGCTCATACCGAGCAGACCACCTGGACCGAGATCGCCGAGCACGCGTCGCGGGCCTTCGCCGCCTGGAGCCGCTTCGACACCGAACCCGCGACCGATTTTTCGGCCGTGCGCGGCACGGAAGCCGCCCACCTGGTGAAAGTCGCTCTCGGCGCGGCCCTATCCCGCGCCGGCCTCTCGCCGCGAGAGCTGCCGGGCATCGAAATCGACGTTCGTTCGAACTTGCCCGTGGGCAGCGGGTTCGGCAGCTCGGCCGCCGCCGCGGTGGGCGTTCTCGCGGCGTTCGAAGCGGCGATGGGCAGCGCCACGACAGGCCGCGACGCTCTGCTCGCCGCGGCGCTCGACGTCGAACGGTGCCAGCATGGCCGGCCTTCCGGCATCGACACCGAAACCGTCGTCCGCGGCGGCCTGGTCTGGGCGGAGCGGACGACGGAGCACCCCGACCGCCTGAGCTTCACCACCCTCGATTCCGCTTCGCCTCTCCTCTCCGAAATCGCGGTCTACGATACCGGCAGGCCGCGCGAGTCGACCGGCGAGGTGGTCGCCGCGGTGCGCCGCGTGCGCGACCGCGATCCTCGCCGCTTCGACGAGACACTCGATCGTTTCGAGCGGGCGACGCGCGCGTTTCGAACCGAGCTCGAAACTCCCAGCGGCAGCCGCCGTAACCTGATCGACCCCATCCGCGAGGCGGAGGCCTGTCTCGACTCGATGGGCGCGGTGCCGGAAACGGTAGCACGGCGGGTGCGGGCGATCGAAGAGGCGGGCGGTGCGGCGAAGATCTCGGGCGCCGGCGCGGCGAGCGGCGAATCCGCGGGCTCGCTCCTGGTGGTGATGCCCGAGGATGGCGATGCGCAGGCGATTTTAGAAGGGTATACCCGACGCGAGGTCGCGCTCGGGGCGCAAGGTTTGCGAATCGAAGAATCCGAGGAGCCTGGATGAGCAAAGCCACGTTCGAAGCGCCCGCCAATATCGCCTTCATCAAGTACTGGGGCGTGAGCGACGCCGCGCTCTGCCTGCCGAAGAACCCTTCGATCTCGATGACTCTGAGCCGCTGCGTCTCCACCTGCACCGCAGAGCCGATCGAAGCGGCGGAGGACGAGATCTGGCTGACCGAACCCGACGGTGGCTTCATCGCGCCGAAAGCGGATTTTGCCGGACCGATCCTCCGCCATCTCGATCGCCTGCGCGGCGAGCTGGGCGTCCCGCCGGGCGCCGGCCGGCTTCGCATCGCAACGCGCAACAACTTTCCCAGCGCGGCTGGCCTCGCCTCGTCCGCCTCCGGTTTTTCCGCCTTGACGCTCGCGGCTTCGAGCGCTCTCGGCCGCGGCCTTTCGCCGCGCGAAGCGTCGCTCCTCGCCCGGAGGAGCGGCTCGGGCTCGGCCTGCCGCTCGGTGCTCGGCGGTTACGTCGAATGGTCGGGCACCCAGGACGAGGATTCTTTCGCCCGCCCGCTCGCCGCGGCCGAGCATTGGGATCTTCGCGACATCATCGCGGTGGTCGAGATCGGTCCAAAATCGGTCTCCTCCCGCGACGGTCACGCGCTAGCCCAGACCTCGCCTTACTACACCCGCCGCCAGGAGCTGATCCCCGACCGGCTGAACCGAGTGCGCAGCGCGATCGCCGACCGCGATTTCGCCCTCCTTGGCGCCACGATCGAAGAAGAGGCGATTGACCTCCACCTCGTCGCCATGTCATCCCGCCCCGCCATCCATTACTGGAGCCCCGGCTCGATCGAAGTCCTCCGCGCCGTCCGCGAGCTGCGCCAAGAAGGCCTCGCCGTCTGGTCCACCATGGACGCTGGAGCGAACGTCCACGTCATCTGCGAGCCTGAATCCGAAGCCGACCTCGTCGACCGCCTGGAAAGCCTTCCCAGCGTAGGTTTCGTCATCCGCGACGCCGTAGGCGACGGGCCGGAGCGGTTGACGGAGCATTTGATCTGACCTCACCTCAAGAATGTAGAGACGCCCCCAGTACCCAACCACGACAGAACCGGGTGCCAGCCCGTCGGGGCGTCTCCGATAGCGGCGCGACCGAACCGGTCAGCGTGGAACCGCCCGGACGCAACTACCCGGCGCCACCCGCAGCGGCGTGACCGAACCGGGTCAGCGTGAAATCGGCCGGAAGAACCTATCCGGTACCCCCGCAATCCGAGGCGGTTGTCGTCGTGCGCGCAACCCCACATGCAGGCACCCTTCGCGCGTTGCCGACCGTGGGCGATGGATGATGCGTTTTCGCGCGAGGAGACGCCCCGACGGCCAGCACCCGGTTCTGTCGTGGTTGGGTACTGGAGCGTCTCTACGCCCTGCGGCGATGGGTTCAAATAGAATCCCCAACCATGCGCGCCCTCCTGATCAAGCTCGGCGGCAGCTTGCTGACCGACAAGGAAACCCCCGAGAAGGCGCATCCGGAGCGGATCGAACGGCTGGCGCGAGAGATCGCGGCGGCGCGGGAGGCGGCGGAGGCGAACGGCGAGCGGATCGTGCTCGGGCACGGCAGCGGTTCGTTTGGTCACGTGGCCGCTGCGGCGGCGGGTCTCGGGAAAGGTCCTCTCGATCCCCGAAACCTCGCGGGCGCGAGCCGCACGCAGGAGCGGGCCGCGGCGCTCCACTCTCTTGTGGTCGAGGCGCTCCGCGCCGCGGGGCTCGCGCCGTTTTCGCTCGCGCCTTCTAGTTTTCTGCTGGCCGAGGGCGGCGCCCCGGTCGATTGCTTTCTCGGCCCCCTCGCACACGCTCTGCGGCTCGGCCTGCTGCCGGTGGTTTACGGCGATGTCGTGCTCGATCGGACCTGGGGCGCTTCGATCGCTTCGACCGAGGCGGTGCTCTCTGAAATCGCGCGCGGCCTGCCCGCGCTCGGAATCGAGATCTCCCGCGCGCTCTGGCTCGGCGAGACCGACGGGGTGTACGACGCGGCGGGTACGACGATCCCCCGGCTCTCGAAGCTCGAAGACGCGGCGATCGGCGCGGCGCGCGGCACGGACGTCACCGGCGGAATGCGCCTGCGACTTGAAACATGCCTGGCGCTTGCCCGGCGCGGCATTCCTTCGACGATCCTCGATGGGCGCGCGGCGGGCCGGCTGGCCGCCGCGATCCGTGGCGAAGATTTGCCAGGTACGAGAATCGGCTAAACCGCGCGGTCCGGCCTGCTATCCTCCCGGAAATGTCCACCGAACCCGCGAGCCCGGCCGTGGATCCAATCGTCGATCCGGCCCTCGATGCCGAAACCGATTTCGAGGATCTTCTCGGCAAGACCAGCCGGACGTTCGCGCTGTCGATTCCACACCTGCCCGAACCGACGCGGCGCGAGGTGACGCTCGCCTACCTTTTGTTCCGCATCGCCGACACGTTCGAGGACGCCGCGACCTGGCCGCGCGAGAAACGCCGCGAGGCGCTCGAACAGTTCGGCCATCTGCTCGCAACGCCCGCGCCGGCCGAGGCCGAAAGGCTCGCCGCGCTCTGGAGCGAGACGGTCCCCTGCGCGCAGCCGGGCTACCGCGAGCTGATGGTCCGAATGCCCGCCGTGCTGGAAGCCGCGTATGCGCTGGGCGCCCGAGCCAGCGAGCTGGTGCGGGCCTCTACGCTGCGCACGGTGCTCGGCATGGCCGATTTCGTCGACCGGATGACCGACCGGGGCGAGCTGGTTCTGGTCGACCTCACCGACCTGCGCCACTACTGCTACGTAGTCGCGGGAATTGTCGGCGAGCTGCTCACCGAACTACTGCTGCTCGACCGGCCGGAGCTGCAATCGGTGGCCGAGGAGCTGCGCGTCCGCTCGCGCGATTTCGGCGAGGGGCTGCAACTGGTCAATATTTTGAAGGACGCCGCGGGCGATGCGGTCGAGGGGCGAACCTACCTGCCGCCCGACGTGCCGCGCGAGGAGGTGTTCGCGCTCGCCCGCCGCGATCTCGGCCTGGCGGGCGAATACGTCCGGACGATCCAGCTCGCGGGCGCCGTTCGCGGCATCGTCGCCTTCAACGCCCTACCCGCCCGGCTCGCGCTCGCCTCGCTGGATCGGCTGGAGGAAAAAGGGCCTGGGGCCAAAGTCAGCCGCCCCGAGCTGTTCAAAATCATCGCCCGGCTGGAGCGTGCGCTCGACGCCGGGGAGCCGCCCGTCCCCGCGCCCGACGCGCACGAGCTGGCGGAGATCGCCGCTTCGATCTGGCCGGGTTAGGTCCGCTCAACCCTCCTTCTCGCCGCGAGGAGAATGCCCATGACCGCCCCAATGACCGCCGCCGCACCGCTCCGCGACCTCCATTCCTGCGGTCGTCCCGACGAGATCGCAGTCGATCACCTGAGTCTCGATCTGACCGTCGATTTCGAGGCGAAGACACTCGCCGGCTCGGCCACCCTCCGGCTCGCTCGGAAGGCTCGCCACCAGGAAGCTTCAGCCCTCTGGCTCGACACGCGCGATCTGGACATCCATCGAGTCACGCTCCAGCCCGGAGGAGCCGAGGCCAGCGTGAAGCTCGGGGACGATCAGCCGTACCTCGGCAGGCCGCTTACGATCGAGGTCGCTCCGGACACGACGGCGGTGCGCATCGAATATTCGACCCGGCCGGAAGCCGCGGCGCTCCAGTGGCTCGATCCGGCGCAGGCCGGCAGCTCCCGGCCGTTCCTGTTCACCCAGAGCCAGGCGATCCTCGCGCGCACCTGGGTCCCCTGCCAGGACTCGCCTGGCGTCCGAATGACGTACGACGCGACGATTCGCGTGCCCGCCGACCTGCTCGCCCTGATGAGCGCCGAGAACCCGCAGGCGCTTTCCGAAACCGGCACCTACACGTTTCGCATGCCGCAGGCGATCCCCTCCTACCTGCTCGCGCTGTCGGTCGGCGATCTGGCGTTCCGGTCGTTTGATTCGCTCAGCGGCGTTTATGCGCTCCCCTCGGTGATCGAAAAAGCGCACTGGGAATTGGTAGACACGCCGCGCATGATCGCCGCCGCCGAGAAGCTGTACGGCCCTTACCGCTGGGGGCGCTACGACCTGCTGATCCTCCCCGCCAGCTACCCGTTCGGCGGGATGGAAAATCCCCGCCTCACGTTCGCAACGCCGACCATCCTCGCGGGCGACCGTTCGCTCGTCTCGCTGGTCGCCCACGAGCTGGCCCATTCCTGGTCGGGCAACCTGGTGACCAACGCCTCTTGGGACGATTTTTGGCTGAACGAAGGGTTCACGACCTACTTCGAGCGCCGGATCATGGAAGAGGTCTACGGTCGAGACTTCGAGGAGATGGAGCAGGTGCTCGCGATGCAGGATCTCGCCGAAACGATCGCGCTGCTCGGCGGACCGGAAAGCCCGGACACCTGCCTCCGGCTCAACCTCGCCGGCCGCGATCCGGACGATGGCATGACCGATATCGCCTACGAAAAAGGCGCGCTACTGCTGCGCTGGATCGAAGAAAACGTCGGCCGCGCGCGCTGGGACGCCTTCGTCACCAGCTATTTCGACCGCCACGCTTTCCACTCCGTCGATACCGCGACCTGCCTCGCCGACCTGCGCGAACGCCTGATCGGCGACGATCCGGATCTCGAAAAGAAACTGGAAATCGACACCTGGGTTTTCCATCCCGGCGTCCCCGAAAACCGGCCCCAACCCCACTCCGACGCCTTCCAAAGAGTCGCCGCCCAAATCGAAGCCTGGCGAACCAGAACCGCCCCCGCCGATCTCGCCACCCAAGGCTGGAGCACCCACGAGTGGCTCCACTTCATCCGCAACCTCGCCGCCCCGCTCGACCTCGAAAAGCTCGCGGCACTCGATTCCCAATTCCACCTCACCGAAAGCACCAACGCCGAAATCCTCGCCGCCTGGCTGCTCCGCGCGATCGAAGTGAAATACACGGCGGCGGAGGGGGCGCTGGAGCGGTTTCTGATGACGGTGGGCCGGAGGAAGTTCCTGAAGCCGTTATACACCGAGCTGGCGAAAACCCCCGAGGGTTTAGCCCAAGGGCGCCGGATCTACGAGACGGCCCGGCCGAGGTACCACTCGCTTTCGCAGGGAACGATCGATGGGATTTTGGGAACCCTGAGCTGTTGAAGCTCGGCATACGGCCTCAGGATTTGCGGAGGGAAGGCTCCCTTGGCGAAGTCCAAAGCGAAAACTCCGGCCGACGCCAAGGGGAGTGAAGGGTTGTCCGTGAGCGCCGAGGTCTAATTCGGTGATCACCCCGGCCGGAGAGGGGGCATCCTCTCCGGCCGTTGTTGGGATTCTAGAACAAAATCGGGTCGAATGGTTGAAGATCGCCGCTTCGATTTGGCCGAGCCGAAACTCATTTGATGGGAGACCGCCCTGGTTAGGCCGGGCGAATGTCTCGAAAGTAGGGTCCGTTCACACACGAGAGTTTGGAAGCTCTTCGGCACAGGACGCGAGGTCCGGTGCCTGGTCGGGAGCGGACTCGGTTGATCGAAGTCCCGCTCTCCAGGCCGTGCCGGAGGTCTGCGCCTTTGCAGGCTTGAAGCGACCGAATAAGGAACGGCACATGACATCGAGAAGAATTTGTTTGGCCGGCATTGGGGCTCTCGCCTTGGCCGGGGTTCTGGCTGTACCTGCCCATGCTCTCACTCTCAAGCGGGCCGATTTGAACAACTTGGTGACAGGCAATGGAACCATCGTGGTCGTCAGCGTCGAGGGCGCCTCGTCTCACTGGAACCAAGACAACAGCCTGATCCTTACCGATTTCCGACTTCAGGCCAGCCAAGTGCTCAAAGGCCGGGTCGGCTCTACCCTTACGATCACGCAAATGGGCGGCACCGCCGGGAAATACACCACGTTGATTCCTGGAAGCGCCAACCTGATCCCCGGGCGGAGCTACGTGCTCTTCCTGCGCGAGGAGAAGCTGCCGGGGTCCAGCGCGGTGACCACGGTGGCCGAGCACTGCCAAGGAGCGTTCGATCTGGAGACTCGCAACGGCGTTGTCTGGGCAGTAAGCCAGGCCGCCGGTGAATCGTTGATCCCCGACGACGAAGAACGAGAGGGAGATGCCGACGTTCCTGGAGGATCGAAAGGCATGGCTCTCACCGATCTGGTCCGTTCAATCCAATCGATCGTCGCCTCGGGTACCGACGGAGGTGGAAAATGAAGTTCGTCGGAGCTCGCTTGCTCAAGTTCGTGCCCGCCGGCCTGATTCTCTCTTTGGCCGTTTCGGCCCCTGCGCACGCGTTCCGAATGATTCAGAACACGGCGACCGGAACCGTGACCGCGGGACTGCAGGTGCCCTGCAATGATTCCGGAGGCTTTACGCATTGGAACATCCGGAGCATCGTCTGGCACGTCAACCCGGCGGGCATCGGCGGCAACGCCGGAACGGGTCTCGATCATGCGATCAATGAGTGGAACGGTGTGTCCGGCACGGACTACAACTTGATTCACGGGGGAGACACCGGGGCCGGCTTTACAACCGACGGAACGAACTCTCTGGTCTGGGCGGTCGGCAACGGCTGCACGGGCAACTGCCTGGCTCTGACCGCTTTGACTCTGGTCGCGGGGCAGGTGATCGTCGAAACCGACGTCACCTTCAACAACAGTGAAAACTGGACGGTCAGCAATACCAACTTCGACATCCGTGCGGTCGCCACCCACGAGCTGGGCCACTCCCTGGGAATTCACCATACCGACAAGCATCCGATCTTCAACCGGCCCACCATGCGCGCCGACTACTTCGACAACGCACGGTCGATCGAGGGTGACGACGAAGACGCGCTCCGCTGCTCGGTGAATACCTTCCCAGTCTCCTGCACCAACCCGTGCCCTTCCGGCGGCGTCTACGACGGCGCGAACTGCTACATGTGGTCGGTGCCGGGCAACGATCCCTTCGTGTGGAACGGCGCCTTTTACTACAAGCCTCTCTGGCATCCGGGCGGCCAATGCCCCAACGCAGTCTGGGACATGCTCAACAACACCAGCATCCAGCCGACTTTCGACGGCGCTAACTGCTTCATCGCATCGGCCAATGGCGGACCGAACCCGTTCATCTGGGGCGGCAACTACTACATCTCCAAGTCGCCTGGGGCCAACCCCTGTCCGTTCGGCGGAACCTATGACGGGGCCAACTGCTACATGTTCACCTGGCCCGGTGTGACGCCGTTCGTCTTCAACGGCAACATGTACTACAAGACTGTCTGGCACCCGAGCGGCCCGTGCCCGCACATCGCTTATAACAACCTGAACGGCACCAGCATCACACCAACGTTCGACACCGCGAACTGTCTCGTCCAGGCGGGTCCCGGCGGCAACCAGGTGCCGTTTATCTGGGCCAACAATTACTACCTGACTCCGGTTTGCAACCCCTGACCGGAGCCTGACAACGGGGATCTCGGCTCTCCCGGCCCGTTCGGGTCGGGAGAGTTTTACCTGCCTTGGGCGATTGTCAGCGGGCTTTGAGTAAGTAGCTCGTCTCGTGCGCCCCGAGGTAGATCAACCGGTGTTCCTGCGTAACCCACCGCCAGCACCTCGGCCTCCCAGGCATAGCACGCTTCGGCGATTCTCTCCCCCACCCGCACGACATCTCCAACGACCAGCGCCGCAGGAGCTTCGAGGCCGGCTTCGGCGACCAATCGCTCTAGGGTGGCGAGAGTTCCCACCACCGTCTGCTGGGTGGAAAGAGTGGCGCTCGCGATGGCGGCGGCCGGGGTTTCCTGGGAACGGCCGGCGGCGATCAGGGCGGCGGCGATTTCGGGCAGGCGGCCGAGTCCCATCAGGATGACGATCGTGTCAAGCCGGGCGACGGCCGGCCAGTCGATGCGATCGGTGGGCTCCAGGGCGCCTGGAGTGCAGTGACCGGCGACGATCGCGACGCTGCCCGCCACCCCTCTGTGGGTGATCGGGATGCCCGCGGCGGAGGGGGCGGCGATGGCGCTCGAAATGCCGGGGACGATCTCGAAGGGAATTCCGGCCTCGGCGCAGGCGAGCGCCTCTTCTCCGCCGCGGCCGAAGACGAACGGGTCGCCTCCTTTGAGGCGCACCACGCGGCGGCCGGCGCGGGCGTGATGAATCAGCAGCCGGCAGATCTCTTCCTGCTTTCGTGCGTGGCGACCGGGAGCTTTGCCGACGTCGATGCGGAGCGCCGTCCGGGGCGCTTCGAGGAGCAGCTCGGGGCTCACCAGACGGTCGTAGAGGAGCACCTCGGCTCGGCGCAGGCAGCGGAGGCCGCGAACGGTAATTAGCTCCGGATCGCCCGGGCCGGCACCGACCAGCCAGACGTGGCCGCGACGTCCCGGTTCGACCGGGCCGATTCTGTCGAAGCGGATCGCTTCGGTGTTCACGGCCAGGCCTCGGGCAACTCGATTCCTAGGATTTCTTCGAACCGGCGATGCGCCTCGAACTCTCGACCTGAGCGGAGCAGTCGCAGGGCGTCGGAATCGACCAGGGCGTACCAGCGAGTGCGGCGCTCGCTGAAATCGGGGCGCTGGGCGGCGAGCGGTGCACGGGCACGGGCGGCGATCTCCAGGAACCGTTCAAGCTCCGGCCCGAGGCGACGGGCGATTCGATCGCGAATCCGGGCGGCGAGCGCGGGAGCGCGGCCGGCGGTCGAGATCGCGACCGTGAGGTCACCCCGGCGGGCGATGGCCGGGGCGGCGAAGGTGCAGAGCGGCGGCCGGTCGATGACGTTTAAAAAGATGCGTCGCGATTCCGCTTCGCGGGCGATCGCGGGGAGTTGGGGCTCCAGCTCTTCCGGGATCGCGATCACCAGCCAAGCGCCCGAAAGATCGCCCTCCCGATAGGTCCGGGCGAGCAGTTGGATCGCGCCGGTTCCGGCGAGGCCGAGCAACCGCTCGCACGGTTCCGGGGCGATCAGGCGAACGCGCGCTCCCGCCGCGAGCAGACCGTCGATCTTTTCCGGCGCGGGCCGGCCGGCGCCGAGCACCACGGCGAGACGGCCGGCGAGGTCGAGAGTGACCGGATAGGACGACATGGCATCGTTCTCCCGAGCCTTACAGCTCGACCGCCACGCTTTCGACCGAGACGCCGGACCGGTCGACATCGACCGTCAGCCGCGCGACAGAGGTCGAAAGCTCGATCCGTACCCTGCCGGGCTTGCCGCCCGCGATCGAAATCCCGGTGAGCGTCGTGCCGACCAGGGCGCCCAGCGCCGTTTCCGCTTCGCGGGCGCGGCGGACGAGATCGAGACCGGCGGGGGTCTTCTTGTAGAGATCGAGAAACGCCCCTTCGGCTTCCGGCCCGTGCAGCCTGCGGGCGCGGCCGGTCGAGAGCGACAGATCGAGCAGCCGCGCGAGCGGCGCCTGGAGGGTTCCGGGGACCTCTCCCGTGGCAATCGATCCGGCAAGCCTTGCCAAGTCCGAACGCTCGGTCGAGGCGTGGACGGTCGCCGTGTAGGCTGACAACTCTTCCAGCAGGTCGCCGCGGTGGAGCGCCGGAATCGCCAATCGCTCCGGCGCGGGGGGCGCCGACGAAGGTCTCGCCTCGATCGCTGGGGCGGTCAGGATGGCGCTCATCGGACCTCCTCGGCGACCAGCGATTCGATCTCGTGCTCCAAGCCGCCGGTTTCGATCGGGCAATGGATGCCGCACTCCTTCGGTGCGTTCGTTTCCCACCACCAGCGGCCGGCGCGCGGGTCCTCGTCTGCCCGGGTGGCCCTTGTGCAGGGGGTGCAACCGATGCTCGTGAACCCCTGGGCGTAGAGCGGGTGGACCGGCACATCGTTTTCGCGCACGTAGTCCAGCACCTCTTCCGCGCTCCAGTCGGCGAGCGGCGAGAGCTTGGTCAATCCGCCGTGGTCGTGGTCGATCTCCAGTTTCCGCAGGTTCGCGCGGCTCGCCCATTGGTCGCGCCGAAGGCCGGTCACCCAGACGTCGAGACCCACGAGAGCCTTGCGGATCGGCTCGACCTTGCGCACGTGGCAGCAGAGCAGACGCTGGGGCACCGAGCCGCGGAAGCCGTTCGGGCCCTGGCGGTGCACCAGGGTCTCAAGCTGGCGGGCGTCCGGAAACAGCACCTCGATCGAGACGCCGTAGCGGGCGCGGACCTGCTCCATCACCTCGTAGGTCTCCTCGGGCATCCGGCCGGTGTCGACCGTGAAAACCCTCACGTCCGGTCGGATTCGCCACGCCATGTCGAGCAGCGCCATTCCTTCGGCCTGAAAGCTTGTGCAGATCGCGAGCTGCGCGCCCCAGCGGTCGAGCGCCCATTCCAGGATCTCCTGCGGCTCGGCGCCGTCGAGATCGGCGGCCAGGCGGCCGGCTTCGTACTCGTCGAGGAAATCGCGCAGCATCTTCAAGCCTCCGGGTAGAGCGCGATGAGATCGGCGTCGTCGCTTCGGGCGAGCCACTGCTGGAGTCGCTCGCCGCTCTCGCGGTTCAAAAGAAAGGCGGCGACCAGACGTTCGAGGACGAGATGGATCTGATCGGCCGGAACGCGCTTGAGCACCGGGCGGCCGATCGCCGCGTCTTTGCCCTGGGCACCGCGCAGGAAGACATCGAACCCCTGGCGCCGCTCGCCGTTCGGACCGCGTTCGCGGAGAGTCGTTCCCTGCAGGCCGAGGTCTCCGGTCCAATGATGGGCGCAGGCGTGCGGGCAGCCGTCGAGATGGATCGCCAGGTCGGCCACGGCAGGGCCGAAGCGCGCGGCGAGATGATCGGTGATCGTGCCCAGCCGCCGCTTGGTCTCGGCGACCGCGAAGTTGCAATAGGGATCGCCGGTGCAGGCGATCGACCGGCCGTGCAGAGCCGAAACGTCGAGCGGAAAACCGAGCCGTCCGACGACGGCGACCACGTCGGCCTTCCGATCGTCGGGAATGTCGGCGAGTAAAAAGTTCTGCTGCCGGGTGAGCCGGATCTCTCCGTCGAAGCTTTCGACAAGGTCCGCCAGGGCGAGAAGCTGCGTGCCCGAGATCAACCCCGCGGGGACGGGGAAACCGGCGTACCAAAGCCCCGGCTGGCGCTGGGGGTGGAGGCCGGAATGGAGCGGGTCGGCATGAGGCACGGGCTCGACGCTCGGGCCGTCTTCGAGGGCGTAGCCGAGCCGCTCTTCCACCCGTGCGCGGAACGCTTCGGCGCCCACGTCTTCGATCAGAAACTTGAGCCGCGCCCTGGCGCGCGACATCCGGTAGCGCAGATCGAGGCGCCAGGTGTCGACGATCGCCGCGAGAACCTCCACCGCCTGCTCCTTCGGCACGAACACGCCGAGATCCGAGGCGAGGCGGGGGAAGGTCGAGAGGCCTCCCCCCACGCGGACGGCAAACCCCTCGCGGCGGTCGCCCTCGTCGCGGCCATCGCGAATCGTGCCGATTAGGGCGATGCAGTGGATCTCCGGCGCGTTGCACTGGTGGGGGCAGGCGGAGATCGTGATCTTGTGCTTCCGCGGCAGGTTCGAGTACTCCGGCCGGGCGCGGAAGAACGCGGCGGTCTCTTCGAGCAGCGGCCGCACGTCGAACAGCTCTTCGGCGTCGAGCCCGGTTAGCGGGCAGCCGGTGACGTTGCGTACGTTGTCGCCGCAAGCGCCCGCCGTGTCCAGCCCAAGGGCGGAAAGCTCGGCGAGCACCTTCGGCAGGCTCGCCAGTGGAAGATCGTGAAGCTGGAAATTCTGGCGCGTGGTCAGCTCGGCATAGTCGCCGCCCAGATCGCGCGAGATGCGGCCGATCGCGCGCAGTTTCTCCGGAGTGAGGAACCCCCCCGGGGTCTTCACCCTGAGCATGAACCGGCCGGTCTTCGGCTTGTCGTGGTAGAGCCCGTACCACTGAAGGCGAACGAGATCCTCTTCCGGAACGGCCTCGTAGCCGTCCTCGATCATCGCGGGAATCTCCGCGATCACGTCGAGCCCCGGCTTGTCGCGCTTCAGCCGCTCGATCGAATTCCGCTTGTAGATCAGCTCCCAGGTCGGGGGCTCGGTCGTATTCGGGGCCCGCAAGGTAAGGCTCTCCTTCCCGGCTCGATCGAGCCGTTCGCGGTGTCGCAAGATGCGGTTCGCGGGGGGAAGACTTCAGATCAGGGGAGACGCGGAACAGGAGCGCCAAAGCGCTCCCGGCCCGCTAACTACAGAGGGAGAGAGACAGAGGCTCGGCAGAGGAGGGACGTGTACGACTCATTTGTGAGTAAGATGATCGAGATTAAGGTGCGTGTCAAGCCCCTACCCCAAATCTCCCGCTCACCTAGCGCGCCGTGACCCGGATGTCACGGGACACCACGACCCCGAAGCGCTGAACTCCTTCGCGCAGCATCTGCCAGTCGGAGGTATAGGTGCCGGTTCGCGACGGTGCCGTCAGGCGGAAGCTGAAAGTGACCGTCTTGCCCGGCTGGATCTTGGCGAGCCGGCCGATCAGTTTGCGCGGCGGGGTGAACGGATCGGAATCGTCCCCGGCGCCCAGCTTGTAATTGGCGGCCCGGGTCCAGGTGGTCGTGCCGGTGTTCCTGAAAGTGATCGTCGTGGTGAACGTCGACCCCTTGCGCATGGATGAGGGGAAATTGACCGACACCAATTCCGCCGCGTCGGCGGGCCCCTGTTCTAGGTCGATGAACCCTTTGACCGCGGCATATGCGGTCTTTTCGGAGCCGTCGGCGCGCAGCAGGCCCCAGCGCGGCACACTGGTGTTCGGATCGTCGATCAGCTCGTAGATGAAGATCTTGTCGATCCACTCGCGCCCCGGCTGCTCGGTGAACCAATCGCTGAGCAGGCCGGAGAGATCGCCGGCCTGCGCGGTGTCGCCCACCTGATCGCTCGCCCAGCCGGTCTCGGTCAGCCAAACCGGACGGCCGAGCCAGCCGGTATTGCGCAGCACTTCGCGGAGAGAGGGGTTCACCAGCGGCCAGAGAGATGGGCTGCCGCCGAACTGCGTGTCATCGGTAAGTTTCTTGGTCACATCGCGCGATCCGTCCTTGTCGTAAAGGTGGTGCGCCACGATGTCGATCCGGTCGCTCGCCTTCTGCAGAATGTCGCGCAGCCAGACGTACCAATCGCTGTCCCCGGAGGTCAGGTGCGCCAGGTCCGGCCCGGCGATCTGCGCCCCCGAATCGGCCGAGAGGATCGCGGTCGAGCCCGGCTTCAGGATCTTCTCGATGTAATCGTTTCGGCTACCCGCCCAGAAACGGTCCTGGTTCGGCTCGTTCCAAATCCCCCAGACCTGAATCCGTCCCCGGTAGCGATCGGCGGCGCGGACGCAGATGTCGGTCCAGTCGTCGACGTTTCGCGGCACCCCCGTGAGGGCGGGACCGTCGGTCGCCCAAGCGGGGGTATCGGCGAGCGTGGCGTAAATCGACAGCCCGCGCGCCTGGGCCGCTGCCACGATTGCGTCGTAGACATGCCAATCGAATTGATCCTGTGCCGGCTCGACCCAAGGCCAGATGAAATCGATTCGCACCCAGCCGATCCCGGAATCGCGAACTTTGTCCAAACGCGCCGCCACGTCGGCGCCCAGGGGCGCATGGATATTGACCCCAAAATGGGACGCCTCGCCCGCAACGGCCACGGCAGGAGTAAGGACCGCAACCGCGGCGGCCAGGACCAGAGAGAGGGCGAGGAGTGAAAATCGTCGCAGCATCGGCAAAACCCTCCAGGTTCCCACGGTACCCGGGGAGGGGGGCAATGTCAAAGCCGCTAATCCCCTCCAGGCACCCTTTCCCACCGGAACAGCGGCACCAGCTCCTCTGCCCGGCAGGGCTCCGGGCGGTCGAGGAGGCCGAGCGATGCGCCGAGCTTCCCGACAACCTCCTCGGGCGCGATGCCGCTTTCGCGGAGGGTCCGAAGCCTCAGGGCATCATCTCGCTTCGAAAGTTTCTCGCCTTCGGCGTTCACCACCAGGGGAAGGTGGGCGTAACTCGGTACGCTCCCGCCGAGAGCCTCGATCAGCTGGACCTGGCGGGCGGTCGAGTCCAGCAGGTCGCGGCCTCGGACGACTTCGGTGATGCCCATGGCGAGATCGTCCACCACGACGGCGAGCTGGTAGGCGTAGACCCCATCGCGGCGCTCTAGGACGAAGTCGCCGACGGTTTGGTCCACCCGCTCCGTGATTGGACCGCAGATTCGATCGACGAAGGAGACGGGCTCGCAATCGACCCGGAAGCGGAGAGCGGCGTCGGGATTCGGGTTCGCGCGCATCGCTCCGAACCAGCCGGATTCAAGATTCTTGGGGCGCAGGCTCGCCGGATAGGGCGGCGTTTTTTGGCGACCGTGGGGGGCGGTGGCCAAGTTTGCAAGATCGGCGCGCGAGACGCGGCAGGGGAAGAGACGCCCCGCCTTCGCCAGGCGTTCGAGTGCCGCTTCATAGAGCTCCGCGCGTTGCGATTGGATATAGGGCGCGTAGGGGCCACCGATTGGATCGGGACCTTCATCCCAATCGAGGCCAAGCCAACGGAGGTCTTCTTCGGCGGCTTCGGCCATTCCGGGCACGGTGCGTGGACCGTCGAGATCTTCCAGGCGCCAGACGAAGGTGCCCCCTTTGCCTCGGATCGATAACCACGCAGCTAGAGCGGTTCGGGCATTGCCGAGATGGAGCCAGCCCGACGGGGTCGGGGCGTACCGGCCGCGCGGGGTGCTCATTCGCGGAGCTTATGCTGCCTTCAAAAACCCCGGCTCGCCAAAAGACCAGAAAAGGAGGGGCAGGCATTTTCGCCCTCCTGTAATGCCGGTGTAAGGGTGAGGGCCCTAGGGTTGGCGCAGATTCAAACCTAACGGGCGCCGGTGTCGCCCAAGGAGACAGGAATGAACGCCTTACCCCGTCCAACTCGATGGCTGTTGTGTGCCATCGCCTTATTCTCGGGCCTTGCTGCCCTGCCGGCCTCCGCGCAGGTGACTTGCGCCGGCTACGTCGACGCCGACGTCGTGGCGTTCGACCAGGCCTGGACCTGGAATCGATACGGCGCCCTCGAACCCCAAGGCATGATGTACGCGCTCAAGGGCGACGTCCTGCCGCTCGCCGACCCGGACGGCCTTCCCGATCCGGGCGTCAGCTACGTCCTCGCCTACGGCCAGGTCCAATTGCGGCGCGACAAGCGACCGCGGCCGTTGGTGCTGAGGGTCAACGTCGGCGACTGCCTGCGCATCCATTTCACCAACCTTTTGGATGGCGCGCAGCGCGACGAGGAGCAGCCCGCCACGCGCGACGCCTCGATCCATGCGATCGGCATGCAGCTGGTCGACACGATCAAGAGCGATGGTTCCTCCGTCGGCCAGAACCCCACGTCGGGCATCGTCCCGCCCGGCGGTTCGATCGACTATCTCCTCTATGCCCCCCAGGAAGGAACGTTCGTCTTCCACAGCATGGGCGCCCCGATCGGCGGCGAAGCGGACGCCGGTTCGATCTCCGCGGGCCTGTTCGGCGCGATCGACGTGGAACCCTCGGGCTCCGAGTGGTACCGAAGCCAGGTGACCGAAGCCGACATGTCCCGCGCGACGACCACGACCGACGTGAACGGCTTCCCCCGTTTGAACTACGCCGCGACGTATCCGGTCGGCCACCGCTATGCGGGCAAGCCGATCCTCAAGATGTACACCGGTTCTTCCACCGCCCGGACGCTGGTCCATTCGGACCTGACCGCGATCATCACCGGTCCCGGTGCCGGCATGCTTTCCTCCGCCAACCCCACCACCAAGATTTACCCCGAGCGAAACGAGCCGTTCCGTGAGTTCACGATCATCTTCCACGACGAGATCGGCGCGGTACAGGCGTTTCCGCAGTTCGAGGACCGGGAGCTGCAGCACACGCTTCACAGCGTCCGCGACGCCTTCGCAATCAACTACGGAGCCGGAGGAGCGGGCGCCGAGATCATCGCGAACCGCCTGGGCGTCGGCCCGGCGCTCGACTGCCCGGAGTGCATGTACGAAGAGTTTTTCCTCTCCTCCTGGGCGATCGGCGACCCGGCGATGGTGGTCGACGTGCCGGCCAACGCGCCCTGCACCGAGAGCGACCTCGATCAGATGGGCGAGCCGTCGTTCAACAACGTCGCCCCCTATCCCTGCACTCCGACCCCGGGACGCAAGGCGAAAGTCGCGCTCTACCCCGACGACCCGTCGAACGTCTATCACAGCTATTTGAACGACCACGTCAAGTTCCGCAACTCGCATGCGGGCTCGGACAACCACCACATCTTCCACCTTCACGCCCACCAGTGGCTGCACACGCCGAAGGAAGACAAGTCGAACTACAGCGACTCTCAGGCGATCGGCCAGGGCGGCAGCTTCACCTACGAGATCACCAACGGCGGTAGCGGCAACCTGAACAAGACGCCGGGCGACTCGATCTTCCACTGCCATTTCTATCCCCACTTCGCGCAGGGCATGTGGTCGCTCTGGCGCGTCCACGACGTGCTGGAGCTCGGCACCGTGATGGATCCCGACGGGCGCCCGAAAGAGAAATCCCGCGCACTGCCGGACAACGAGATCCTGGCCGGCACGCCGATCCCCGGCCTGGTGCCGATTCCGGTGCTGCCGATGGCGCCGATCCCGGGCATCGCCCGGATCGATCAGACGACCGGCCAGCCCGTGATCTTGGGCACGTTGAACCCCGGCTATCCTTTCTTCGTCCCCGGCATCGCCGGCCGACGCGCCCCGCACCCCCCTCTCGACACGATTCACGACGGCGGCCTCCAACGCCACGTGGTGGTCAAGGGCACCGCGACCCACGTCGAGACCCGGCTCAGCTTCGACAAGGTCATCACTTCGCTCACCCCGAGGTTCCTCGCGGAGACCGGCGAGCCGGTCGAGCTGACCGCGATGAGCTTCCACAACAACGCCGCCGGCTACACCACCCCGCGGGCCGACAACCTTCCGGCCACCAAGAACTTCCTGGTCAACACCCACAAGCAGGTGCGCGGCGCGCCGATCGCCGACCCCTGCCCCACCGGCTCGACGATGCGCTACTACAAGGCGGCGGACATCCAGCTCGACATGGTGATCAACAAGGCCGGCTGGCACTTCCCGCAGGCGCGCATGATCACGCTGTGGAACGACGTCGCCCCGACGCTCGCCGGAACCCGGCCGCCGGAGCCGTTCTTCTTCCGCGCCAATGCAGGCGAGTGCATCGAGTTCTGGAACACCAACCTGGTGCCCAACAGCTATGAGCTCGACGACTTCCAGGTGAAGACCCCGACCGACATCCTCGGCCAGCACATCCACCTGGTGAAGTTCGACGTTCTCGCCTCCGACGGCGGCGGCAACGGTTGGAACTACGAGGACGGCACCTTCAGCCCCGCCGAGGTGCGCGAGCGCATCAAGGCGATCCGGCTCGCCAACGGCTGCGCCGCGGGCGCCTTCAACCCCACCTCCTGCCCGGTGGCGCAGGTCCACCCGTTCTTCGGCTCGCACGCCGCGGAATGCAACGACGCGTCGGACTCCAACGAATGGCTGGGCGCCCAGACCACCGTCCAGCGCTGGTACGCGGACCCGATGACCACCCTCCAGGGCGGCAAGCGCACGCTACGCACCGTCTTCACCCACGACCACTTCGGGCCGTCCACCCACCAGCAGGTGGGCCTGTACGCCGGACTGATCGTCGAGCCCACGGGCTCGGCCTGGGCTCACAACGAAACCGGCACCGCCCTCGGCACCAACATGGGTTTGGGCCTCTCGCAGGACGGCGGCCCGACCAGCTGGCAGGCCGTGATCAGCAGCTCGACCGAAAACTACCGCGAGTTCATGCTGGAGTTCGGCGACTTCTTCCTCGCCTACGAGCCGGGCAGCCCGAAATGCCCGACCAATGCGCTCGGCTTCGCCGATCCGAAGCGGGCGATCAACCCGCCGGGTAGAAACGAAGAAGCCCCGCCGATCCTCTACTCGAAGCCGATCGACTGCCCGGTCAACGCTCCTCCGGGAACGCCCGGACCGCCGGCTCCCTGCCCGGAAGCGGTCTCCGCCGACGACCCAGGGACCAAGACGGTCAACTACCGCAATGAGCCGCTCGCTCTGCGCGTCCTCGACCAGTCCGGCGCCACCCCGCAGCAGTACACGGGCGGTTTGCTCGGCCGCGGCGGCGATCTTTCGTTCGCCTACGAGACCCGCACCGACCGATGGGATCCCGAGTTCAACACCTTCCCGTACGCGCCCTTCCTGACCAAGGCGCCGTACGGCCCGCTGACCGATCCTTCGAGCCTCTACAAGGGCGACCCATATACGCCGCTGCTGCGGACCTACGAGGGTGACACGGTGAAGATCCGCGTCCTGGTCGGCGCCCACGAAGAGTCGCACAACATGACGGTTCACGGCATGAAGTGGCTCCGCGAGGCGGAAGTCGCCGATTCCGGTTGGCGCAACTCGCAGGGCATGGGCATCTCCGAGTGGTTCGACCTCGAAGTCGGCCGCATCCCGGCGCTCAATGCCGACGGCAAGTTCGCCGACTTCCTCTATAAGCCGGGCGCGGCGACCGAGTCGCAGTGGGATGGCCTCTGGGGATTGATCCGCGCCTACCGCGGCCCGCGGCCCGACCTCCGGGTTTTGGAAAGCACGAACCCCGACGCCCGAGGCACCGACGTCGCCGGCGGCTATCGGGTCACGGAAGCCTCCACCGCGGTCGGAGTGAAGGCTTTCGACACGGATGGCGAAACGAGCCGTGCGCTCGTCGGGAATGGCGCGGCCGGCTCGGCCATCCCGACCAACTGCCCCTCGGCCTCAACGCTGCGGCACTTCGACATCACTGCGGTTTCCGCCGCCGAAGTTCTCAGGAACGACGGTTTCGGAGCGAACGCCGGGTTGATCTACAACCGGCGGCCGGACGTGGTGAATCACCCCTCTCCGCCCGAAGGCCACGGCGGCATCAGCGTCGGTCCGCTGCACCAGTCCGACGCCATCATGTTCGTCTACAAGAGCGACCTCGACTACTCGCAGGGCCGGCCGCTGCTGATTCCGAGCGTCCGACGGGAGCCTCTGGTTTTGCGCGCCCGGGCCGGAGAGTGCATCGAAGTCAAGCTGAACAACGACATCCCGCCTGCCTACACCGATCTTCTCGACGGCTTCAACGGCATGCCGATGATCGTCGAGAACTTCAACGCCGACCAGGTGAAGACTTCGCTCGACGTCGGTCTCCACCCCCAGCTGGTGGCGTACGACATCATGACCAGCGACGGGACGAACGTCGGCTTGAACCCGGCTCAGTTGGGCAAGCAGACGGTGGCGCCCGGCGAAGGAGTCGTCTACTACTGGTACGCCGGATCGTTCGTCGGATCGACCCCTCTGGCCGTCGAGTTCGGCGGCTCGGGCCTTACCTCCTCCGACCCGATCAAGCACGCGAGCAAGGGGGCGATCGGCGCTCTGATCATCGAGCCGCCGGGATCCACCTGGACCGAGGACCTGGTACCGGAAACCGACCTGTCGATCCGCAAATCGCGCGCCTCGGCGGTTATCAGCCCCACGGACGTCCGCAAGTTCAGGGAGTTCGTGGTGATGTTCCAAGACGACCTGAACCTGCGCTTCACCAAGGGCGACGGTTACGACTACAGCAACCCCGCGTTCGGCCCGGCGATCCCGAATCTGATCGTCAACGTCGACTCCGAAGGTTCCGGCCAGAAGGCGATCAACTACCGCACCGAGCCGCTCTGGTTCCGGGCCGGCTGGTCGCCCGAAACGTCGACCAACGACACCCGCAATTTCACCCAGTTCCATCAGCTGATGGAGAACGCCTGGATTCACAACGATCCTGAGACACCGGTGTTCCAAGCCACCAAGGGAGACTCGGTCCGCATGCGGGTCGTTCACCCGGGCGGTCACGAGCTGCCGATCGTCTTCGATCTGCACGGCCACGTCTGGGAGGAGTACCCGGTCCTGGCCGGCTCCAACTCGACCCGGCAGGGCTCCAACCCGGTGTGCGAATGGAAGGGAACCCGCGACGGCATGGGGGCTTCCGACCACTTCGATGCACTGCTCAAGATCGGGGCCGGCGGCATGGTCGGAGTGACCGGCGACTACCTGTACCGTGATTACACCCCGGCTCATCTCGATGACGGACTCTGGGGTCTCTTCCGTGTTAAATAACCCGACCGCCTCAGGGCGAGTCGCGGGTGCCCTTCTCGGCCTTCTGCTCTCCCCGTTCGCGGGGAGGGCGTTGGCCGGGGGGGCTCCCGCCCTTCCCGTCCTCTCCCCTTCCTCCTCCCCCTCGGCCTACCTTCCCGCCCTCCCCGCCGAAACCGCCCCGACGACCCCCGGCTCCAGCCAGATCGGCGAAGCGGAAGTCGGCGGGATCGCGGTCGAGGTCTTTCTCGAAGCCGTCCGGCCCGGCGCTCCGCTGCGCGAAGGCGAAGAGGCCCGCGTTCGCCTGGAGTTCAAGGACGCCAATACCAAGGCCCCGCTGGACGGTCTGTTTCCGGGCGCCTGGATCGATGCCCTCACCCCGGGCGCCAAGCCGAGCGATCCGGACGAGTGCAAGAAAAAGCTCCAAGGCTTCGTCGGCGGTTCGCTGCTCAATCCGCCTGAACATGACCTGAACGCCTATTTCGTCCTGGGGCTCAACGAGGACGCCACGATCACCGTCGTCGATCCGCTGTTCACGTTCGGCGGCAGCAAGCTGCTCGACATGGTTTTCCTCAAGAGCGCGGGCTCCGACTGGACGTTGTCCAAAGACCAGCTCCGCCTTTACGTTTCGATGGCCGAAGCGGGCGAGGTCGCGGTGGTCGACACCGAAAGCTGGAAGGTGATCGCCAACGTCCCCGTGGGCCAGGGTGCCGGGCGGGTGATGCTGCAACCCGACGAGCGCTACCTTTGGGTGGCGGTCGACGGCGGTGCAAAGGCTCCGGGCGTCGTGGCGATCGATACCGTGAAGCTCGCCCAGGCCGCGGCGATATCGACCGGCACCGGGCCGCACGATCTCGCGATCTCTCTCGACGACCGCTACGTCTTCGCTTCCAGCCGCGACTCAGGTGACGTCTCGGTGATCGACGTGCGCACTCTTTCCGAGCTGCGCCGGGTGAAGACCTGCAAGCAGCCGGTCTCGATCGCCTGGTCCGAACCCGCCGGCTCGGCTTTCGTGGCCTGCCAAGGGGACGGCGCGATCGTCTCCGTCTCGTCCGATCCCGACCGGCCGGCAGCCCGGCTTCAGGCCGAACCGGGTCTGGCACAGATCCGCTTTTCGCCCGACGGCCGGCTCGGTTTCGTGCCGAACCCGAAGAAGAACGTCGTCCATATCGTCGACGCCTCCGGACCGCGGATCATCCAGAGCCCTGGAGTCGAGAGCGAGCCCGACCAGGTCTCGTTCAGCCAGGACATCGCCTACGTCCGGCATCGCGGCAGCGAGACCATCTTGATGATCCCGCTCTCGCAGGTCGGCCACGAAGGAGCGGCGGTGCCGGTGGTCGATTTCCCCGGCGGTCAAAACCCGGCCGGCCGGATGGACCTACCCACCCTCGCCGCCGGAATCGTCCAGGCGCCCGGCGAAGACGCCATCCTGCTCGCCAACCCGCAAGACCGGATGATCTATTACTACAAGGAGGGGATGGCGGCGCCGATGGGCAGTTTTCAGAACTACTCGCGGCAGCCGCGGGCGGTGCTCGCCGTCGACCGTTCCTTGCGCCCCGCCGGACCGGGCCGCTATTCGACCACCTTTCTCCTCGGCCCCGCCGGCCGGCGCGACCTGACGCTGTTGGTCAACTCGCCCCGGATGGTCGGGTGCTTCCCCTTCACGATCGAAAAGAATCCGAACAAACCCGACGGTCGCCCGCCGGTGATCGCCGCGGCGCTCCAGCCGAATTCCAAGGTTGCACCCGGGAAGGAGATGACTCTCCGCTTCCGGCTCAACCGTACCGCCGACGACTCCCTGCTCACCGGAGCGTCCGACGTCCGGATCGTCACGTTTCTCTCGCCGGGCGTCAACCGCCGCATGTTGCCGGCCGCCGAGGTCGAGCCCGGAGTCTACGAGGCGCGTTTCACTCCGACCGAGGGCGGGATCTACTATGTCTTCGTCGAATCCAAGTCGGCCGGCCTCAGGGTCGAAAAGTCGCCGGCCACGGTGATCGACACCACGCAAGCGCCTGCCGAGCCGGTCGAGGCGACCGGCCCGATCCCGGAGCAAGAGCGGCAACAGGGAGCTTTGCAGCCATGACGTTTCGCAACCGGATTCCGCTCGCCGTCGTCCTCGGCACCGCTTTGTCCCTCGCGCTCTTGGTGGCTCCGGCGACAGCCGCTCCCGGTGCCACGACCGATCTGGCCGTCCTCGCGACCCCGGCGATCCCGGACATCTCTCTGGTCGATCAAAACGGCAAGAAGATTCATTTCTACAGCGACCTGATCCAAGGCAAGGTCGTCGCGGTCAACTTCGTCTTCACCACGTGCAGCACGATCTGTACGCCGCAGGGCGCGCGGTTCGCCGAGCTGCGCAAGCTGCTGGGCGATCAGGCGGGGCGCGACGTCCACCTGATTTCGGTATCGATCGATCCGCAGTCGGACACGCCCGCCAAGCTCAAGGCCTGGTCGGAAAAACTCGGCGCCGGCCCCGGATGGACGCTGGTCACCGGCGAGAAGGACGAGGTCGTCCGCCTGCTCAAATCGCTCGGCGCCTTCGACGTCGACATCAAACGGCATACCCCGTCGCTGCTGCTGGGCAACGATCGCGACAAGCGCTGGACCCGCGCCTACTCTCTCGCCCCGGCGGCGCAGCTTGCCGGCCTGCTCGAAGGCCTTCGCGACGGTCTTCGCGATAAACCGCCCGGGCTCAAGACCCCCCCGAAGGAAGGGAAATGAATCATGCGTTTCCATAAGGCAGTCTCTCTTTCGCTCGCCGTGCTCTTCTGCGCCGGCCTTTCGGGTGCGGCGCGAGCCGATGAATCGAAAACCGGTCCCGGCAGCCCCGCCGAGCGCTACTTCACGAACGCGCCTCTGGTCGACCAAAACGGCACGGAACACCGCTTCTACGCCGATCTGCTCCAGGGTAAAATCGTGATCATCCAGGCCATGTTCACCGAATGCGCAGGGGTCTGTCCGGTCATGGCGGGCACCCTCGAACGGGTCCAGGAATGGGCGGGTGACCGCCTGGGCAAGGACGTCGTCATCCTTTCGTTCTCGGTCGATCCGAAGGATACTCCGGCGAAGATGAAAGCTTTCTCCGAGCGCTTCCACGCCAAGACCGGGTGGTATTTCTTGACCGGCACGAAAGAGAACTGGGAAACCGCACTCCGAAAGCTGGGCCTCTATTCGGAAAACCGCGAAGCCCATTCCGCCGTCTTCACGATCGGCAACGACCGGACCGGCTTGTGGAAGAAGGCGCTCGGCGTGGCCAAGCCGAAAGAGATCGTGGAAATCGTCGAAGGCGTCGCGAAGGATCAAGGGTGAGCACCCGGCGTCCATCCGTTCTCGCGGCGCTGCTCGTCGCGCTCGCCGCGGCTTTGAGCATCCCCCGGCTCGCCGCCGCGGCCGTTGAGCCGCCGCCGTTGTCTCCCGAGGAGGCACGCGGCAAGCGGCTGTTCCTGGCCGGCGAGAGCGGTTCGGGCGGCGAGATTTCCGCGGTGATGGGTTCGGGCGGCCCCGAGACCGCCGTCCCCGGAGCCACCCTGCCTTGCGGCAGCTGCCACGGCCGCGACGGCCGGGGCCGGCCCGAGGGGGGCATCGCCCCGTCGAACATCACCTGGGAGTCGCTCACCAAGCCGTACGGTTCGGGCGCGCTGCTCGGCCGTACCCATCCGCCGTACGACGAAAAAAGCGTGAAGCGCGCGGTCACGATGGGGCTGGATCCGGCCGGCAATGGCCTCAATCCCACCATGCCGCGCTACCAGATGAGCCAGGCCGACATCGCCGACCTGATCGCTTATCTCAAACGGGTGGATAACGAGCCGGTCCCCGGCGTTTCGGCCACCACGGTGCGCCTCGGCGCCTGGCTCGCTCCCGGCGAACCGGGTGCCGTCACGAAGGCGCTGCTCGACGCCTCGATCGCCGAGGTCAACAAGCGCGGCGGCCTCTATGGCCGAAAGCTGGAGCTGGCAGCCGAAACGCTCACCGGAGACGCGGCGGACCGCACCCGGATCGCCGCGGCTTTTCTCGATCGCACGCCCATTCTCGCCCTGGTCGCCCCGGAGCTTTCCGGCGCGCCGGGCTCGGACGTAGGCCTGGCCGAGTTGCTCGAACAGCGCGAGGTTCCGGCCGTCGGCGCGAGCAGCCTGTTTCCGTCGGCCGACGCCGATCTCGATCGCCAGACCTTTTACCTGCTCGCCTCGCCCGCCGATCAGGCGCGCGCCTTGGTCGAGACGATCGCCAAGGAAACCGTCCGCCCCACATTCGCCCTGGTCGCTTCGGACGCCGCCGAAATCTCGCCGCTCGCCGACGCCGTGGTTTCCGAAGCGGAGCGACGGACCTACGCCCCCGCTGAGATTCGACGCTACTCGGCGACCTCGGGGGCCGCCGGTCCGAACGACCCGTGGGTCGAGGCCACCGCCCGCGATCTCGCCGGGAAAAACGTCGCCGCGATTCTCCACCTCGGCCCGGCGCGCGATGCCTCGGCGCTGCTGCTCGCGCTCGATCGGCTCGGCTCCCGGCCGCGGCTCCTGGCGCTCGGCGCGTTCGCGGATCGCGCCCTGCTCGACTTGCCCGTAGGTCTGGCCGCGGGGGTCCGCCTCGCGTTCCCGATCCGGCCGCTCGACCTCGCCTCCCCCGATTCAGCCGAATGGCGCGCGCTCGCCGCGGCGCACAAGCTCTCCACCGGAGACCTCGGCACTCAAGGAGCGGCGCTCGCGGCGATCAAGTTGATCGTTGCCGCGCTCGAAAAGATCGGCCGCGACTTGACCCGCGACCACCTGATCGCGACCCTCGAAACCTTCGAGCACTACGACACCGGAGTCTCTCCCCCGCTCCGCTTCCGGCCGGGCAAGCGAATGGGCGCCCGCGGCGCCTATCTGGTCAAGCTCGACGTCGCAACGAAAGGCTTCGTGCCCGAGGGCGACTGGATCGATTTGGATTAAGCCAGGCCATTGGCCTTCGGCGGCCGGTCGAGGATCTCGCGCACTTTGGCGGTCAGGCGCGCGGCGGCGAATGGCTTTTCCAGGAAATCCAGCTCGCCCGTGAGCAGGCCATGGCGGAAAATCACGTTGTCGGTATAGCCGGACATGAACAGCACCGGCAGATCCGGCCGTCGCTCGCGAATGCGATCGAGCACGTCTTTGCCCGAGAGCCCGGGCATCACGACATCGGAGACCACCAGGTCGAGCTCGACCCCGCGGTCGATCGCATCGAGCGCCGCCTCCCCGCTCTCGACCGCGGTGACCCGATAGCCGTAGGCCGCAAGAATGCCGCCGGTCGCCTCGCGGAGCGCGCCGTTGTCCTCCACCAGCAGGATCCGTTCGCTGCCGCCCGACTTGCGCCGGTCGAGGCTCGGCGCGTCCAGGGCTGCGGGCTGCGGCTCGGCCTCCATCGTCCGCGGCAGATAGATCTTGAATGTCGTGCCGCGGCCGACTTCGCTGTAGACCGAGACGTGGCCCCCCGACTGTTTGACGACGCCGTATACCGTGGCCAGGCCAAGCCCGTTGCCGGTGCCGGTCTTGGTGGTGAAGAACGGCTCGAAAATCTGATCCTTCAGCTCCGGCGGAATCCCGATGCCGGTGTCGGACACCGCGAGCAGCACGTAGTCGCCCGACGCCACCACCGACGGCCCCGCGAACAGGCCGCGATCGATCGAAAAATTCACCGCTTCGATCATGATCCGGCCGCCGCGCGGGATCGCTTCGCGGGCGTTGACGACCAAATTGACGATGACCTGCTCGACTTGGGAAAGATCGATCTTCACCGGCCAGACTTCGGCGCCGAGCACGGTTTCGAGCTGGATGTCCTCGCCGATCAAGCCGCGCATCATCGCCTCCAATCCGGCGACGACCGTGTTCAATCGCACCACCTGCGGCTGGATCGCCTGGCGCCGGCTGAAGGCCAGAAGCCGCCGGATGAGGCCAGAGATTTTCTGTGCGGTCACAATCACCAGGTCCATCCGGACGGCCAGCGGGCTGCCCGGTTCCGCATCGAGCTGCACCAGCTCGCACTGGCTGGTGATCGCGGTGACGAAGTTGTTGACGTCGTGGGCGAGGCCGCCCGCGAGCCGACCGACCGCCTCCATCTTCTGCGCCTGGAGCAACTGGGCCTCGCTCTTGCGCAGCGATTCCTCGGCCGCCAGCCGCCGCACCTCCCGCCGCCAGAGACCGGCCGCGGAAACGATTACGATCATCAGCCAGAGCAGGAGGAAACCGAGAAAGGTCCGGCGGGTCCGCTCGTCGTCGCGCAGGATCCGCCCCTCAAGCTCCTGTTCGAGCACCGCCGCCTCTTTAATCGCATGCTCGAACAGAAGGTCATACAGGGCATCGATTTCCGTTCCCACTCCGGTCGCGACACCGGTGTCCAAACCGTGCAGCCGCTCGCGCGCCAGGTTGCGGAGCCGGTCGATGTCGGCGAGCAGGTTTTCGACCCGCCGACGCTGCGCCCGATCCTCGATCGGAGGCAGCGCAATCCCCTCCTGAGGCATCCGGCCGCCGTCGAGCAGGCGGACCGCGAGATCGTGCGCATGGTCGAGCCGCCCCCAGATCTGCCGTCGATCGATGTGGTCTCCGGTCAGCACCTCTTCGAGCCAGAGGTGGGACGTGGCCATCGCCAGGCTGATTTCCCGGGTGGCGCGGATCAGCGCCCGATCCCGCAGCCGCTGCTGCTCGGACACCTTGTAGGTCGTACCCCAAAGAAACGACGCCGCGCCGCCGAGCACCAGAATCAAGATCGGCAGACGCAAACCTCGCCTCGGTCCGGCAGGAGGAGGCGGTGCCACAAGCGCCGGAAGTTCCGAAAAAGGCATCAGCCCTCTGGCTCGGGAGGGATCCTGCGCTCGCCACGCAGCACGTAGCCGACCCCCTTGACCGTCTGCAGCAGGCGATCCGGCCGATCGCCGTCGATCTTCTTCCGCAGGCGATGGATCGTGACGTCGACCACGTTGGCGAACGAATCGAACGAATCGTCCCAAACGTGCTCGGAGATCTCGGTGCGGGAGACCACCTGATCCCGCCGGGTGAGCAAAAATTCGAGGAGAGCAAACTCCTTGGGCGACAATTCGAGCGGCCGACCACCGACCGTCACCCGCCGTGCCGCCCGGTCCATCGCCAGATCCGCCGCGGAGAGCTCGCTCTGAAGCGTCCGCGTCCGCCGCCGCAATAGGCTTCTCACCCGGGCCAAAAACTCCGCAAGCGAGAACGGCTTCGCCAGAAAATCGTCCGCCCCGGTGTCCAAACCATCCACCCGGTCGTCCACCCCGCTCCGCGCCGTAAGCATCAAAACAGGGGTCTGATCCCCCTTCCCCCGCCAACGGCGCAAGAGCTCGATCCCGTTCGGAGCCGGAATCGTCCAATCCAAGACGATCAAGTCATAGGCATTGATCGAGGCCAGCTCCTCCGCCGTAGCCCCATCCTCCGCCACGTCCACGGCATAGAACTCACGCCGCAACAACTCGGCAAGCGCCGAGGAAAGCGCGGGTTCGTCTTCGACGACCAGAATGCGCATCCCCAGGAGTCCCTCTCTGTGCCCTCTCCGGTCTGTGGTCGAGACTATACGAAGAAGTACGTGCCCGGGGGAGGGGGGCATAGGGACGCCCTGCGGCTTTCGCCAAGGAGGATGCCCGGCAAGCGCCTGATCAAAGAGCCCCGGCGACCAGCCGCCGCGCCGAGCGCTCACAAACTGGCTACTCAGCACCCTCGCGGAACCGATCAGGAAGTATATGCGCTCGGACTATGCCTCCCGCGGCAAATGGAACTAGTCCAATCCCTCGTCGCAAAAATTTGTGTCGAGTTGCGAACGATCGCCGCCCTCTTTCGTTTCACCCGTTTGACCGAGCGCCTCAAGGACAATCGGATGGACACCTTTTTCACCGAGCCCAGGGAATGGCTTTACTGTAAACTGATATACAATCCGCATCTCCTTCTGTCGGCAATTTCCAGATTCTTCCTTGTAGCCCCAAACAAACGATATCTTGTCTTCTCGAAAATCGTATAATCCAAGAATGTCACTCAGCCGCGCCTTGAGTTTCGACAACAGACCGTCTAAGGCCTGCGCAGGACCCAGGAGTTCCAAGGTTTTTGTCTCTTGAAGATCCCTTACTGCCCGCCACACCCTGGTAGCGCTACGCACTTTCCCATCGTTATTGAGCTGGACAACTATTTCCCCTCCAGACCCAATCACCGGCACCTCAACTTGTCCTTCCCTAAAAGGCACTCGGAATTTCTGCTTAAATCTGACCACGGCATTCTTCCGATATCGTTCTAATCCATTACCCTTCATGCCAATCTTTGCGCGCTCGATGACCACACTAAATCCCGCAATGTCCGCCAACTGCACAACCCATCCCCGAGCTAAAACAAAATTCTTCGCCGCCTCAATATATTCATGCTCTTTCTTGCGATTCTCAGAGTAAGGAAGCGCCTCTCCAAATTCCGATTTACCACAATAATACTCGGCACCGCTCTTCGAGTCTATGAAGCACGCGCCTAATTCTTGACCCTCACATGAAAACTGCACATCAGGCTTAACGTCTTTACAGTTACTATTTGACTCCGGCTGCTCCTTATTCACCGCCAGAACTGGGTAAAGACCCAGCTTGGGTGTAGCGTGGCTACCTACCACTGGCAGGGGCCCATGCCTTCTAAATGGCACAGGGTAAGCCAAATATAAGTACCGCTGGCCCATAAATGACGCGGCCTCGTTCTTGTCTCCGCTGAAATCTCGGTCGTAAATGGCTGTCTTATTAATCTTATCTCCTCCTTGCGAAAGACAAAGGGGAACACCGGACGGCGAATTAAAAACGCCCTCAAGGAATGAATCCGTGACGTCAAAGTTCCTGTTCAAAAAATTATCCCATATCCGATTGGTAGTAGCGCCTGCATTACCACATATTGCACTGGACCCTCCACAAGCTAACCGCAACCCTGGGTCCGCCGCGGATTCCCATCGAGCATAGACATTTCTCTTTCGTCGATCATCGGCGCCGCCTCCCGAATAAAAGAATGAGAGCGGCCGGTAGTAATCTTCTCCGGCACCCAGATCGATCGGAATGCCATGTGCCATGACGTCACATGAACATTGCCACAGGTATCTAAGTTTTTCGTCTCCCACTCTTACGTCCAGCAACCTAATCGTTTTGTCGTGAGAGCTCCAGTCTGTCGCCGTTCCGTGACCAGCATAAAAAAGTAGCCTCGTGCCGGAATCAAAGCCATAAGGGAAAATATAGTCAGCACCCCCTTTTGTTTTGTCATAGTGATATTCCGGCCAATAGGGAGCCTGTGACTGTATCCTCTGCCATGCGGTTGGCGCAAAGTTTGGCCAGGAAGTTCCATTTTGATCTTTTCCTGTCAAAAAACTTTGAGTGAGCCAACACGACCAGCCATCATCTCCTGCCGCAACCGCTACCGATTTCACAGAGGTGCTGAACTGGTTGGGTGGCCGCACAACCGGCAGACACTGCTTTGCCGATTGCGCCAAGGTCGTAGTGCCTGACCACATTAGGCAACAAACCGCGATCGCAATCGGTAGATTTAGCTCGCTCGCCCCACTCTTAGTATCACCGGTTTTCCGCGAGTTGCGTCGCATGCTGATTCCTCATTTATATGGAAGCATCTGACTCATCGGACAGCGAGGATCGCCAAAATCGCCATTCTCCGGGGTCGGAATCAATGCAGATTTCGGACACTCGGAGGCACTGTCGAAAGGAGTCGGGACGGCATCTGCCAACTTGTAAAAGAACCAGAAATGTTTGTTCAAACGATCAGCCGGGCTTCCCCTTGGCACATCATTTGACAAGACCACCCTGATAACTTCTCCCGCCTTCTCTGGATAAAGAGTGATTGTTTTCTGATGATCACATTCCGGATTAAGCAAAAAATCGCAAAGATGGAAGACCGCCTTATCCTCAAGAACCACCGTAAGCTCGAGTTCTTCAGCCAATGTTTTCTCGTAGACGCGCGCCCCCGACCCTGCCTTAAATATGGCGTAGTCAAGAGTGGACCGCTTTCGAGTTAACCTCGTTGTTTGGAGCAGACCGGAGGTAAGCTTTATCCTTGCAGAGATACGATCCGCAGGAACTTTTATTAGTGACCATGCTTCGTCGAGACAATACTCACAGACCTTCGCAAAATCGGTCGAAAACTTATTGATGTCTGCAACCCACGAGAAGTCAGTGGCTTCACAAGGCGATGCTGGCACTGACGCTTCCTGCGTCAGATTTCCGGCCGAAATCTCGAATACCTTCTTCTCGGAGCCCTTGGTACAGCAGACTGTCACCGGTGGCGTACCGGTTGATTCTAGCTTAATATCCGTGGATTCGAGATCATATGAAACGACCTCAGGTAATCCAGGGGGACAGGAGGCCTTAGTGCAAAGATTCTTACTCGGGATTCGCATCTGTGCAAAATGAGGATGCAAATGTGATTTTTTGGGGCTGCAACTTCCACTTCCATCCTCTGCGTTTACAAGGAGTGCCCACACTGATTTGGGGGCATTGCTGTCTGGCACCGGCACAAACGCTACTAGGCCTGTGAAGGCAATAACTAGAGTAAATGAGGTAGCCATCGTGTCCTCAGTCTCACGGAGCTAAGCCGCCCCAGAGTTCGAAGGCGGCCCAGGAGCTTGGGCTCGCCAATTTTGGATTCCTGTTGTGAATCAAAGCGCCTGCAGTTAACTGAAGTGCGCGCACTGGGCTTAGTCCATCACGCAGACTGCGATGGAATTTTACGGAGAAAGCACGGGAAGGTATGTCTCCGACATTCCATAAACTAGCTACTACGGCCGGCGCTCCAGCGGCGAGGAAGGCAGAAGCAAGGCTCGCCGACTCTTCGCTCGCCGGATAGGATCCCAATGCAGACTCGCACGAAGATAGGATGACCAATCGGAGGTTTGGTAAGTGGAGAGTTGAGATGAAACTCGGTGTCAGTGTGTCATTTCCTCTCTCTTGGCGTGGAGATGGAGCGAGAAGGAGGCCAGCATCCGCTGCGACACCTACTCCGGGCGCGGCACTATGTCCGGCGAAACTAAATACTTCGACCATAGGAAGGCGCGAAGTCAACGCTTCAATGGTAGCTTCGGACCCATTGAGACGCGAAGCGTTTGAATATAATGCTGCGACCTCCTGCGCCTCTAGAGCGGCATTGGGTAGACGTCTCAAAGTGGGATGCCGGGAAGGGTCAAAGGCTGGGTCATCAACCACGAGGAGAACACGCGGAGGCGTTTTCGGCTGCTTCTCTAGGCTCTCCGTCGCAGCAACGAAAATCGCCGAACTTGGAGAGACTTGTAGTGGATAGTCTTCGATCAAAAACCGTCTACTTGTTGGTGAAAGCAAGGCGGAAAAGGGAAACTCGTGGAGCGGGCCTGTAGGTATAAAAACAATCGCTTCGCTTTCATGAAATGGACCGAGCTCCGGCGGAAGTAGCCAGGCCGTTAATTCCACCGCCTCAGCCTTTATTTCTTTTTGGGACGTTCCACGTAGCAATAGTGAACGAAAGCCAGCCAATCTGCCTGCCAATCGATCATGAGAGACTGAAACCTCGACAACGGATGACTTCTCTCGACGAAGGCGCCAGATTACGAGCCGATCAGTGAGCACGGCGTACTCAATCAACGACGTCCTGGCCGGCAGAGCACTAATTACGTCAAGACGCTTGAAGCGGCCACTCGCAAGTCGGCGAGCAGGTGATTCCGCCTTGGTGGAGGTCAGGATTAAGTCTGCAAGACTACGGTTTCGACCTCTCTCGGCAAAGCTGAAGGCTCCGTCAGGATCCAGTCGTTGGCGAAGCTTCAAGTCAATCATCGCTTCGAAAAGCGACTGAGCTTGCGCGAAGTAGGCAGCCCGCTGGTCCGATCGAGAGATTGAGTTTCGCTGATCCTCACTCAAGCGGATTCCATCTTCCAGGAATCGCTCAGCACCATCGAAATCCTTCCCGGCGAGAGCGCCGACAGCAAGCAGGCGGTCGACTCGCAGGGTCTCGACCCAGTTCCCCTGAACCTCGTAATACTGGAGAGCGGAATCCAAAGCCGGCATCGCTTGACGTGGATCGGTTTTGACCAGCGACTCCCCCCGAACCGCGGAGATATCGGCTCTTGCACGCGCTTGGAGGGCCGCAGGTATCGATGGCAAGAGACTGAAAGCAGTTTGAAGGTCCCTGACTACCTGGTTCGGAACGGCGCTCGCTGTAGCAGCTCGAGCACGTCGGACCAAGGCGTCGCAAAGATCGAATGCCTTCCCGAGCTGACCCGCAACAGCCACCTGCTCATCAAAGAAGTGCGTGGCTGCAAGGTTGGCCCCAAGTGCTTCGCTGCTCTCTGCGGCGTGCCTAAGGATAGTAATGACCCGCTCCTTTGGCTGCACGAGATCACGGTTGTGAAGAGCGTGCGCAAGTGCCACCCAAGAGGAGTCAGCGGCTCCCATCAGACGTAAATCTTTTCCGGTTAGAGCAGCGAGATACGCGGCGTTGCCATCTTCGCCAGTCTCTTTGAATCGGTCGATTGCTCGCTCGTACGCCGCTTCCGACGAATGGAATTGCCCCTGGACCATCAGAGTCAGACCCAGCATCCAGTCGATGCGAGCCTTGAGATTCGGGTATGGGCGAGCCGCAATCTCCTTTTCAAGAGCCGCGTACCGGAGTAGCACCTCCTCGGTCTTGCCCATATAGTACTCGCACACGCCTTGATGGAAGTCCGCCCAGTACGAGAACGGGCTGCCTTCGGACCGCAGAGTGCTTTCTGCTATCGAGAAGGCGGCGATTGCACGGGCCGGTTCATCTACTTCAAGGAGCTCAATTCCCTTTGCAAATGCCAGATGCCCGGCACGAAGTTCTTGAATCCGTGGTGCCCTATCTATCGTGGCGCGTTCGATGACGGATAGGGTCGCGGCGGGCAATTCGTCTCCATGAATGCGTTGCAACTCTTTCGCGGCTCGAAGGCCGGCTTGCAGGAGCAAGTTCGCTCGGATCGGATCGTTCCCTTCCGATACCCAGTCCCCCAGAAGTTGCCCTTCGATGACGAGGCGAACATCCTGGGGTCTTTCTTTGGCCCATGACTCGATCTGCCGAGGCGAAGCGGCGAGAAGCCGTTCGCTCGACAAAATTGGTAGGGAGTTTCTCTTTATATGTTCTTCTAGGCGCAGGATGGACACGATTCGGGACGCTGATTCGACAGCCCAACCTGTTCCCTGCTCAGCCGATTCGGCAGCTGAGAAGCTGGCAATCGCCGCAGAATCGAGATCTAGGCGCCACTCGGCGAGGCCCCGATTAAAGAGAACAACTGAATCGCGGGGCGAAAGCCGGTGAGCTCTCTCTAGGACTTCAAGTGCCCTGACGAACGAAGCCGGGCTCTTGGTCTCGAGAGCCTGAACGTAGTAAGCGGCACCAAGGTCATTAAGAATCTCAACCTGGTGAGTTTTTGCGGTCTCCCGTGCTTTCTCAAGAGCGCTTACTGCGGTCAAGAGATACTTTGGATCTCTGATTAGATTGGCGATCCCCAACGCGTGAAGGTCAGAAGATCTTCCCTGAGAACCAGAGCGATCGATTTCGAAAACTGCGTGGCGCTGGTTCTTTCTTTGCTGGGCATCAAACCGGATAGCCCTACAGCGAGAGGTCGGGGCACTTTCAAGGTTGACGCAGGAAGTGTAAGCGGAGAAACCCGAAAGCCGAACTTCAAACGGGCTGTACCCCGCGAACGCTTCGATCAGAGATTCGTGGTCCTTTGTAGAACCCTTGAACTCGGCAACGCTGAGTTGCTGGCGAGAAGCCACCCCCGCACCAAGAGCGAGGCCGAGAACAACTGGCCACCCTCCCCATCGGCGCACGGATTCAGCCATCGGTCCAATCCGAACCGACATTCTCGCAACCTCCACGCCCGGTTGGCTGGGCGCAATCCCGCGTTGGATTCGAACTGTGCCCTAGAGTTTACGCTACCCCAGGCAAGAATTGCCCTATCCGCGGGATCCTCAGCTCGACAGGAGCCCGGTTCTTTTGGAAGATAAGACGGACGCAGTCCGGCCGCTACACAAACCGCCGCACAAATCCCAGCGCCGTCTCCGTCACTCCGGCCAGCCTCCCAAAACCCGCTACCGAAGGGGCCAAGCCACGCGGGACTTCCCGCGAAGCCACGCAGGAAATCCCGCGAAACCACGCAGCGTTAGGCAACCAAGCCCCGCAAAGCGCCACGAAGCACCTCAAATTGCCCCAAAACCACGGTCGCAGCGGGCGAAACCACCCAGAAATTCGCTGAAGTCACCCAGAAAATCACTGAAGCCACTCAAACGGTTGCCCAAGCCACGTAACGGAGCACCGAAACTACACAACACGTCGTTCAACTTCCCCGGAGGATGGCTGAAACCACACAGAAATTCGATGAAGCCACCGGATAATTCACCGAAAGGGTCCAATCATCCGGTCGCGCCACCGAGAAATTGACCACTCTGCGTGACCTCAGGAGTTTTCTAGGGGACTTCAGCGAATTTCTCAGTGGCTTCAGTGATTTTCTGTGTGGCCCCAGTGATTTTCTGAGTGGCTTCACCCATTTTCTGAGTGGCTTAGGCGAATTTTTCGGCGGCTTCACCGTTTCGCTCTGCGGCTTCAGGGATTGGCCCGGTGACTTTACCGTTTGGCCGGGTGGCCTCAGCGATTTTCTCGGCCGCGTCAGCGAATTTCTGTGCGGCTTAGGGCCGCGTCTCCGTGATCTCGATCCATTGAGCGGCGGGGATTTTGATTTTGCCCCCGCGCTACGGCCGCCACGCGTTGCCCGAAACGGCGAGCAGGGCGAGCGCTTTGAGCGTGTTGCCGTAGTAATCCGCTTCGTCGATCGGGGTGCCGACGACCTCGTCCCAGAGACCTTCGAGCCATTCTGGGTGCTCGGGTTCGAGCAGGGCGCCGACGGTGGCCGGGGCGAGGAAGGAGAGGTCGGTGTAGTCGTTGCCGGGCAGATCGCTGCCGTCGAGGCGGAAACCGGCGCGCAGCCGTTCGGGGTCGCCCGCGGCGTGGGTGCGGAGGAAGGCGGAGATCTTCCGGACCGCCGTGCGGCCACGGGTGTCTCCTGAGAGCAGGGCGTCGAGGCCGAGGCGCCAGGGGTCTCGGCAGGCGTTGTAGTAGTAGGCGCCGTCGTTCGGGCCTTCGAGGAAGCCGGGGCTCGCCGGACGGGGCGCGGCGTTCGTTCGCTCGATGAAGTCGGGGAGCAGGCCGGTTCCGCGCGAGTAAACCGACTGCATCCGCTGCACCAGGGCGTAGACGCGATTGGCGGCGGTCGCCCAACGGGCGTCTCCCGTGGCGAAACGGAACGCCTTGAAATGGCCGGGCAGAAAGTCCGACGTGCGGGTCGAGTTGAAATGGCGCGGTTGATCGGTCGAGACCCAACTGCCGAGCTGGATCGTCGCGTCGGCCGGATGGAGCTCGACGGCGCGGATCGCCCGGATCACCTTTCGCGCTTCGGCCAGATAGTTGATCGGCCCGGCGCTTCCCCACTGCCGGTCGGCGAGCAGAAGGGCGTAGCCAACGTCGAGATCGCCGTCGGTCGCCGTGTCTTGGCCGTCCGGGGCGTCCTCGCAATCGGCTAGCTGCTTCCAGGCCATCACGTTGGGATTTCGGTCGCTCGGATGGTCGCGGAAATAGCGATAGAGGCCGTCGAAGATCGCCTTGGCGTCCGGGTCGGCTCCGGCGAAGGCCGCGGTGAGCAGCATGCCGTAGCCGTGCCCTTCGGAGATCGAGAGCACCTCCGGGTCGGGAAATTTGCCGTCGGCGTTGACCGCCACGTAATAGCGCCCCGCGCCGCAGCCGGCAACGAGGTAACGCGCCTTCCATAGCCGATAAAACGCCAAGGCCGCCGCATCCAGCTCCGACCGCGAATGATTGCCGGGAAGGATCGATCCCGCGGCATACGCCGTGTGTTGCGGGAACGGCCGACGCGGCGCCTGAGCGCCAAGCGCGGTTCCCTCAAAACAACCCGCGAGCAGCAGAGAGGCCGCGAGGGCGAAGCGCCGCATGCTCAGCTTTCCGCCGCGGCCGCGATCGCTACGGGCGTCTCGATTCCTTCGCGCGAGAACCCTTTCCGTCCGGCGCGCACCATGTGGTCGCCTTCGATCGTGTGGGTGACCAGGGCTTCGGCCATGGAGAGCGAGCGTTCGGCCAGCTCGCGCGCGGCGTCGTGCAGCTCCGTGCTTTTCTTGACGAAGGCGACGTTCTTTTCCATGTCCTCGGCGGTCCAGCCGCGCGAGTGGGCAATGTAGGGAAACTGCGGGAAGACGCAGCCGATCTCGGCGAAGAAACCGAGCATTTGGCCGGCGACCGCCTGGATGTTGTCCTGGCCGCCGGTGATGATGAAGCCCGCGACCTTGTTGCGCAGCAGCACCCGGTTCGACAGCGTCACCTGGTTTTGCACACAGTTCATCCGCTCGACCATCTTGTAATAGAGCGAGCTGGCCGAGCCCCAGCGGATCGGGGTGGAGACGAGCACCACGTCGGCCCAATGGACGAGCCCCTCGTAGACCTGGTCGAGCTGGTCTTCCGGGTCCATCTGGGTAATCGAACAGGGCCAGGTGCAGGCGTGGGAGCTTTTCGAGTAGTACCCCTCGCAGGCCCGGAACTCCAGCTCGCGCAGGCGGATCAAACGGGTGACCGCGCCGTGGGACCCGGCGTGATGGAGCGCCGTTTCGAGCAGCTCGTCCGAAGTCGAGTAGCGGGGATAGGCGTTGTCCATCACGGTCGTCGCGATACCGAGCACGCGGATCGGCCCGACCTCGCGCTCGACCGGCCGGGTGAGGGGATGTGGATCGTGCGCCGCCTTGTGCCGCCTCGTCGCGGGTTGCAGGTCGACCCAGAGGCGGCCCTCCTCTTCGCGGAGCGAGTAGCGCGGCACGCAATCGGACTCGAACCCCGGCTCCCCTTCGCCGGTCGTTCGATGGAATTTCCAGTGGTGCCACGGGCAGACGACATATTCGCCATCCAGATGCCCTTCGCCGAGCGGCCCGCCGACGTGATTGCAGGCGCCCGAGACCGCCCCGAACGCGCCGTTTTGAAACGACAGGGCGATCTTGGTCCGGCCGATCACGATCTGCTGGAGCGGTTTGGATTTCAGCTCCTCGACCGGCCCAAGGTCGTACCAGCGTTCCGATCTCGAAGAGTCGGCTGGATTTGCGGGTTCGGTAGAGCTCATGGCGGTCCTTTCGGGAGCAAAGAAAGTCGAGGCCGAAAGTATGGCAGAGGTCGGGGCGTACTTTTTCGCGGCCGGCATGCCCCTCCCCTTCGCCTTCCACCCCGGGTAAGATCGAGACATGCCGGAAAAACGGGGCAGAAGTCGGGGAGGCGGTCCTCCCCCCGCGCCGACGGTCGATCGCGAGCTGGCCGCGCTGGCCGCGATCGCACGGATCGCGACCGAGGATCTGGAGCTGCGCCCGATGCTCCAGCGGGTGACCGACGCGCTCGCCGCGGCGTTCGGCTGGGAGCTGGTCGCCCTGATCAGCCTCGATCAGGAGCGCCAAGGCTTCGTCTGCGAGGCGATCACCAGCTCGGTGGCGACCGACGTCCGCCCCGGCTACGGCCGGCCCTTCGGCAGCGGCGTGGTGGGCGAGGTCGCGGTGACCGGCCGCACCCTGTTGATCGACGACTCCGCCGAACACCCCGACTTCGTCGAGATCTTCCCCGGGACCCGCTCGGAGCTGTGCGCGCCGATCCGCCATCGCGGCGTGGTGGTCGCTGTGCTCAACCTGGAAAGCCCGCGGCCGGCCGCCTTTTCCCGGCACCTGCCGACCGTTGAGGCGATCGCCGATCAGATCTCCGGCGCCATCGCGAGCGCGCGCCTGTTCGAGGCGACCCGCCAACGGGCGCTCCATTTCGAGGTACTGACCGAGGTCTCGCGCGCCGCGCTCGGCGGCGCCGACCTGCGCACCATCCTCCACCGCATTGCGACCTACATTCAGCGCCGCTTCGATTTCCTGCTGGTCGACATCGTGGTCGCTGCGGCGTCCGAGGTGGAATGGTCGTACCACGCGGTGGCGACGCGCACGCCGATCGACGTTTCGGATCGCGAAACCTGGGCGATCGACGCCGGGATCGTCGGCCGCGCGATCCGGCTCGGCCGGCCCCAGCTGGTGCGCGATGTCGCGGACGATCCCGACTATCGGGCGGTCTCCTTCGACGTCAAAGCCGAATACGTCTCGCCGATCCGCTTCGGCGACCGCACGCTCGGCGCCTTCAACCTTGAAAACGACGATCCGGAGGCGTTTTCGGTCGAAAACCAGCGCCTGCTCGATCTGGTCGCGGACCAGGTGGCCGGGGCGATCGAGATGGCGCTGCTGAACGAGCAGATCTCGGTGACCAAGAGCCAGCTCGAAGAGGCCAACCGGCATCTGCAGAGCGCCAATCGAACGCTCCAACAGATATCGCAAATCGATCCGCTCACCGGAGTCGCGAACCGCCGCCGGCTCGAAGAGGCGCTCGACCTCGAATGGCGCCGGCTCGCCCGGACCGGGGAGCCGCTGTCGCTGCTCCTCTGCGATGTCGATTGCTTCAAGGCCTACAACGACAGCCTGGGGCACATCGCGGGCGACCGGTGTCTCCAACGCATCGCGGGCGTCCTCCGCGACTCGGTGCAGCGCCCGGGCGACCTGGTCGCCCGCTACGGCGGCGAGGAGTTCCTGGTGATCTTGAGCGGCACCAACCTCGCCGGAGCCGCGCTGCTCGCCGAGCAGGCCCGCGAGCGGCTCGCCGGGCTCGCGATCGACCATCCCAGCTCGACGGTCAAGCCGATGGTCACCCTTTCGGTGGGGGTCGCGAGCGTAATCCCCGCGGGAGAGCCCTCGCCCGCTCCATGGGTCGCCGCCGCCGATCGCGCGCTATACCGCGCAAAGCAGGAAGGGCGGGACCGGGTGGTCGTGGCGGACTGAAACATCTGGCCGGGGTTCGGCCCGCTACTGAATATCAAATCGGCACTTCTTGCCGACTCACCTTCCATAGAAGCGAAGTTCCCAGGGCCTACGTCCTCCTCCGGGTCTGGTCTTCGTCTTGCACAAATGGGCTTTTGTCACGGTCGGCTTCGGCTGAGTACCGGACACCACGGAGAGACTCATGCGACCCCGGCTCGGTGCCTTTTCCCACTTTCGCCCGTTCGTGCTGGGAATGATCGGGCTCGCATTCTCCGGCGCGACGCTCGCGCAGGCGCCACTCGAACCGAACAGCCCTTTCGTTGCGCTCGCGCGCGGAGACCAACGTTTCGAGCCTCGCGAGTCGCTCGTGCCGCTCGCCGATCGACGCGCCGCCCTCTCCTCCAATCTCGATCGCGCCTGGAACGCGTTCCAGCTCGACCACGGAGATTGGAACGCCTACCTCGATGCCCACAACGGTTTCGTCGAGTCGGCCGAGGGGGCGGGCATCCCCTGGGCTCGCGGAGTGGGAAAAACCGCAGATTTGCCGAGCCTCGAAGGTGTCGCACGCCGATTCCTCGCCGATCATCCGGGCCTTTTCGGGACCGACGGAAAGGACCTTCGTCTCAACCCCGGTCGCTCCGGACCGGCTTCGGATTCACTAACACAGATCGATTTCGACGTGATGCGAGGCGACCTCGCCGTCGAAGGGGCGCGAATCGTCTTTCGCGTCGGCCACGGCAACCTGATCCAGATGGGCAGCGAACGGCTGCCGTCGGCCCTTGCCGAGGCACCGCCGGTCCGGGTGACTCGCGCTCAAGCCTACGCCAAGCTCTCGGCCTATGTCGGCAAGTTCGACGCGGCGGTCGATCGCTTGGTCGATCGCGGCTCGCTCCATCTGCTGCCGATCGCGGTGCGCGACGACCGTTTCGCCGAAGGCTTCGACTTCGCCCGAGGGTACGGCCTGGAGACGGTCTGGCAGATCTCGTTTCGCCGCAAAGGGGTGATCGGCACCTGGCGCGCTCGGATCGACGCCACGACAGGGGAGATCGTCGAATTCCTCAACACCGATCTCGACGCCGGGGCGACCGGCGGCGTGGCTCCCGATTCGGGCGCCGGAGCGGAAATCCTCCGGCCGATGCCTTTCATCGATCTCGGCGGCGGCCAGAGCGCGAACTCGGCCGGTACCTACACCTATAGCGGATCGCCGGTCAGCTCGACGTTCAACGGCCTGTTCGTAGGCATCGCCGAAACGTGCGGCGGAATCTTGCTCAACTCGAACCCCGCAGGCGACCTTCCCTTCGGCACGACGACCGATGGCAACTGCGCGACGCCGGGCTTCGGCGGAACGGGCAACACTCGGGCCGCGCGGACCAGCTTCTACCACGTCAACCGAGGCAAGGACATCGTCCGTGGCTGGCTGCCCGGCAATCCCTGGCTCAACAGCCAGGTGGTCGTCTCGGTCAACAACAGCGGCGCCTGTAACGGTTTCTGGAACGGCAGCCGGATTCTGCTCTACGAAGGACTCGCGGGCTCTTGCGGCGCGAGCGGAGAGGAGCCCGGGTTCATCCTTCACGAGCTCGGCCACGGCGTCGATCAGAACGACGGCGCAGGCCTGGACACGGCAAACACCGAGGCCTATGCCGACGTGATCGCCGCCCTCACGCTGCACAACTCCTGCGTCGGCCCGGGATTTCGCCCGGCCAACTGCGACTCGTACGGCGATCCATGCACGTCCTGCACGGGGCTGCGCGATATCGACTGGGGCCGGCATGCCTCGGCGGTGCCCCATACCGTCGCCAACTACACCCAGCTCCGCTGCGGCACCACCGGGAACGGACCCTGCGGCGGCGAGCCTCACTGTGAAGCGAACGTCCCCACCGAGGCGGTGTGGGACTTCGCCAACCGCGATCTGCCGAAACCGGGCGGCAGCGGCTCCTGGAACGTCCTCGAAAGGCTCTGGTACCTGTCACGTTCGACGGCCACCAACGCTTTCACCTGCGTCACCGGTCCGACCTACACCTCGAACGGGTGCAACATCGGATCCTGGTGGAAAACCATGCGGGCGATGGACGACGACGACGGAAACCTTGCCAACGGCACCCCTCACTCGTGCCAGCTGTTCGCGGCCTTCGACCGACACGGCATTGCCTGCGCGACCGACCCGGGAGCCAGCGTCTGCTTTCGCGGCTGCACCCAACCCGCACCGCCGACGATCGACCTGGCCGACGGCGATAACACCACCACGGTCACGTGGCCTAACTCGGGCGGCGGCTTGGTCTACGATGTTTTTCGCAACGAGACCGGCTGCAACGCGGGATTTGCCAAGATCGCGGACGACCTGGGCACGACCTCGTTCGCCGACGGCGCGGTCGCGGACAGCGCAACCTACTACTACCAGGTGGTCGCCCATCCGGCCGGCAACGAGGCGTGCCACTCCGCGCCGAGCACCTGCCTCAACAACACGAAAAACGCGCAATTCGTCGCCTTGAACGTGCCCTCGACGATGACCGCCGGCCAGCAATATACAGCGACCGCAACGGTCAAGAATCTCGGCGGAATCCGTTGGAACCCGGTCGGAGCGCAGTGCAACGCCTATCGCCTAGCCCAGGTCGGCGACGCCGTCTGGAAGCCCTCGCGAATCGAGCTGGTCGCCCCGGTCGCGGCGGGGGGAAGTGCGACGTTGAGCTTCACCTTGACCGCCCCTTCCACGACGGGAACCTTCAATTTCCAACTGCGGATGGTGCACGAATGCGTCGAGTATTTCGGCGCCACGAGCCCCAGCCTCGCAATCAACGTGGAGAGCGGCGGCAAGCAGGCGCAGATCCTCTCCCAGACCGTGCCGACGAGCATGACGGCGGGGCAACCCTACTCCGCAACCGTAACGGTCAAGAACGTCGGCGGCCTCACCTGGAGCCCGATCGGCGCGCAGTGCAACGCCTACCGCCTCGCCCAAATCGGCAACCCCGCCTGGAACCCAGGCCGGGTCGATTTCCCCACGACCCTCGCCCCCGGGCAGCAGGCAACCCTGACGATCAACGGTATTGCCCCTTCCACGCCAGGGACTTACGACTTCCAGGTCGAGATGATCCAAGAGTGCGTGGAATTCTTCGGCGCGATTGGACCGGTCGTGGCGGTAAACGTGGCGCCCTGAGGGGCACGAAACGGCCGGTTTGCGAAATTGAAACGCCCGCCGTGGGAGTCTTCGCGGCGGGCGGTTTTCTTTTTCAGGAGGCCTCGCGCACGAACCTCCGGCAAGCTTCGAGAGCCACTGCCAGGAAGTCCCGCGCTGCGGCGGCTTGCTCTTCCGCCGTCCCCAGCGCGAGGAGCGGCGCGCCTTCGAGCACGGCGCCAAACCACCCTTCGGTGTTCCAGACGCCGCCCGAAGGGAGTGCAGGCAACGCCGGTTCCTTCGGGGTCGGCCAGGCGTTAACGTAGAAATAGGGCAGCGGCCGAGTGGAATCGCCCGGCGACAGGCCGACGCCCACGGTGCTGGCGTTCTCGCCCTCTCCAGCGAGGGTGATCAGAGTCGCGAGATCGAAATGGTGGGGCCAGAGCAGAATCTCCCCCGCCTGAGGGTCGTTCGCCAAGATCTCTTCGAACCGACCCGCGCCGAATGCGAACCAGCGCGCCAGCTCGGCCGGCCCGCCGAGATTGAACTGGAACGGCGCGCCGTGCGCCACGCCGGCGTCGGGCATCTCGGTCTCTTCCGGCTGGTTCGGGAGGGGGCGTTCGAGCGGCTTTCCCAGCGGATGCTCGATCCGGGTCTCGACCTCGACCGTCAGCCAGGCGTACACCTCGTCGAGAGTCTGCCCGGCCAGGGGATGCGAGGCGATCTCGTCGCCGGCCTTGTCGAACAGGGCAAGCGCGGGCGGGTCCACCACCAGGGCGGAGCGGAAGGTTTCATGAATCCCGGCGATCTGGCCTTGAAGGAACGCCGAGCGCCCACTGTCCCAGACGAGGCTCTGCTCCGCAGCATCCGGCCGTGCCGGGATCAGCTGCTTGCCCGGCGCCGAGGCGGCGGCCATCGCCCAATGGAGGGTGCGTCGAGTTTCGATCAGGTCATCGTTCGAGACGGAGCCGAGCGGCTTCGATTTCAGGTCTTCCATTTGAACCTCCTGCTGTGGACTTTGCCGAAGAGTTTCCCGAGGTTTCCCCCGATCGGCGGGCTTACCGCTCGACGGTCACGCCGCGCCAGAACGCGACAAAGCCACGAATGTTCGCCGCCTCCGGCTTCGGATCGGCGTAGTACCAAGCGGCATCGCAGTTCTCCTCGCCGTCGACCACCACATTGTAGTAGTTCGCCGTACCCTTGCAGCCGCAGACCGTCGTTGTGCTGCTCGATGCAAGCCGCTCCTTCACCGCGTCGGGCGGAAAATAGACGTTACCTTCTACGATCTCGAACGTATCGCTCTCCGCGATCGTGGCGCCTTTCCAGGTTGCTCGTGCCATGGGTTGCTTCTCCGCGATGTCTAGACCCGTTTGGACTCTTCCGCTGACTTCCTTCGCAAGATCTCGCGGAAGCGCTTCCCGGCTTCCGTCGAAAGCTGGAGACCGCCGCTATCCACAATCCCAGCGAAAACTTGGAGCCTCTCGAAGGCCGAGGAAGCTTTCTTCGGAGGCGTTTGTCTCAACGCCGTATCGGTCTTGACGCGTTTCTTGCTCATTTCGTGAGATCCTCACTCAGACCACCGCAACTGTATGACAGCTTCGGCCGAAACATTGCATATTTGTTGACTCACAGGGAGGGCGTTATGTCGATTTTCGATGGCTATCTGATGGTCGATTGGAGTGCGAGCTCCACCCCTAAAACAGGAAGAGACAGCATCTGGATTGCCTGGGGACGATCCGATGGGGGCCCACCGCAAACCGCCAATCTTTCAACCCGAACGAAGGCGCGAGAATTTGCGGAGAGCCTTCTCGCCGACGCGGTGAGCCAGAAACTTCGGGTTCTCGTCGGTTTCGACTTCGCGTATTCGTACCCGAGAGGATTCGCCACATGGCTGGGACTCGACGAAGGTCGAGACGCTTGGCAGCAGGTCTGGAGGGAAATTGCCTCTGTCATCCGTGACGATGAGAATGGCATCGCCAATGCGAACAATCGATTTCGGGCCGCCGCTCACCTCAACGAAAAAATCGGCGTTCCTTCGTTCATAGGCCCCTTCTGGTCCTGCCCAGACGATAAGAAATGTGCCTCCCTCCTTCCTACTAAGCCCGATTTCAAGGCGCTGCCCGAAAGCCAAAGATTCGGAGAGTACCGCCGAACCGAGATCCAACTCCAAAAGGACGGAAACCCGACCATTCAGTCGGCGTGGAAACTATTCACCTCAGGATCCGTTGGAAGCCAGGCGTTGCTTGGAATTCCCGTCGTGCATTCGCTTGTCGAGAAGTTCGCCGAGCACAGTCAGGTCTGGCCGTTTCAGACAGGCTTCGCTTCGCCCGCAGCATCTGCTCCCGGCCCTTACATTCTCCACGTGGAAATCTGGCCCGGAATTCTGGGTCCGATACCAGACCCGACCTGCTTCGCGTGCCGGGATGAAGCTCAGGTATTCGCTCTGGTTGAAGCCTTCCGGCAGCTCGATCAGCAGGACCAGATCGCCAGTCTCTTTGTGCCGAACATTCCTAACCCTAATGAAAGAGTCCTTGCTCAAGAAGAGGGGTGGATCTTCGGTGCAGGAGTTGAATCCACCCTGGCCGGCACGATTCGTTCGATCGGCGCAAAGGTAATCCCGCGCTACTGCCTACCCGAGCCGAATTGGTAAGCTGCCCCACCGAAAACAAAAGTTCCCTCCTCTACGCATTCCGAACCGATCGAAAACGGCAACCTCGCCGCCACGGGGCGATCGGTGTTCTTCAAGGTGTCGTACGCCTGGCAGCGGTGAGGCGGGCGGGGGTAGAGGGCGCTTCGATGCGCCCTCTACCCCGCTCCGTCGAGGATCAGTAGTCGAACCGGTTCGTAATGTAGCCCGAGAAGTGCCAGAGCTCGGCGTAGCCGGTCGGGGTTCCGACGTAGATTTTGAAGTAGTCGCCGATCGCTCCGCTCAAACCATAGACGCGGCCGACGCAATCATTGCAGGCGAGAACGCCGTCCTTGTAGACGTCCCAGAGCTTGTCGATCTGGTCGTTGGTCGAGGTCGAAACGGTCACCAGGCGGAACTCGTACAGGTGGTCGCCGCTCAACGCCACGGCGTGGGAGAACGCTTGCGGCGTCCCTTCCTGCCAGTTGGAGGAGGAATAGCCGAGGGTCGGCGTAGACCAAACGCCGGTGGCGCCGTCCCGTACGGCCAACGGCGAATTGTCCGACCATACGCTGTGAACCGGGACCCATTTGGCCTCGGCGATCGAAGCGGCACCGAGAAGGGCAAGGGCGGCGACGGCGGTGCGAAGCGGACTCTTCATGGCAATCTCCCTAGGGATTGAAGGTTGGGGAGGGGAAGGGACCGCCCGCCACGCGCGAGCGGTCACCTGATGCGCAAAGAGCTAAGCGCGCATCCCTCTGAACCTTGAGAGTGCCCGGGACAAGAAAAGCGAGACGTGCGTATTCCGCTCAAGTCGGCGCGAGGCGCACAGTGGCAAAGCCTGGAAACCGATCGAAATCCCGATCCTCGGTCAGCAGCTTTCGTGCTCCGACCTCGCGGCAGACCGCGACGATTTGGGCGTCGTAGACCAGGTTCCCTTTTGCCTCGGCCGCGCGGATCGCCTCGCCGAACAGCGCCGGAAAACGCGGTCCGGGATTCAGGATGCGGAGCGACGGCGACGCGGTCAGCCGTTCGATCGCGCCTACCGCTTCGCTCGGCGAGTGGGGCGGATTGAACAGCTTCGGATGGGTGATCACCCGCACGAACTCGCCCAGGCAGAAGACCGGGATCGCCCAAACCTCCGGCGACTCGGCGAGCGCCGTCAGTTGAGCGAGGGCCGCCAAATGTTTCGGCAGCTCGGCACGGTGGGCGTAGACCAGGATGTTGGTATCCACCGCGATCATCCGCGCTCCTCCATCCTCTCGAACAGCGCGTCTCGGTCGTCCCAGTCAACTCCCGGAGCGCTGCGGCCGCTTTTGATCAGCGGGGCGAAGCGGAAGGTCGCCTCCGCCGGCTGGCCACCGTGCAGATAGAGCCGGAGCGAGCGCTCCAGCAGACGGGTAAGGGGCTCGCCCAGCTCGGCGGCGCGGGCCTTGGCTTCGCGGAAGAGGTTGTCTTCGAAGTCCAGAGTCGTTCTCATGCAGAGATCTTCTGACACAATGCAGAAATCTGTCAACATGGTTTCGCCTCCCGCACGGCAACCGGAATTTCGATCCTCATCGTCACCGCCGGATCAAACGCCTCACCGGGCCTACCGTCGCCCCTCGCATAGATCAACCGGTCGAGCCGGCCGGCGAGATCTACGCTCGCGGCGAGGCCCATCTCGAACAGATTCAATGCCTCGCAGGCGTCGAGCAGACCCAGCCGCTCGCCGAGATCGACGTAATAGGCGACCTCCGCCAGGCGGCTGCGCGCCTCGGCCAGCTCCCCCAGGCGAACCGTCCGCGGCCTCCCCTCCGGGTGGTCGGGATCGAGGCGGGAGAGCAGATCGGCCGCACCGACCGAGGCGCGGCGCAGGCGGTCGCCGATGCCGTGCGGATCGATCCGCGCGCCGGGACCCTGCGGCCGGGTGGCCTCGTGGATCGCGAGCACAAGGCGATCGACCGCGGAAAGCGGCCGGGGCGGCAGAGGGGGTGGTGGCGGAGGAAGAGGCGGGGAGAGCGGCGGCGCAAGGGGTGCGTTGGCGGGGTGAGGGACGAAGCGGGTTTCAAGTTCCATCGGTCATCTCCATTTCCGGGAGCAAAAGTGCTCACGGAACAGAGAAGACGTAATTGGCCTCGTTCATCCCGATACTTCGGGCAAAGAATCTTCAAATCGCCCGATTTACCCCTTGCCGCTCCACTCGTTCCGCTGGACCACGGGGAGCTGGAGCGCCCGTTCGCGGTCTAGGTCGAGCGAGCCGACGTGGAGGGCGAGCGGCGCCTGGACCCATTTGTAGATCGAACGGGTAAATAGCGTCGCGAACCGATTCGCCCAGGCGGCGAGGCGCTCCTGCGGGATGTCGGGGAAGAGCGAAGGAAGGGCGGCGGCCACCTCGTCGGGGGCGAGCTTTTCGCCCGCGTAGAGGTGCAGGCAGGCATCGAGCACCGGAAACGGCATCAGCTCGCTCTCGGCAGTCTGCGCCGCGGCCAGCTCCGGCCCGGGCTCGGTAGCGAGCGTCATCGCGACCCCCTCGAAGCCGAACCGGGCGTGGAGCCGTTCGAGCAGCGCCACCACCACCGTTTTCGGCACGTTGGCGATCACCGAGAGCGCCCCTTCGAGATCGCCGCCGATGGTCGTATAGCCGACCGCCTTCTCGCTCATGTCGCCGGTCTGAAGAAACAGGTAGCCGGAGGTGTTCGCCCAGTTCCACATCCGCCCGGCGCGCAGCCTGGCCTGGACATTCTGCTTGGTGATCTCGCTCGGCTCCGCGGCGGCATCGGAGACGCCTGGGTCGCCCAGCCCAAGCATCGCGCGGGTCGCTTCCACCTCGCGATCGAACGCCTCTTCGATCGCCACCGTGCGCAGCGGAATCCCCAGCTCGTGGGCGAGCTTCGCCGCGGCACCTTGGGTGGTCTCGGCCGAGTAGCGGGTCGGCATGTAGAACGCCTGCACGGTTTCGCCGACCCGGGCGCGGAGGGCGTCCTCGGAGAGCCCGGGAGCCGCGAGCTGCGCCGCCCGCCAAGCGACCAGGATCGTCAGCACCGAGTCGCGCCCGCCGGAGAGAGCAATGCCCAAACCTTTGAAGGCGCCGGTCTTTACCCAATAGTCGCGGACGCCGAGCGCGAGCGCCTCGAACAGCTCATCGAGCACCTCCTCGCGCGCCGTGGGCTCGGGCGGAGCGGAAGGATCGGAAGGGGCCGGAAGGAAGAAGCTGCCGCCGGAAGGAGCGGGATAGGCGAGCTTCGAGCGATCGGCGGTCGGCTGGCCACGGCGGTCGATCGTCGGAACGCGCGGCTGAGCGCGTTGAAAATCCTCGCAATCGACCCGCCAGGTGGTGTTCTCCTGGCGGATGCGGCGGGTCCGATCGAGGTCGATCACACAGGACTTCCACCCCTCGCGGAAGCGTTCGAGGTCGAGCGCCCGCCGGCCGTTCTGGAACACGAAACCGCCGCCGTCGAAGATCAAACCGTCCTGCGCGCCGACCGCGTTGGCGTAGACCAACGTCGCCTCGTTGTCGGCCGAGCGGGTGGCGAGCATCTCGCGGCGGGTGCCGACGAAGCCGAGCCGGAACGGCGAAGCCGAAAGGTTGACCACCAGCTCGGCTCCCGAATAGCAGCGCCGGCGCATCGGACCGTCCGGCGACCAGGCGTCCTCGCAGACTTCGAGCGCCACGGTGCCGAAATCGAAATCGAACAGATAGTCGCCGAGCGGCACGCCCCCCGCGTCGAGCGCCAGGCCGCGCGCCCCTTGGGAGAGCGTCCGCGCCTCGTAAAAGACGTTGTAGGTGGGCAGCTTCTCTTTCGGCACGAAGCCGAGGATCGAACCGCCGTGAACGGCCGCGGCGCAATTGAAGATCTGCCCGCCGACCGGCACCGCGAGCCCCACCGCGAACACCGTCTTCAAGTCGCAGGTCTCGCGCGCGAAGCGCTCCAGCTCGGTCCGCTGCGCAGCCAGGAACGCCCGCCACTGCACGAGATCCTCGGCCGGATAGCCGCCGATCGATTGCTCGGTGAACGCGCCGAGCGTCACGTCCTCGGCCGCCATTTCGCGCGCCATCCGAAGCATCCGGTCGGTATTCGAGCGCACCGCCCCGACGGTCGCGTCGAGGCTGGCGATGGCGATCTTGATCAGGCGCATGGAGGTTCCTTGAAGGTCGGCCGGCGAGCGGATCGGCGGGCGCGCCGAGCGGTCTCACGAAGCATAGCAGTCGGATTCACCTCAAAAACCCGGCTTGTGCGGCGATCAGGATCCCCGTCAGATCGAACAGAAGATCCAGATCGGCGGTGCCGCGCCCGGCCTCAAAGGCCAGCCTGCGAAGTGCTTCGCGCGGGACCGGCGAAAAGTGAGGATCGAGAAAGCGCTCCGCCTCGGCCTGGGCGATTTCCTCCAGGCCCTCCGCGCCGCCTCGGTCGAGAGCCAACCGCGCCCGATCCAGAACCACGAGCGCCGCCTCGTACGGCCGCCCGCGATCCAGGCTCGCGTCGCGCAGATCGTCGAGCGCCGCTTCCACCTCCACCGCCAGGGCATCCTCGGCCACTTCCGAAAGGGGGGAAGAAGCAGAGGTACCCATTGGATAGGTATCGCCCTCGGGTACCTCCGGTCGCTGAGGCCGAGGCCCGCGCCGACGCCGCAACTCGTCAGCCCGAAGGGCGATCCGTTCCGCCGCGGCCAGGTGATCGCACGAAAACGCGAGGAGGGCCGCGCGTTCGTTCGGCGTCAGATCAGTATTTCGAACCTCGTCCGAAAGGAGCCGGATGGCCAGCCGCGCCGTATCGACCGCCCCGTCCGGTTCGTCCAGCCAGTCCGCGCGGCAGCGGACCAGCAGATAGGCCGCAATCTCCTGAGTGCCCAGCTCGGGCCGGTCGCGCAGCGCCTGGCGTCGCTCGTGCTCGGACCGGTCGAGCAGCGCCCCGACCTCCGCTTCGCCGCGGGCGGCGAGCGTGTGCGCCAGATCGCCGAGAAATTCCCCCACGGCAGCGCGCCGCTCCTCGTCTGCTGGAGGGTCCGCGATCCCCGGATCTACGGGGGAAGGGCTTTTCGGGCGAAAACGCCAGGCGGCTCCAAGGACCGGAGCGAGCGGCGCCAACTCCCCGTCGCCCTTGGAGTCGACCGGGTCCTTCGGGGGCTTCCGGCGATCGTTGCTCACCGGATGCTCACTCGGCCTCAGACCCCTCGGCGTCCGGCTCCGGCTCTTCCGGCCGCCCCGAGGTGGCACCGGTGAAGGCGAACAGAATCGCCCCGGTGGTCAGGCAAAGATCCGCAACGTTGAACACGCCCGTTCGCACCGGTCCGATCCCTAGAATCATGAAATCGACCACCGCGCCGCCGCGAATCACCCGGTCGATCAGGTTGCCGAGCCCGCCGGAGATCAACAACGCGAGAGCGAGCGTCGGCCAGCGGGTTAGGTCTTTGCCGCGGATCAGGTAGAACGTGAGGCCGACAACCAAGAGGACGTTGAGCCCCGTGAGCAACCCCTCGCGCCAGCCCGAGGGGAGGTTCGCCCCCAGGCTCAAGAAAGCGCCGCGGTTCTCGGCGTATTCGAGCCGGGCCACTCCCCCGAGATAGCTCCGCCCCGGGCTCTGCGCCAGATGCATCCGAGCCAGCACCTTCGTCGCTTGATCGAGCGCCAAGACGACCAACAGGACCGCGAACAGCAGACGGAGGCGCTCGGCTCGACTCAAGGGGTGTTTCCTTTCGGCGGGGCCGATCCGGAGGAGACTGGTGGGGATGACGCCGAGCTTACGACTCCCCGCCGCGCCAGCTCTTCGAGCAGCACTTCCGCGTAGAGCCGATGGCCGAGCGCGTTCGGGTGGCCGTCATGCGGGATGCGAAACACGGTGACCCAGTTCTTCCGGTCGTGCTGGAGGTCATGGGCTACCAGATAGTCGTAAAAATGTCCCGCCGCGTTCAAAAACGTAAACCCGTTCTTCTCCGCCGTCTCGCGCGCCAGCTTGCCGCGCCCGTCGTCGCCGCCTAACGCCATCACGATCACCGGAATGCCACGCGGGGCGGTCAGCTCGCGCAGGTGAGCGAGCGCTTTGACGAACGCCGCCTCGCCGACGATCCCCTCGTACTGCTTGCGCGCCTCGTACCGCTCCCCCGGCGCGCCGCCGGTCGTGTCGTGGCCGATCAGGTCGGGATCGACCTCATCGTCGGGCGAAGGGGGTGTGAAGCGAGCTTTGAGCAGCTCCCACAGCAGCCACCGGGAAGGGGCGGCGCCGCGCGCGAGAGGAGCATCCCGCCGGCGCAGAAAGTGCGGCAGGCCGAAGTCGTTGCCGATGAAATGGAGAATGACCAGGTCCGGCGAAAACGGCAGCGCACGGTGCTCGAACGCCGCCACTTCGAGCGACGTGTTGTACCCCGGAACCGCGAAGCTCAAGACATCCGCCGGGCGGCCCCGGGCCGCCAGCTCCCGCTCGACGATCTCCAGGTAAGGCTCGCCCTCCCCCACGCCCCAGCCGAACATCACGGAATCGCCGATCCCGGCGATCCGGAACGTGCCCGCAGGTTTGAGCGTCGAGTAATCGCGAGACCCCCGCAACCCCTGAGCATTGGTGCGCAGGCTCTTCCCCCGGAAAGTCCCCGAGACGTTCGGTTTCAGCTCGTAGATGACATCGGGAAACGCGCTCGCCTTGACCAGCCCGGAGAGCGAAAACTTGCCCCCATGCTCCGCGTTGTCGGCCACCGAGGTCCTTGCCGACCTGGCGAGGATCGAACGAACGTCGCCCTCGTCGCCCTGGTGCCGAAAATAGAGCCGCAGGCCCCCTTCGGCGAGAGCCAAGGTGAGGGCGATCGTCGCCAGGACGACGAGCAGGCGGAGGGCGAGGCGACGCATGGGCGGGGGGATTGTATGGCGGGTGAGCCAAAATCCGGCGTCAATCAAGGCTGATCACTCCCCATCGACCGCCAGGACAAGCCTGTGGCGGGGAAGGAGTGCGGAGCCCGCGGCGATAGGTCACATCGCCCCTATTGATGCCGGCCGAGCGAAAACGCTGGCGCCGCACTTTTGCAGTAGAATCCAAAGCAGGTGAACTTCGTCGCCTACTCTTACCTCCACTGCTACGCGGGCCTAAACTCAATTCTGAAATATCCTGAAAATGAACATCCCCTTGCCGGACATAAAATGCATTCGCATTGGGCGCCGTTGGACTGTTGTCAATGAGCTTCTCCGTGCCTAGGCGCGCGTCTAACTCGACGTTTCCCCCAGAACTCCGGTTTGCTGGTGCGACGTACACTGGTCCTACCGATCTCTTCTGCACCGTCTCGCCTCAGCCTGAGATACCTCTTGCTACTTTCATGGGGAGAGTTCGCAAGCTTCTGCAAAACTCTAACCTCAATGATGAAACTCTCTCCGAGGCGCTTTACCGTACTCAGAATTCCTATCGCAAAGAGCACAGTGTCCGAAAGACATGGGTAAAAATTGAGGGACAACGGGTAGACCTCCATTCGCTTTATATCCGCCTCAAGGATAAGGCGGCAGTGTCGTACCGGGTCTTCTGGTCGCGCGTACGAAGGAACAACTCAATACCGCTCGATTCCGAAAGGGTCGAGCATGCTCTCTCGCTCTCCGAGTCCGAATGGATTTCATTTTACGGCGGGGGGCGCCATCGAAATTTTGTCTATTTGGGCGACCTCTATCCTGAATTGCACGGAAGATCCTTCCATGGGATTTCGGCTCTTCTCCGTGAAGTCAATCGATATTCAGAGCGATCGACAATCTGGAGCCGTTTGAAAGCAGGATGGGGCCTCGATACAGCACTTTCAGTTCCGGTCAGCTTTGCAACTGATCGCAAAGGCCTCATCTACAAAATCACTCGGATCAGCACGGGCCAAGTCTACGTTGGACTGACCCATGGTAGCCTGGAGCAGCGTTGGCTATTCCACACAATTGCGGCCCGGAATGGGGCCACATCGCAACTCGCCGCTGCAATTCGTCAAGACGGCTCCGAAGGCTTCATTCGAGAGGTTATCGAAGCCGGAATTGATGATGCTGAGGTACTTTCAGAGCGCGAGAGATTTTGGGTCGAGACGCTCGCCGCTCTGGGTCCTGCAGGTTTGAATACAGCAAAACCTGGCGCCCTCGGCATCCGGCGCGGCATCGCGACCGAGGTTGAGGGCGAGGAGTTCCGTTCAATCACTGAGGCAGCACATACGATAGGCAACAGGAAGGGTCTCGCTCCGCATGTCGTCGCGAGCCGACTTCGAACTGGGCAGCCCATACCAAATCATGCCCGAAAAAAGAGTAAGCATCCAGAGGCGGGTTCAAACCTATTCCGCCGATGGTTGGCTCTCGTTCGTCGCCATCCCCACTCGGTAGTGGCTAGCTGGTTACAGAACTACGATTCGTTCAAAGCGGATGTCGGAGTATCGTTTCTCCCCGGCCTCCAGCTAGTACGAATTGAACTCCGCCAACCGTGGGGACCAGGCAACACTCAGTGGGTCACTGCACAGCAGAAGCTGGAGGCGATCCGCGGGAAACGAATGGTCGTCCATGGTGTCGAATTCCCTTCTATAAAATCCGTCGCTGACGCACACGCAATTGGAGTTAGCACTTTGAAGGACCGTCTTCAAAGGCAAGGAATGTCACTTGAAGCTGCAGTCGAACTAGACCTTGGACAGACCTCATATCGCAAGCGCTCAGGTATGGAGGTCGACGGGAGAAAATTTCAATCAATGCGGCAAGCCATCCTCTACGTCGCGAGCAAGAGGGGCATCTCAGAGAGTCAAGCCAGATCTCTTCTAAAAAAAGCTGGACTGATTTGAGTCAGCCAGCCATTTGGTGGCGCTGGCCGGCGAGCCGGTCACGCCCTGCCTCTCAAGCCATCGCGCAAGTAACTGCCAACAGCCTCGCAATGCACGCCCGCCTCGAGTGCTATCTTCACCTGTGATAGTAGCTCAGCTATTGGCAGAATCCGAGCCAAAAGCAAATGGCGGCTGCTCTCGAAAGCTCGGAAGAACTCTTCCGGTGCGGCTCCACAGTCGCGTATAGTGCCTACGAGAAGCGCCAAGGATGCTGCTAAATCTTCAGCTTGAACATCTTCGATAGCTCTTGTTACATCAGTAATAAATTTCGCTGCAATCAAAGGTTCTGTGTGAGTTGCGATTGAAAGGGTTGCAACCGCAGAGAGGCCGGCGTCCATTACCTCTACTGGAATGCGGCGGAATGCGAATAAGCGGAGAATTTGGGCTCGCTCAACTGGATTAAGGTCTCCCCTCTGGTTTCTCTTTCCGACCGCCCGCAAGACTCGCTCAGCCTGCTTGATCGATTCTGCATCAGACGGATCACCGAGAGCAATGGCTCCTTGAACATATATGCTTTCAACCTCAGTGGCTATTCGAACGCTCGAGATAAGTAGAGCCACAGCCGAAAAGGTGAACCACACTCCTACGAATCCGATGAACCGCGGTATCGTCCAATCTACAGAGTAGACGCTTAGTAATCCAGCGGCAAGCGCTAACGCAGCTTCCCCATAGTTCTGAGTAGTTCCGTAGACAAGGACTGCGACCATCAGAACAATAACAAGAATCACCGCCACCATCAGCGGACCGGCCTGGGCTGCGACCGCGACTACGCCCACGGCCAAAAGGGCCCCAACCACCACGACTGCTGGAGCGAGCCCATAAAGGGCCTTCACGACGGAACCGAATCCTTTCAAGACTTGCTTTGAAGACCTGTGGATTTCGCTTTTTCTCATGGCTCGGCCTACCCAACTTTCAAAACAAAAAGTCACTTCGCGGCATGTCGTTTGGCATTGTTCTTTTGCCGTCTGATGCACGACCGGTTTACGTCCTCTGTTCCACTCCGCTCCTGGCGCTCTTTTCTCCGTACGCGGCCCTGAACCTCGATCACTGCGCCGCTTGATCGATCTGGTCGAAATGGGCGTCGCGATGAAGCAGGAGAAGGCGGTGGTGTCGGGCAACCGCAGCCACCAGGAGGTCCGTTGCAGGAACGGTCATGCCCGCGGCACGGCACCTCCGAGCGAGATCGACGGCCAAATCCCAAACTTCCGTTGAGGTGTCGACCTTCTCTAGATCTCGTTCCAGACCCCTCAAGACTTTTTGCTCTTGGGTGCCGCGGGCGCCGTTCCAAAGCTCCAGTAGTACTAGGTCGCAGAAGACAGCTTGGCCGGAAGTCACCAGAGCCGCAACCTGTGATCGAACCTCCACTTCGCCTTCGCGCCGAAGGGCATCCACCCATGCTGAGGTGTCAATCAAGACTCGCTCGGTCACCCTTCGCCTCGCAGTCGTTCGACATCCTTAGGGGAGGGGAAACCCTCGAATGTGCCGAGTTGGGAAGCCAGCACCTCCAAACGCCGTCGCCGGTTGAACTCGACCAGTGCCGCAACCACTGCTTCCTTCTTGGTACGCGCACCGGTCGAGATCATGGCTTCCTCTAGCTCTCGATCGGGAATATTCACTGTAGTCTTCATGGCATCCATTGTGCCCGAGTCTCGGAATCTTCTCAACACCTCCCCAGCGTACCCTCAAGGGCGTCGGCTTGCCACTAAGATCCCCCTTGTGCGTTTTTGCCCTCTCGGCCCTCTAAGTTTGGCCTTCCTGCTCGCCGCCTGTGGACCGGCGCCCCGCGATTGGCCGGTGACGCGGGATCTGGCGGCCGAGCTTCCGCTCTGCGAAGTCCGGCGCGAGGCCGAACCGATCGGCCCGCCGCGTCCGCCGGGGCCGGTCGATTGGAACCTTGCGGCGAAGGTGGCAGAAGGAATCGCGATCGCGGGTGGCGCTCGGATCGACGGCTATTTGGAGGTGAACGGCCGGGCGGCGATCGGAATCGACGGGATCGCCTCACGCGGCGGCGCTCCGGGCGTCGAGATTCTTGCCCAGGTCGAAGGCGGATCGGAGAAAATGCTGGCGCGGCTCGAACCGGGTGCCAAGGCTGGCGCCTGGGAGATTCCGGGGACAGGCGATCGGCTGGTGCGCTGGACGCTGCGCGCCACGGGGGATTCTGGGGCTTGGGCCATCGTGCGACGGCCGGTAATGCGATCGCGGGTTCCTCTCCCTCCTATCCCTCCCAAGACCGTAACGGCGGCCTCACCTTCCGGGAAGCGCCCCAACGTCCTGCTCTTTTTGATCGACACCCTGCGCGCCGATCGGGTAGGGGCCTATGGCTCGACGCGCGGGCTTACGCCGCGGATCGACGCACTCGCGGCCCAGGGGATCGTTTTCGAGCGGACGACCGCCGCGTCGTCCTGGACCCGGCCATCGACCGCGACGATTCTCACCGGACTGCCGCCGGGCGCTCACGGTGCGACCCGGCTCGACCGGCGCCTCCCTCCGGCGGCGCAAACGCTGGCCGAGGTTCTTCAAGCTGCGGGGTATCGGACGGGGGGATTCAGCGCGAACGCCCACATTACCGAGGCATCCGGCTTCGCGCAGGGGTTCGACCACTTCGAGTTCCTCGACGAATTGGCGCGTGGCGATGCGCTAGGGCGAAGGGCACTCGCGTGGCTCGAAGGATCGGTGGCGGCGCCGGATCGCGGACCGGCTCCGTTCTTCCTCTACGTTCATGCGATCGATCCCCACGCTCCCTACGAGCCGCCGGAGGATCTTCGCCGCCGCTTCGCCGAAAGCGTTCCTTCCGGCTCCGGCAGCCTCGCCAAGGTCGAGGAGATCTACCGGGCGCTCGATCGTCGCCGCCCGGAGGCCCGCGGGCTCGTGGCGCAGATGGCACCGCTCTATGACGCCGAGATTGCTGGCATCGATCGCAGCTTCGGCGCGCTGCTAGACGAGATGGACCGGCGCGGCCACCTCGCGGAGACTCTGGTCGTCGTGATCTCTGACCATGGCGAAGAATTCGGCGAGCACGGCGGGCTCGGGCACGGCAAGACGCTCTACCGCGAGGTGCTCGACGTACCGTGGGTCATCCGGCTGCCCGGCCAGACCGCCGGGCGGAGAATCGCCACCCCCGCGGCGCATTTGGACGTGATGCCGACGATCCTCGCCGCGCTGGGCCTTCCCTCGGGGGCCGGCCTGCGCGGTCTCGACCGCCTCGCCGTGGAGGCTCGGGAGGAGGCGAGATTTTCGCACCTCGATTACGAAGGGCGTCAGGGAGGAAGCGTTGAGCTTGGGAAGTGGCACCTGATCGAGCCCTGGAGCCGCAAGTTTTCCCATGCGGCAAAGCTGTTCGATCTCGCCAAGGGCCAAGAGACGCGCGATCTCGCGGCCGAAAACCCCGTGCGGACCGGGTATCTGCGCTCGCTGCTGCGCGCCGAGCAACTCGCCGACCGCCGCCGGTTCGCGGCTTCGGCGCCGATCGGTGCGGAGGAGAAGAAGGCGCTCGAAGCGCTCGGGTATCTCTGATCCCCGGGTGCGCGGGCGTCTCGCCCGCAAAGGCGGGCCGGAGGCCCGCGCACCCAGGAGGGGCCGGCGCGCTATCATCGCCTTCCAGTTCTTCTCGAAAGGAACCGTTTGACCTCTAGCGTCACGCTCCCGCTCTGGCAGGTCGTCGTGCTGGCCGTGCTCGCCGGCTGGTGGGCGCTCGAACGGCTGTTGGTGCCGAGCGTGCGCTGGTTCCTGCGGCGCCGGGTCAACCAGGCGATCGAGGAGGTCAACCAGCGGCTGCGGATCGCGATCCCGCAGTTTCAGCTGACCAAACGCCAGGTGCTGCTCGACCGCCTGCTCTACGATCCGGCGGTCGTCCAGGCGATCGACGCCTATGCCCGCGAGGAAGGGACGCCGCGCGCGGTGGCGGTCGCCAAGGTCGAGCGCTACGCCCACGAGATCGTGCCGTCGTTCAATGCCTACGCCTATTTCCGCATCGGCTACTGGATCGCCCGGGGGACCGCGCGACTGCTCTATCGCGTGCGACTAGGCAGCTCGGACGAGGTGGGGTTGGCGTCGATTCCGCCGAACGCGACGGTGGTCTTCCTGATGAACCACCGCAGCAACATGGACTACGTCCTGGTCTCATACCTCGTGGCCGAGCGGATCGCGCTCTCCTACGCGGTGGGAGAGTGGGCGCGGATCTGGCCGCTTCAGCAGTTGATCCGCTCGATGGGCGCCTATTTCGTCCGGCGCAACTCGCGCGACCCGCTCTACCGCCGGGTGCTCGAACGCTACATCCAGATGGCAACCCAAGGCGGAGTGCCGCAGGCGGTCTTTCCCGAAGGGGGCCTGTCGCGCGACGGCAAGCTCCGGTCGCCGAAGATCGGGATTCTCGACTACATGCTGCGCACGTTCGATCCGGAGGGCGAGCGCGACCTGGTGTTCGTTCCGGTCGGCTTGAACTACGACCGGACGCTCGAAGATCGGACGCTGCTGCTCGACGTTTCCGGCCCGGGCGAAGGGAGAGCACCGGGCGAAGCGAGCTCGCCCAACACGCCCAAGCCACGCGCCCGCGGTTTCGGCGCGCTCGCCAAGACGTCCGGCTTCGTCGGCCGAAATCTCTGGCAGATGGCGTTCCGGAGGTGGCACCGGTTCGGCTACGCCTGCGTCAACTTCGGCTCGCCGTTTTCGACCCGCGACTACTTATCCCGAAAGGGTTTCGATCCGCGGAAACTCTCGCGAGAAGAGCGTATCCCGCGCGTCGAAGAGCTGGCGCGGGAGTTGATGACCGAGATCGGCAAGGTGGTGCCGGCCCTACCGGTTTCGCTGGTCGCGACCGCTCTGCTCGGCCATCCGGAAGGGCTGTCGGAATTCGAGCTCAAGGCGGAGGTCCACGACCGGATCGCAACCCTCGAAGCCGCCGGAGCGCGGGTCTACGTGCCGCGAAGCGATCGTGATTACGCGATATCGTTCGGTTTGCGCATGCTCGAACAGCGGCACCTGATCGCGGTCCGAGAGGGCCTGTTTCTACCAGCCGAGAGCGAGCGGACCACGCTCGCCTATTACGCCAATTCGATTGCTCACCTATTTCCCGAAGGAGAACCCCGATGAACCGTACCCGCCTGCCTCTTCTCACCCTGGCGCTCGCCGCCTTCCTCACCACCGCGGTCGCGCTGTCCGCCCCCGCTCCGGCCCGCGCGGACGACGCCCCGGCAACCGCAGCGTTCCTCGCCGACGTCGCCGGAAACCTCGACCACGCCGAAGACGAGCTGGTGCAGCTCGCCGGGGCCGTGCCGGCAGAAAAATGGGCCTGGCGGCCGGCCGAAGGGGTGCGCTCCTACGCCGAGGTCACCCTCCACGTGGCGGGCGGCAACTACTTTCTCGGAACCATCCTCGGCACGCCGATTCCCAAAGAGGTCGACGCCAAGAACCTAGAATCGTCGACCACCGACAAGGCGAAGGCGACCGACGCGATGAAGGCCTCCTACGTCCACATCAAGAAAGTGATCGCGGCACTCTCGGCCACCGATCTCGAAACCCAGGTCGACTTTTTCGGCCGGAAGATGAGCAAGCGAGCCATCGTCTTGGCCATCATCGGCCACAGCCACGAGCACCTCGGCCAATCGATCGCCTACGCCCGGATGAACGGGGTGGTGCCGCCCTGGTCGAAGTAGGGGGCTGCCGGCTCCGTCTGTTGCGGCACAGACCCTAGCAGTGCGGTAGAGACGCCCCAGGACGCAACCACGAACCTATCCGGGTGCTGGCCGTCGGGGCGTCTCCGGTCTACCACAATGGCCGCCGCCCGCGCGCCAATCCCCAGGGCCGACCCGCCGACCCCGGCGCCATCCCGGTGATCACCCCACATCCGCCCGAACAGGTGTTCCTGGCTGTCCGGCGAGTAGTTGACGCCGGTGGTCGTTGGTGCGCTGGAGACGCCCCGACAGCCAGCACCCGGGTAAGTCCGTGGTCACGTCCTGGGGCGTCTCTACCCTCTGCGGGTCCGGTTTGGTGCAGAGGGACCCGCCGGTGCCCGCCAACCCCAGCGCCATCCCGCCTGATCACCCCGAAGGCGCGGATCCGGTTTGGCGCGAATTGACCCGCCTGTGCAGTCGTTGCGATCCAGGTTCGGACGACTCGGACCAAGTTCGCTGCTTCGAGAAAGTGGTATGCGAGCACGGCGGCGAATGCGATCCCAGGCGCTCTAGAGGGAAAGCCAAAGATGAAAAACGGTGATGTCGCCATGGCTTTTCCCCAGACGCGTCCAGACCCGCCGGTGACCCGACTCGTAGAGTCGACAGGCACCAGATTGGGAAGACGCGAGCCGAGGAGGAAATGACAGGTTCAAACCCTCAGCCGCAACGGAGAGCAAATAGGGGCTCAGCTGACCTTCAACGGTGAATTCTTCCCAAGCGTAACCGATCATCATGCCGCAGGGCATCGCCCAGGCATACTCGCCGGACACGAAGCGAGCCAGGCCTTTCTGACAGTAGTCTCGGATCGGATGATTCGGGCCCACGATCTTGCACTCCACGAACAGCCCCCGGTCGGAGGATCGATCGATTCCCGGCTGGACGGAGATCAAGCGAAACGTGAGGTCCGGCTTCTTTTCGAGGCTGCGGTCGTCGTAACTCGTGATCTCTCCGCCGCGAACCACGTGCTGAAAGAGGGAGAAAGAGAATTCGGGATATTCCTCCTCATCGAGCATGTCATTGAGACACTGCTCGAGCCGGCTGTTGAGCGGAACTTCCGCCTCTTTCCTTAGATCTCCCTGGCTCTCTCCAGCATACAATCGTATTCTCTTCCAGGCCCTGTCAATCGCATGAGCGACGAACAGCTTGATCGGTAGGGGGATGTCGGCGAAGGGATATTCCCGCGGCTTCCGCAGAATGGGGGAGGTCAGTAACCTGCTGCTCATGACACTCCCAGGAGTTCTCCGAGATTTTCGTGGAGAATCTCCAAGGCGGCCAGACGAGCTCGAGTCGGAGTCCAGTAGCGGTATTCCCGAAAAATGGCCAGAAGCAGTCGCCCTCGCTCCGGCTGCACCAAGAGGATCTGACTCGCGCCCTCCGCATCCGCCATTCGAAACAGTTCGTCGATTGCTACGCGACCGGGGCGCCCGATCTCCTCTCCCGTAGTGAGAGCCAAAACCTCCCAAGGCGCCGAGGCCGGCGATTCGGAGACGCGTTGGACCGAAAGCCCTAACGGTCTGAACTCGCGCGTGAGACGGTTGACAAACTGCTCCACTTCCGTCCGGTCCGGAGGGCGTTGAGCCTTGCTCTGCGCCTCTGGGAACGGGAGAGAGACAGAGAGGGTATCTCGGATTACCTCCCGGTCCCACCGATTCAGACCATACACTCGGGCACTCCAACTGGCCAGGTCCTGCCAGAGGTGGGGTTCGTTCAGGAAGAGCGATTCCGAGAGTGGCTCGATCTCGCGGCAGAGACTTTCGGGCAGATCCTTCAAGGGACGAAACGGGAAGCCGTCCACATCAATTTTATGGATGGCGTCGCGCTCCACGCCGAACTCGCTGCTGGTCGCCAACACATACCAGAGGAAGAAATCGCTATGGATCAGCAGCGTGAGATAGCGAACCAACAACTCGGCATCGGGATCACCGAAGGCCGAATAGCCGTAAAAGGATTCGCAATAGACGAGATGATCTTCGAAACAGCATAGGGCTCGGCCGCGATCTCCCTTTGGCGGCGATTTCCGCACCAGGGCCAGCGGACCTCGATAGATCAATGGGTCCCGCGGCCACTGGAGACGTTTTTCGTGGAAGCGAGGCAGGCTTTGCCGCTCGATGCGAACCGCACCTCCCCACTCGGCCTTGAGCTCCGGCTTCCCTTGAAGCTCTTCGGGCACGTCACGTTCCCTCGTTCCGACCTGGTATCCTTGGCCGGTCTTCAATCCGGACTGACGGAAGTACTTTTCGACCGTAGGCCAGGCGGCTGAGTCGACCTTTTCGAGGAGCGCCTCGTCGAGTGCCGACCCGCGAAATATGGTCTTGAGAAGATTCGGTCGGGCAAGGATCCTCCGTACTTCGACAGGTTGGGCGGCCTTGGCGTCGATGCGAATTCGACCCTGCCGGTTCAGTCGCTCCTCTAGATAAGGACTGACAAAGTGGAAGGCGTGGCCTTCTGCCGGAAGTTGATTGCGCGCGAAAAGTAGGCAGAATGGTGCTGTTACCTTCGGCCAGACCAGTGTCTTGCGCAAATCCGCGCCGTTCAGGATACCGGTTACCTCAGTCGCGCGGAAAAGATCTTCCCTCGCTTGGCGACCACCGTACGACGTCTTGAACAGGAGCCGTCCATGGAGCGCCAGAGCGATCCATCCGGAGGGTTTGGCCCATTCCAACGATCGCCATACGAAGGGAAGATCCGGCACCAGATCCGGGATCGAGAACGAACCTGCGTGTTCCGGACCCAGCTTCTCGGCGACTGTCGGCCGGATCGTTTCGACCATCTGGCGATGGAGATTCCCTTGCCCCTTCTCGAGAGGAGTCCATGGCGGATTACCGACAACAATGTCGAAGCGGCTGCGAAAAGCGCTTCCCGCCCGCGGGCCGAGACTCCCTAAAACGACCTTCGATTTCTCTTCGCCGAGCTCTCGCATCGAATGGAGGACAGCCCCACGGAGTGCCCGGAATTTGAGCTTTTCCGGTGGGTGAGGATCGAGGTCCATCTCGATGGACTTAAGATAAAGACTTAAAGCAGTGAGCTGCAAGGCGGGCTCGCTGATGTCGAAGCCGGTCAGCTGCCGGTAGAGAATCGAGCGGATCTCCTCGGTGTTCGGAGCGCGCCCATGATGCCTCCACCAGGCGGCTACGATCTCCTGGAACGCGCTCACCAGGAACACCCCTCCTCCGACAGCTGGATCGAGGACGCAAGCTTCGTGGGGCCTTACCGGCCCACGCTCTTCCAAGGCCGCAAACACCTCTTTGACCATGAAGTCGGCGATGCGTCGGGGAGTGTAATAGACGCTTTGTTTTTTCTTTGCATCAGGATCCGATTCAGCTTGTCGTTCGTAGATCTGACTCAAGAGCCCGACCGGGACGTGGGCGAAGTCGATCGACGCCCATTCGAAAGTCAGTTGGCTCCCAGGAGAGCGGTGCATGATGTTTTCGAGCGGAAGGAACGCCTCTCCCGGGATCGGCTTTCCGGGCTTGTCGAGAAACTCGAGCGGCAGAAAGTCGCCGTTGAAGGTCCGATTGAGCCACCGGCAGGTGGCGGTCGTGCGTTCCTGTCCCGTGAAGAGGTCGTTCAGGCTTCCCGACTTCGAACAGATTTCCTTCACCCGCTCGGCGACCACGATGCCACGGTCGATCAAGAACCTCATGAAGAGAGCCCTACCGGCCAACGAGATCGCATCGTGTCGGCCGAGACTGAGCGACAGATCCTCAATCGCTCCGCTCAACAGATCGAAGAGGACATCGTGCAGATACCGACCTGCTTTTTCGGACGAAGCGAGAGCAGCGTTCAGCCGTGAGAAGACGGTCCGCGCCCGGTCTTCATTGAGGTGTATCTCGTCGAACGGGGTCGGTACCTTCGCTTTTGTTGGCAGAGTCTCATAGGCGAGCAGCCGCCCCGGCTGGACGACTACCAGGTAAGGAGCATCGCCCCGAAGCGCCACCGTCTTCCAGAGGCGGGGGAGGTCGATCGTCGTTTCCCGATTGACCGCGTCGACGACGTACGCCAAAGGCTCGGCCCGGCTCTCGACGATACCGTCGGGGAGGCTGCGGCGGTCTCCTGCGAGCAGGTCAACGTAAGGGATCCCGGCGGGAGTCGCCTGACGCAGATCAACGATCTGCGCAGGAGAGCCGTAGGGATCCAGCAGTTTGCTCAGCGAGTCGGACACGGCGTGTTTCTGGGTCGTGGCGCCGGGTACATTCTAGTAGCCTCAATCAGAAATGCCGCATCATAAACCAGGCGTAAGGAGGTGAAAAGTCCGACAACTTCGCGGCAGAACTCGGTTGCTCTTCATTTCTCCCTTCACGTTCGGCGGGAGGAAGCCTCCGTGCGGGCCGTCAGTCGGAAAGAATCGGCAAAAGCGAAGGCACCCTCGCGACCAGGTCGTGCGGCACCATGATGTTCGAACGGAGGATCTCGTTCTGCCGCTCGACCAGGTCTTCGAGGGTGGTTCGGGCGAGGATTCGCTCGACCGCCGATTTGACCTCTAGGAAGACCTCGCGGATCACGCAGTGGTCGGTGCCCAGCTCGATGGTGCAGGGGAGCGCCAAGATCTGATCGATTGCGGTGGTCTGGCCTTCGAGGGTGACCATGATGTCTTTGACCGAGATCTGCTTCGCCGGCCGGCCGAGGATGTGGCCGCCTTGGGGGCCGCGGTTCGAGTAGATCAGGCGATCTTTCGACAGGAGGGCCAGGATCTGCCGCAGGTAGGGCTCGGGGATCCCCTGATGCAACGCGATCTCCCGGCTGGTCACAGCCCCTTCGTCCGCGTGCATGGCGAGGTAGAGCATCGCCCGGATGCCGTATTCGCCTTTGGTCGAGATTTTCATAGGGAGTTCTGGTGAGCTATCTGATCATCAAACTCTCGATAGTCCCCAGAGTGTAGCACGCGCCCTCACCCCTAGAAATCCGCCGGAAGCCGCTCCAAAACGCCCATCAGATCGCGCAGATCTCCCCGGTTCCGCCCGGTTCGGTCCAGTCGCAGCGCGGCGGACATGCCCGCGGCGAGCGCCCCTTCGCAATCCTCGACCTTGCGGTCGCCGACGTGAAGCGCCCGCTCCGGCGGGATTCCGAGAAGGCTCAGGGCGTGGTCGAAGATCCGCCGATCGGGCTTTTCGACCCCGGCATCGCCCGAGGTAACGACCGCATCGAAGGACTGGGAAAGGCCGAGCCCGGCAAGGACGGCAGGCAGCCGCTCGTCCCAGTTCGAGATCACCGCGAGTTTGAAGCCTCGGGCACGAAGCTCGGCGAGCACCGCGGGCACCTCCGGGAAAACCTCCCAGGCGTCCGCGCGGGCGAACCGGGCGAACAGCTCGGCGGCGGCGAATCGCGAAGGGGGCGGAGATTCCAGGCGCTCGGCAAACCGTTCGACGAAGCGGAGCCACCAGCCGCGGGCGCCGCCTTCGTGCGCGGTGAACCGATCCTGCTCCGGGGTGGCCCGGCAGGCCAGCTCCTGCCAGACCTCGCGCACCAGGCGGCGCGCGGTTCGCTCGTCCACTTCGATGCCGTGACGACCGAGGATTTCGGAATAGATCTCGCCCAGGCGAGGCGAATGGAACAACGTCCCCGTGGCGTCGAAGGTGATCGCCTTCAGAGGGGCAATACGGGACGGAAACGGCAGCGTGACCACCGGCGGAACGATACTCCTCTCGGGCGCAGCCCTCCCAGCCATCCCAGGCCGTTGGCCTGGGCTAACGAGGACGCGACCCTTCGGGCCGCCGGAACACCACGGCGTAGGCCACCGTTTTCGGCCTGAAGGGCCGTGTCACCTCAGCCCAGGCTAACGGCCTGGGAAGGCTGGTGGCCCGGCGGATTCCCGGGAAGATTACGGCGGCGACCGTGATACCGTGCCTTCGATGCTCTCCAAGATCTCCCCGACTCTCCGCGCGGCGTTTGCGCTGCTGGCGTTTTCGGGCTGGCTCGCCGCCCTCTTCTGGGGCGTTCTGTTCGGAGGCGCGATCCATCTGCTGCTGCCGGTCGCGGCGGTTTTCTTCCCTTGGCGGTCACTCGGACCCTCGGAGACAGCATGAGCGACGCGCCGGTCGAAGTCCTCACCGTTCCGGGCCTCTGGAATTCCGGCCCCGATCATTGGCAGAGCCATTGGGAGGCGGCGTTCCCGGCCTATCGGCGCGTGATCCAGGGCGATTGGGAAACCCCCGTCTGCTCCGCCTGGACCGCGGCGCTCGAAGCGGCGGTGCGCGAGGCCGGGACCGGGGTGGTTCTTGCCGCGCACAGTTTGGGGTGCGCGACCGTCGCCCATTGGGCCACCAAAAAGCGCGAGGGAGGCAGCTCGCCGATCCGCGGCGCCTTGCTGGTCGCGCCGAGCGACGTTGAATCCGACCTATATCCCCCAGGCGCGACGGGATTCAAGCCGATGCCCCGCGCGCGGCTGCCGTTCCGGAGCATCGTCGTCGCGAGCAGCGACGACGAGTACGTGTCGATCGATCGGGCGCGCGAGTTCGCCAAAGCCTGGGGGAGCGAGCTGGTCGAGGTGGGGCCGCTCGGCCACATCAATTCCGCGAGCAACCTTGGGCTATGGCCCGAAGGTCAGGCGCTCCTCGCCCGGCTGCGCGGCGACGGGCAGCACGGGCGGACGTCGATTTCGGCTTAGGTTTCCACCGGACGGGACGGCTTTGCCGCCTGAGGCTAACCGAGCCGAAGTGCGAAAAGTTCCCCGTGGCCCCATGTTAGTCTCCTGCCACGTTCTCCGCTCGACCCGCGCCTTTTAGCGCCCCATCCCTTAAACCGGAGGTTCGCCATGCTCCAGCGCACGTTTTCGCTCGTCGGTGCTTTCGCCCTGATCGTCGTGTCGCTCTCCGGCTGCGACAAGCTGAGCTCCGTCGGCTCGGGCTCCAAAGGAGATCCGGAAACGGCGAGCGCAGCGGACTCCTCCAGCGCAACCCTGAAGGCCGACCTCGATCGGAAGATCGAGGACAAGACAGCCGAGATCGAACGGATCAACGCCGACATTCCGAACCTGACCGACGAACAAGCGAAGATCGACGCGGTCAACAAGGCGGAGTCGCTGCGCCAGGAGCTGAACGACCTGGTCGAGCAGCGCGGCAAGCTGTAGGCAAAAGCCCTCACCCCCCCGTTCCCCTGAGTTTTATCCTCCGAGGCTCGCGTACAATCCCGGCCGTCATGGCTTGGTATCGACGCAAGTTCCGGCTCACCGCCTGTGCCACCACCGGCGGCTGAGCGGCCAAGGTAGGTCCGGGGGACCTTTCCGACCTGATTGGCCCGCTCGTGCGATCTCAAAGATCGGCGGGCTCGGGCGAAAGTGTGCTCATCGGACCCGAAACCGGCGACGACGCGGGAGTTTTTCTGTTTCGCGACCGGGGGCTGGTCGCGACCGCCGACTTCATCACCCCGGTGTGCGACGACCCGTTCCGATTCGGCCGGGTCGCGGCGGCCAATTCGCTGTCGGACGTCTACGCGATGGGCGGCCGGCCGCTGTTTGCGCTCAATCTTTGCTGCTTCCCCGAAGAGGTGCCGAAGGAGGCTCTGGCCGGCATTCTCGCCGGGGCGAGCGATGCTCTCGCCGAAGCGGGGGCGGCGCTGCTCGGCGGCCATTCGGTGCGCGATCCGGAGCTCAAATTCGGTCTAGCGGTGATCGGCGAGGCCGACCCGAACCGCCTGCTCGCCAACACGAAAGCTCGGGCCGGGCAGCGGCTGATCCTCACCAAACCGCTCGGCACCGGAGTGCTGATCAACGCCTTCAAGGCCGACAAGATCGGCGAGGCGGAGCTGGAGCCCGCGCTGGTCGAGATGAGCCGCCTGAACGCCGAGGCGGGCCGGCTGGCGCTGCTCCACGGAGCGACCGCGGCGACCGACATCACGGGATTCGGCCTCGCCGGCCACGCCTGGAACATCGCTCGCGGCTCCAAAGCCATCCTCCGTTTTCGGTATGAGCGGTTGCCGCTCCACGACACTTTCCTCCGCCTGGTGAAGGCCGGGGTCACCACCGGCTGCACCGATCTGAACGAAGAAAATGTCCGCGGCCATTGGGAAGATCGCGCGAACCTCACCCCCCTGCAACGAGCCGTCCTGTTCGATCCCCAGACCTCCGGCGGCCTATTGATCTGCGTGGCGGAAAAGTCGGCGGCGGCGCTGCTCGATGACCTGCTCGCGGGCGGTCACAAAGCGGCCGAGGTGGGAGAGGTTCTGGAAGGACCCGCGGGAATCGAAGTGGTTTAATCCTCGCCGAGCTTCGTCTTCAGCTCGGCGAGCGCGGCGGTGAGATCCGCCACTGCACGTTCGAGATCCGTCACCCGTTGGGAGAGCGGCGGAGCGGAAGGCATCGGCGGCTCATGCACCACTCGCACCGGTTCCGCCGGGATTGGATCGATCGCGTTCGGATCGCCCACCCGGTGCGTCCAGCGGATCTCCTTCTGGCCCGGGCGGCGCGGCAGCTCGATCACCAGCGGCTCTTCGTCCGCCGCAAGGCTGCGGAGCTTGGCTTCCACCTCTTCCGGCGAATGGAAGGCATGCATCCGCTCGCTCCGGGTGCGCAGCTCGCCCAGAGTCTGCGGACCGCGAAGGAGGAAAAGGGTCATCAGCGCCTTGCCCGCCGAATCGAGCCCCCAGCGGCGGGAGACGCTCTGCTGCCAGCGCTCGGTGCGGGCGCCTTCGCTGCGCCAGACCAGGGTCTCGTGGCGTAGGCGTTCCAGGGCGTCCCACACCTGGGTCTCGGTGAGGTCGGTGACCGGGTCGCGGTTGGTCTTCTGGTTGCAGGCGGCGATCAGGGCGTTCACCGTGAGCGGATAGGCCTCGGGCGTCGTCTGCTCTTTTTCCAGCAGAGAGCCGAGGACCCGCAGCTCGATCGCGTCGAAGGGGCGGGGGATGCGGGCGGACGAGCTCATTGGCGGAAGCCTACTACGAGGCGCCGGGTCTTGCCTTTCGCGCACATTGGTGTCACACTGGTACAAATTTCGTTTCGCAAAGGTAAGACACATACCGCCGGACTGTAGGCGAAGGCCCTCGAATCGTTCCCCCCTCACGTCGCTACGCCGTGCCTCGCCCCAACGCCAGCCCGACCCCGAGACCCCCCGATGAACCGCTGTTTGGACTCGTGGAATCCCGCCCCCAGTGTTTCCGACTCTGAGGGAGGAGCAGCTGCCGCTTTCGCGGCGATCATCAACAACCTGTTGTAGGGAGCAAAGTCATGGCCGAGCAGGGCACCGTGAAGTGGTTCAACGACGCGAAGGGATACGGGTTCATCGTGCGTGAGCATGGGCCGGATGTCTTCGTCCACCACGCCTCGATCATTGCCGAAGGTTTCCGGACCCTCGGCGAGGGAGACCGGGTCTCCTTCGAAGTCGTCGAGGGGCCGAAGGGCCTCCAGGCGCGCAACGTCGTCAAAATTTCGTAAGACCGCTTCGCGACGCGAATCGCCGACCCCCGTCCAGGGCCTGCGCGACCTTTTTAAAGAGATGAGCCTCGCCGGGGTTGCCGGCGAGGCCTGTTCTCTTCGGACGGACCGAAAAACGGGCGCCTTAGGGCTTGAAGGCGACCCGCAGCACGGTCCACATCTTGACCCGCACGCCGTCCTTGCTGGCCGGGTTGTAGGTCGCTCGCCGCGCGACGTCCACCGCCGCTTCGTCGAAGCCATACCCGGCTCGAATGCCCGGCGCCTCGGTTTCCAGCACCTTGCCTTTTTCATCGACCAAAACCCGCACGTCCACCGTCGCCGCCTTGTTCAGGCGCCGCGCGGCGGCCGGATAGGACGGCTGCGGCAGACGGAGCAGTTTCGGAGTCTGGACGCCCGGACCGGGCCGAACCAGATCGCCCACCTGAACCCGGGGCGCGGCCGGAGCAGGCGCCGGGGCGGGGGCGGATTCGACGGGCGCCTGACGAACCGGAGCGGGCTCCGGAACCGCCGGCTGGGTCTGGGCCGGAGCGGGGGCCGGCACCGCCGGGGTCGGGGTCGGCTCGACCGGACGGGCGGCTCGCGGCTCGGGCTCGGGAGATTCCTGGGGCGCCGAGCTGGACGGCGAGGGCGATGGGGCGCCCGGTTTGCGGCTGTCTTCAAGCTGCTTTTGCAGCATCTTCAGGCGATCGTCATACTGGGTCTTGAGCTTGCTTTCGCTCGCCTGGATCTGCGCCTGCACCAACTGGTCGATCTGCGCCTGGATCTGTTCTTGGGTCATCGCGGGCTGTGCCGGGCCGGGAGCAGGAACTGGAGCTGGAACCGCAGTCGCAGGAGTCGCCGCCGGAGTGGCCCGGCCGCGCATCATGAACCAGGCGCCGCCACCCAGAAGGGCCAGCAGCACGACGGCCGCAGCGACGAAGATCATCGGGTTCGTCTTATTGGCGGAAGAAGCGGCCGGCTGCACCGAAGGAGGAACGGCGGCGCCCGCCGCGCGGGTCGGCGCGGCGGAGGCCGCTGCAGCCGTCGTCGCCGCGGCGACGGTCGGAATCGCGACCGTGGCGGACGAGGCCGCGGGCCGCAGGTCGAGCTTCTTTTCCGCCGCCAGTTCCTGGTTTTCCTTCTCGATGTCGTCGCGGAAGAGGTTGTGCATGAAGAAGGCGAGGTTGAAGGTCGTCGGGCTGAAGTGCCCGTCGCTCATCAGCTTCGAGATCGACTTGTGCCACGTTCCGGCGTCAGCGATCCGCTGCTCGCGCGGCTCCAGGCTCCTTTTGATCAGATCGGCAACCGGTCCCGGGATTGGCGAGCCGTCGTGGGCGAGCACCGTCTGGTCGACCCGAGCGTTGTAACCCTCCGGCGGGTTGTGCCGCATCCGCTCACCGGTCAGCAGCTCGAACAGGATCGCGCCGAGCGACCAGCAGTCGTCCGCCTTGGCGACGGGGGCACCGGCCACCGCCTCGGGCGACAGATACGCCGCGAGGTCCGGGTCGCCCACCCCGCCCACCTCGCGCAATCCGGTGCCGAGCTCGAAGCCGAGCAGCCGCGATTCCCCTTCGTTCGAGACCATCACCAGGTGCGGCACCACGCAGCCGTGCAGGACGCGCTGGTCGCCCACCCGGCTTTCGGCCGCGACCGCCAGGGCGAGCGCCACCCGTTCGGCGATCAGCAGCGCGTGGTCGGTCGGAATCGGCGACATCCTCCGCTCGGTCTGGGCGAAGATCGTCGCGAGGTTCTTGCCGGAAATGTAGTCGTAGGCGACGTACGGCTGGTTGCGCACCCGGCCGACGTCCACCCCGTTGCCGATGTTCGGGCTGCGCAACGCGGCCTGAATCGCCGTTCCATTGCTCATTTTCTGCCAGAGCTTGTTGCCGTCGATCCCCTTGCCGTTGAGCACCCTGAGCAGCGAGACCTGCTCCAACCCCCGGGCGCCCACCTTCGCGGCGCGGAACGTCTCGCCGAGCGCGTCCTCGGACAGTTTCTTGAGTAGTAGATAGCTGCCAAATTCCTCCGGGATGTTCATCGACCCTCCTCAAGCTGCCGGCGGGTGAAAACCCCGCCCGGCCTGTCCGGAGCTCAGCGATCTCGCGCAAGGCCCCTTCTCTGCAACTTTTTTCCTAAGCTTTGATACACCAGCCCCAAGGGGCTGTCAACCGAAAGCGAGCGATGCGACGAAGCGAGGGCCGCCATCTCCGGCCCCTTCAGGCGTTGGCCTCGCGGCGTTATACTGACGGAGAATGGACTGACTTATTGCGAGGAGTACAACCGTGGCCAGCGTCGTTGGTGAGAAGGGTCAGGTCGTCATCGAGAAGCCGATCCGCGATGCCCTGGGACTGAAGCCCGGTTACGTATCGATTCAGGACCTGGTCGGCGACAAGGTCGAAATCCGCTTCTTTCCCCCCGAGCACAACCAGTCGCTCCGGGGCACCCTCGCGCGCTCGATCCAGCGCCGCGTTTCGCCGGAGGATTGGGAGAAGGCGCGCAACGCCGCATGGACCGAGGCGGCTCGCGACGCGGAGTCCGGGGACGACGAGAAGTGACGACGGAACCCACGCCCCCGTTCCTGGATTCGAGCTTCGTCGTCCGCTACCTGACCGGCGATCCTCCCGATCTCGCAGCGCGAGCCGCAGAGGTGATCGACGACGGCAAGCCGCTCGTCCTCACCGAGACCGTCCTGATGGAGAGCGCCTACGTCCTGGAGAAGATCTACGGCATCGCCCGGCCCGCCGTGGTCGATACGCTGTCCGCCTTGATCCAGAAATCCAACATCCGCCTCGCGACCCTCGCGAAACCGCGGGCGCTCGAAGCCCTCGGCCTCTGCCGCGGCTCGCGCCGCGTCTCCTTCGCCGACGCCCTGGTCTGGGCCGAGGCGCGCGAGCGGGGAGCGCAGATCATCTACTCGTTCGACCGACGCTTTCCCTCCCGCGGAGTCCAGGTGGTCGGCAAGAACTAGGGAAGCGTGACCGACACACCGTCCTCACACATTTGCTCGGGTCGGGCTCGTGGTTCCGTGGCGATCGCCGGCCACGCCTCGACCCGGATCACCCAGTTCCACAACCGACTCGACGACGAGTTCACCCTCGACGAATCGAGCGCATCCGGATCTAACTTATCTTGCCCGAGAACATATCTTTTGTTTTTTGAGCAATCATATTTATCAAGGCCAATAAGTGAAGTTCTCTCTTCTCGTCAGAGGTGAAGTCCGCAAGACTCGGTTCAGGGTCATCCAGAGGTCCAAGGTCCCGCCCTTGATGGCCGTCTCGGGCTCCAAGCCCACCAGATACGGACATACAAAAGCCTCGTCAAGGGTCTTGGCCAGGGCACCCTCTTCGAAAGTAGCCAGGGGGCAGAGAAGTTATTGTCGGTCACGAAGAGGATGCCGAATTTGGTCTGCTCCAGCGCTCGTCCGACCTCAAGCCCCCACCGCGCCGCCCGCTCCGATATCTCGATCGGACATCCAGGGCCGTACGCTCTGTAGAACACACGGCAGCCACCGGCGAAACGCTTCGGCTGCGGCTTTGCTCTTTTCTCCGGACCCGCTCAGGAAGACCTTCATGCTGATAGCGCCTCCATCCCATCCTCCACGGCATCAGCTCGAACCGGGGTTCTCAAGCTGATCATCGCGGTCTGGCTGACCGTGAGGTGCGCTACCAATCGGTGCGCCAGGCGATGTTTGCACTGCGTCAAGCGTGCGATCAAGCAGAGAACCAATTCTTGTTGCATCTTCAATGTCGCTATCCAGGCAGCTATTGGCTGTCGCATACAACAGTTGGAATACAAATAAGCCGGTGCCAAGAGCGAAGCCGTAGAACAGTGAGCCACCGAAAATTAAAAAGGAAGCGTGTTGCCCCACCAGGGGTCTTGCAAAGACCCCTGCAAATACCATAGAAGCACCAAAAAAACAGCAGCCGACACAGAACAAAAAGAACGCTAAAGCCAGGGCACACATTGAAGCGACCGATTTTGCGCTCCCGACTCTTCCCAGAGTCTTCCCGAAACTTCCAGGGGCACGCACAACTCGCAACAGCGCTGTCCTCGCCGGCTTAAACCAGCGCTCAATTAAAGAACCGAGGAGGCGAACCGCTGCGAGCGCGAGAAGGCTCCCCATAGCGCCCAATAAAATCAGTCCTGGGACTGATGACTTAAGCCACTCAAAAAACACGGCCTGCTCTCCCGTAGAAAATGTCCGTTAAGTGTATTCAATCTCCCCCTAGAAAACGAGCGAGATCAATCAGTTCGCCAGGGGCACGTGACCCTAACAATCCTCGCCTATCCTCCTACTGCCGTCCTGGCTCCTCCAAGACCGCCCCCTGAATGCAGAGCGACCATGCGTCTTAAGGAATCGCCCTCTCCCTACCGTCCCGCTTCGCGCGCCCGTCGCTCTTCGGCGCGCTGATCCCTGAAGAATTGGCGCTGCCAGCGCTCGACGTTGGCGGCGTGCTCTTGGTAGGTCGTCGCGAAAGCGTGGGAACCGTCGTTTTTGCTGACGAAATAGAGGTAGGGCACGGGGGCCGGGGCCGCCGCGGCGCGCAGGCTTGCGGCTCCGGGGGAGGCGATCGGGCCGGGGGGGAGGCCCGGGTATTTGTAGGTGTTGTAAGGCGAGCTGAGCGCGAGGTCGGAGCGGCGGATGTTGCCGTTCCAGACCCCCAGGTGCTTGAGCGCGAAGATCACCGTCGGATCGGCCTGCAGGGCGATCTTCTGCGCCAGGCGATTCTCGTAGACCGCGGCGATCAGCGGCCGGTCGCCGTCCTTCTGCGCCTCTTTCTCGATGATGCTCGCAAGAATCACCACATGGCGGATGCTCGGCGGGCCGGGCCGGGCGGCGAGCAGCGGCGCCACCTGTTTGTCGAAGCGGGCGCGGAAGGTCTTGACCAGCGTGGTCACCACCTCGCGCTCGGAGACCCCGAGCGTGAAGTTGTAGGTCTCGGGGAACAGATACCCTTCCAGGTCCTGCGCCTCCGGGTCCAGATCGGCGATCAGCTCGGGTGAATGCATCAGCGAGAGGAACGCCGCGCGCTCGCCGAAACCTTCTTTCGCCAGCTGCTCCGCGGTCTCTTCGAGCGTCAGCCCTTCGACCAGGGTGATCGGGTGGCGGGCCACGTCGCCGCGCGAGATCTTGCCCAGCACCTGGCGCAGGCTCTCGGCCCCGGTGAACTCGTACTCCCCCGCCTTGAGCGCCGGGTCGCGCAGGAAGTAGACCAGATAGAACCGCGCGAGCCGCGCGTCCTCGATCACCCCTTCCTGGGCGAGCTGAGCGAGGATCTGGCCGGCACTGCTGCCAGGGGCGATGACCAACCTCTTCGAGGCCCCTTCGAACCCCTGGTAGGGCCGGGCCAGCCGCAGGCCCGACCAGCCGGCCATGGCGAGCGGCACCGCGGCGATCACGACCAGAATGCCGAGGCCGAGCAGAAATTTGCGGAGCCCGGAGCGCTTGCCCTTCTTTGGCCTCGCCGGCTTCTTCTTCGCGCTCTTTCCGGGCGGGGACGCGGCCGGGCTCATGCGACCGCCCTTTCGATGGCTTCGATGGCTTCGATGGCTCCGATGGCTCCGGTGGCCTTCCCGGGAGGGGGCGTGGCGAGCGCCTCTTCGAGCAGGATCTGCGCCGCCACCGAGTCGATCCGCCCGCGCGCCCGGCGGGCGTCGACCCCCGCCTCGCGCAGGCGCTCCGCGGCGGCCACCGTGGTCAAGGTCTCGCCCACCAGCCGGAGCGGCAGGCCGGTCGCCGCGGCGAGCTTCGCCGCGAAGCTCCTGGCGCGCTCCGCCGCCGGACCGCGGGTTCCATCGACATTGACCGGCTCGCCGACCACCAGCGATTCGACCTCCTCCTCGCGGATGATCTCGCCGATTCGGGCGATCGCCGCCGGGTCGCTCCGCCGTTCGAGGGTGAAAAGCGGCATCGCGAACGTGCCTCCGGCGTCGGAAATCGCGAGTCCAATCCGACGCTCTCCGAAGTCGATGCCGAGGGTCCGCATGCCGGGGGGGATTCTACAGATGTGCTAGCATCCGCGCTCGCTTTCGCCCCAGAAGCCGCTTCGAGTGCGGCTATTTCATAGCTACGCCATCGATCTCCACCAACACCCGTCGAGGACCCCGATGGACGACGTCGTCATCTTAAGTGCCGCCCGCACGCCGATCGGAAGCTTTCAAGGTTCCCTCTCCGGATTTGCCGCCCACGCGCTCGGCGCGAAGGCGCTCGCCGGAGCGATCGAGCGCGCCGGTCTTTCCCCCGATCAGCTGGAGCAGGTCTACATGGGCTGCGTGCTCACCGCCGGCCAGGGCCAAGCCCCGGCGCGCCAGGCGACCTTGGGCGCCGGCTGCCCGCCGAGCACCGGTGCCGTCACACTGAACAAAGTCTGCGGCTCCGGAATGCGGGCGGTGATGACGGCCGCCAACGACCTGCGCTGCGGCGATTTCTCCCTGGTCGCCGCGGGCGGCATGGAGAGCATGAGCCAGGCGCCGTATCTGGCGCTCGGCGCCCGCGACGGTCTGCGCCTCGGCCACGGCAAGCTGATCGACTCGATGATCCATGACGGCCTGTGGGATCCGTACGGCGACGTCCACATGGGAAATTGCGGCGAGCTGTGCGCTCGGGAGTATGGGTTCACCCGGGAGGAGCAGGACGCCTATTCGCTCGCGAGCTATGAGCGTGCCCGCGCGGCGACCGAGAGCGGCGCCTTCGCCCGGGAGATCGTGCCGGTCGCCGTACCGCAAAGGAAGGGCGACCCGGTGCTCGTCTCGCGCGACGAAGAGCCGTTCAAGGTCGATCTGGCGAAAATGCCTGGGTTGAAGCCGGCGTTTCAGAAGGACGGCTCGATCACCGCCGCCAATTCGAGCAAACTGAACGACGGCGCCGCGGCGCTCGTCTTGACCACCGCAAGCCATGCGGCTTCGCTCGGCAAGACGCCGATCGCGCGGATCGTCGCCCACGCAACGTTCGCCCAGGCGCCCGAGTGGTTCACCACCGCGCCGGTCACCGCCGCCAAGATGGCAATCGAACGGGCGGGTTTGACCATCGCCGACATCGACCTCTGGGAGGTCAACGAGGCGTTTGCGGTGGTCGCGATGGCGTTCATGAAGGAGCTGGGGATTGGCCACGATCGGACCAACGTCCGCGGCGGGGCGGTATCGATCGGCCATCCGATCGGCTGTTCTGGCGCCCGCATCCTGGTCACCCTGCTCGACGCGCTCGCCGAACGAAACCTGACGCGCGGCTGCGCCGCGATCTGCCTCGGCGGCGGCGAGGCGACCGCGATGGTCGTCGAACTGAACGTCGAGCGGATCTAGGATCGACTTGAGGTTAAGCTTCAAGCCTTCGAGAGCCCCACGGAGGAACGTTCGAGACATGAGCCGTCGCGTCCCCATTTTCGCGCTCGCCTGCCTGACCGCCGGCTTGATCGCCCTTCCCGGTCCCCGTCCGCTCGCCGCCCAAGAGCCGACCGCTCCGGTTCCGCCGCCGATCCCGGAAAGCGCTGCTCCGGCAAACTCTCCGGCGCCCGCTCAGGCGACTCCTCCGGCGACCGGTGCTCCGGCGACTCCGGCGACTCCGACCCCCACGAAACCTCCCGGGACGGCCCCGGCTCCCGCGGTCCCCGCTCCACCCCCCGGCCCGCCCGGCGCCGGGCCGGACCGGATCGATTTCGACCTCAAGTTCCCGACCGACAAAGGGGGCGGCGCCACCTCCGGCTCGGCCGAATCGCTTGAATACCAGCGCGAGGACTACGCCGTGCTCACCGGCGAGGTCCATCTGCGCTACCAAGACATCGAAATCCAGGCCGATACCGCCGAAATCGACCTCACCAGCAAGAAGGTGCTCGCCCTAGGCAACGTCATCCTCGACCAGGGGCCGCGGCGCCTTTCGGGCAAGAGCCTCGAATTCGACCTCTCGACCAAGACCGGCACGATGGCCGAGGCGCAGGCCGCGGTGACCCCCGATTACTACTTCTCCGGCGCGCGGATCTCGAAGATCGGCGATGCCACCTACCGGGTGGAAAACGGCGTCTTCACCTCGTGCAGCCAGAAGGTTCCGGACTGGAGCTTCAAGGTCAAGAAGGCGACGATCGAGATCGAAGGCTATGCCCGTGCGAGCAACGCCACGATGCGGGCCAAAAAGCTGCCGGTCTTCTATACGCCCTATCTTCTCTGGCCGGTCAAGCGCGAGCGCAGCTCGGGCTTCCTGGTCCCCAACTTCGGCTACTCGGACCGGCGCGGCAGCCTGATCGGCCTCGCTTACTTCCTGGAGATGGGCCGCAGCTATGACATGACGTTCCACGTCGATCCCTACTCCAAGGGCTATCTGGGGCTGGGCGACGAGTTCCGCTACCGGCCGAGCGAAGGGACGCGCGGCGACTTTCAAGGCTACGCCGTACGCGACCCCGACGCGCTGCCCGGCGAGAATGAGTGGCGCTGGAAGATCAACTGGAACCACGAGATGAACAAGCTGCCGGGGGGTCTGCGTGCCGTCGTCGCCTATGAGGATTTCTCGGATTTCAACTTCTTCCGCGACTTCGAGCGCGATTTCGACCGCAACTCGTTCCGCTTCCAAGACAGCCGCGCATTCCTCGCCGGCAACTGGGGGCCGCAATCGCTGAACGTCCTGCTCAACGACCGCAAGATCTTCGTCGGGACGGGCCAGTTCGTCACCCAGAGGAAGCTACCCGAGATCGATTATTCGATCCGCTCCACGCGGCTCGGCAAATTGCCCCTTTATCTGCAGGCGCAGAACTCGGTCAGCTATCTCGACCTCGAACGCCCGGGCAGCACGACGGGCAAGTACGGCCGCGTCGATTTGTTCCCGCAGCTCACCGTGCCGGTGCGCGCCTTCCCCTGGCTGTCGCTTTCGGCCACCGTGGGCGACCGGCTCACCTGGTACGGCGACACGGTCGACCCTCTCACTCAGCAGTTCACCGGGAAAACCGAACAGCGGAACCTCGCCTCCGCCTCGGGCCTGATCGTCGGTCCGTCGTTCTCGAAGATCTTCAACGCGAAGGTCGGTTCGCTCACCAAGTTCAAGCACGTCATCGAGCCGCGCATCACTTACACCTACTTCGGCGACTATGACAACACCCGGGTGATCCCCTTGTTCGACGAGGTCGACTCGTCGTTTTCGCAGAACGTCGGACGCGTGGCGTTGATCAACAGGGTTCTCGGCAAATCGGACGACCCGAAGGACGGCGGCGCCCGCGAAGTGGCGTATTTGGAAGTTGCCCAGGCGTTCAGCTTAGACAACAAGCTGCCGCTCCAGATCTCGCCCATCGATCCGCTGCACGTCAATACGACCGACGGGCCGATCGAGGCGCTGCTCCGGTTGAATCCGTCCAAGGTGTTCAACGCCAAGATCGACCTCTCGTACAACACGCTGTTCAAGCAGCTCCAGTCGCGCTCGTTCACCGGCGGCGTCGATTGGAACGGCGGCAACTCGGTCGATCTGACCTGGTTTACCACCTACCTGCCCCAGTCGGGGGAGGTCAACGGCGACCAGATCCGCGTGACCACCGGCTTGAACGTCATCCCGCGCCGCCTGCGTCTCGAAGGCCAGGTCGCTTACGACCTCGACCGCGCGAACCTCCAGCATCAGCGCTATGTCGCGAGCTGGACCAGCCAGTGCTGGGGGCTGCGCCTGGAAGTGCGCGACCAATCGGTCGGCGACCTTCACAACCGCGATTACCGGCTGTCGATCAGCTTGAAGAACGTCGGCACGTTCCTCGACCTCACCGGCCGGACCTACGCCACCGACGCGCTCGACCAGTGATGAGATTGCAATGAAGGGGCTGATCCTCTCCGGCGGAAAAGGGACGCGCCTCAGGCCGCTCACCTACACCTCCGCCAAGCAGCTGGTGCCGGTGGCGAACAAGCCGGTCCTGTTCTTCGCGATCGAATCGATCGTCGCGGCGGGCATCACCGACATAGGAATCATCGTCGGCGAGACGAAGGACGAGATTCGCGCCGCGGTGGGCGACGGTTCGCGCTTCGGCGCCGCGGTGACCTACATCGAGCAGGACGCGCCGCGCGGCCTGGCCCACGCGGTGATGATCGCCGAGGATTTCCTCGGGGATTCGCCGTTCGTCATGTACCTGGGCGACAACCTGATCGCAGGCGGCATCGCAAGTTTGGTCGAAGAGTTCGCAGCCTCCGAATGCAACTGCGAGATCCTGCTCGCCGAAGTGCCCAACCCGCAGCAGTTCGGCGTCGCCGAGCTGACCGAGGACGGCAAGGTCTTGCGCCTGGTCGAGAAGCCGAGCGAGCCGAAAAGCAATTTGGCGTTGGTCGGCGTCTACATGTTCGACCGGCACATCCATGAATCGGTCAAGCGCATCCGGCCCTCCCGGCGCGGCGAGCTGGAAATCACCGACGCGATCCAGGACCTGATCGACCGCGGTCTCGCGGTCCACCCCCATATCGTCCGCGGCTGGTGGAAGGACACGGGCAAAGTCGAGGACATGCTGGAGGCGAACCGGATCGTGCTCGAAACGATCCAGCCGGAGAACCGGAGCGCACTCGGGCACGGCAGCCGGATCGAAGGGCGGGTGCAGATCGGCGAAGGGGTCGAAATCCTCGATTCGCTCGTCCGCGGCCCGGTGATCATCGGCGACGGTGCCAAAATCCACCACGCGTTCGTGGGTCCCTACACCTCGATCGGCGAGCGTTGCCGGCTGGAGCGCTGCGAGATCGAGAACTCGATCATCCTCTCCGACTCGGAAATCCACGACATCCCGGGCCGGATCGATGCCTCGCTGGTCGGCCGGAACGTCAAGATCGCCCGCAGCCACGAAAAACCCAAAGCTCACCGTTTCGTCCTCGGAGACAACTCCGAGGTTGGGATCGCCTGACCTGCGCTCGCTGATCTTGGGTGGCGCCGGCATGCTCGGGCGTGCCCTGGCCCCGGAGCTTCGGCGCCGCGGCTGGGCGACGCTCGCCTTGCCGCGCGGTCAGGCCGACATCCGCGATGCGGCAAATCTCGATCATTGGATGGAGTCGTTCCACCCGAAGGTCGTGTTCAATTGCGCCGCCCACACCCAGGTCGACCGCTGCGAGGACGAGCGAGAGCTGGCGTTCGAGATCAACGGCCTCGCGGTGGGCCGGATCGCCGACGCGGGCAAAAAGATCGGCGCCCGGCTGGTCCACGTCTCGACAGATTACGTGTTCGACGGCGAAGCGAAGCACCCCTACCCGGAGGATTCTCCCGTTGCCCCGCAGTCGGTCTACGGCGAGAGCAAGCTCGAAGGCGAGCGCCGGGCGCTTCACCACGAAGGCGCTCTCGTGGTCCGCGCGAGCTGGCTGTTCGGTCCCTATGGCCCGAATTTCGCGAAGACCATGGTGACGCTGATGGAAAAAGGCAACCGCCAGCTTCGCGTGGTCGACGACCAGACCGGGGCGCCGACCTATACGCCGTTCCTCGCCCGCGCGCTCGCCGATCTTGCGGCGGGGGGGGCCTCGGGGCTTTATCACTACCGTAACCGGGCCAACGCCACCTGGTTCGAGTTCACGCGCGAGATCGCGCGGAACTGGGACGAAAGGGTGGACGTGATCCCCGTCACCACCGATCAATTCCCGCGTCCGGCCCGCCGGCCGGTCTACTCGGTGCTCGACGTCGCCAAAACCGAGGCGTTCCTCGGCCGCCGCGTCGAGCCTTGGGCCTGGGGCATGATCGAATACCTCGAACGAATCCGAAACGTCGGGCTCGCCGCCGCATGAACCTGGCCGCCGCCAAGAACCGCCCGACGAGATCTCACGAAGGAGAACGTCCGTCATGAAAGCTCTGATCACCGGAATCACCGGATTTGCCGGCTCCCATCTGGCCGACTACCTGCTCGCCGAGCACCCCGACGTGGAGGTCTTCGGCATCAACCGCTGGCGCAGCAAGATGGATAACATCGAGCACCTGGAAGGCAAGGTCACGCTGATCGAAGCCGACCTGCGCGACTACACCTCGATGCGCCGCGCGGTCGAAAAGTCGCAGCCGGATTACATCTTCCACCTCGCGGCCCAGAGCTTCGTGCCCTCCTCCTGGATCGCGCCGAACGACACGTTCTCGATCAACGCCCAGGGCCAGATCAACCTGTTCGAGGCGGTGCGCGAGCTGAAGCTCGACCCGGCGATCCAGCTCGCCTGCTCGTCGGAGCAGTACGGCCTGGTCCACAAGGATGAGACGCCGATCAAGGAGACCAACCCGCTTCGGCCGCTCTCGCCCTACGCGGTCTCCAAGGTGGCGCAGGATTACCTGGGCTATCAATACTTCCAGTCCTACGGAATCCGGGCGATCCGCACCCGCGGCTTCAACCACACCGGCCCGCGCCGCGGCCACGTGTTCGTCACCTCGAACTTCTGCCGCCAGGTGGCGGCGATCGAAGCCGGCCGCCAGGAGCCGGTGATCCGGGTCGGCAATTTGGACGCGATCCGCGACTTCACCGACGTGCGGGACATGGTCCGCGCCTATTGGCTCGCGGTGACCAAGGCGAAGCCGGGCGAGGTGTACAACATCGCGACGGGAACCGGCATCCACATCCGCGACATGCTGCAGATGATCCTCGACCGCTCGAAGGTGAAGGTGAACATCGAGATCGATCCCGATCGCCTGCGCCCGTCCGACGTCGAGATCCTGATCGGCGACAGCTCGAAATTCCGCGCCGACACCGGCTGGGAGCCGCAGATCCCGTTCGAGAAGACCCTCACCGACCTGCTCGACTACTGGCGCGACCAGTTCCGCCGGAAGGGTCATCTTTCGGAGGTCGGTGAGTAGCCCAATGCGGGTGCTCGTCACGGGAGTCGGCGGGTTCCTCGGCGGTCATCTCGCCCAGCGCCTGCTCGATCGCGGCCACACGACCATCGGAACCACCTGGGGCACCACCTCGGACCTCCAGAGGGTGGAGCTGCACGAGGTCGACCTGCTCGACGCGGCCGGCCTCTCGGCGGTGGTGCGCGCCGCGAATCCCGAAGCGATCGTCCACCTCGCCGGCCTGTCGCACGTCGGTGAGAGCTGGCAGCGCCCGGCGGACTATTTTCAAGTGAACGTCCTGGGGACCGAAAATGTCCTCGACGCGGCCGCGGGCCTCTCCCGCTGCCGCGTCCTCCTCGCCTCCAGCGCGGAGGTCTACGGTCTGGTCCCCGAAGACCATCAGCCGATCGTAGAGTCCCAGCCCGTGGCGCCCCGCACCCCCTACGCCCTCACCAAAGCCGCGGCCGAAAGGCTCACGGTACGCGCCGGGGGGATCGTCGCCCGCTGTTTCAACCTGGTCGGCCCGGGTCAGTCAAACCGCTTCGCCCTCCCCGCCTTCGCCGCCCAGCTCGCCGCGATCAAGAAGGGCGAACAGGAGCCGGTGCTCCAAGTCGGAAACCTCTCCGCCCGCCGCGATTTCGTCCACGTCTCGGACGGAGTGGCAGCCCTCGCCCTCCTCGCCGAACAGGGCGCCCCGGGAGAGATCTACAACGTAGCCTTAGGCAAAGCCTTCTCGATCGCCGAAGCCCTCGATCGCCTGATCGCGATCTCGGGACAGAAGGTGGAGATCCAGGAAGACAAGGAGCGCCTCCGTCCGGTGGACATGCCGCTGCTCGAAGGCGATGCCGGGAAACTCCGCGCGCTGGGCTGGAAACCGGAGAAAGACCTGGACGCGGCGCTCGGCGAGCTTTGGGCCGCGGTCGCCGGATAGATCACTCCGTTCGGTCCAGGGATCCTGGGACCGCTGGCGTCCTCGCCGGCGGCGAAGGCGCAATACCGCTTAAGGTTCAGCCAAGACTTCGGCGGCGGACGAAGCGGTAACGGCGCGGCGCAACCAAAGGCTCAACCGTTCGAGATCCTGGCGTCTCAGAATCTGCTGCCGCTGCGCCTCGGTCACCGAAACAGCACGCGCTTCCAGAACATCGAGAATCGACCGGGCGACTCCTCGTGCTTCCGCCGCGGCGTCTCGCGCCCGAATCGCCGAGTTTCCTTTGGCGGCGAGCGCCTCGACCACGGCATTGTCGGCCACGGCGGCATCGAGCAATGCGGCGACTTCGAGCGGCTTGACCAGGCAAACATCATCGATCTTAGCCCCAGCCTCCAACCGCCGCCAGGCTTGGTCCTCGGAAGACCACTCCCCGACTTCGCCGCTCTTGACCCAAATCGCGAAAATCCGCCGCACGCCGCGCCGCCCCATTTGCTCGGCCTTTTCGGTCGCCAGCTTTTCTCTCTGCTCCGACACCACCTCGAATGCGATCTCTTCCAGATATCGCCGGCCGGTTGCAGGATCGGTTCCCTCGCGCCGCACACAAGCGTCGGACGCGAAATCCATCACTTCACCGTGGCGGGTGATCAGGTCCACCGACACGCGATAGCCCGTCGCCACATGCGCCTGAAGAACGTAATCCAGCCGGCTGTGCTGATCCGCATGGGCGGTTTCCGCGGGAGACGCCACCACTCGCCGCCCGCCGATGATCTCGTCCCGCGTAACCTCCGGCTCGACCAGATGGTCGTCGACGTTCGGAAACGTGCCCCTTCCCGGCAAACGCATCGCCGAACCCGACCCGCCCGGCCCGGGAGCTTTGAGACTGTAGCCTCTGCGGTTCTCGTCCACGCCGAAGATCATAGCCGACCTCTGGTGATCGCCGGATGAACCACCCTGGGTTCGGCTCCTGAGGTCACCCACCGTTCGCGCCGCCGAGACGGCGGCGGTCCCAGGACACCCTTGGCGGAGCGAAGAACCTGGCAGGGAGCGGTAGCGACCTCTTTGCGTTCGGAGTTGTGCTCTCACGTTCGATGTCGTATTTGCAACGCAAGAGACGCAACCGCCTCCGATCCACAGAGCTAGAGATTCCAGCCACCACGCACCACTAGTCTCTAAGCACAATGTCCTGAGCGACTTCTGCCTCGTCCGCCCGAGAAACGCGCGACCGATAGGCGGACACAAGACGGTCCCGCTGCGACACAAGCTGCTGCGCTCGCGACGCGAAACACCGAACTTGTAACGCAAAGGGCCGCCTGACGAACACCAGAAACAGGAGCGCGAACGCACGAGGCCACTTCTCCGACTCCCCGAGCCGGTTTTGCGACGCAAAACGGAGGAGCACGAACGCTGTGCACCACTGCACGGACGCTGGGCACACGTGCACAGACGCTACGCGCAACGGCGCGAACGCTGAGAACTAGAACGCGAACGCAAAAACGTGGAAAGCGAACGCAAAGAAGGGGAGCGCGAACGCTAGACGCTGAAACACGGACGCCGCGCAGAACGGCGCGGACGAAAAAAAGTGGAGCGCGGAGGCTGCGTTCCACTTCGTTGCGTTCGCGTTCCTGTTTCTAGCGTCCCTACAGGCGCGCGTAGCGTCCGCGCAGTTGGGCGTAGCGTTCGCGCACCACTTTTTTCCGTCGCAACGCCCGGTCCCGGACGCCGCGAACGCGATTCCTGTTGTCGCGCCGCGGTGCTTGTGCTCGTCCCGCCGGTTCCGGGTGATCGCGAGGTCCACGCGCGACGCGGAACAGTAGGCCGCCCGTTCGGAACAGCAGATTCTCGTAGCCGATCATCACCCACCGGATTCGGGATTGCGGTGTGTCAACGATCATCCAAATTTCCCCCCTCCCGATCACTTAAAAATCCCCCCCT
>JBDTZG010000103.1:0-13288 GCA_040005235.1 Acidobacteriota bacterium | reverse complement strand
GGCCTCGCCGGCCGGCCGGTCGACGAGAGCTTTCTGCGCGCGGTCTACGATTTCTCGCTGCGCATGCACGGGGATCAGCTTCGCCGCTCCGGCGAGCCGTTCATGATCCACCCGCTCCAGGTCTCCTTCCTACTCGCCGAGCTGAAGTTCGACCAGGTCTGCGCGGCGGTCGGCCTGCTGCACGACGTGATCGAAGACACCCTCACCACGCGCGAGATCCTGGAGGCGGAATTCGGCCTCGAAGTGGCCGAGCTGGTCGACGGCGTCACCAAGATCGGCCGGCACGAATACGTCCGCCGCGACGACGCGCAGGCTGAGACCTTCCGCAAGATGATCCTCGCCTCGGCCAAGGACATCCGGGTGATCGTGATCAAGCTCGCCGACCGGCTGCACAACATGCAGACGCTCGAACATCTGGCGGTCGAAGCGCGGCAGCGGATCTCGCGGGAAACCCTGGAGATCTACGCTCCGATCGCGCACCGGCTGGGTATGTCGCGGGTCAAAGGAGATCTCGAAGACCTCGCCTTCTACCACCTGTTTCCACTCCAGTACGCCGAGCTCTACTCGAAGATCGAGGAAAAGAAAAAACTCGGCGAATCGCTCACCCTGCGCGTGCGCGACAGGCTCTCGCGAACGCTCGAAGCCGCGGGCATCGAGGCCGAGATCAGCTTCCGGATCAAACGCTACTACTCGATCTACGAGAAGCTTCGCCGCCAGGGGATCGACATCTCCCAGCTCTACGACTATCTGGCGTTTCGCATCGTCACCGGCAGCATGCGCGACACCTACGGAGCTTTGGGAATCGTCCACCAGGGGTGGCGACCCATCCCGGGCCGATTCAAAGATTACATCGCGATGCCGAAGCCGAACCTCTACCAGTCGCTCCACACCACGGTGGTGGGCGAAGGGGGCCAGCCGTTCGAGGTCCAGATCCGCACGCGAGACATGGATCTGATCGCCGAAGAAGGGATCGCCGCCCACTGGCGCTACAAAGAGGGCCGGCCGGGCGTGCGCGAAAAGGACGGCGACAACGTGGTCTGGCTGCGCCAGCTGCTCGAATGGCAGCAGGAGGTGCCGGACTCGCGGGCTTTCCTCACCGCGCTCAAAGTGGACCTCTACCCCGACGAGGTCTACGTCTTCAGCCCCAAGGGAGAGGTGTTCGCCTTCCCGCGCGGCGCCACCCCGCTCGATTTCGCCTACCACGTCCATACCGACCTGGGACACCAATGCTCCGGCGCGCGGGTGAACGGCCGCCTGGTGCCGATCCGGACCGCGCTCCAAAACGGCGATCTGGTCGAGATCTTGAGCACCACCGGCCGCCAGCCAAGCCGGGACTGGCTGTCGTTCGTGGTCACCTCGCGGGCGAAGAGCAAGATCCGCCAGTGGCTGAACGTCGAGCAGAAACTGCGCGCGATGGAGATCGGCCGCCGGATCTTCGAAAAAGAAGCGCGGCGCTACAAGCTCAATCCGAAAAAGGTTCTGGAGAGCGCGGAACTGGCGAAGTACACCGCGGAGGAGGGGATCGGCAAGCCGGACGACCTGCTCGCGCGGATCGGCTTCGGCAAGATCGAAGTCCGCCAGGTGCTCACCCGCGTGGTGGGCGATGACCGGCTCACCGAGGTCCCGATCAGCAAGCCAAGCCCGCTACGCCAGGCGGTCGGCCGGCTGTTGCCGTTCGGCAACGGTCCGATCTTGGTGAAAGGCCAGGGGGATCTGCTCGCCTACCTCGCCAAGTGCTGCAACCCGCTCCCCGGCGAGGACATCATCGGCTACGTCACGCGAGGCCGAGGGGTCTCGGTGCATTCCGCCGACTGCCCGAACGTCCGCAACCTTCTCTACAACCCGGATCGCGAGATCGAAGTCGAATGGGCACGCCGGAGCGAAGACCGCTACCGCATCGCCCTCACCATGGAAGCCGACAATCAGCCGGGGGTGCTCGCCCGCGTCACCGAGGCGATCACCAAAGCGGAGAGCAACATCTCGCAGATATCGGCCGAAACCGAAGGGGAGCACGCCCGGGTGGAAGCCGTGGTCGAGCTGCGCGACCGCAAGCACCTGGACAAGCTGCTCCGCATCGTCCGCTCGATCTCCGGGGTACGCCGGGTCGAACGCCGAATGACCGGCGCGGGATCGGACGACTCGCTGTAGTTTTTGGGGATAGCCCCAGGCGGGGAGACTCTCGCGGGATCCGACGACGCGGACCCCGCCAAGCGTTCCTTACTTCACTTCGCGGCGGTCTGCTCGGGGGTCCAAGTACGCACGGGCGGCTTGGTGATCGCGCCGCTGCGGATACAACGGGTGCAGACGAGAACCCGGCGGACGGTGCCCTCGACCAACGCGCGGACCCGCTGCAAATTCGCTTCGAGAGTCCGCGGGGTGACGTTGTGGGCGTGGCTGACATTGCGGCCGAACTTCGTGCCCTTGCCGCAGATTTCGCATTGCTTGGCCATGTGCTTCTCCTGATTCGCTGCCTGCTTGGGAGTTGAGCACACTACGGCGCCCACCCCGAAAGGAACGCGGAGACTAGCAGAAGGCTGGCGGGCGGCGCAAGGGACCGTTTTGCAGCGGTACGCTGAGGTTTTGCCGATGTGCCACGGAGCCGTGCACTCGTGCAATCCAGCGGTGCACATGCGCACTGGAATTTTGCATCGGTGCAACGGCCCAGTGCACCTATGCGCGGCGATTTTGCAGAGGTGCGCCGGCATTTTGCAGCTGTGCAATCCGCCAGTGCACCTGTGCAATTCGCCGATGCACCTGTGCGCAGCCGCAATGCACATGTGCGCCGCAACTTTGCAGTCGTGCCCGGACGCTGTGCACCTGTACACGGCGCACTCCGCCCGCTTCCCGCGGCCTGAGCTCCGCTGCCGGAGCCTGGGGAAGCGGTCCCCGGAGTCTGCGTTCAAAGAACAGGAAACAAATGTCTTAGCCTGGGACCCGGCGGATCGATACTCGCGACCTTCGCGGTGCTTCTCTGGGGGCAGCTCAGTCCTTCGGCTTCGGTGGCGGCTTTTCCGGCGGCTCTTTCTTGGCGCGCCTGCGCTTGATCTTTTTCACGATGTCGCCGATCAAGGGCTCGGTCTTTTTGCGCTCTGCAGCCAGGCGTTTGGCGCGGGAGGGTGTTCGTTTGGCCAGGGCGAGGACGTCTTTCAGCTCCTCGCGTACCAGGCGCCGCAGTTCATCCTCCGGAATCGGCGCCGGTTCGGACGGGGGGATCAGGTGCTCGGGTTTCATCGCGCCGCTTTCGAGCATCTTGCGGTAGAGCAGCGCGAGGAACGGGTTGTCGCCTTCGTCCGGCAGCTCGAACAGCAGCTTGAAAAACATCGCCGGCTCCATGCCGACCTCGTCGAGGATCAGCAGGATCATCTCGAGCTTGAGCGAGACCCGGCCGGTGAGCACCTGGCTCACCTGGCCGCGGGTCAGGCCGAGCCGCTCGTCGACGTCGCGCCGTCCCTGGCCGGCCATCTGGATCAGGTGGCCCAGCAGCCAGCGCGCCCGCTCCACCGGGGCCATCTTCCGTTTGCGCGGCTTCTTGCCGCGTGTGACCTTGGGGCGCAGGACCGGCTCCGGAGGGCTCTCTTTCTTTTTCATGGCCCGTAAGTATACCTCTCGTCGATTCCGACGCCAAGAGTTAGAAAACTTCGCCTCGATCGGTGGATTGACACCGGAACGGTGCCTACCTCGGCATCGACAGCGAGGAGGCGGCACCGGCAAACCCAAGAGTCCGGCCCGTTGGGCCGGACGGGTCCACCTCTCCCGGGCGGTGGGAGGGCGGAGACGAGGCATCCGACTTCGAGTAAGCCGCGACGAGGCGATCGAGGCTGCGGCGAAGGGTCGGTAGGGGGAATCCTGCCTGCAAGCGTTACGACAGAGCCCGCCCTGCTAATTTTTCCGACGATTTCCGCTCCGGCGGAAAGCTCTAGCAGCGGCGAGCCCGAAAAACGCCCGTCCCCCTGGCGCCGACCTTGCACAATCGGGAGCACACGCATCTTGGCTCAATGCCGAATGCGCTTCCAAGGAGAAGCCCAATGTTACTTGGCCTCGCTCTCGTGCTCTTCGTCGCTTGGATTCTCGGATTCGCCGTCTTCCATGTGGCCGGTGGCCTGATCCACCTTTTGATCATCATCGCCGTCATTGCGGCGATTGTCCATTTCGTTCGCGGCCCGCGAACGGTGTAGGCGAAAAGAACGCCAGGGAGGCGATTGCCGGCCCTGGCGCGATGTCTATCGAAGCCGCGGCTTCATGAAAAGACCGGGGTGCCTGCGGCGTGCCGTTCTCGGAGCTCTGCGAGCATCTCCCGCTCGGAGAGCTCGTCAGCCCAGGACGGCCTGAGCTGGAAGTGCGGTTGATCCACGATCGTCTTCCAGTTCCCGCCCCATTCGAGCCCAAGCTCCGACCCCAACACACCCACGGCCTTGTACTTGACCGATTCCGGCAGGTATTTGTTTGCCTCGAAAACCCCTACGTCGAACGCGATGCCGAAATTGTGGTTCGAGAATCCGCCGCGGGCATTGGTGACGATCGATCCCGAGTCGGTGCGGCCCTGGGCGAACAGCGCATCCTGCTCGGCAAAGGTTCTGAGGCCGCTGATGATTTTGATCCGAATGCCGTTCTGCGCCGCCTTTTGGATCAGGGCGCGAGCCTCAGGCTGAACCTCTGGGAGCAGGGTGGCGATGTTCCTCTCGCTCCGAGGGTCCCCTTCGTCGATGGCCTCGCCGGGCGGTAGGCCGCCTATGGTCGGTTTGACGATCTGGGCGTAGATGGCGCCCCAGGTTTCCGACCCGGCCCGACCGTCCACGTCGACGCCGAGCTTCTTCTGGACCGCGGCGATCATCTCTTCGATCTTCATCGAGACGCTCCTTTGGAGTGAGATCCGGTTCTCCGCCGTTCGACGGACGCTGAGGCAGAGTTTCGCCCGTAGCCATCCGGACCGCAAGTTTTCGCGTGTTAGTCTATTTCGATGATGCGCAGGGACCCTTTAGGGCGCCTCTGGGGGTGGCGGGACGGGTCACTCCCCGCACTGCTTTTCTTTGGCCTGGAGGCCGGGGCGATTCATGCCGGCGTCCGTCGGCTCGGGTTCGTCGGTGACTCCTGGGCGATCCTCATGCATGCCGCTCCCGGATGGCGGGCAGCGCTGGGAACCCCCCTCGGCTATCACTACATTCCGCTCGCGAGCGGCTGGACCCGCCTTCTCTACATGCTGCTCGGCGACCACGAGCGGCTCTACGCAATTGTCAACATCGGAGAGCTTACGGTCGTCGGCTGGCTGACTTTCCTGCTGGGGCGAAGGTTGCTCGGCAAGGCCCTGCCGGGGCTCCTGGCGGGGAGCCTTTTGATCGGCAGCGCCGCTTTTCCGGACGTCACCTATTGGGCGCTGGTCGGAAACTTCCATTGCCTGGCCGCGATATTTTCGATCGGGGCGATCGCTGCCGCCGCCGCGCTCGCCGAAGAAAATCCGCCGCGCGGCGCCTCGTTGGGGTTTGCCGCCGCGCTTGCCGGAGCCTGCTTTACCTACGAGGGGATGATCACTCTTCTGCCGGTCGCGCTGATCTGGTGCCTCGTGCGGCAGGCCGAGAGGGCCGGTGCTCGAAGCCTCTTCCGAGTCGCGGCCCTCCAAGGCATGCTCCGTCGTTTCGCCTGGAGCCTGCCGGTGGTAGCGGCGCTGGTCCTGGCCAAAATTCGTTTCGCCCAGGCCACCGCGAGCGCGATCACGCCGGCTCTCGATCTCGAACGCCTTCACTCTCTCGCCCACGGATTGATCGGGATCTTCACCTTGAGAAGCTCGTCCGAGGTCTTGGAGACTCTCCTGTACATCGGCACGACTCCGATGAGCATCGAGTGGCACCGCATTCTGGTTTTTCTTGGGCTCGCCCTAGCGCTGGGCGTTTGGACCTTTCTCCGCGCACGGCGGGGAGCCGCTCTGCTCGTGCTCTGGCTGGCGATCCATCTCTTCGTCGCCATCCTGGCTTTGCCGCTTTCGTCGCGGCACTGTTTCTTGCCCAGCATTCCCGGGCTGCTTTTGCTCTCGCTCGGCTTTTGTCAGGTGGGAGAATGGGTCTCCCGGCGCGTGGCACCCGCTCCCGGCACCGTGCATATGGCCCTTGCGATCCCCCTGGTCCTGACGTCCGTTCTGATCCTCTCCGCCCAGGGCGAGCTGCACCGCGCCCAGGAGCTCTATCGGCGCAGCTTCGACGCTCTCCGCGTGGCGGTCGAGCAGGCCCGAACCCTTCTGCCCTCGCGCAACACCCCGGCCACCCTGACGCTGGTCAACTTCCCCGCGTACCTGGTGGAAGGAGGAATCGCCGTCCCCGCCTTCGACAATGCGATGAACGGTCTCGCCCTCTTCCGTCTGGGCGGCACCCGCATCGAGCTGATCCACACGTGGGTCGAAGTCCCGGGCTGGGTCGCCACGGACAGCAGCCGGCTGGTCGACGAGGCGGAGGTCCTTCGACGGGGCGCCGATCCGTTCCGTGCCGTGGTCGCCTTCGAGCTTGGCCCGTGACCCGCCCGCGAGCGTCTTCCTGCACCCGGTCACTCGGGCGCCTCTGGAGGTGGCGGGAGTGGTCACTTCCCGCACCGCTTTTCTTTGGCCTGGAGGCCGGGGCGATTCATGCCGGCGCCTGCCGGCTCGGGTTTGTCGGCGACTCTTGGGCGATCCTCTTCCAGGTCGCACAGAGGTGGGGCGTGGCGCTGACAACCCCGCTTGGTTATCACTACATCCCGATCGCGAGCGCCTGGAGCCGCCTTCTCTATCTCCTTTTCGGCGACCGCGAACGGCTCTACGCGATCGCCAACATTGGGCAGCTTGCGCTGGTCGGCTGGCTGACGTTCTGGTTCGGGCGGCGGCTGCTCGGCCATCCCCTGGCGGGCCTGCTCGCCGGGGGGCTGCTGATTGGTAGCGCCGCCTTTCCCGATGTCACCTATTGGCCGCTGGTGGGCAATCTCCATTGCCTGGCCGCGGCGTTCGCGATCGGCGCGGTGGCCGCCGCCTTTCAGCTCGCGGAGGAAGGGCCTCCGCGCGGCGCCGCGTGGGGGTTCGCGGTCGCTCTCGTGGGAGCCGTTTTCACCTACGAGGGGACGATCACGCTTCTGCCCGTCGCCGTCGTCTGGTGCCTCGTTCGCTCGGCCGAGAGGGAGGGCATCCGAAGCCTTTTTCGGTTCGACCTGCTCAAAGGCCTGCTCCGGCGGTTTGCGCCCACCTTGCCGGTGGTTGCGGCGTTGATCTTCGCTCAGGTTCGTTTCGCCGGCGCCACCTCCGGAGCGATCGCACCGGGGCTCGACACGGTCCGCCTTCACTCGCTGGCCCAATGCCTCCTCGGGATCTTCACCTTGAGAGGCTCCTACGACGTGCTGGAAGGCCTCCTGCGGCTCGGTTCGACGACCGCGCTGGTCGACAGCCGCCGCCCCCTCTTGCTGATCGGGTCGGCGCTTGTCGCTTCGGTCTGGATCTTCCGCCGCGCCGGAAGAGGGACCCGGCTGCTCATGCTCTGGTTTTGGATCCATCTCGCGATCGAGGCGGTCGCGGTACCGCTCGCGCCGCGCCACCGCTTCCTGCCCAGTATTCCGGGCTTGCTGCTCCTTGCCTTTGGTTTTTGCCGGTGGGGCGAGCGGCTGTCGCGCCGCATCGCGCGGGCGGCTCCCGCCGGAACTGCGGAGACGACTGGAACCGTCCGTACGGTTGCTTTGAGCCGCGCCGCGGTCGCTTTAGGCCTACCCGTGCTCCTTTCCTCCATCCTCCTGTTCTCCGCCGAAGGCGAGCTTCATCGTGCCCAGGAGCTCTATCGGCGCAGTTACGACTCCCTGCGGCTCTCGGTCGAGCAGGCGCGGGCTCTTTTGCCTTCGCGAGAGGCCCCGGCCACGGTCACCCTGGTCAACGCACCCGCGTATTGGGCCGACGGAGGGATAACGGCTCCCGCGTTCGAGAATGCTTTGGGAAGCCTCCGGTACTTTCGACTGAGAAACGCCGGCCTTGAGGTGGTTCACACCTGGACCGGCCTTCCGGGCTGGCAGGCAACGGGCGGCAGCCGTCTGGTGGACGGCCAAGAGCTGATGCGCCGGATCGCCGATCCTCATCGGGCCGTCATCGCCCTGGATCACGCCCCGGGAAGCGTTCGCGTGCTCGCGCTCGACGGCCTCCGGATGCCCGAGCCGTAGCGGGGTTCTCTGCCGCCGCCAACGGGGTCGAAGCTTGACAGGACGCGGCGAAAATGAGCTACTGACTGTTCGGTCAGTTGACTGACCAGCCCGTCAAGATGATCTCCGAGACCCCACAGCGACGCACGAAGAAGGACGTCCTCGCCGAGTTCCGCCAAGCCGAAATCCTCGCGGCGGCCCAGGGAGTCTTCGCCGAAAAAGGCTTTGCCGGCGCCTCGGTCGACGAGATCGCGCAGGCGGCGGGGGTCGCCAAGGGGACGATCTACCTCTACTACCCGTCGAAGCGCGACATCTATTTCGCGGCGCTGCGCGAAGGGCTCTCGGCGCTCGCCGCCAAGACCCAGGAAAAGGTCTGGGGCGCCGAGACGCTTCACGACAAAATTCGGGCCTACGTCGAGACGAAGCTCCGCTACTGCGACGAGCATCGCGATTTTTTCAAGATCTATTTCGCCGAGCTGGGCAACATGGTGACCCAGCACGAGACGCGGGACAGCGGGTTCGAAAAGGTCTTTCTCGACCAGGTGGCCCTGCTCGAAGACGCGATTCGCCTGGGCGAGAGCCTTGGCGAGGCGCGCGATCTGCCGGCCCGCTACGTGGCCTTCGCGATCGCAAACCTTACGCGCGGAGCTGTGACCCAGCGGCTGGTCGGTTGGACCGAAGGATCGATCGAACGAGAGGTGGAGCTTCTCGTCGATCTCGCCTGGAAAGGGATTTCCTCACAATGAATGGAAGATCGCGACTTTCCCGCAGAGCGCCGGCCGCGGCTCTGTTCGGAGCCGTTTTGTCGTACTGCGCGGCTTTTTCCGGGGCTGCCCTCGCGCAAGCCGGGCGCCCGGCTCTGCCGCCGGCTTTCTTGGGCGGCGTCCCCGAGGGCAAAGTCGATCCTCAGCCGCTGCGCCTCACCCTGGCCGACGCGGTGGCGCGCGGGCTCGACCATAACCTGGGCGCTCTCCTCGCCGAACAGAACGTCGAGGCCGCGGAAAGCTTGCGGGCCAAGGCTCTGGCGGATCTTCTGCCGCAGGTCTCGGCCGACAGCTACTTCGCCCGCCAGACGCTGTCGCTCGCGGCGTTCGGTTTCAGCTTTCCCGGGACGCCGACGATCATCGGTCCGTTCCAGGTGCTGGACGCTCGCGCCAAGATCAAGCAGACGCTGTTCGATTGGAGCCTGCTCGAAAAGAAGCGCGCCGCCGGTTCCACCCTCGAAGCGACGCGCCAGACCTACCAGGACGCCCGCGGCCTGGTGGTCTTGGTCTGCGGCAATCTCTACCTCCAGGCGGTGGCGACCGAAAGTCGGGTCGCGGCGGTCGAGGCGCAGGTCGAAGCGGCCCGTTCGATCTTCCAGTTGGCCGACGACCGGCACAAAGCGGGCTACGTGCCCGGGATCGACGCGCTCCGCTCGCAGGTTCAGCTGCAATCCCAACAGCAGCGGCTGATCGCGGCGAAGAACGACCAGGCGAAGCAGAAGCTCAGCCTCGCCCGCGCAATCGGCCTGCCCCCGGGCCAGGTGATCGAGCTGGTCGACCGGGTGCCCTACGCCGAGCTGCGCGCGCTGCCGCTCGATGAGGCGATCCAGACCGCGCTCACCACCCGGGCCGACATCAAGGCCGCCCAAGCGCGGGTCGAAGCGGCGAAGCAGACCCTCCGCTCCATCCGCGGCGAGAAGCTGCCGTCGCTGGTCGGATCGGCCGACTACGGCGAGATCGGCAACAACTCCGGCAACTTGAACCACACGTTCAATTACAACCTGGCGTTGAAGATCCCGATCTTTGAAGGCGGCAAGGTCGAAGCGAAAGCCGCCGAGGCGGAAGCCGCCTTGAGGCAGCGCGAGGCGGAGCTTGCCGATCTCGCTTCGCGCGCCGATTTCGAGGTCCGCTCGGCGCTCTTGGACCTCGATGCGGCGGCCGAGCGGGTGAGCGTCGCGGATGCCACGCGGAACCTCGCCGAGCAGGCGCTCACTCAAGGCAAAGACCGGTTTTCCGCCGGCGCGGCCGGCAGCATCGAGGTCGTTCAGGCCCAGGAGGCCGTGGCGACCGCCGAAGACAGTTACATCTCGAGCCTTTATGACCATAACGCCGCGAAGGCTGCGCTCGCCCTGGCTTTGGGGCTGGCCGAGCCGGCGTATCTCAAGTTCTTGCGCGGGGAATCCGGACGATGAGCGACACGACTGAGGACAAACCCTCCGGCAATGGCCGGAATTTCAACCGTTCCCGCGTGGCTCTCGTGGGGGTGCTGATCCTGGTGATCGCCCTCGTCGGGGGCGGGTTTGCCTGGTGGCATCTCTCCGGCCACATTTCGACCGACGATGCGCAGGTCGAAGGGGATTTGAACCCGATCGCTTCGCGCGTCGGCGGGACGATCGCCAAGGTCCTGGTGCGCGAGAACGACAACGTGAAGGCCGGCACCCTGCTGGTGCAGATCGACCCGCGCGACTTCGAGATCGCGGTCAGCAAGGCCCAGGCCGATCTGGCCGAGGCCGAGGCAAACGCCCGCGGCGCGCATTCGAACCTGCCGGTCGCTTCGGCCGCCTCGTCGAGCCGGCTGTCGATGGCCGCGAGCCAACTCGCCGGAGCGCAGGCCCGCCTCGCCTCCATCAAGGCCAAGCTCGAAGAGGCCAAAGCGAATTCGGTGCGCGCGCGCCAGGATCTGGCGCGGGCCGAGACGTTGATCGCCAAGGACGAGATCGCCCGGCGCGACTACGATGCGGCGGTCGCGGCGGCCGCAGCGATGAAGGCCAGTCAGGACGCGGCGGAAGCCGCGGTGAACGAAGCCGCCGGGGGAATCGACGCGGCGCGCGCCGGACTGGCCGACGCCCGCACCGCGCCGCAGCAGAATGAAATCGCGAGCGCCCGCGCGGATTCGACCGACGCGCGGATCGCCCAGGCGAAAAGCGCCCTGCGCAAAGCCGAGCTCGACCTCGAATACTGCTCGGTGAAGGCGCCGGTCGACGGAGTCGTCACCCGCAAATCGATCGAGCCGGGCCAGGTGATCTCGGCCGGCCAGCCGCTCCTCTCCCTGGTCTCGCTCGACGACGTCTGGGTGGTCGCCAATTTCAAGGAGAGCCAGCTCGCGAAGCTGCGGGTCGGCCAGCGGGTCGAAATCGAGGTCGACGCCTACGGCGGCAAATCGTGGCCCGGCAAGGTCGAGTCGATCTCCGCCGCGACGGGTTCGCGCTTCAGCCTGCTGCCGCCCGAGAACGCGACCGGCAACTTCGTCAAAGTCGTGCAGCGCATCCCGGTCAAGATCTCGATCGACAAGGCTTCGATCGAAGAAAAAGCGGGCGAGCCGCGCCTGCGCCCCGGAATGTCGGCCGTGCCGACCGTATTCGTGCGCTAGACGCCGATGGAGCCCCAATCCCTCGCCGCGGCAGGCGCGGTAGACGTTCGCGGAGTTTCCAACACGCCGAACACGCCCGGCGCGCCCGCTCTGCCGCTGGTCAATCCTTGGATCGTCGCGATCTCGGTGATGCTCGCGACGTTCATGGAGGTTCTCGACACGACGGTCGTGAACGTCTCGCTGCCGCACATCGCGGGCAGCCTTTCGTCCTCCGTCGACGAGGCCACCTGGGCACTCACCTCGTACCTGGTCGCCAACGCGATCGTCCTGCCGATGACCGGCTGGCTCGCCAGCCGCTTCGGCAGGAAGCGCCTGCTGCTGCTTTCGGTCGGAGGCTTCACGATCGCTTCGTTCCTCTGCGGCCTGGCGCCGACGCTGCCGCTTCTGATCTTCTTCCGCGTCGTTCAGGGGCTGACCGGAGGGTGCCTGCAACCGCTCTCTCAAGCGGTGCTCTTGGAGACGTTCCCTCCGGAATCGCGCGGCAAGGCGATGGCCTTTTGGGGCTTGGGGATCGTCGTGGCGCCGATCATCGGGCCGGTCATGGGGGGCTGGCTGACGGACAACACGTCCTGGCGCTGGGTCTTCTACATCAACGTGCCGGTAGGCCTGCTGGCTCTGCTGATGATCCAGCTGTACATCCACGATCCGACGTACCTGCGGAAGGCCCGAGAGAAGATCGACTACTGGGGCTTGGGCTTCCTGGCACTCGGCGTCGGCGCGCTCCAAATTCTGCTCGACAAGGGGCAGGAGGACGACTGGTTCTCCTCGAACCTGATCACCTCGCTCGGCGTGATGGCGGTGCTCGGCCTGATCGCCTTTATCGTTCGCGAGCTGATGACCTCGGCGCCGATCGTCGATCTGCGCGCTCTGAAGAACCGCACCTATGCGACCGGCGTCCTGCTGATGACCGTGATGGGTTTCGGCCTCTACGGCTCGCTCGTCATGGTGCCGATCTTTCTCCAGTCGCTGCTCCGCTACCCGGCGTACCAAGCCGGATTCGCGATGGCGCCCCGAGGGATCGGATCGTTCATCGCGATGCCGATCGTCGGATTGATCCTCAACAAGGTCGGCGCCAAGCGACTGCTCCTCGCCGGGTTCTATCTTGCCGCGCTCACTCTCTTCTGGCACAGCATGCTTTCCTTGGATGCCGGCTACTGGGACATCTTCTGGCCGCAGTTCATCCAGGGGGTTTCGCTCGGTCTTCTCTTCGTGCCGCTCACGGCCGCCGCGATGAGCCCGATCTCGAAAGAGAAGATGGGCAACGCCACCAGCATTTTCAACCTGATGAGAAACATCGGCGGCTCGATCGGCATCGCGACCGCAACCACCCTCCTCGCCCGCCGGCAGCAGGTCCATTTCCAGAGCCTCGGCGCTCACTTCGATCCCTTCAATCCCAAGGCGAACGCCTTCCTCGACGGCCTGAAGCGCGCCTACATGGCGGCGGGCGCCGATCCCATCACGGCGGCCCAACGTGCCGCCGCCGGAGCGATCGGCCTGGTCCAGCGCCAAGCCGCCATGCTCTCCTTCGTGGACGTTTTCCGCATCCTCGCCTGGTCCTTCGTAATCGTCGGGCCGCTGGTTTTCCTGATGAAAACGCCGAAAAAAGGCGGCGAGGCGCCGATGGTGCACTGAGGCCTGCGATTTCAACCGGAAATCCCTAGCCGACGCAGGTTGCGGCTATCCGGCCCAGGAAACCGCCAGCCACCCCAGATAGCGGCCCTCCGGTCCAGGAAGTGACTTCCCAGCCCAGGAAGTCCCCTATCTGCCAATGTCGAGTGAGACACGAGACTTCCGATGGTTTAGG
>JBDTZG010000017.1:0-97623 GCA_040005235.1 Acidobacteriota bacterium | reverse complement strand
TTAAAGAAGTCGCCCAGGCTGCCGAACGTGCCGGCGGGTGCCGCGCGCGGCGGTTCCGGCAGATCGTCGTCGTGGTGATCTTCGCTGCCGTCGCCCAATCCCAACGAGATGCGGTGGCGGGCGGTGTCGACGCCGAGCACGCGCACCGACAGCTCCTGGCCGACCGACAGCGCCTCGCGTGCGTGCTGCAGACGGCGGCCCGAGCTGTTGCCGATCTCGCTGATGTGGAGCAGGCCGTCGAGCCCCGGCTCCAACTCGACGAACGCGCCAAAGGTCTCCAGCCGGACGACCTTGCCATGGACGATCGAACGCTCGGGGAAACGGCCCAGGGCGTCGCGCCAGGGATCGCGCTCCAGCGCTTTCCTCGACAGCGAGATCCGTTCGCCGCGCTTGTCGTCCGCGGCGCGCTCGATGCGGATGATTTGCACCTCCACCTCTTGGCCGACCGCGAGCGCGTCTTCGGGGCGTGCGAGCCGCGAATGGCCGATCTCCGAGACGTGGAGCAGCCCTTCGACGCCGCCGAGGTCGACGAACGCGCCGTAGGTCGTGAGCGAAGTGACGTGGCCGGTGATCACGGTGCCGATCGACAGGGTGGCCCGCACTTCGGCGGCGCGCACGTCGGCTTCTTCCTGGAGCAACGAGCGGCGCGACAGCACAATGTTCGGCCGGCGGTTGCTGCCGGTCGGCTCCTCGAAGCGGAGCACCCGGAAGGTCAGGGTCTGACCGACGTAGCCGCTCGCGTCCTCGACGAAGCGGTTCTCGATCTGCGAGATCGGGCAGAAGCAGCGCACGCCCGCGACGTCGACTTCGAGACCGCCCTTGTTCAAGCCGGTGATCCGCCCGTCGAGCGTCATCTGGGTCTCGAAGGCGCGCCGGATCTCTCCGGCAGCTTCGGCCTGGGCCGCGTTCTTCGAGATCTTGCGCTTGAGCAGCAGTGCGTTGGTCTCCGGATCGCGGCCTGCGACCGTCGCTTCGAGCTTCGCGCCGACCTCGACGGTGACGTTGCCTTCCTTGTCGCGTAGGTCGGCGGTAGGGATGACCGCTTCGGATTTGGTGCCGATGTCGACCAGGGTGGTGTCTTCGCCGATCGAGATCACGGTTCCGCTGACCTTGCCGCCGACTTGCGGGTCGTTCTTCTTTTCGGTCGCGGTCGCCTGCTCGAACTGGGCCAGGATGGCGCCGAATTCCTGCGGCGCTTCCGCGGGCTCTTCCGCCGCTGGCGCTTCCGCCGTAGGTGCTGCCGCGGGCTCTTCCGCCGTCGGCGCTGCCGCGGGCTCTTCCGCCGCAGGTGCTGCCGCGGGCTCTTCCGCCGCCGGCGCTGCCTCAGTCTCTTTCGCGCTCTCTACGTCGAGCGTCTCGGCGGCGTTCTCCGTCGGCTCGGGAGCCGGGTCCGCTACGGGCTCCTGGGGCTCGGCCGAAGGGAGAATCTCGCTGGATTCTTGGGGTTCGGGGGGGGCCTCGGTCCGTTCGGTTTCCTGCGGCTCTGCGGGGGTCTGGTCGTCCATGGGGGGAATCCTCGTTTTTCCGCCCGGGGGGCTCGTTCCAGCTCGCCTGGAATCTTCTTCCCGGTGCGACAGGCGGGTCAAAGTATCACGGCGAACGCCTCCCGATTGGAGCGTCGCCATGCCCTTCCAGAAGGGAAGAGTGCTGCGAAGGGCGAAATGTGGGGCAAGCGGATGCGAATCTTGCCGCGAGCGTTAAGATTCGCGAGACGAACCCCTTCGATTCGATTTTAAATCTCTGGAGAAGTCCGCCCGCCATGGATCTGCGCCCGCGTTTCATATCGCCGCTTCGCCACACGGTTCGACTCGCGCTCGGAGCGATTCTTCTGGGAGCTCCGACTGCGATCTTCGCCGCTCCGACATCCGTCGCGACTCCGGAATCCGCGGCATTCTCCGAGCCTCACCTTGCGGATCTCCTCCAGCTCACCCCCGGCGGCGAGAACGCCGAGGCGTATTGGTCGCCGGACGGCAAGGAGCTGATCCTTCAGGCCCACGCCTCGGCCGACGCCTGCGACCAGATCTACCGTCTCGCGGCGGACGGGTCGAAACCGCCGATCCGGGTCTCGTCGGGCAAAGGGCGGACCACCTGCTCGTATTTCCTCCGCGGCGGCCAGCGGGTGATCTTTTCTTCGACCGAAGGTGCCGGCCCCGAGTGCCCGCCGCCGCCCGACCGCTCGCACGGTTACGTCTGGGCGGTCTACCCGTCCTACGAGATCTGGAGCGCCAAGCCGGACGGCACCGACCTGGTGCGGCTGACGAACAACCAGGCGTACGACGCCGAATCGACGATCTGCCCGACCGACGGGACGATCGTCTTCACCTCGGACCGCGACGGCGACCTGGAGCTCTATTCCATGAAGCCGGACGGCACGGAGGTCCACCGGCTCACCCATACCCCCGGCTACGACGGCGGCGCGTTCTTCTCGCCCGACTGCACGAAGCTGGTCTGGCGGGCGGCCCGGCCGGCGCCGGGCAAAGAGCAGGAGGACGACGCGGCACTGCTCGCCAAAGGCCTCGTGCGCCCGGGCAAGCTCGAAATCTGGGTCGGCAACGCCGACGGCACGGAAGCGCACGCGGTGACCGCGCTCGGGGCGGCGTCGTTCGCTCCGTCGTTCTTCCCCTCGGGGAGGCGGCTCCTGTTCTCGTCCAACTACGGCGATCCGAAGGGCCGGGAGTTCGACCTCTGGGCGATCGACATCGACGGCACCCGCCTCGAACGGATCACCCGGTCGCCCGGATTCGACGGCTTTCCTCTCTTTTCGCCCGACGGTAAGCGGCTGGCGTTTTCCTCCAACCGCGATCAGAAGGCGGCCGGGGACACGAATGTCTTTGTCGCCCGCTGGGTGGACGGTCCCGTCGTGCCCGAGACGACCAGCCCGCAGATCGACGCCGATCGTTTTGCCGCGGACGTCGTCTGGCTCGCGGAGGACGCACGCGAGGGGCGCGGGGTGGGAACGAAGGGGCTCGCCGAAGCGACCGACTGGATCGAGCAGCGCTTCCGCGCGCTCGGCCTCGAACCCGGAGTCCTGGGCGAGAAAGGCCTGCTGGCGAGCTTCCGCCAGGCGTTCGACGTGCCGATCTCGATCGAGGCAGGACCGAAGACGCGGGTGAGTTTGAATGGCGCCGGCCTCGACGGCGAGAGCTACCGGCCGCTCGGTTTCTCCTCGTCCGGCTCAATTTCAGGCGAGGTGGTCGCCGCGGGCTACGGCGTAACCGCACCGGAGCGGGGGATCGACGACTACGCCGGGGTGGACGCGAAGGGCAAGATCGTCGCTGTCCGCCGCTTCGTAGCCCCTCCAGCCAATCCCATCGAACCGCCGAAAGAGGGGGAGAAAGAGACTCCCGCCCAGCGCGAGGCGCGCGAGAAGGCCGCTGGCATCGAACTGCGCGATTCCGACCTTCGCTACAAGGCCTTCAATGCCAAGCAGCACGGCGCGATCGGCCTGATCGTGGTCGACCTGCCGCCGCCGAGCCAGCCGATCAAGCCGACCGCCGAGCTTCCCGGCCAGATGCCGGACGAGGCGCCGCTGCCGGCGCTTTCGGTCGCCGACGCGGGGGACGCGGGGCTCCCGGTGATCGCGGTCTCCCGCAAGGCGGGAGCGAGTCTCTTTTCAACCGGCGCCGATCGGATCTCGCGGGCGGAAATCGGGGTTGAGCTGATCACCCACACGGAGCGCGCCGCCAACGTCGTCGGCGTACTGCGCGCCGGTGGAACCGAAAAATTTCCCGGCGCGGTGCTGATCGGCGCCCACTACGACCATCTCGGATTCGGCCCGTTCGGCTCGCTCGATCCCGATTCGAAGGCGCCCAACAACGGCGCGGACGATAACGCCTCGGGGACCGCAGCGCTACTGCTCGCGGCGAAAGACCTCGTCGAGAAGAAAGGCGAGCTGTCCCGCGACGTCTGGTTCGTCGCCTTCTCCGGCGAGGAGCGCGGCGTGCTGGGCTCGACCGCCTTCACCCGCCATCCGCCGACGGGCCTCGCGCTCACCGACCTGGACGCGATGATCAACATGGACATGGTCGGCCGGCTGCGCGAAAACAAGCTCTCGGTGCTCGGCGGCGAATCGGGCGAGAGCTGGGCGGCGCTGGTCGACCCGGCCTGCGAGCGCGCGGGCCTCCACTGTACTTTGAGCGGCGACGGCTACGGCCCGTCGGACCACAGCCCTTTCTATGCCGCGGGCGTCCCGGTGCTTCATCTGTTCACCGGCACCCATTCCGACTACCACCGGCCGAGCGACGACGCGGACAAGATCAACGCCCTCGGCGGAGCGCAGGTGGCAGGGCTCGCCGCGGATCTGGTCAAGATCCTGGCAAACCGCACCGAAAGGATCGCCTACAAGTCGGCTCCGGCCCCGGCTCCGGCCGGCGACGTCCGCGGCTCAGGCGCCTCGCTCGGCACGATACCCGACTACGCGGGCGACCAGCGCCCCGGCGTGCTGCTCGCCGGAGTACGGGTCGGAAGCCCGGCCGAAAAAGCCGGCATTACGCGCGGCGATCTGCTGGTCGAGCTGGCCGGCACCGAGATACGCGACATTCAGGACTTCATGTTCGTGCTGCGCCGCGCCGTCCCCGGCCAACGCGCCCCGGTGGTGGTGATCCGCGACGGCCGCCGCGTCACGCTCGAAGTCGAATTCGGGATCAACACCCGGATGCGCTGAGTGGGACTACGCCATCATTATTGGACGATCGCCTCCAAGGTGAGGCAATCCGTCCGCCCGGTGGCATGCCCGGCAAGCGTCGCCTGGTCGCGGACGATCGACGACCCGAAAATGGGGCCGGTGACGTTGACCGGACGGCTGCGCGACCTGAGGGAAGGGCGTCCGGGAGGGGAGTTGGTGGTCCTCCTCCACGGTCTCGGCGGCAGTTGCGACAGCCAGTACACCCACCGAGCCGCCGCCGCAGCGGAGCGCGCGGGGCTATCCTCCTTGCGCCTGAACCTGCGCGGCTCGGATCGAAGCGGCACCGACTTCTACCACGGCGGCCTGACCGCCGACCTCGCCTCCGCGCTCGCGAGCCCCGAAATCGCCGGCTTTGCCCGCATCCACCTGCTCGCCTACTCGCTCGGAGGCCACGTCGCCCTCCGCTTCGCCGCGTTCGAACACGAGCCGCGCCTCTCCGGCGTGGTCGCCGTCTGCGCGCCGCTCGATCTCGCGCTCTCCGCCGCCGCGATCGACCGGCCATCGCTCGCGCTCTACAAGACCTACCTGGTGCGCCACCTCAAAGAGATCTACCAGCCGGTGGCATCCCGCCACCCGGACCTGACCCCGTTCGAGCAGGTGCGCGGCATCAGCTCCCTGCGCGCCTGGGACGAAGCGGTGGTCGCTCCCCGACACGGCTTCGCGAGTGGCGCCGACTACTACGCCCGGGCAAGCGTCGCGCCGCATCTCGACAAGCTGCGCGTGCCGGCGCTGCTGCTTCAAGCGGAAGGCGATCCGATGGTCCCGGCCGACACGGTACGCCCCGCGCTGTCCCGTACCTATCCCAACTTGGATGTCCGCTGGTTGCGTAGGGCCGGCCACTGCGGGTTTCCCGAGCCGTTCGAGCTGGTGCTCCGGGCGGATCGGGAGGCGCGGTTGGAGGATCAGGTGTTGGGGTGGCTGGTGGGGTAGGGGGCGTGCGGATCTCTCTGGCGGATGCCCCTTGGGTGTGCTCGTCCTGGGACCGCCGGCGTCTCGCCGGCGTGGTTGCGCATTCGAACGGATATCTCCGTCGAGCCGATGGCGGTCACCTAAGCGAGCCTCAGGCGTCGGACGAGGTAGAAGTACTCTAGGGAGGAGCGCGAACGCAGCTGAATTCATTCGGATGCAAATCGCTCGATCGGCTACGGCAAGAAACCCGGGGTCGCTAATTTCTCAAGACGCGCCCTGCGCTCTAACAGTGGCGATCCTTGTTTCGATTTCGCTCGGGGATTGGCCCATTTCGGTAAGAAGGGCAGCATAGTTGCTCAAGGCCGCTGGAAAATATGGATGCTGGTGACCCGTGGTGCGGGCGAAAGTGAGAAATATCGCCACGTGACGGCGCATCAGCGGCTCCGCCTCCGCCGGGCGGTTCGCGACCTGGAGCAGGCCGGCCAGGTTGTTGAGGTGGATCGCGACGTTAGGATGGTCGCCTCCGAATCTCGCCTCAGCAATCGCGAGGGCGCGGCGCATCAGCGGCTCCGCTTCCGCCAAGCGGTCCGTGGCTTGGAGCAGCTGGCCTAGATTGTTGAGGCGGATCGCGACGTTAGGATGATCGGCTTCGAATCTGGCCTCATCTATGGCCAGGGCGCGGCGCATTAGCGGCTCCGCTTCCCACAGACGGCCAGTGGCCTGGAGCAGACCGGCCAGGTTATTGAGGCGGATCGCGACCCTTGGATGATCAACTTCGAACCTCGCCTCGTCGATCGCGAGGGCGCGGCGCATCAGCGGCTCCGCCTCTGCAAGGCGGTTCGTGGCCTCGAGCAGTTGAGCCAGGTTGCTGAGGTCAGTCGCGACGTTGGGATGATCGACTCCGAATCTGGCCTCGTTGAGGGCGAGGGCGCGACGCATCAGCGGCTCCGCCTCTGCCACGCGGTTCGTGGCCTTGAGCAGAAGGGCCAGGTTATTAAAGTGGATTGCGACCCGTGGATGATCGGCTCCGAATCTGGCCTCGTCGATGGCGAGGGCGCGACGCATCAGCGGCTCCGCCTCCACCATGCGGTTTGTGTCCTGGAGCAGTTGGGCCAGGTTGTTGAGGTCACGCGCAACATCGGAATGATCCGCCCCGAAGCGGGCCTCGTCGAGGGCAAGAGCGCGGCGCATCAGCGATTCCGCGTCCTTGTGGAGAGCTTTCACGCTCAGCAAGCTACCAAGGTGGCTCATCAGCCGCGCCGTCGGCTCGGCGATCCGAGCCTCGTCCGCGAACCGCACCACGGCCCGAGCGTGGGGAGTGAGCGGTTCGAGGTCCGGCCACGAACGTACATCTTGCGTTTCGCCCACGAATGCTGCATCTACCCAACCTAGCGCCTTCCGCAACACCCCCTCCCTTTCCGGCCCGCGGCGAGTCATGTCCTGGATTAACCGATGGACGGTAAACATTGGAGTAGTTGCCAAGCGGGTGACGAGCGAATACCGTGCAAGCTCCGCGAGTGCGGACCTTGCCGCTTGATCGCCCTCCGGCAGTTCTGTTTCCGGCACCTTCACGTCCAACAACGACTCCGGAATCGGCTCTGGTCCGAGCCAAGCTAGGAGATCGAGAAGACGGTGTGCGGAGGAGGAAAGACGATCGACGGAGGTTTGCCAGGTGACTGCGACGCTCACGGGGTAGTTGCTGGCCACGGGATCAAACCAGAAAAGCACGGCCTCACGCTGCGACTCCCACTTTTTCCTATACGCCGCGAGCGTCAACCGGTTCTCGGCCACATAGGCGCCCGCCTGTTCGAGCGCGAGCGGCAGATACCCCAGCTCGCGGGCGATTTCCTGGGCGTCCCCTGGGTCCGCCTCCGTGGCGCGCCGCCTCCTTCCTGTCCGACCGAGGAGAAACGCGACCGCAGCCCCCTCGGTTAACAGATCAAGTTCGACCGGCTCGATTCCCGCACCCAGGCGATCGAGGCGACCGGTCAGGAGCACATGTCCCCCCTGGAGGCTCGCCAATAGCGCGAGGACGGATTTCAACGCCGCGTCGTCGTCCACATTGTCGAGCACCAGGAGCCAGCCCGGGTTCAGGCTCAGCCAGCGAGCGACCGCTCCCGCGCGGACCTCCTCTCCCGCGGCTGCACTCTCCGGCAGCCCAAGCCCTTCAGCTAATCCGGCGAAGTTCCGCCGCAGGTCGGCCTCCGAACCGGCTTCCACAAACAGGCGCACCGAGTAATCCGCCGCGAAACGCGAGGCGTACTCGACGGCGAGCCTGGTCTTGCCTACCCCCCCAAGCCCATGGACCGCCTTTCCCGCAATGGCGGTTGCGCGGCCCATGGTCGCCGCAACCAGCAGCTCGCGGAGATGAAGGAGAACCTCCTCTCGCCCGTAGAACCCCGGGCCGAGAGAGGGATAGGGGAAGCCCAGGATCGGGCGCGGTGGCTTCTCCCCCGGAGGCGCGGCCGGCGGAAGGATGTTCACGACGCCCGCCGCGAAGATCTGTCCCCCCGCGGTCGAGCCTTGGATTGTGGCGCTGATCGCCACCGGAGCCCCCGAACCTACGCCGGGGGGCCAGCTTTTGGGCTGGGTTCGCTCGTCGCGCGGATATCTTGATCCGCTTCGGCGTCGGCAATGCGGGCGTCGCCGCCCGTTCGGTTCGTGGCTTCAATCGAGCCCCTGGCACGGGCACGCTCAATCGTGACAAGCCCGGCGGCGGCCCTCTCCGTTTCGTTGGTGCCCTCGAACGAAAGCCCCATGTCACCCGGGCCTTTAATCGTCACCTTGGCTTTCTTGCGAAAGACGGCGAGGTAGGCGAGGGCCACGAGCGCTAGAACGCCGAGGGCAACGAGTCCAGCTGTCTGTGGTTCCATGCCGCGCATTTTCGCAGAAATGAGGAGGTTGCGCCGCCTCCCCGGAGTCAAACTACTTGGCCCCGGGAGAAGCCGCCGCGACCGCTTCTTCGATCTCTGTCTCGGATCGACCCGCCATGGCGAGGAGAGCGCGGGCGTTTTCGAGATAAAGCTCCTCGTCGGGGTGAGCAAACCCGGTGCGGCGCCGGAACTCGAAGACGATCGTCAGCGCCCGAAGTATCAGGGGCTCTGCGTCTGGAAGGCAGTTTGTGTCCTGGAGCAGCAGGGCCAAGTTATTGAGGTCGCGCGCGACCTCCGGATGATCGGCACCGAAGCTGGTCTCGTCGATCGCAAGGGCGCGGCGCATCAGCGGCTCCGCCTCCGCCAGGCGATTCGTGGCCTGGAACAGCTGGGCCAGGTTGCTGAGGCGAATCGCGACGTTGGGGTGATCGTCTCCGAAGCTGGCTTCGTCGATCGCAAGGGCGCGACGCATCAGCGGCTCCGCCTCCGGCAGGCGATTCGTGGCTTGGAGCAGCTGGGCCAGGTTGTTGAGGTCGATCGCTACATCCGGATGTGTAGCTCCGAAACTGGTCTCATCGATCGCGAGGGCGCGGTGCATCAGGGGTTCGGCTTCTGCCAAGCGGTTCGTGTTCTGAAGCAGGTTCGCCAGATTATTGAGGAGGATTGCGACGTTGGGATGTTCCGCTCCGAAGCTAGCCTCGTCGATCGCAAGGGCGCGGCGCATCAGTGGCTCCGCCTCCACCAAGCGATTTGTGGCCTGGAGCAGCTGGGCCAGGTTGTTTAGGCGGATCGCGACGTTGGGATGTTCCGCTCCGAAGCTGGCTTCGTCGATTTCGAGGGCGCGGCGCATCAACGGCTCCACCTCTACCAGACGGTTTGTAGCTTGGAGCAGTGTAGCCAGGTTGTTGAGGCGGATCGCGACGTTGGGGTGTTCTGTTCCAAAGCTGGCTTCGTCGATTTCGAGGGCGCGGCGCATTAGCGGCTCCGCCTCCACCAGGCGATTCGTGGCCTGGAGCAGCTGGGCCAGGTTGTTGAGGCGGACCGCGACATTGGAATGCTCGTCCCCGGAGCAGGCCTCGTCGATTTCGAGGGCGCGGCGCATCAGCGGCTCCGCCTCCCCCAGACGGTTCGTGGTTTGGAGCAGTTGGGCCAGGTTGTTGAGGCGGATCGAGACGATGGGATGATCGGCTCCGAAGCTGGCCTCGTCGATTTCGAGGGCGCGGCGCATCAGCGGCTCCGCCTCCGCGGGGAGAGCCTTCGCCAGAAGCAACATCCCAATTTGATTCATGAGCCGCGTCGTCGGATGGGTAACTCCTGATTTGTCCGCGAATCGCGCGACGGCCCGAGCGTGGGGGGTGAGCGGTTCGAGAACCGGCCAGGTGCGAACGTCGTCTGGATCGCCGACGAACGCCTCATTCACCCAACCGAGGGCTTCCCGCAACGCCCCCTCCCCTCCCGGCCCGCGGCGGGTCACGTCTTGAACTAACCTATGGACGGTAAACATCGGAGCAGTAGCCGAACGTGTCGCGAGCGAGTACCGCGCAGATTCTACGAGAGCGGCGCCTGGCGCCGGACCGTCTTTTGGCTCCCCGCCGTCTGGTACCTCGACATCCAGCAGTGATTCCGGAATCGGCTCCGACCCGAGCCAGGCGAGGCGGCCCAGAAGGCGGCGGGCGGCGGGTGAAAGACGGTCGACGGAGGTTTGCCAGGTGACCGCAACGCTCGCGGGATAATGGCTGGCGATCGGATCGAACCAGGAGAGCACCGCCTCGCGCTGCGACTCCCACTCCGCCCGGTACTTTGCAAGCGTCAACCGGTTCTCGGCCACATACGCGCCGGCCTGTTCGAGCGCGAGCGGCAGATTCCCCAGCTCGCGGGCGATCTCCTGGGCATCTCCAGGGTCCACCTTCGTGGCGCGTCGCCTTCCCTCCGTTCGCCCAAGCAGCAACGCGACCGCCGCCTCTCTTGTTAGCAGATCGAGTTCGACCGGCCAGATACCCGCACCCCAGCGATCGAGGCGACCGGTCAGGAGCACGTGTCCCCCTTGCAGACTCCCCACCAGCGCAAGGACTGCTTGCAACGCCGTGTCGTCATCCACGCTGTCGAGAACTAGTAGCCAGCCCGGGTTTAGGCTCAGCCAACAAACGACCGCTGTCGCACGAGCCTCCTCTTCCAGAGCTGCACTTTCCGGCAGCCCAAGCCCTTTGGCCATTCCGGCAAGGTTCCGCCGTAGGTTGGTCTCCGAACCGGCGCCCACAAACAGGCGCACCGAGTACTCCGCTGCGAAGCGCGAGGCATACTCGACGGCGAGCCGGGTCTTGCCCACACCCCCAAGCCCATGAACTGCCTTCCAGGCAATGGCGGTCGTCCGCCCCGCGGTCGCCGCGACCAGAAGCTCACGGAGGTGGAGGAGAACCTCCTCTCGCCCATAGAACCCCGGCCCGAGGGAGGGATAGGGAAAACCTAGGATCGGCGCCGGATTATCCGGCAGGGACTCGGGCAATGGGTGGACGTGTACCTCTCCGATCGCGACCGAAATCGCGTCGCGCCCCACGTTTGCACCCTGAATCGCGGCATGGAGCGCCGTCGGGACCCCCGAACCTACGCCGGGGGACCAGCTTTTGGGCAGGGTTCGCTCGTCGCGCGGATGTCTTGATCCGCTTCGACATCGGCGATGCGGGCGCCGCCGCCCGTTCGGTTCGCGGCTTCAATCGAGCCCTTAGCGCGCGCACGCTCAATCGTGACCTGCCCGGCTGCTGCCCTTTCAGCCTCGTTGGTGCCGTCGAACGAAAGTCCCATGTCACCCGGGCCTTTAATCGTCATCGCGGCTTTCTTGCGAAAGACTGCCAGGTAGGCGAGGGCTACGAGAGCTAGAAGGCCGAGCGCGATGAGTCCAGCTGTTAGCGGTTCCATACTGCGCATCTTCGCAGAAATGAGGGTATGCTGCCGGCCCTGGCGGCAAAGGATCGTCTTTATCTCCGCCGTGACCGTCCGCGTCACCACGAACACCAAACGTGCGGCTGCTCCGCGCCCGGCAGGCTTCGGAGCTTCTGGATCTCCGCCTTTCCCGTCGCGGCCGAGAAGTCTTGGACGCGCTTGCATTGGAAGACGAAGCGCCGATCCCCGCGCCATGCCACTACGTCCCGCCCCTGCCGGCGTGGTTGCCTTATCGAACGAAAAACGCCGCCGAGACGGCGGCGGTCCCAGGACGAGCACACCCGAAGGGGAAGACTAGAGCCTTACGGGAACGCCGAGCCGCAGTGGCCTGTCTCGCGGATCGGCACAACCGCCGTGCCGGGTGCCGCGCCGAGAAGGACTTCGTGACCCGGGTGCCGCCCGGCGTCGGTCCAGGTCGCCCAGTCGCGCAGGTAGAGACAGGTGCATTCGGCGCCCTGGTCGATCAGGTCTTTCTTCTGCTTGGGCGTAAGGTTGAAGTCTAGGGTCGAGATTCCGAGGTCGTTCAGGATCGCCGTCCGTTCGAGGTTTGCCGGGTTGTGCTCCAGTCCGACCACTTGGGCGGAGAGGAGCGTTTCGAACAGCCCCTTGCCGTAGGTTAGGAGGTCGTCGATCTTCCTCACCGGGGGCGGCGTGCTGGTATTGACGAGCACGAAGCCGAGGGTTTCGGGATTCAGGCCTCGTTCGCTGTCGAACGCGTTCACGGGATAGTTCAGGACCACGCCGCCATCGACGAAGATCTTCTTTTCGCTCTCGATCGAGGCGAAGAAGAGCGGGAACGAACCGGACATCCGCACCGCGAGCGCGACCTCGAAATCGGGGCTCTTCCGGTACGACAGCTCGCGCACGTTGCCGACGTTCAAGTCGCTCGCGAAGACCCGCAGGTCGAGAAAACCGTGGTCGTGCAGGGTGCGAAACGTCGCGCGCTTTTGGCCGGTTTTGCCTTCCACCAGGCAGCGCATCAGGTCGAGATAGGCATCGCCGCGATAGTAGCCGTAGCGCCGGAACAGCCGGAAAATGCCGGTCGAGCCGCCGTCCTGGAGCTGACTGAAATCGAGCTTGAAGAGCAACTCGCGGATGTCGCCCGCCGAATAGCGCAGGGCGACGAGCATCGCGGTGATCGACCCCGCGGACGTGCCCGCTACGCTCTCGATCTGGGGGAGGATCTTCTGATCGGAGAGCACCTCCAGCGCGCCGCCGTAGGCGAGCCCCTTGATGCCGCCCCCTTCGAACACCAGGTTCTTCCACGGATACTCACGCAGCGGCGGGCAATCGGAAGTCGCGGCGACCTGCGGAGGCGCCCCGACGGTCGGGCAGGCGAAGCGGGCCGAGCGGCAACCTGCCGAAGCGGCGGCAAGTCCAACGAGCGCGAGCGTGAAAACGAACCGGTGGGCGGCGGAACGCTGCATGGGGTACTCCTCGAAAAAGTGAGGGGAGGATAACCCGGACCGAAGGGCGCCCCAACCGAAATGTTGTTCTTCCCCCTCTCCCGGTTGGGCGGGAGTGCGGATGGAGAGGGGGACCGAGGGGGTGAGGGCGAACTTGGGGAGCCGAGCTCGATCTCCTGCCTTTAGCCCTTCCGCGCCGCGACGAAGAATTGTTTGCCGAACAGCGGCCAGGCGAACGGGAGTCTTAGATAGAGATCGAGCAGGGCGGGATGGGTGGGCAGCGCGGTCTTGGTGGTGAAGGGCAGGAAGCGGGGGATCATCTCGTCGATCGTAAATCCGGCGAGGAGTAGCGCTTCGTTGGCCGAGCGGTCGGAGAGTGCGGTGTAGTGATCCCAGAAGTCCCAATACTCGGCGTAAGCGAAGCGGACGTTGGGCTGGATCGCAAGGAACCGGCCGCCGGGGCGCAGCACGCGGTGGATCTCGGCGAGGACGCGATCGACGGCCTCCTTGTCCGGCAGATGCTCGAGGAAGTTGCTGGTAAAGACCGTGTCGACGCTGCCGTCAGGGAGGAAATTCAGCTGGTCGGCGTAGCCGGCGTGGAATTCGACCTCGGGCGGTAGGTGCGCCGCGGCGCCAGGGTTTAGATCGAGCGCGTACTTCTTCGCCGCGCGGACGTGGCGTGAGAACTCGCCCAAGCCGCAGGCCAGATCCAAGACGGTTTTTCCTTCGCCGACCCTCGGTTGGAGGAACCTGCGGCAGAGGACCGCCCAGAGTTGATCCTTCCGCGCGCGGTCGGCGTCGGCGAAGCGGTGTTTGTAGAGCGATTCGAGCTCGGTCATTTCTTAACTTTCTCGGTGGCCTTCGAATCGGGCTTCCAACCGGTCCAGCCCGGACCGCGGACGACGCGTCCGGCGGCGGCTCCCGTCGGCTCGCCGTCTTTGAGGACTTGAATGCCGTTGACGAAGACCTGTTTCATGCCGGTCGCGTACTGGTGCGGTTTGTCGTAGGTGGCTACGTCTGCGACGGTCGCCGGATCGAACACCGCGAGATCGGCGAAGTATCCCTCTTTCAAGCGCCCGCGGTCGCGGATCTTCAACCGTTCTGCCGGCATCGAGGTGAGCTTGCGAACCGCCTCTTCGAGCGACAACGCCTTCTCGTCGCGGACGTACTTTCCCAGCAGCCGGGCGACGTTGCCGTAAGCCCGCGGGTGGTCGTTCGATTTCAGAAACACTCCCTCGGCCGACGGGGCGCCCGCGTCCGAGCCGAAGGCGACCCAGGGGAGGGCCACCTGCTTCTTCACGTTCTCTTCCGACATCAGAAAGTAGATCGTGCCGACGCGGCTGCCGTCTTCGATCACCAGGTCCATCGCGGTCTCTTCCGGGCTCTTGCCGCGCTCTTTGGCGACCGCAGAGAGGGTCTTTCCCGTGAGCGGCTTCAAGGCGTCGTTTTTGAAGCCCGCAAGCAGAATGCCGTCCGGTCCGGCGCCGAGGAAGAGGTTTTCCCAGGCGTCCGAGGGAGTGGTCATCTCTTTGAGCACCTTGGCGCGAATTTCCGGATCTTGGAGCCGCTTCTTCCACGCCTCATAGCCGCCCTCCTGCACCCACGGGGGCATCGAGGCGTCGAGGCCGGTGGCGCCCGCCGTGTAGGTGTACATGTCGGCGCTGATGTCTTGTCCCGCCTTCCGCGCCGCTTCGACCTTCTGGATCACCTGGTCCATCTTCGGCCAGTTGTTTTTGCCCGCGGCCTTCAGGTGGTAGATCTCGGCGGGGAGCTTGCCCCGCTTCGAGATCTCCATCAACTCGTCGACCGCTTCGAGCAGGCGGTTGCCTTCGCTGCGCATGTGGGAGATGTACCTGCCGCCGTAGGAGCCGGCGACCTCGGCCAGGGCGACCAGCTCGTCGGTCTTGGCGTAAAACGCCGGGGCGTAGATGAGAGAGGAGCCGAGGCCCAAAGCGCCTTCTTCCATCCCCTCGCGGACCAGCGTCTTCATCCGTTCCAGCTCCTCCAGCGTGGGCGGCCGGTCGGCGTAGCCGATCTCGTGGATTCGCACAGTGGTGGCGCCGACGAACGAGGCGACGTTTTCCGCGATGCCTTTCTTCTCAAGGTGCTCCAGGTACTCGCCGAGCGTGGTCCAGGGGATGTCGTACTTCAAATCCCCCTCGTCGTCGAGCATCTGCTTGCGCATCTGCGGGGTGATCGGTCCCATCGACCACCCTTCGCCGAACACTTCGAGCGTCACGCCTTGCCGCACGTCGCTCTGCGCCCGGCCGTCGACCAGCAGCGAGTCGGTCGCCCAGGAGAGCATGTTGACGAAGCCGGGGGCGATGGCGAGACCCTTGGCGTCGATCACGGTTTGGGCCGTCGCCTTCTTGAGGTCGCCCAGTTTGGCGATCCGGTCGCCGCGGAGCCCCACGTCGCCCAGGTAGGGTTTACCGCCGCTTCCGTCGTAGATCGTGCCGCCGCGGAGGATCACGTCGTAGTCGGGCGGAGCGGTCGGAGAGGCCAGGGCCGCGCCTTGGGCGGCGGCGATTGACGTCAGCGACGCCATCGACGCCAACGGAGCGCACAGCAGAACGAGCGCGAGAGCTTTGAATCTGAGCATCGGGTGAATCCTCCGGGGTGAAGCCGGGCGCATTCTATGAGGGTCCGGCCCCCGCGCAACCTTCCCTCGGTTCCCGCGTAGAAGGGCGGCATGCGTATCGCCGTTTTGGGCCTCGGCCTTTTCGTCCTGATTTCGTCCGTTGGATATTCGGCGCAAGAGGCGCCAGCCGCAAAAATCGAGACTCCCGAGTTGCACGTCGTCCGAGCGACGGGAAAGATCGAGATCGACGGCGATTTGACCGATGCCGGCTGGCAAAGCGTCGTGCGGATCGACCGCTTCTGGGAGACCAACCGGAACGAGAACGGCGAGCCGCCGGCCAAGACCGTCGCCTGGCTCGCTTATGACGATCGCTATTTCTACGTCGCGCTTGAAATGACCGATCCCGACCCGAAGAGCATTCGGGCGTTCTTCTCCGACCGCGACGCGGTGCCGTCGGACACCGACTACGCGGGCATCCTGATCGACTCCGGCCACGACGGCAAAACCGGCTATCTGTTCGTGGCCAACCCGAACAACATCCAATACGACTCAATCAACTCCGACGTCACGGGCGAGAGCTCGTCGGTCGACCTGTTCTGGGACTCGGCGACGACGGCGACCGCCACGGGTTGGAACGTCGAGATGCGCATCCCCTTCTCTTCCCTGCGCTACGGCAAGGGGGACCCGCAGACCTGGGGCGTGATGCTCTACCGCAACTATCCGCGCGACTTTCGCTACCAGATGTTTTCCGCGCCGATGCCGCGCGGCAAGAACTGCTTCGTCTGCAACGAAAACGCGCTCACCGGTCTCGCCGGCCTGCCGACCGGCGCCCATTACGTGGTGGCGCCGTATGTGGCGGCGAACCAGCCTTGGGCGCGCGAGGACGAAGTGGGCAGCCGGCTCGAAAAAGGCGACTTCGATTCGAACGTCGGCGGCGATTTCAAGTGGCTGCCCAACGCCAACCACGCGATCGACGCGACGATCAACCCGGACTTTTCGCAGGTCGAATCCGACGCCTCGCAGGTGACCGCGAACGAGCGTTTCGCTTTGTTCGTCGAAGAGAAGCGGCCGTTCTTCTTAGAAGGACTCGACCTGCTGGCCACTCCCCTCCAGGTGGTCTACACCCGCACCATCACCTCGCCGCGCTGGGGAGCGCGGGCGACCGGGCATTTCGGCTCGACGGCCTACACCGCGCTGGTCGCCGACGATCGAGGGGGCGGCAGCGTGATCATCCCCGGGCCGCAGGGCTCCGACTTCGCCGACCAGGATTTTTCGTCGAAAGTCGGCTTGGCCCGCGTTCGCCGCGATTTCGGCACCTCTTTCGTGAGCTTTTTGGCGACTCTGCGCGAGAGCGACGGCGACAGCCACAGCCGGGTGTTCGGACCCGATTTCCAATGGCGCAAGACGACCGCGGGCGGCGGGGACTTGGTCACCGGTCAGTTCCTCCTGAACGATACGCGGACACCGAACGACCCGGCGAGCGGCGTCGCCGAGTGGGACGGCCGGCAACTCCGCTCGCACGGCGCCTACCTGGAGCACATGCGCACCCGCAAAGGCTACGAGCTGTTCACTTCCTATACCGACATCGGCGACGAATTCCGAGCCGACGTCGGGTTTCTGCCGCAGGTCGGCTATCGCGAAGGGCTGTCGCAGTACACGCGGCTCTATTACCCGAAACACGGGCCTTTCCGCTCGGTCCGGCCAGGGTTCGCCATGCGTTACTCGGAGGACTCCTCCGGCCGGCTGCTCCGTTCGCGCGTGGTGCCGAAACTCACCTTCGACGGCGCGCACAACAGCTACACCGAGCTCAGCTACAAATTCGAGCGCATCCGCTCCGGCGATCGGATTTTCGATCGGCGCTACCTTGAGTATTACTCCGAGATCAGCCCGTCGCGCCGGTTCGGCCAGATCACCCTTATGGGGTTCATCGGCGACGACGTGGATTTCGGCAATTCGCGCCCCGGCAAGGGAGGCTCGGTCAAGCTCACCTCGGTGATCCGCCCAGGGCAGCATCTGGACCTACAGCTCTCCGCCACCAAGCGCTGGCTGGACGTCGATTCCGGCCGGTTTCTCACCGCCGACCTCGCCCGCCTGCGCGCCAACTACAACTTCAACTCGCGCACCTTCTTGCGCCTGATCGGCGAAGAGATCCGCACTTCGACCGACCTCGCGCGCCGGCCCGTTCCGGGAGTGGGGGAGGAGAGGAAGAAAACCCGCACCGGCTCGGCTCTCCTCGGCTACAAGCTGAACTGGCAGACCGTTCTGTTCCTAGGGATCGGCGACGCCCGCACTCTCGACGACCAGGGAGACCTCGCCCCGGTCTCCCGCCAGGCGTTCTTCAAGGTCTCGTACGCGTTCCAGCGGTAGGGTAGGCGCGCAGCGCCCGATATCGATTTACCCCGCGGCCGTCGGTGCCGGCTGGACCATCATGCGGCGGAGTTTCCAGACCCCTTCGGCGCGGTGCCATTGAGCGATGAAGCGGCCGGTGAAGGTGGCGAGCGGCTGTTCGCCCACCGCCACCCGCTGGCTGTAGTCGCCCCAGACGTAGGCTTCGTCACCGTATAGCTCGATGGCTTGGGTGGTCATCGTCGCGTCTTCGATCCTCACCTTCTTGGTCAGCGGTGCGAGGAACCCGCGGATCGCGTCGGGGCCTACGAGCGGGTCTCTGCCGGGCTGGATCAGCTCGCCGTCGGCGGCGTAGAGATCCGCGAGCTTGTCCACCGAGGTGTGGATCGCCGCCGCGTACGATTGAACGGCCGCTTCCACCTGCGCGCGGGCCTCGGTGGTCGGATCGGGCGGGGGAGCCTCGGCGGCAGAGGCCAGGCCGTAGCCGACAAACCAGGCGGCGAATAGGCAGATCGAGGCGCTCTTCATGGTCGTCTCTCCCGAAGCAGTCCGGAGTCTACTTCCGAGGCTCTTCGTCCGGTGACTCCGATCGCGATGCCGCCGAGGATCAGGAGGGAGGCTCCGATCAGGCGCAACGTCGGAACCTCGCCGAGCAGCAGGGTGCCGCCGAGGGCGGCGAGCGGCGGGACGGCGAGCTGCACCAGGGCGGCGCGGGTGGCGGCGAGACCCCGGAGAGCGGTGTACCAGATGGCGTAGCCGATTCCTGAGGTGATCGCGCCGGAAAGGACCGCGTAGGCGAGCGGCAGGAATTGGATTTCTACCGACGGCTGACGCCCGAACAAGGCAAGAACACAAAACGACACCACGGCGAGAAAGGCGGCCCGTATGAAGTGGTTCGCCGTCTCGCCGAGCGGGTCGCGGCTGCCGCGCCCGCGGAGCGAGTAGATCCCCCAGGCGACGCCCGCGCCGAGCATCGAAAGCGCCGCTCCGAGGGGAGGGGCCGCGAGCCCTGGGGCGACCAGGACGGCGAGGCCGGTGAAGGCCAACGCCAGACCGGCGAGCGCGAGGGGACCGGGCCGCTCCCCGGACGCCCAAGCCGCGAGGTTCATCGTCGCCTGTACCGCGCCGAAGAGCAGGAGCGCGCCGGTTCCCGCAGTAAGGTGAAGATAGGCCCAGGAAAAGCCCCCGGCGTAGACGATCAGCGCGACCGCGGCAACCCAGCTTCCGGCGCGGGGATGGAGTCGCTGCTTCCAAGGCCGGGCGAACAGACCGAGTGCGCAGGCACCCGAGACCAGGCGGATCAGGGTGAACGCTCCGGCGTCGAGCCCCGAGGAGGAAAGAGCGGCGCGGCAGAGGAGGGAATTGCCGGCGAAGGCGAGCAACGCGAGGGCGGTCAAGATCGCGAGGCGCGCGCCGGTTGGACGTTCGGCTTTGGGGGTGGAATTCATCGGCCGCGAACTCTATTCGCTTTAGGGAGGTGGGGGTCACCGCCCTTTCCTGTTATTCTTTCCGGCGACGCCAGCTCGGTAGCCCCCCAACTGCCTTCGGAGAGTCAACATCGTGACGGAAGTGTCTACGCCCGCCCCGACCCGCCAGATCAACTGGACCAACCTCGTCTTCCTACTTGGCACCTTTCTCGCTGCGGCGATCGCCGTTCCGTGGTACCTCGCGACCCACGGTTTCGGCTGGCCGGAATGGCTGACCTTCTTCGGCCTATGGATCGCGGGGGGGATGTCGATCACCGGCGGCTATCACCGGCTCTGGTCGCACAAGACCTACGAGACCGTCTGGCCGGTCAAGCTGTTCTACCTGATCTTCGGCGCCGCGACGTTCCAGAACTCGGTGCTCGAATGGGCGGCCGACCACCGGCTGCATCACGACCATACCGATGAGGAGCAGGACCCGTACAACATCCAGAAAGGCTTCTGGTGGGCGCACATCGGCTGGGTCTTCTTCGACACCGAAGAGCACATCGAAACGATCGTCCGCGACCTCATCGCCGACCCGCTGATCGCCTGGCAACGGCGCTGGTACAAGACGATCGCGATCTCGGTCGCGGTGGGCATTCCGGCGCTCGTGGGTTTACTGACCGGGCGGCTGCTCGGCTGTCTGATCATCGGCGTCGTGTTGCGGATCGTGGTCTCCCACCACGGGACGTTCCTGATCAACAGCGCCTGCCACATGTTGGGACGCCGGCCGTACAGCCGCGAGGTCTCCGCCCGGGATAGCGGCTTGATGGCGGTCCTGGCTTTCGGCGAGGGGTACCACAACTACCACCACAGCTTTCCGTTCGACTATCGCAACGGTATCCGCGCCTGGCACGTCGATCCGGCGAAATGGCTGATCTGGGGCCTGGAAAAGCTCGGCCTGGCCCAGGGGCTGCGCCGCGCCTCGGATCTGCAGATCCTGCGCGCCAAAGCCGCCGTTCAGTATGAAGGGGCGCGCGAGCGGATCGCCCGGCTGGTCACCTCGGTTCGCGTCGAGCGGGAGCGCCGGATCGCCGAGGCGCACGGGAAGCTCGACCAGGCGATCACCGACCTGCTGCGCTGGGAAAGACAGAAAGTCCGTGCGGCGGCCGAAGACCTGGAGCATCGCGCCGCCGCGGCGCGCGTGACATTCGAGCATGCGCTCGCCGAATGGCGGGCGGCGCTCCACGACCTATCGCGCGGCCCGGCCGCGTCGTATTGAGCGACGCCCGTTTCCTCACCGTCGATTCCTAGGAGGCCGTCCGAGATGGCACAGGTTCGCCCCGTTCCGAGCGCTTTGGCTGTGGTTTTGGCGTTTCTCGGTGGCGCGGCCGGTTACGCCGCGCCTGCCGCGCCCGCCGCGGATACCGCGCCTCCGAGTCTTGCCCCAACGGTAGCTGCGGTCGCCGCCAGGCTCCGCGATGAAGCGCTCGCCGGCACCCAGAGCTACGAGATCGTCCGCTCACTGACCTTCGAGGTAGGCCCGCGCTCGGCCGGCTCGGCCGGCGATCCGCGCGCGGTCCTCTGGGCGAAGAAGAAACTCACCGAGCTCGGTTTCCAGAACGTCCGAGCCGAGGCCGCCGAGGTGCCGCATTGGGAGCGGGGCCGAAACGCCGGAGCGATCCTTTCCCCCTGGCCGCAGACGGTGACGCTCACGGCCCTCGGCGGCAGCGCCGCGAGCCCGGCGGGAGGGGTGGAGGCGGAGGTGCTCGGGGTGGCGAACCTGGAGGCGCTCAAAGCGCTCGATCCCGCCCAGGCGAAGGGCAAGATCGTCTTCGTCAGCAACCACATGGAGCGCAAACCCGACGGCTCCGGCTACGGCGCCGCAGTGGGTGTGCGGGGCGTGGGGGCGGCCGAGGCGGCGAAGAAGGGGGCGGTAGGTCTGTTGATCCGTTCGGTCGGCACCGACTCGAACCGCCTGCCGCACACGGGCGCGATGCGGATCACCGAGGGGGAGGCGACGGTGCCTGCCGCGTCGCTTTCGGCGCCGGATTCCGATCTGTTGGAAGGGGAGCTGGCCTCGGGGCAGCCGGTGCGTTTCCGGCTGGAGCTGGAAACCAAGCGCTTCCCCAACGCCCCCTCGGCGAACGTGATCGGCGAGATCCCCGGCCGCGATGCGGGGACGGCGAAAGAAGAGATCATCCTCCTCGGCGCGCACCTCGACTCGTGGGACCTCGGCACCGGCGCGATCGACGACGGCGCGGGCTGCGGCATCGTGATCGAGACCGCGCGGCGGATCGGCCAGCTACCCGCGGCGGAACGGCCGCGGCGGACGATCCGCGTGGTCCTGTTCGCGAACGAGGAATTCGGTCTCTCAGGGGCCAAAGCCTACGCGGCGGCGCACGCCGCCGAGTTGCCGCGCCACTTCGCCGCCGCCGAAGCCGATTTCGGCTCCGGCCGGGTCTACCGGATCAAGACCCGGATCGCTCCGGCCGCCCTCGCTTCGTTCGGGGCGATCGCCGAGATCGCGAAGCCGTTGGGCGTCGCCTTCGAGCCGACGAACGATTCCGGCGGCGGCGCCGACCTTTCGCCGATGGCCCCGGCCACCGTCCCGGTGATCGCGTTCGATCAGGACGGCACGACCTATTTCGACATCCACCACAGCGCCAACGACACGATCGACAAAATCGACCCCAAAGATCTCGATCAGGTGGTCGCGGCCTGGACCGGCGTGATCTACGCCGTCGCGGCGGGAGATCTGGAGCTGCGCCCGGCACCCGCTGTTTCCGAGCGCGAGTAGGGCCGCGATGGCGCATCGCCGCCGGCTCGCTTGGCTCGCCGCGGTGCTGTTGCCCATCGCGCTCTACCTGCCGACGCTCCGGTTCGGCTTCGTCTTCGACGATCGGCCGCTGCTGATCGAAAACCCGGTCGTCCGCGCGCCGCAGGGGATCGGCGAGCTGTTTACGACCGATCTCGATCCCCACGCCCGGACCAGCGAAGCGCCGACCACGAACTACCTGCGCCCGCTGTTTCTGGCGCTCGCCGCGGGTCTCTTCCGGCTGTTCGGCGAGGTACCTTTGGGGTGGCACGCGGCGGCGATCGTCCTCCATGGCCTGCTCGGCGGCCTGGCCTTCGCTCTGCTTCGGAAGGAGGGCTTGGGCGTCGGTTCGGCGCTCGCCGCCTCGCTCCTGTTCAGCTTCCACCCGGCCCACGCGCAGAGCGCGGCCTGGGTTTCGGGCTTGCAGGATCTTCTGTTCGGCGTCTTGAGCCTCGTTGCCTATCTCGCCTACCGCACCTCGGCGGAGAAGGCCCGGCCTGCTGGAACGGCGCTGCTGGCGCTCGGCGTCGCTTACGCGGTCGCCCTACTCGCCAAAGAGCCGGCGGTCGGCCTGCTGCTGTTTTGTGCGGTCGAAGCGGCCGGGGCTTTCCCCTTCGGCGTCTCTCCGGAGGGCCTTGTAGCGCGCCGGCCCCTTCGGGAGCTGCTCGTGTTGTGCGTCGTCACGGCCGGCTATCTTTTCTATCGCCGGGAGGTGCTCGGTTCCCTGGCGCACCGCTTTCCGACCGCCCCCTCCCTGCCGGTGGCGCTTGCGAGCGTGCCGATTGCCCTCCTGGCCTATGCCCGCGACCTGCTCCTTCCGGTCGATCTCTTCCTGCTCGATCCGGCCCGTCCGGCGCCCGCGGTGTTTTCGCCCGCGGCGCTCGGCGCGGCCGTCACCTTGGCCATCCTTCTGGCTGTGATCGTCTGGGGGGTGCGCCGTCGTCCGGCGCTCGGCCGGCCCCTGCTCTGGTGCGCGGCGTGGATCGCGCCGGTGCTCGCGCTTTGGGCGGTCAATCCGGAATGGATGGTGATGGACCGGTATCTCCTGCTGCCGAGCCTCGGCCTCGCCTGGGCGGTTGCGCTCCTGCTGCCAATCGAAGAGGGGCGCCGGAAGCTCCGCATCGCTGTGTGGATGGCCCTGCTCACGACCGGCGCCGCGCTGTCGTGCGTCTCGTCTCGGCCGTTCGCCGACGAGGAGCGGTTCTGGGCGCAGGCGATCCGCTCCGACCCGGGGAGCACCACGGCCTGGACCGAATGGGCGCGCCGCCGCTCCGAGGCGGGCGACTTCGGCGCCGCTTCCGAGGCGCTGGAGCGGGCGATCGCGCTCGATCCCCGCGCGCAGCTCCCGCGGCTGCGCCGCGCCCTTCTCGCGCTGCGGGTAGGGCGCCCGGAGACGGCAGTGGCCGAGCTCGAAAATCTTGTGGCGCGCAACCCCGCCTATCTGCCGGCCTGGCGCAACCTGGTGGTCGCGCGCCTGCGGACGGGGGACGGCGCCGGTGCGCGCGCGACGCTTGGCCAAGCGCTCGCCCGGTTTCCGACCGACCCCCTGCTCTGGAACCAATCGGCCGTCCTGTTGCGCGACGAGGGACGGCGTGAAGAGGCGCTCGCCTCGATTCGCCGCGCCATCGCACTCGAACCGGACGAGGGAGAGCCGCGGCTCCGCGAAGCGCTCTTGCTCGTCGAGCTGGGACGACCGGACGAGGCGCGCTCGGCCGCCCGGCGCGCGCTCGATCTCGGGAATCAGAGAACTATCGACCCGGGGGTGCGGGCGCAGCTGGAAAAGCTGGCCCGGTGATCGTCGGGGCCACCGGATTGGCCGGATCGCGGCGGGCCGCGATCCGGGCGAGCGCCAGGCGCGCCCCCTCGTGGTCCGGCTCGACCGTCAGTACCTCTCTGAGCTCACGCTCCGCGCGGCCGTCGTCTCCGGCGCGCATCCAGCCGAGCGCCGCGGCGTAGCGGGGCAGGACAGAGTCCGCCTGCGTGGCGGCGGCGCCTTCGAGCGTTTCGGCCACCCAGAGGGGGGGCGGGCCGTCGCTCGCGACCGGTGCTTCGAGCAGGGCGGCGATCCCTCTCCAGGGCCGGCCATAGGACGGTACCCTTTCGAGGGACCGTACGAGGTGGAAGAGCGCCGGGCCGGATTCGCCTCGACCGTAGAGGATGTAACCGAGGTTGTTGTCCGCGAGGCAGGACGAGGAGTGGTCGAGCACGTGGCGCCAGAGCGTCTCGTCGCTCTGCCAGATCTGCGTCTGCCGGTGGGTGGCGTGCGCCTGGCCGGCGAGCAGGGCGGCGAGGCCCAGCGCGAGCAGTAGCCGGACCGCTCGCGGGGAGGAAATCCAGAGCCGCCCCAGGGCGCCCGCAGCGAGCAGAACGAGCGGCACCGTGGCGAGGTAGGCGTAGCGATCCGCGACCAGCTGAATCCCCGATTGGGCGATTCCGAGCACCGGTAGCACGAGCAGGGCGTAGGAACCCGAAGCGACCGCGGTCGACGGAAAGCGGCGGCGGAGCCAGAAGATCACGGCGAGCACCGCCAGCGCTCCGAGCGCGGGACCGAGGTAGCGCGGGAGCGTCGGATCGAACGGGAAAGGCCGTTCGTAGAGCGGCAGGAAGGTGCTGCCGAACAGCAGGGCGGCCGGGTAGAAGATCAGACCGTATCCCGCCTGGACGAACCGATCGAGCGCGCCGTGCTCGGTCGCAGAGGTGAGCGCGCCGTGGCTCGCCTGCGCCCAGACCGCCGCCGCCGCCGAGGCCGCGGCGATCACGAAGGAGAGCCATTTCTCGCGCACCAAGCTCAAGAAACCTGTGCGGTGATCGGGCTCGTTCGCCAGCCGGCGGAGCGGCCAGAGATCGACCAGCAGGAGAACGAACGGCAGCGTCATCTGCGCCCGCGAGAGCGCCGAAAGCGCATGGAGGAACGCCACCCGGCCGCGGGCCGATGAAGCCGACGCATCGGAAGGGCTCGCGCGCAGGTGGAGCGCCAGGGCGGAGAGCGCGAACAGTGTCGAAAGAAGATCCCGGCGCTCGGTCGCCCAGGCCACCGATTCGACCCGGATCGGATGGAGGGCGAAGAGCGCCGCGGCCAAAACGGCGAAGAGTGCCCGGCCGCGACGGTCGGAGAAGGTTGGAATCGAGCGGAGCGGGGGGCATGCGGCGAGGACCCACGCGAGCCAGGCGACCGCCGCGGTGTTCGCGAGGTGGAGCAGCAACTGGGTGGCGTGAACGCCGCGCGGGGTGGCGCCGGAGATCCGGGCGTCGAGCTGGTAGGAAGCCCAAGTGAGCGGCTGGTAGTGGCCGCCGAACGGTTCGCGAAACGCCCAGGCGAGTCCGGAGAGGCCCCGGTCCCAGCTCGCTCGGGCGACGCCGAGGTTTCCGCCGTCGTCCCAGACGAAACCGTTGTCGAGGATCGGCCCGTAGGTCCAGAGAACCGCGCCGCCGAGCAGCAGCGCGGCGAGCAGTACGAGGGGGACGAACGCTCCCCGGCGGCTTTCGACCGCGGGCGCCGTGCTCAAGGCTCGGTCGCTTCCGCGACCTGATCGTCGCTCAAGTGATACACGAAGAGAGAGGTACCGATTCGCTCCTCGGGCTCGCGCTGCGCCAGGCGTGAAATCAATCGCAGGCGGCGGAGTACCTCGAAGGAATCGACCGGTTCGGAGGTCGTTGTACTCCCCCCTGCGTCGCTTTCCGCGGCGAGCGCCTCGTATTGTTGAGCGAGCCGGGGATCGCGCCACGAGGCCACGCGGGCGAGCGGCCGATAGACGCCGAGAAGATCGGTGGCGCTGATCACGTAGACCCCTCCGGCGATGGATCCGGTCGAGGGCTCGTGGCTCCCCACACCGAGCAGCCAGCGGACCGGCGTTCCAGCTGGAAGCGGAGGGTCACCGGCCTGCGCGAGCCAGACGGGCCGGTCGCCGGGGGCTCCGTGCAGACGGTCTCGAAGGCGGAGCAGGTCTTGGCCCCAATCGAGATTGCTGTCGGCGAGATATTTATGCCCATTGCGCCAGCCGCCGACCGCCTCGTTGAAATAGCCGAGCAGTAGGGGCGAGGCGATCCAAGTGCCGATCGCAAGCCAGGCGAGGGCGGCTCCGATGCCAAGTGCCAGGGGTGAGCGAACCTTTTTGGGGAAGCGCGCCGGGGCGAGGCCACCGATTGCTAGGGTGAGGATCGCGGTGGCCGGCAACAGGTGGCGGTAGCCGAGGTTGAGCCCGCTGGTCGAGAGCGCCGCGAGGTAGACGAGCACGAACGTCAGAAGGCCGATCGCGAGCGGCGAGATCCGCTTTGCCCGCAACGTCCTGGCGGCACCGACGGCGAGAGCCCCCGCGATCAACAGCATCGTGGGCAGAGGAGTCTTCACCGCGAACGCCCAGAGGAAATAACCGGGAAAGCCGGTGGTCGAATAGCTCCCGCGCAGGTAGGACGCGCGCCCCACCGCTTTCTTCTGGACGTACGCGATCCCGTAGAGGTAAGCCTCGGGGAGGAGATGGATCGAGTGGGCGGCGCGCAGCAGCGGGACCGTGAGGTCGGGGCGGTCGGCGCCGGTCGCCGGATCGTGAAGAATGCTCTCCCAGGCCGACTCTGGGGTCGTGGGGAGCGGCCGGCCGAAGTCGCCGATCACGTGCATCGTCGCGTTTGCAGGGCTGGCCGCGCTGTCGCCTCCGCGCGCCGCGGCGAAGCGGAAGCCGTAGACGGCCCAGATCGAAACCAGGGCGGTGAGCGCGAGGGTCGCCGTCGCCACGGCGATCGTTTTGGCGACCGCCTTCCACCCCGCGCCGCGGCGGGCCGCAAGCGCCAGGACCATCAACGCGGGGACCAGGGCGAACCAGGAGAATTTGATCAGCGTCGAGGCGGAAAACGCGGCGGCGAGGTGCGCGAGCCGCCTTCCGGAAGGTTCGGCGAGCCAGCGGTGAGCCGCAAAGAGAGTGAGCAGCGCGCAGAGCGCAAAAGGCACGTCGAGGGTCGCTAGATGCCCGTGGGCGAGCAGCGCCGGATCGAATGCCGCGACACCCATCGCGAGCAGGCCGCCCACCGGGCCGAACAGAGCGCGGGCGACCGCGCCGATCGTGAGCAACAGCGCGAGCAGGAAGCCGATCGCCACCGCCCGGCTCGCCAGCACCAGGTGCTGGCCGTCGTTCCAGCTCTCGAAGAAATCGCGGCCGAGGGTGAAGAAGTCACCGCCCTGCCAGGCGGCGCTCCCCTCGGCCCTCCAGACGACCGGCTGGGCAAGCAGTGGCAGGGCGAGCAGCAGCCGCCCGAGGGGAGGATGGTCGGGGCTCAGGCGAAAGTCGCCGAGCGCAAGCGCGGCGTACCCCGCGATCAGATGGCTCGGCTCGTCGACCGTGACGCTGTCGGTCGCGGCACCGCGCCCGGCGAATCCCGCCGCGCAGGCGAGGACGAGCGCGGCGAGTGCCGGGAAAATCCAGCGGCCGGAAAATTTACCTGCGCGAGCGATCACGCGCCTAGAATATCCGCGCTTTGTCCCCTTCGCCTTCTTCGTCCCTGCCCCGGCCCCCGTTGCGGGGGTTGCGGCGGTGGGTGCGCGCCGCCGCCTATGCGGCGCTGCTCGCGCTGGCCCTCGAAGGCGGGGCACGGCTGGCGTTGAGCTCCGATGCGTTTCTCCGGCGGATCAGCTCGCCCTACGACGAGCCTTCGTGGCGGCTGCGCTGGCTGCGGCGCCACCAGGAAGGGGAGGCCCCCTACCGATTCTCGTTCGATCGCTTCGATTCCGTGCGCGGCTGGACGCTCGCACCGAATCTGCACCAGCTCGAAGTGTTCGACGGCAAGCGGTTGACCTCCAACTCGCGCGGCCTGCGCGGCGCGCGGGAGTACGCGGTGCCGAAGCCCGCCGGGGTGACCCGGATCGCCCTGTTCGGCGATTCGTTCACCTTCGGCGAGGACGTGAGCGACGATGAGACCTTCGCCCAGCAGATGGAGCGGCTGCTGCCCGGGGTCGAAGTGATGAACTTCGGCGTCCACGGTTACGGCCACGACCAGATGCTCCTCTACCTTCGCGAAACGCTGCCGATCTATCGGCCGGACGTGGTGCTGGTCGGTTACGTCACCGACGACTCGCTGCGCAACCTCACCCGGTTCCGCGATTTCGCCAAGCCCCGGTTCCGCCTGCGCGACGGCAAGCTGGTGATCGAAGGGACCCCTGTTCCCTCCCCGGACGAGTTGATCGCCCGCGAGCGCTGGCGCTTGCGGTTCGGCGACCTGCTGTCGATGGCTGCCTCGCGGATCGCCTGGAAGTGGGGCGGCAAGGCGGCCGAGCTCGATCAACTGACCGACGCGCTCCTGTCGGAGATGTTTCGCGAGGCCGCGGCTGCCGGCGCGCGCCCCGCGGTGGCGCTGCTCCCCGCCTGGGGAGAGCTTGGCGCCACCTCCGCGGAGCCGCTGCCGGGCGAGCGGTTCGTGATGGACCTGGCGCAACGCGACCGGACCCCCTGCCTTCGCCTTCGTCCATTGTTTTTGGAGCAGGCCCGGCTCGGAGCCGAATTTGAGAAGGTGGGGCATTGGGGGCCGCTCGAACATCGGATCGCGGCGGGGGGAATCGTCGACTTCCTCCGCCGGGAGGGGCTGGTGCCGTGAACGCCCGGTGGCCGACGGCTCTCGCTGCTGCTGTCTTGGCCGCGCTTGTGGTCGCGTTGTTCCTCCCGACGCTCGAACAGGGGTGGGCTCCTCTCGACGACGAGCTGAACTTCACCACCAACCCCCACTATCGGGGCTTGGCGCCCGAAAACCTGCGGTGGATGGCGACCACCCGACTCGCCGGACATTACATTCCGCTCTCCTGGCTGACCCTGGCGATCGATTACGAGCTGTCGGGGATGGATCCGCGCGGCTACCATCGGACCAACGTCCTTCTCCATCTGGCGAACGCCCTGCTGTTTTTCTTCCTCGCCCGGCGCCTCCTCGCGCGTTCCGAGCCGGGGGTCGTGGTTTCGTTTGCCTCCTCGCTCCTTCGGGCGCCTTCGGCAGTGGTGGCCGATCTTGCGGCCTTCGGCGCCGCGGCGCTGTTTGCGCTCCATCCGCTGCGGGTCGAGTCGGTGGCCTGGATCACCGAGCGCCGCGACCTCCTTTGCGGGTTGTTCGTCCTCTTCGCCTGCCACGCCTACGTCACGGCCGCCGGAACGACCGGGCGGCGCCGGGGTATCGCGTTCGCCGTGGCGTTGCTCGCCTTCCTCGCGGCGCTCCTATCGAAAGGCCTGGCGATAGCGCTGCCGGTGGCGCTCGTGGCGCTCGACCTGGGTCCGCTCCGCCGCCTGGACCCTCATCCGCGCGAATGGCTTAAGGGCGGTTCGCGAGCCGTCTGGCGGGAGAAGGTGCCGTTCGTCCTCCTCGCCGCGATCTTTGCCGGGGTGACGTTCTGGGCGATCGCTCCGGTGATGGCCGGTCGGAGCGACGCCGGTTTCGAGCATCGAACGCTCTCCGCCGGATTCGGACTCTGGTTCTATCTGGAGAAGACTTTCCTGCCGTGGGCGATCCCGTTCCAGCTGCCGGCCACCCATCCGCTGACGATTCATACCGACCCCGGTCTGGCGGTTCGCGGGTTCGCCTTTCTCGCCCTAGTCGCCGTTGCCGTCGCCCTGCGGCGGCGCCTGCCGGCCCTAGGGCTCGCCCTCGCGGTCTATGCCGCTTTCGTTCTGCCGGTCTCCGGTCTATTTCAAGCTGGGCCGCAGCTTGCGGCGCATCGCTATTCCTACCTCGCCGGCCTGCCGCTCGCCCTGCTGTTCGGCGCGGGTCTGGCGGCGTGGGCGCGGCGCCTTTCGTGGCGCGGCTTTGCGGCGATCTCGGTGCTTGTTTTTGCCACCGTCGTGGCGCTCGGCGGGGTCGCCCGGGCGCAGGTCTCCCTCTGGCGAGACGACGTGACTTTTTCTACCGCCGCGGTACGCGCCTCGCCGGATGCCTGGGCTCCCGTCGCCGCCCTGGCGCGCGCCCATCTCTTCCGGGGCGACGAGACGGCGGCGCTCCGCGTGCTGCGCGCAGGCCGCGAGCGCCTGCCGGGCGCGTTGTTCCTCACCTATTTGGAAGCGGTGGTGCGCGCCACCAGCCCGAGATCCGATCTGCGCGACGGAGAGCTGGCTCTGCAGTTGGCCCGGCAGGCCGCCCGAGCCACCAGCTTTCAGGACCCCGCGGCGCTCTTCGCCCTCGCGGCGGCGAGCGCGGAAAACGGCGATTCGAATGCGGCCGGCCGGCTGCTCGGCGAAGCCGAGGCGCTGGTCCGGGCGGGGCGGAAGCCCGAGTTCCTGCCGGTTCTTAAAGAGGCCCGGCGGCGGATCGCCGCCCGTGGCGTCGTACGGCTCTCCGCGGCCGACTGGCGGCGAATCCTTGGGTGAGGTCGGTTTCTGAAGTCGGTTTCGGTATGATCGCGCCTCTCGATCGGGGACGGCCAGGAGAATCTTCCGAATGAAATTCCAGCATCTTCTTGCGGGCGCATTGCTCGCTTCCCTCGGGGCCGCCGGATGCCGCGACAGCTCGGCGCCCGTCGCCGCGGCGCGCCCCGATCCGAACGTCGTGATCGCCCGCTTCAAGGGCGGGGAGATCCGTCGCGGCACGATCCAGGACGCGCTCGATCGGCGATTCGCCGCGGCGCCCAAGCCGCTCGCGCCGGAGGTCCGCAAGGCGATCGTCCGCCAGATCGTCGAGCGGCGCGTCCGGACCGCGATGCTGTTCGAAGAGGCCGAGGCGAAGGGCTTCGGCAAGCGGACGGAGGTCGAGAGCCGACAGGTGGTGGCCGAAGAACGGACCCTGGCCGAAGAGCTGCTCGCCCGGGCGATGGCGGGGGCCAAGGCCTCCGACGCTCAGGTGGCCGCGGAAATCGATCGGCGGGTCGCGGCGTCGCATCCGGAAGAGGCGCGGAAGTTCAGCCACATCTTCTTGCGCGCGCCGGAATCCGATGCGGCGGCCCGGAAGGCCGCGGCCGACCGGATGGCGAAGATCCGCCAAGAGATGGACGCCGGCACCGGCTTCAACAAGCTGGCGGAGAAGTGGTCGGATTCGGTCACCGCGCGCGGCGGCGGCCGGATCGATTGGACCTTGCGCCGTTCGCTCAACAAACTCGCGGCCGAGGCGATTTTCACGCTCAAGGAAGGGGAGGTGAGCCAGGTCGTCTCCGCCCCCGACGGATTTCACCTGTTCCGGCTCGACGGGATCCGGCCCGGTACGCCGCTCGACATGGACGCGGTCCGGCGCAACGTCCGCCAATCGCTGGACGACGAGGCGAAACGCGCCGCGGAACGCGCCCGTCGCCAGCAAGAGGTGGACGCCCAGGGCGCTGAATTCGCCGCGCCGGAGGAGGTCGCGCGCCTTGCCGCGTCGCCCGGCGGCGGGGGCTCCCAGGTGATGGCGCATTGGCGGGGGGGAGAGGTGCGCGGTTCCGAATTGCTCGCCGTCGCCGGCTGGGTGACTCCCACCCCCCAGCCGCTCGCGGGAGAGTTGCGGACGCTGGTCGAGAACCGCTTGCTCGCCGCGGCGCGCCGGGCGGAGCCGATATCCGCCGAGCTGACCGCTGACGTGGCCGATGCGCGTCGCCTGGCGGTGATCAATTCCTATCGCCAGGCGTTGATCGCCGGGCTCGACACCGGCTCGACCCAAGAGGAGATCGCCCGCTATTACCGCGATCATGCCGAAAGTCTCCTCGCCCTGCGCGATTTCGAGATCGACGCGCTGTTCTTCCCGCAGACCGGGGAGAGCGTCGCCGACGTCTACGCGGCGGGCGAGGAAGTCGGCGACAAACTGCGCGATGGCGTCTCCTTCGACGACATCCTTCGGGCGCCCGCGCGCGCCGGAGCCCGCCTCTGCCGCGCGACGCACGGGGTCGATCTCACGGCGCTTGGGCAGACCTCGCTCCGCCTGCGCAAGGCGCTGTTGAGCCTCTCGGCGGGAGAGATCACCTCGGCGATCTACCTCGACGGACCTCAGACCGTGCTGGTTCCGAAGAGCTGCGTCCTCGATGGGCGCGGCGTCGCCTTCCTCCGGCTGCGCGCGCTAGGGACGCTCCCTCTGCCGGCGGTTCGCGATTCGATTCGCACCGCTCTCGCGAAGGATAAGGAGGCGGCCGGCATCGAGCAGATCCAGAACCGCCTGATCGCGGCGTCCGGCCTGCAGATCGTGGTTCCCGAGGGATAACCGACGTGCCGGCGGCGACCGCGGCGACTGCGGCGGTCGCATGGATTGCCGCCGCGCCGGTGGCCCTCCCGCCGTCGGCGCTCGCAGCGCTCTCGGCGGCGGTGCTGTTGCTGGTGCTCGACCACCGGCGCGCGAACCTCGGCGGGCGCGCCGCGGTCGCCTTCGCGGCTGCCTCGGTCGCCTACGGTTTGATCCGTTCGCTGTCGATTCGCGCCCTCTCCGAGGCGCACCTCGCGGGCGTGCCCTACCGGCTCGGCTCGCCGCTCGTCTCGGTCGCCGGAGTGCCTCTCCAGGAACTGATCGGCTGGACCGCGGCGGTCGCCCTTTCCGGCTATTTCGCCGACCGGCTGCTGCGCCGGTTCGCCCAGCCGACCGACGCCTACCGCACCGCGCTCGTCGCGGGCCTGGTCCTCGTCGCAACCTGCTTGGCGGTTGAAAGCGCAGCGGTGGTCGGCGGCTGGTGGTCCTGGAACCTCGCCCATCCGCCGGATGGTCCGATCCCGTTTCCCGGCATCGCTCTCCTCGACTGGGGGTTCGTGGCGATCGATTTCCTCCTGCCGTTCGAGCTCTGGCGCCGCCGCGCTCCGCTGGGATTTCGGCTCGGCGGGCTGCTCCTGTTTCCGCTCCATCTCGCCGGCCACGCGTTCACGGCGCCGCTTTCCGATTCAGTGCCGCTCTCCGGGTTCGACCTCGTCCATGTCGGCTTGCCGGCTTTGGTCGCGGGCCTCGCCGCGGTCACCGTCGAAGCGAGCCCCTGGCCGATCTTGAAGGCCGAAGCGTTGCGCTTGCGCCCGGCGTTCGCGGTGGCGATCCTGCTCGGCACGGCGGCGGCCCAGCTGATCTTGGCCGGAGAAGCCGGTCTTTTATGGACCGTTCTGCCGCTGGCGGGAATCGCCCTGTTCGTCGCCGCGCGGCGGAGGAAGGAGCCTCGATCGCGCACCGCCGCGCTCGTCCCCGCCAAGGGCGCGGCGCTGTTCCTTGCCCTGCTGGTTGCCGGGTCCGCGCTCCGTTTGCCTGCAGCTTTTGCCGCGCGCGATTTCGAGCGTTTGCTGCGCCAGGGCGCCTCCGATCTGGTGGCGGGGCACGGCGCCGCGGCGCTCCCTACCCTGCGGGCGGCGCTCAAGCTGCGGCCAGGGCAGTCCGAAGCGCTCTGGCTGCTCGGCTGGGCCGAGCTGGAGAACGGCGAGCGGAGCTTGGCGCGCCGCCATCTCGAAGCCGCCCTCGCCGCCCGGCCCGGTTCGGCGGAAGCGGCCCGGCTGCTCGCCCGGCTCAATTCCGAGGAGAGCGCAGCCGCTCCGCTTCCGCCTCCGCCGCGGCTACCAGATCGGCCGGCAGGTCCGGGTCTTCGGCGATGACCTTCAGCTCGCGTCGCGCCTCGTCGGCGCGGCGTTCTGCGATCAGAAAGCGCGCGTAGCCGAGCCGGAGCCAGCCCGCGCGCGGGGCGACGGAAAGGCCGCGCCGCCACTCGGCCTCCGCTCCTTTCGCGTCGCCCGCGGCGAGCAGCGCTTCGGCGAGCAGCCGGCTTGCGGCCGAGTCGCGCGGAATCAGCTCGACCAGCCGGCGGCTGCGGAGAATGGCGGTCTGCGGATCGTTGCGCAGGAGAGCCAGCCGCGCCAATTGAGCGAGGGCCGAAACCGCCTCGGGATCGTGGTCGAGCTCGCTCTGGAAGAGCGCTTCGGCCTCCTGGTTGCGGCCCCTCATCTGGGCGATCCGTCCGAGCGCCGGCAGCGCGAAGCCCGGACCGAGCGGCGAGTTGGCGGCGAGCGAACGGAAGAGCGCCTCCGCTTGGTCGAGGTGCCCGTCGCCGAACAGCTGGTAGGCCCGGTCGAAATCGGCGATCGAGCCGATGACGTCTTTCGGATCGGGGAGCGTCGATCCGGCAGGCTTCCGGCCGCTACCCATATAGCCGAGCGCCGCGAGGTTCGCCCGGGTCTCGGCATCCGGCTCGGACGCCGGAGGGACCGCGAGGCGCGCATTCAGCTCTTTTTCGATTCCCCGCGCGCCGCGCGCGAGGTCGGTCGCCAAGGCACTCCGTTGGCCGCTTTGGTCCCGGCGTTCGGACGGGTCGGCGGTGAGGTCATAAAGCTCGGGACGCGGCGCCGCGATGTACTTCCACCCCGCGCCGCGAATCGCGAACAGGGGCGACCAGCCGAACCGCCGCAGGGGTGCTTCGGAGATCGCCGCCAGGCGACGGGCGCTCTTTTCGCCGCCGAAGAGATCGCGCCCGTCGATCCCGGCAAGGGGCTCCAGGCCGGCGAGCGCAAGCACGGTGGGGGCGACGTCCGCGAGCGAGGCCTCGTCGCTCCGCACCTCCCCCTTCGGGAGGCGCCCCGGCAGGCGGAAGATCATCGGCACGCGGAGCGTCGCGTCGTAGAGCAAGATGCCGTGGCTCTGCTCTCCGTGCTCGCCCAAGCTTTCGCCGTGATCGGAAAGGAGCGCCACGATCGTATGGCTCGCCGCGCCCGACCGTTCGAGCGCGGCCGAGAGGCGCGCCACCTGGGTATCCACGAACGCGATCTCGCCGTCGTAGGGCCGGCCGGCGTAGCGGGCCCGGAAATCAGCCGGCGGATCGTAAGGCGCATGGGGATCGTAGAGATGGAGCCAGAGGAAGAAGGGCCGAGTCCGCGGCTTGCGCAGCCAGGCGAGCGCCCGATCCACCCGTTCGTCGGCGCGGCCGGTGGCGTGGAGCAGCTGATCGAGCGCGGCGTCCGCCGAGGGACCGTCGTCGTAGAGGGTGAAACCGCGGTCGAGCCCGAACGTCCGATGAAGGACGAACGCGGAAACGAAGGCCGCCGTGTCGTAACCGGCGGCGGCGAACCGCTCCCCGAGCGTGAGGCCCGGAGAGCCCGTAGGTGTCATGCCGTTGTCGACGATGCCGTGATGCCAGGGATCGATTCCGGTGTGGATCGTCCAATGTGCCGGCAGGGTGAGCGGCACGGGGGTGAAGGCATTGGCGAACCGGACGCCCGAGGCGGCGAACGCATCGATCGTCGGCGTCTCGACCTGCCGGCCGCCGTAGCAGCCGAGCCGGTCGGGGCGCAGCGTGTCGATCGAGATGAGTACGAGGTTGGGAGCGGTGGGGGCGGGACGGTGGGTGGGGGAGCACCCCGCGAGGAGGAGAGCTAGAACGAGAGGAAACGGGCGGAGAGCGTGGAGCTTCTGAGGGGTGAATCGCATGACGGATCGATCGGCTCTAAGTCTAAACGCGAAAGGCCCCCGGCGGTGGACCGCCGGAGGCCTTGAGCAACGAAACAAGTCCGCGCGGGTTGCGCGGAAGGTGATGCCTAGCCCACGTCGTAGTTCATCAGCTCGACCGGCAGCGGCGGTGCGCCGTCGAGGGTGATCGACCAAGCGTTGATCGTGCCGGTGCAGATCGAGGAGTCGTCGGTCACGTTCAGCGTCCAGGTGCCGGCAGAGTTGGTGGTGTCGAACGCGTTCATGGTGCCGGTGGCGGCGATCGGCGTAACTGGACCGCCATCGGTCGGCTGGAACGAGCCGGTGAACGGCTGACCGGCGAACGTGCAGCTCGCGAGACCGGCGGCGTCGTTGTCGATCACCGTGTTGGTCAGGTTGTCGCCGCTGCCGCCGCAATCCGCCCACAGCAGCTGAGCCGCCACGGCCGGGCTGGTGAGCCGCAGCTCGAGGTCGTCATTCCAGGTGTGGGTGATGTTGACCGTCAGGTTCGCGTCGGTGATCGTGCCGGAGGGAACCACCGACAGGGTGCTGTTGACGTTGCCGAGATCGGGGATCGCGAGCGGCACGTTCGTGCTCGACACGGTGATGGCGGCGTACAACTGCGCGGCACCAACCGCGACCAACGCGAGGGCCAACAGAGGGACAATAAGCTTCCGGTTCTTCATGGTGGTTCAACTCCTCTGGTTCGACTGCGACCTATGGGGCGACCGAAAGCGTTTTCTTGAACGACTCTCGATCCGGCGTTTCGTTTGAAGCGTACGTCATGGCTTCTCGTGATCGTACACCAGATGAGGTGGCTGTGAAACCCCCTAAAGGGATGGATTCGAAAAGATATGCGGCGGCCTCGGGTGGCGAGGCCGCCGGCCCTGGGCACCTCCCGCGCCTACTTGGTCCCCGTTTGGGTCAAAATCTGGACCGTGCTTTGAACCGAGTAGCTCTCCTCGGCGTATTTGAAGCTGATCCGCGCCGAGGCGATCGAGGTCGGAAGGTCGAGATCGTCGACCATCAGTTGGTCGCTCGGGCAGAGCGGCTTTTCGAGCAATATCGGGATGCCGAACTTCGTTCCGTCCGGCGTTTCGATCTCCAGCATTGGATCGGTCAGGCAGCCGTTCGGCCAGTCGGAGTCGATTTCGATCTGCAGCGCCGCCGTGGTGCCGCCGCCGCCGCCGAGCGAGCAGGAGGGGCAGGGATTCGCCCCCGGCTGGGTGCTCACCCCGCCGGCCACCGGCCTAGGCGGCAGCGCGTCGGCCGTGCAGCTCGGCGGCACGCCGTCGCAGGTGTAATAGGTCCGCTTGGCGCAGACGGCGGGAACTTTCTCGGCCGGAACCTGAACCAAATGACAGCCCATCCGATTTTCTTCGATCTTTGCCAACGCCACCTTCGGTGCGAGCGCGGCTCGAAGCGCGGCCGAAAGGCCGAGCTGGCGGACGCCGGGCGGTGCCTCTTTGGCCGCGTCGACGGTACCGTGGCTCCGGTAGAGCACGGCGCCGCGGCCGAGATCGGACCCCGAGCTCGAAAGCAGCTCCATCACCTCGCGTCCCGACAGTTCGGGACGCAAATGCCAAACGACCGCCGCGGCCGACGAGGCGACCGCCGCCGAGACTGAGGTGCCGGTGAGAGGTTGGGTGTAGCCCCCTTTCGGCAGCTTGACCACCGCGTGATCGCCGTAGGTGACCAGCCCGGGCTCGGAGAATTTCCGGGAGTTGGCCAAAGGCTGGCCGCCGCGGGCCACGCCGCCGACCGCCCAGATCACCGTGTCGTCGCTGGGAGGGAGCAGTGATACCTCCGGCGGGTGGGCATACCAACCGGCGGGGAGGGTGGGGCCCAGCTCGGGAGTCGGTCCGCCGAACGCATTGCCGGCCGCCGAGATCGTGAGCGCTCCCTGTTCGGCGGCGTAGGCGAGGGCGTCATAGACCGCCAGCTCTTCGGCGTTCAGATGGTCTTCGGGGTCGATCGCGCCGAGTTGCTCGTGGAGCACTTTCGGATCCCATCCGAGCGACAGATTGAGAATCAGGTGCGGCCTCTTCTTCGGGTCGCCCGGAAGCGCGAGCCAACGGTCGACCGCGGCGCGGATCGCTACCGCGACGTCTCCCGGAGTGCCGGAGTTGCCGCAATTCGACCTGGCGTCCACCGCCCGTCCGCCGGAATCCAACAGCGGCAGCGCGAGCTGAGTCCCGAGTGCCGCGGCGCAACCTTTGTCGTCGCAAGTCAGCTTCTGGGCGATGTGGGCGAGGCCGAAGCCATGGTTGGTGCAGCCGGCGGGCAGGCTGTCCGGTGCCCCGTCGCCGGTCGCGACCGTGTCGAGAACAGTCAAGCGGACGTTGGACTCTTCGCGGTCCGGATGCGGCAGATCGGCTGCCCCGACTTCGTAGAGGAAATTTCTCGCCATTTCTGAGCTCTGAAGCTCATCGAGCTGGGCCGAGGCGCCTTCCGGTTCCAGGTTGATTTTGGACGGCCGGGCCGGTTCGGCGGTGGCGATCTCCTCGACTACGTTGCAGCGATGGACCAGGGCGTGGAGCTTGGGTTCCGCCTGAAGCGCCGCAATGGCGCAACCGGAAGGACTCCGGGGGCTTTCGTAGCGGCAGAACGAGCGGATGGGGTGGCCCGGTTGACGGCGCGCCGGGCTGGCTCCGAACAGCGAGGCGGTGTTCCAGCCGTCCACCTTCGGGCAGGTCGGGCCGTCGGAGAGGGCGAGCCAGAGGCGGTTGGAGCAGGAATATTTGTCGACCACCGCAACGTCGCCGACCTTGATCTTCGAGCGGAAGAGCGCGCCGAGGTCGTACCCTTCGGTATTGCTTCGGAAGGTATAGCAGGCGCGCATTGTGGGGGAACGATCCAGCGAGATCTCGTCCGCAAGGCTCGGGGCCGTTGTCAGGACGAGGGCAAGAAGGGTGAACCAGCGGGTGCGGGTAAACATGGCATCTCTCCTGAAATCAACGAAGGAAGTTGCCTCGCCATCGGTTGGCGGGCCTTTCGGGTTTCGTTGCGGAGAGCGCGTTTCTGACAAGGGAGATATGCCTGGGCTCACTCCACCGGGAAGTCGAAGTAGGTCTCCGGGAAGGGCTCGCCCTCCAGCGTGAAATGCCACCACTCCTGGGCGTAGGGCTTGAAACCCGCGCGGAGCATCACCTCGCGGAGCAGCAGCCGGTGCGCGCGCTCCTCGGGTGAGACTTTCGCGCTGTCAGGCCAGGAGATCGGATCGAACAGGTCGTAGGGGCTGCCCATTGCCAGCTCCGAGCCATCCGCCAGGACGACGATTGTGAGATCGACGGTGCTGCCGCGCGAATGACCCGATTTCTCGGCGATGTAACCGAGCTCGAACAGCTTGGACTTGTCCACCTGCGGATAGAACTCCGCCTTGCCCGTTAAGGCGGCGGCGTCGTGAGACCAGCGGACGAAGTGATCGACCGCGCGCTGCGGCCGGTATGCGTCGAACACCTTGAGGCCGAAGCCGAACGGCGCGAGGTCCTCCTGCGCCTTCGCCAGAGCCGCCGCCGCGAGGTGGGTGAGCAGGGCGCGCGGCCGGACGTAGCCGTCGATGGGAACGCCGACGAAGTTGTGCGGGCCCGTGTAGCGGATGTCGAGCACGATTCCTGGAACGGCCTGGCTGAGATCGACGAAGCCGGGGGGAAGGGTTTTGTCCTCTGCCGCCAGAGGTGAAATTCCAAAGGCGATCGAAACGAGAAGCAGGGCGAAGCGGTTCATGGAGGTCCTCCCGGGTGGTGACGAAATCGGTCCGAAATGTCACCGCCCAACGACCGACATCGTATCCGCCGATCCCTACGATGCGCCTCGTCATGTCGATCGTGCTCGAACAGCTCACCAAGCGCTACCAGGGCCATTCGGTGGTCCACGACCTGTCGCTCGAAATAGCGGACGGCGAGCTGTTCGTTTTGCTCGGCCCGAGCGGCAGCGGCAAGAGCACGGTGCTGCGGATGATCGCCGGCCTGGCCGAAGCGGACGCCGGGCGCATTCTGCTCCATGGCCGCGACGTCACGCACCTGCCGGCGAGCAAGCGCGGCGTGGGTTTCGTCTTCCAGAGTTACGCCCTGTTTCGCGGCATGTCGGTGGCCGAAAATATCGAGTTCGCACTCTCGATCCGCAGGGTCGGCCGTGCGGATCGGCGGCGGCGGCGCGACGAGCTGCTCGAGCTGGTGGGATTGGCGGGGCTCGGCGGCCGGATGCCGCGGCAGCTTTCGGGCGGCCAGCAGCAGCGGGTGGCGCTCGCCCGGGCGCTGGCGCACGAGCCCGAGGTTTTGCTGCTCGACGAGCCGTTCGGGGCGCTCGATGCACGTATCCGCACGGAGCTGCGGCGGACTATCCGCGGCATCCAGCGGGAGCTCCAAATCGCGACGATCTTCGTCACCCACGATCAGGAGGAGGCGTTCGAGCTGGCCGACCGGCTCGCGGTGCTCAACTTCGGCCGCCTGCTCGAAGCCGGGCCGCCGCAGGAGCTGTACCTGCGGCCGCAGACCGAGTTCGTGGCGACGTTTTTGGGCAGCGCGAACCTGATGGTCGGCGAATCTACGCGCGCCGGGGTGCGCCTGGGGCCGGTCGAGTTTCCGCTCGCGACCGAGGGCGGACGGGCGGCGGGGGGAGATGGCGGATTCGAACCGCGGCGTGTCCAGGTGTTGTTTCGGCCCGAGGACGTGGCGGTCAAAGAGTCCGAAGAGGCGCTCGGCTATCCGCTGCTCGGGAAGGCCATCGTCGAGCAGACCTCCCTGGTCGGCGCCGCCGAACGCCTGCGCCTTCGCCTTCCTCCCCTCGCCGGGGTCCGGCCGATCGCGCCCGACGTGCCGTTCGGCAGCGAGCACGTGCTGATCGACGCGGTCCGCTCCCAGCATCAGGCATACCGCTATCCGCTCCGTCCGGGCGATCCGGCCTGGGTGGGCGTGCGGCGCATCCACGCGCTCGTCCACCCGGGGCTCTCTCTGTTGCTCGCGACCGACGGCTCGCCCGCGGCCCGCACGGCGACCGATCTCGGCGGCCGGATCGCCCGGATGGCGCACGCCAGGGTCACCGTGCTCGCGAGCGCCGCCGAATCCGACTCGGGCCGAGGGGCCAAGCGCGCGGCCGGCGGTTTCGAGGAGCGTCTGCAAGAAGAGAAGGAGAGGCTGGGCAGCGGCCTCGCCTCGGTCGAGGCATTCGCGTCGCCTTTGCTTCTGGCCACGGCGGTTGCCGATCAAGTGGAGCGCCGGCCGGTCGATCTGGTCGTCTTGGGTTTGCCGGCCCGCGGTGCCGTCGAGCAGGCGGAGCGGGCGCTCGCCGCGGGCGGCCACCATCTGCTGGCGGTGCCGGAATCCGCTTCTCCTGAGCTGCCGACCCATTTCTTGATTTGCGTCGCCGTGGGGGAGCCGGGCAAGGAGGACGTTCTGTTCGCCGGACGGCTCGCGCGCCATCTCGGCGCCACGGCCACCGTACTGACCGTTCTGCCGGCCGAGGCGATGGCGGCCGAGGCGGCGCTTGCCCAGCGCTTTCTCGCGGCGAGCGTCCGCTCGCTCGGGCGCATTGGCGTTGCGGCCGACGTCTTGATCCGCCGCGGCGACGCGCAGACCGAGATCCTCGCCGCGGCCTCTCCTTCCGAACAGACGGTCATCGTGCTGGGTGCGCCGCTCGCCCGAGCGCGGCGCGCGATCAAGCTCGAAGGGCTCGTCGCGGAACTGATCGAAAACGCGAGCCGGCCGCTGTTGATCATCCGCTCCGGCGCGGGAATGCCTTGACCCCCGTTTGACCGCAAAAAGCCCAGGAGATTTCAGATGAAGGTTAGAAGCGCCTCGCTCCCTCTTTTCATGTCTGCCTTGACCCTCGCCGCCGTAGCTTTCGGCGGACCGGGGCGCGCACAGGAGCCGACTCCACCCGCCGAGCCGCCGGCCGAGACAGAGCCGGCCGACGAAGCCCCCAAATCGGTCGATGAGCGGCTCGACGAGATCGACCAGAAGCTCCGCGTGCTCGACCGGAAGACGGAAATCAAAGACGAAGGCGACTCGGAGAAGGCGAAGACCGCAACTTCGGTGACCAGCGGCAAGGATGGATTCTCGTTCAAATCCGCCGACGGCGCCTACGTGCTCAAGCTGCGCGGCTACGTCCAGTTCGACGGCCGCTTTTTCAGTGACGACCGCTCGCGCCCAAACGTCGATACCTTCCTGCTCCGCCGGGCGCGGCCGATCTTTGAAGGGACCGTGTTCGATCGGTTCGACTTCCGGATCATGCCCGACTTCGGCCAGGGGACCAGCGTACTGTTCGATGCCTATATCGAGGGCCGCTTCGCGCCCGCGTTCAAGGTTCGCGCGGGCAAGTTCAAGCCGCCGGTGGGGATCGAGCGGCTTCAAGGAGCGACCGACATCTTTTTCGTCGAGCGCGCGCTGCCGACCAACCTGGTGCCGAACCGCGATCTCGTGGTTCAGGTCTCGGGCGATCTCGCGGCGGGGCGGGCCACTTACGCGGTCGGGGTGTGGAACGGCGTCGTCGATGGCGCCAACGGCGGCGACCTTGACAGCAACAGCGGCAAGGACGTGGCGGCCCGACTGTTCTTCACCCCGTTCGCCAAGTCGGACAACTTGGGCCTTCGCGGTCTCGGTTTCGGCGTCGCGGCATCTCAAGGCACGCAGAACGGGACCCTCACCGCGACGGGATTGCCCTCTTACCGCACGGACGCCCAGCAAACCTTTTTCTCCTACCGTTCCGACGGTACCGCGGCCGGAACCGTGATGGCCAACGGCGACCGCAAGCGCCTCTTGCCGCAGCTCACTTGGTACGGCAGCCGGTTCGGCCTGCTGTCGGAATACACGACGTCTTCGCAAGAGGTGCGGCGCGGCGCGGTCGCGACGGATCTCGAAAACAAGGCCTGGCAGGTGGCGGGGTCGTGGGTGATCGCTGGCGGCTCGCCGAGCTATCGCGGAGTGGCACCCAAGAAGAACTTTGACCCCAAGGCCAAGACCTGGGGCGCGTTCGAGCTGGTCGGCCGCTTTTCCGAGCTCGACGTCGATGACGACGCGTTTCCCCTGTTCGCGAGTCCGACCTCCTCGGCTTCTTCCGCCAAGGCGTGGAGCCTCGGGCTCAATTGGTACCTCAACCGCTCCGTGCGCTGGATGTTCGACCTCGCCCAAACCCGCTTCGAAGGCGGGGCGGTCTCGGCGCCTTCCGGAATCGGTGACCGGCCCGATGAAAGGGTCGTCTTCAGCCGCTTCCAGATCAACTTCTAGGAGCCTTCGTCATGAGAAGAACCCTGCTCGCTCTCACGATTTTGCTCGCCGCGCTCCCCGCGGCGGCGGTGAACCTCTTAAACGTCTCTTACGACCCGACCCGCGAGCTGTACCAGGATTTCAACGCCGCGTTCGCCAAGCAATGGAAGGCGAAGACCGGCCAGGATCTTGCCGTGCAGCAGTCGCACGGCGGCTCGGGCAAGCAGGCCCGCGCCGTCTCCGACGGGCTGGAAGCCGACGTCGTCACCCTGGCGCTCGCCTACGACATCGACGCGATCGCGGCCTCCGGCCTGCTGCCCCCGAACTGGCAGAAGCTGCTGCCGAATAACAGCACCCCCTACACCTCGACCATCGTCTTCCTGGTGAGGAAGGGGAACCCCAAAAAGATCCACGACTGGGAGGATCTCGCTCGGCCGGGCATCTCGGTGATCACGCCGAATCCCAAGACCTCTGGCGGAGCGCGCTGGAACTACCTCGCCGCCTGGGGCTATGCCCTAGGCAAGTATGGCAACAACGAGGCGAAGGCGAAGGACCTGGTGACGCGGATCTACAAGAACGTGCCGATTCTCGACACCGGAGCCCGCGGCTCGACCGTGACGTTCGTCGAGCGCGGCATCGGCGACGTGCTGATCGCCTGGGAAAACGAGGCGATCTATTCGGTCGAGAAGCTCGGCAAGGGCAAATTCGAGATCGTGGCACCCTCCAAGAGCATCCTCGCCGAGCCGCCGGTCGCGGTTGTCGCCAAGGTGGCGAAGAAGCACAAGACCGAGGCGCTCGCGAAGGCCTATCTCGAATATCTCTACAGCCCGGAGGGCCAGGAGATCGCTGCGCGCAATTACTACCGGCCGCGCGGCCCCGGTGCCGCCGCTAAGTACGCCGCGCAGTTTCCCAAGATGAATCTGTTCACGATCGACGAGGTGTTCGGCGGCTGGGCCAAGGCGCAGAAAACCCATTTCGCCGACGGCGGGGTGTTCGACCAGATCTATCAGGCGGGCCGGTAGCCGATGTATATGCCTGAGAGCGGGACGGGCGCCCTGGCTCCATTAGCGGCGGCACCGAAGCGACGCGGACCCAAGCGCGGCAATCTGCCGGGCTTCGGACTGTCGATGGGCTTCACGCTGCTCTATCTGTCGCTGATCGTCCTGATCCCCCTCTCGGCCGTCTTCTTGAAAACCGCCTCGCTGACTTGGGATGCCTTCTGGAAAATCATCAGCGACCCCCGGACGATCGCGGCCTACCGGCTGAGCCTGGTGACCGCGTTCGCCGCGGCGATCGTCAACGTCGTGTTCGGCGTGCTGGTGGCCTGGGTGCTCGAACGCTACGAATTTCCCGGGCGGCGGCTGGTCGATGCGATGGTCGATCTGCCGTTTGCTTTGCCCACCGCAGTCGCCGGCATCGCGCTCGCCTCGATCTACTCGGGCAACGGCTGGATCGGCCAATATCTGGCGCCGCTTGGGATCAAGATCGCCTATACCCCTCTCGGCATTCTGGTGGCGCTCACTTTCATCGGCTTGCCGTTCGTCGTCCGCACGGTGCAGCCGGTGCTCGCCGGGCTCGATCCGGAGATCGAAGAGGCGGCGGTCTCCCTCGGCGCAACCCGCGGCCAGCTGTTCCGCCGCGTCCTGCTGCCGGAGATCGCGCCCGCCGCTGCGACCGGTTTCGTTCTCGCGTTCGCCCGCGCTCTCGGCGAATACGGCTCGGTGATCTTCATCGCCGGCAATCTGCCGATGCGCTCGGAGATCACGCCGCTCCTGATCATGATCAAGCTGGAGCAGTACGACTACGCGGGGGCGACCGCGATCGCCTCGGTGTTCCTGTCGGTCTCGTTCGCATTGCTGCTCACGATCAACTTCCTCACCCTTCGGTACAACCGGGCGCTGCCGGCCGAGCCGGCGGTCTAGCGGGGCGGACTCTTCTTATGTCCTCAGAACGACCGTCTCATCCCGCGACCACCGAGCGCCCGTGGGTCCGCCGCCTGTTGATCGGCGCGGCGCTGCTCTTCCTCGGCCTGTTCCTGCTCGTGCCGCTCGCGCTCGTATTCGTCAAAGCGTTCGAAGAGGGGACCGCCGTCTACTGGGCCGCGGTGCAGACGCCGGAGGCGCTCTCTGCGGTGCGCCTCACGCTTTCCGCGGCGGCGTTCGCGGTGCCGATCAACCTCCTGTTCGGGCTCGCTGCGGCGTGGGCGATCGCCAAGTTTCGCTTCTCGGGAAAGAACCTGCTGATCACGCTGATCGACGTGCCGTTTTCGGTCTCGCCGGTGATCGCGGGAATGATGTTCGTGCTGCTGTTCGGCCTGCACGGCTGGCTCGGTCCCTGGCTGTTCGACCACGACTGGAAGATCATCTTCGCCCTTCCCGGCATCGTGCTCGCGACGATCTTCGTCACCGCGCCGATGATCGCGCGCGAGCTGCTGCCGCTGCTCCAATCGCAGGGGAGCGCCGAAGAAGAAGCCGCGCTCACGCTCGGCGCTTCGGGCTGGCAGACCTTTACCCGCATTAGCCTGCCGAAGATCCGCTGGGGGCTGCTCTACGGCGTGATCCTCTGCAACGCCCGGGCGATGGGGGAGTTCGGCGCGGTCTCGGTAGTCTCCGGCCACATCCGGGGGCTCACCAACACGCTGCCGCTTCACGTCGAGATCCTCTACAACGAATACGCCTTCTCGGCCGCGTTCGCGGTCGCCTCGCTGCTTACCCTGCTCGCCCTGATCACCCTAGTGATCAAAAGCCTGATCGAGTGGCGCGCCGGCCTGCGCGCGGCCAAACGCTGAGGCCAAACGCTGAGGCCAAACGCTGAGGCCAAACGCTGAGGCCAAAACGCTGAGGCCAAACGCTGAGGGGCAAAGAAGCCCGACCTTGGCGCGATAGACTTTAGCCGCGCCCGAAACTCAAAACCCCATGCGCCGGATTCGCCTCAGCACTCTCCTCGTCGGCGGAAACGCCATCCTCGTCCTGCTCGCGGTCCTGGCGATCGCGCTCGCCGCCGTCCGCCTGCTCGACCGGCTGGCGGACGAACAGGCGCTCGCCCGGGTGGCGCTCGCGGGGATCAGCGCGCGCCAGGCGGTCGAACGCTCGGCCGAGGACATCCGCACCTCCGCCCGCCTGCTCGCCGAACGGCCGACCGCCGCGCGCCTGCTGCGCGAGGGGGACGCCGCCGGTCTCGCGGTATTTCTGGAGCGCTTTCGCTCGACGAGCGGCCTCACCGCCTGCGCGGTTATCGCCGGGGGAAAGCCGTTCGCCTCGGCCGGGCCGGTGCTCTCTCCGCGGTCTTGCGGTTGATCGGTTCGGCGCCGATCGTCGCCGTGCCGGGTGCTACGGTCGCCACCGCTCTCGCCCTGGACTCGAAGTTTTCCGACCGGATCGCCGCGCAGGTGGGTCTGCCGGTTGTACTTCGCTCCGCGAGGCCGGCGGATGCCAACGGCACCGTGCGTGACGGCGAGCGCTATGTTTCGCGCCAGATCTTCGCCGCCGCCGGCCATGCCGCGACGATTGAGACCGCACTGCCGCGCGGCGAGGTCGCCCTCTCGCTGCATCAGCTCGAAAGGCGCTTCCTGCTGCTCGCGCTCGGCGTCGCGGCGCTTGCGATGCTCTCCGGCCTCCTTCTGGGCCGCAGGATCGCCCGCCCGATCCAGGCGCTTGATCGGGCCGCGACGCGGATCGGCCGGGGCGACTTTTCCAGTCCGATTCCCGAGGCCGCGCGGGGGGAGACCGCCGAGGTCGGCACGCTCGCCGCGACCATGGAAGAAATGCGTCGCCGGCTCTCCCACCTCACCGCCGAGCTGCGCCGCCGCCAGGCGGAGGCGGAAGCGGTGTTGACCGGCATCGCCGACGGGGTGTTCGCGGTCGATCGCGACCGGCGCATCCGCTACCTGAACCCGCAGGCCGCCGCGCTGCTCGGAGTTGATCCTCAAGCGGCGATCGGCCGCTTCTGCGGCGACGTGCTCCTGCCGATCGGGGAAAACGGCGTCCGGCCGTGCGAAGAGCACTGCCCGATCATCCACGCCCGGTTCCGCGGCGGCGCGCGGGCGACCGAGTCGCTGCGCCGGAACGGGGGCAAGCGGGTGATTGTCATCACCAGCTCGGAGCTGGCCGAGGAGCAACAGTTTCAGGTGATCCGCGACGAAACCGGGGACGAGACCTCGCGCCGGCTGCGCGACGCTGTGCTCGCCAACGTCTCCCACGAATTCAAAACGCCGCTCGCGGCGCAGCTCGCCTCGCTGGAGCTGCTCGGCGAGCGCCTGGACGAGCTGGCGACCAGCCGGCGCGGCAGCTCGCCGCGTCGCTCGAACGGGGGGCGCTGCGGCTCACCCGGCTGATCGACAACCTGCTCGAAAGCGTCCGCATCGAGGCGGGGGAGGACGGCATCCGCCGGAGCCCCGTCGCCCTCGACGAGGTGGTCGAGCAGGCCGCGGAGCTGACCGCGCCTCTGTTCGAACGGCGGCGCCAGCGGCTGTCGATCGAGCTGCCCTTTCCGCTGCCACGGATCGAGGGCGACGCCGAGCGCCTGACCCAAGTGATGGTGAACCTGCTCGCCAACGCCCAGAAATTCGCCCCCGAGGGCTCGACGATCACGATCGGCGGGGAGACCGAGCCAGAGCGGCTTCGCCTCTGGGTAGAGGACGAAGGCTCCGGCCTGCCGCCCGGATCGCCGGACGATCTGTTCGCCCGCTTCGTTCGCATCCCCGGGCGCTTTCCCGGCCAGACGACGGCAGGAGCGGAGCCCGAAACGCAGGGAGAACCGGAGGAGACCGGCATGGGGCTCGGCCTGTGGATCGTCCGCTCGATCGTCGAACGCCACGGCGGCAAGGTCGCGGCGATCTCGCGGGAACGGGGGGCGCGCTTTTCATTTACCCTGCCGATCGCGACGGGCATACCTCCCGGTAGGGAAGGGGCCGCGGCATGAAGATCCTGGTGGTCGACGACGATCCCGATCTGCGCGATCTGATCGGCTATACCCTGCGCCGCGACGGCTATTTCGTGATCGAGTCGGAGGATGGAGCCGCTGCGCTCTTGATGGCCGAGTTCGAGCGGCCGGACCTCGTTCTGCTCGACGTCAACCTGCCGCGCCTTGACGGCTTCGAGGTCTGTCGAAGAATGCGCGCGAACCCGGCAACCTCGGCCATCCCGATCGTCATGCTCACCGTGCGAGGCACGGAAGAAGACCAGGTGCGCGGCCTCGACCTCGGCGCCGACGACTACCTCGCCAAACCCTTCAGCCCGCGCACCCTACTCGCCCGAGTCCGCGCCCTGCTGCGCCGCTCAGGGGTAGCCGAACGCCCCCAGCCGCTATCGGTAGGCGAACTGCTGATCGACGCCGAAGGCCAAAGCGTCCAGGTGGCCGGTGCCGAGCCGGTGCGCCTCACCCGGCTCGAATTTCGTCTGCTCCAACTGCTGGCAGCCAACGCCGGCAGTGACCTCCCCTTCGAACGCCTCCTACGCCACGTCTGGGGCGACCGGATCTCCGGCGACCGCCAGGCGCTCAAGCAGCTGGTCCACCGCCTGCGCCAGAAGATCGAAACCCAACCGGCCGAGCCGCGCTATCTGCTCTCCGCCGCGGGCATTGGCTATCGGCTGGAGGTAACCGCAGCGCGGACAGAATAAGCGTCAATCGCGATCGCAAGCGGCTCGCCCAAGCGGCGAAAGGTCCGAGCGAGCGTGCACTTCGCCGGCCGCCGCGGATCGCGTGATTACGGCTTCGCTCGCGTTCCTCCTCGGCTGGCGAGCCGCTCTATCCACCGGATACCGCTATCGGCGTCGGCGGGCCGATCTCACTCGCCGACGAGCCGCCATCGGAGGTGGATAGCCGCTATCGGACGCTGGATCGCTACGATTCGCGACGGATACCCGCTCTCGGCCGCTGGATCGCTACGATTCGAGGTGGCCAGCCGCTATCGGGCGCTGGATCGCTGCGATCGGAGCTGGATAGCCGGCTGCAGAAGTGGATAGCCGCCATCCGTGTTTGGGAGCCAAAGTCCGCGCTTGGATAGCCGTCATAGGAGCCGGATAGCCGCAGCCGGAGCTGGCTAGCTGGAATCCGCGCTTGGATAGCCGAATCCCGCGCTCGCTAGCCGCTGTTCGCATTGTCTAGCCGAATCCCGCGCTCGCTAGCCGCTCAATGCGCCCGCTTGCGGCCACCTTCGTCGGATGGGCGAGTTCCGCGCCCCAGAGCCACTCTCTGTCTATCAGCAGGTAGTTCCGCGGCTCGGCTGCGGTTTACAAGACGGCTTCCAGGCCCTTGTCAGCGATGACGTTCAGCAGCTTCAGGGCTGGCCCGGCGGGCCTCGTGTCGCCCTGTTCCCACTTGCGCACCGTCGATGCCGTCGTGTGCAAAAGGTGTGCGAACACCGGTTGGCTGAATTGCAGTCTCTCGCGCAGTCGTTTGATGTCGTCTGCGCTGAACTCTCGTACTGGTGGCGGGCAGATCGAGTCGAACTGCCGCATCGTCACCTTACTGATGACGCCCGCCTTCTGCAGCTCGGCGAGGTCGCCGCGCAAAGATTCAATCAGCTTACTGGACACAATGCACCTCCATTAATACGCCCGCCTTTACTGCCTTCGCCAGGTCTGTAGGCGGGAGATCCAGAAACACCTTGCCGGCGAACTTCAGGGCCTTCTTCTCGTCGGGCGTGATGTTGGCCTTGTCGCTCTTCGCAAAGCCGTGGAGGAACACGTAGCGGTTACCGATCCGGGCTGAGAGCACCGTCCGATAACCACCGCTCTTACCTGCGCCGGGGCGAGCCACGCGCTTCTTGTAGAGGTAGCCGCCCAGGTCAGCGTCGATCAGGCCGCTTTCCATCTCCTCGACGGCCTTGCATAAGGAGGTATCCGGAAGCTTCTCGCCTGCCTGCCACCGGGCGAAGTCCTTGCGCTTTAAGATGCTCATCGTCGAAGTCGTCTCCGGAAACTATACCCGAAACGGGCATGTTTTGGGCCGCCTCGGTTCTGAGCCCTGTCTGAGGCATCCAGGTCGTCGACGGCCCCCACGGGATCATCCGCGCCCTCTATTCCCCCGGGTCGACGTAGATCGGCATGCGCAGCGAGTAATCCTTTGGCCCGACTTTGACCCGGGCGGACAGGACGGCCGCTCGGAGGTCGCGCGGGAAGGGGAGGCTCTGGACTTGGATCGAGTCGTTCGGGGCGAGCAGCTTAGCCGGCTTGCCGATCCAGACGGTTGTCTTGGCTCCTTGAGCATCCGAAGCCTCGATCCAGAGATCGGTGAGCTGGAGCTGGGGGTTCCAGTCCGGTGGGATTTCGAGTCGCAGGTCGATCTGTTTCGGCGTCTGGATTCCGCGCAGCATCCCGCCGCCGCCGCCTCCGAGCGAGCAGCTGGGGCAGGCGTTGGCTCCCGGTTGGGTTTGTACCCAGGGCACCGCGCCGAGCGGCGTCAGCAGTGGCATGGCCGAGGCTTGGGCAGGAACGGCGGTTCCCGGGCAGCTATAGAGCTTAGGCCCGGCGGTCGTGGGGATCCAGCTTCCGCCCGCGCAGTCGACCGTCGTCTGGCCTGAGGTGGGAGGAGTGGCGAGCACTTTCGGTGGGCTCCAGGCGCGGCTCAAGAGGGCGTTGACCGACAGCCTCCGAACCCTGGGCGGACTCTGGCTCGGGTTGCGGTGATAGGCGGCGTCTCGCACCAGGGGGGTGGCGGAGGCCGCCAGCATCTCCATGACTTCCTGGCGTTCGAGCGCCGGCTGAAAGCGCCAAGCGAGGGCGGCGAGCGACGAAGCGACCGCGGCTCCCACCGAGCTGCCGGTGAGCGGGTCGGTCCAGCCGTCGCCGAGTAGTTTGACCGTCGCGTGATCGCCGTAAGCCACCAGCGGCGGCTCGGCGCCCGGTCGCGCATTGCCCAGCGGTTGGCCGTTGCGATCGGTCGCCCCGATCGGCCAGACCACCGGGTCGATCGTCGTCAAGGGAACCGGCGCCAGCAGCGCGATGGTCGGCGGTTTGGCGTACCAGCCGGCGGGGAGCAGCGGGCCGGTTTCCGACAGCGCCACCCCCTGGCCGTTCCCGGTGGCGGCGATGGAAAGAGCGCCTTGGGCCGCGGCGTTTCGGAGCGCCGCGTAGACGCTCAGCTCCTCGGCGTTCAGACCATCGGCGGCTTCCGCACCGAGGCCTTTGTGCAGCAGGTTTGAATCCCAACCGACCGAAAGATTGAGCACCAGATGCCGGATGCCGGACTTCTTCCATGCCGCGACCTCGTCCCGGATTGCGAGCGCGAGATCGAGCGGGCTGCCGTATCCGCCGCAACCCGACCCGATCGGAGGATCGGGCTGATCGAGCGATCCGGACCCCGGCCCGCCGAGCGGTAGGGCGAGACGGCCGGTCATCGCCGCGGCGCATTCCTTGAATTCGCCCCCGCTGCCGTCGCAGATCAACTCCTCGATGAGGTGGGCGATCGCGAAGCCGTGGCCGGTCTTGCAGACGACCGGGTCCTTTTCCTTAGCCGGGAAATCCCCGGTCGGATAGGTGTCGAGGACGGCCAACCGGACATCGGACGACGCGGTCAGAAAGGGCAGGTCCGTATCTCCCGTCTGGAACCGAAACTCGCGAAACATCACTTCCTGATTGCGCTCGGCGAGCGTCGTGCCGGAAGCTCCGAGGACGCCGCAGCGGCGGACCGTGCCGTGGAGATGCTCCGTGGCCTGCAACCTCGCGATGTCGGCCAAGAGGAGAGGCGGCATACCCGGTTCGCCTCTTTCGGTCTTGGAGATCGGTGGATTCCAGAAATAGCGGCAAAAGCGCGGTCCGTTGAGATTTCTGAGGTTTGCGTTGAACAGAAATTCCTTTCTCCAACCTTCGACGGTCGGGCAGACCGAAGCCGGCAGACCCGCTCCGTCGGCGAGCGCCACCCAGTACCGGTCGGAGCAACCTCCCGGGGGGAGGCCGTAGTTGGAGGGGCGGAAGGAGATCTTGGCGGCCTGCAACTCCCCCGATGCCAAGGCCGAGGCGAGGATGAGGACAAGGCCGGCGGCGAGGCATCGAAACGCGAATGGCTGTTGAAACCGACCGAACATGATCTGGCTCCCCGAAACAAGAAAGGCGCTTGGGTTTAAGGAGGGGCGCACGGCAGAGGTCTTCGCCGGGCCGGGCTCGTTTCTGACCGGGGTAGAAAAAAGCCGTTCAGGGCTCGAAGACGCGGAAGCTCACCGCGGCGCTCTTCGGGTTCTTACGCAGCGCGTCGGCCTGCGCCCGGACGAGGCGCTTCGCGAGATCGAGATCGGAGGCGCCGCGCGGCGGCGGCCGGTAGAACGCCTCGAACAGCGCGGCGGCGTCTTCGTCGGGGACGGTGCGGATCGCGGCGACCACCTGGGAGGCGCCGCGGAGCAGAAACGCCTGGGCGAGGCCCAGCCCCTCGACCGCGGCGCCTGGATCGGCGCGGCCGGTTTCGCAGCCGGAAAGAACGATCTGTGCGGGCACCCGGCTGAGGTTCAGAATCTCGGTCGCGAGCAGGCGCTCCTCGCCGCCCAACAACAGCTCGCCGCCGCCGTCCGCGCTCCCCGCGACCCCGTGGCCGGCGAAATGGAGCAGCGAGATCCGCGGCAGCGCTTCGAGAAGCCGGTTGACCGTGGCGTCGTCACCGCTTTCCGTGTCGACCTGCCAGCCGCCGTCCGCCAGTGCGCTTCCCACTCCTGCCACTTCTTTGCGGGACAAAGGGAGATCGCCACGCGGGTCGCCGATCACCAGGGCGGTGGGTTTCGTCTCCGTGGACGCTTCGACGGCTGGCCGATTCACCAGATCGAGACCGTAGACCACCGGCCGGCCCGTGAGCAGCGGCGCGCCGTCGAACGGCAGGGCGTGCAGATCCACCTCGCGCAAAGAGCCGTAGGGGAGCAGGCGAATCCGCCGGGCGCGCCGGATCTCGTCGGCGAACGGCGTGAAGAGCCGCGCGGCGAGATCTTTGGGATTGCCGAGCGCGCTGGAGGGTAGCTCGAAGCGATGGAAGGATATTTCAGTCCCTTCCTCCGCGAACGCCACCCAGCCGTCATCCAACGGATGGAACGCGAGCAGCAACTCGCCCGAGATGGGCGGCCGGAAGCTCTCGGAGGCGCCGGTCGTGGCGCTCAAGCCCAGATGGGCGACCGCCGCTTCGAGATCCTCTTCGGCCTGCGTGCAGTGCGACTCGCGCTCCGAGCGGATCATCTTCAGGCGGTCCTCCGGTGCCGCCCAATCGTTGGCGGCTTTCTCGTCGCAGTCCCGGCGCGCGGCGCGAAAGCCTCCAACCGCCTCTTGCCATCGCTCGCGCTCCGGTCCGGCGAGCCGTTCGATCCGGCCTTCGGTTTCGATCTGGCGCAGTACCCGGGCGCGGGAACGGCGGGCGGCGGAAAGCGCCTCGGCCAGTCGCCCCTTCTCAAGCAGCAGCTCGATGCGCAACCGGGCGCTCGCCTCGCGCTGCGCCACGAAACGCGCTCGGCTGGACCGTTGAGCGGTCGCCGCCTGGCGGTCCAGGAGATCCTCCGCCTCGCCGAGCGTGCGCAGGGCCGAGTCGGGTTCGTCGAGAGCGCGCTCCGTCCGAGCGCGGCCGGTGAGCGCGAGCCAGAGATCTTCAAGCGAGTTGGAGCTCCGTGCGTTGGCCTCCAAGAGTTGCCAGATTTTGAGCGCCTCGCGCGGCCGCTTGCGGGCGAGCGCCAGCCGCGCTTCGATCTCGCTCTGCCAAAGCCGCTCCTCGGCGATCAGGGTGGTCGCGAGGGCGCGGGCTTTTTTGAGTGCCGCCTCCGCGTCGTCGAGCCTGCCGGCTTGGAGATCGGCGAGCGCGAAATTGAGCTGCGCGTTGCCCCGCTGGTGCGACGCGCCGCATCCTGTGAGTCGGTCGAAAGCATCGCGCGCTGCCTTGAGCGCAGGCAGCGGATCGCCCACGTCAAGGCCCGCCTCGCGGGCGAGCAGACGGGTCCAGCCGAGGTTGGCGTCCAGCTGCGCTGCGGCGCATTCCTGATCGAGCTTCGGGGCCCCGGGCGCCCCGGCGTTCGCCGCGAAACGGGCATCCGCCTCCTTGAACCGTCCGAGATCGAGAAAGAGGGACGCCATCTGCTGCTCCACGTAGGCGTGATTGGCGGCGAGACCCAGCCGATCGGCCTCGGTCGCCGCGGCTTCGAACATCCGCAGGGCTTGCCGCGGTTCACCCGAAAGGCGCGCCACCAGGCCGCGTTCATAGGCGACAAAGTAGGCCGCTTCGGCGGGAGGCGCGGGGGAAAGGACCAAATCGTCGAGGACTTTGGATGCCTCGGCGAGCTGCTCGTCCTCGGCGAGTTGGTGGGCCAACCCTGTGGTGGCCGTTGCCTCACCGAGGAGATGGCCGGCTTTTTGGCGAGCCACCAGCTCGCGCCTGAAGTCCGCTGCGTTGCGCACGGGGGCAGTGCGGGCGAGGATCCAAAAGAGGCGGGCGCGAAGCGCAGCGTTGGAGATGGTAGGGAGGTGGCGGGTAAGAATCTTCCGGGCTTGGTCGGTCGGTTGCGGCTCTCCGGAGCGCGCGAGCTCAAGGGCGTTGGTGAACCATGCCGGCTCCGTCGGAAACGGCGCGAGTGCGAGCGACCAGGTGCTCGTATCCTTGGGGTTTTTCTGCCGGACCTCTAGGTGATGTGAGGAGAGCGGGACCTCGATCGAATAGCGGTGTCCCTCGCGAGCCGGCATAGCCTCCGCCGCAACGGGCCGGTCGTCGATCCGGATTTCGGTGGGGGTATTCGCTGCCGCGAGCGGCACCCAGATCGTGAGGAGCGGGGAGGCCCCCTTTTTGCCCGCTTCGAGCAGGCAGGTCGGCCCTTGGCGCAGGACCTCGGAGCAACCGGCGTATTCGACCGCCAAAGGCGACGGCGGCCGGGAGCAGCCGAGCGCGGCGATCGCCGCGGCCAGGAGAATCGGCCGGCGGATCACGCCGCCGCCGCGAAGCGGATTCGTCGCGGGATCCCGATCCAGCCTTTTTCGGCGATCGGCTCCGCGACGCTCGTGACCGGCGGATCTTTCGGCAGATCTCCCGGCCGACCGAGGATCGCCCAAAGCGTCCAATCGCCGGGCGGGCCTTCGATCTGGCTTCCGACCGTCCCGGTGACGCGCAGGCTGCCGTCGTTCGAGTGCTCGGCGTCGTCGCAAGCGGGGAACGGCCGGGGCGGGCCGCCGCCGGTCGCGACCAATAGACAGGTCACCGCCACGTCGCCCTTCACGGTCTCGGCCGGGCGCAGGACCAGCTCGAAACGCGCGCCGGGAGAAAACGTCGGGACGCCGGTCGGCTGGGTGCCGGATGTCCCGCTACGGTCGTTTTGATCGCCGACCTTGAGCTCCGCCACATACGCGGGAAGCGGCGCCGAGCGTCCCGGAAGGCTCAGCACCGCGACCAGGACCGCCGCCGCGGCGAGCCCCAGGCTGGCGCCCCAGACGGCGGCGCGGCGACGGAAGGGGAGGACGTTGTTCGGCCGGTCGTTGGGGGACGGCGCGGCGACGACCGGCCGAGCGGCGGCGATCGCCGGCTTGGCGGGCCGCTCCGCCGCCCGTTGCGCCCGGATCTGGGCGACGATCCGCGCCTCAGTCTCCGGTCCCAAGGGCTGAAACGCAGCGAGCGCTGCGGCCCCTTCGGCCGAACCCTCGGCCTCCGCGCGCAGCTCCGCCTCCTCCTCGGGGGTGAGCGCGCCGGCCGCGAGGCGATCCCAGCGGTCGTCCAGCTGCTCGCGCTCCACGGCGGCGCGGTCGCGTGCCCAAGCGCCCAGCTCGCGCAGGAGCGAGTCGTCCTCCCCGGGCATAGGGGCTCCAGCGGATGCTCCGGCTCCGGGCTCGATCGGTCTTGTCATCGGGTCCTCTCCCGAGCAGGTGTTCGCGCTTCCCGGGGCGGTTCTGACAATTCTGCCAATAGGTTTCGCGCCAGACGCCGCAGCCGGCTTCGCCAAGCGTAGACCGCGTCGGCTGAAAGTCCGGTCGCGAGAACCGCCTCCGCGACGGGGGTCTCTTGCACCAGCAGGAGGTCGAACAGGCGGCGGCCGAGGGGAGAAAGCTCTTCGGTCAAACGGTCGAACAGCCGGCCGAGTACCTCGCGCGAGGCGGCGGCGGTCTCGGTCTCGACCGGCGAGGCGATCCGTTCCAGCTCGTCCGACAACGTCGGATCGTCGCGCCAGGGCGAGCGCCTGCCGCTCCTCAAGATCGACACCGTCTGCCGCTCTGCGACCAAACCGACGAAGTTCGCAAGAGACAAGCCGCGCCCGGGGTCCCAACCGCGCAGCACCTTGCCGTCGTCGGCGAACAGGATCAGGAAGATCTCTTGGGTGAGGTCGTCCACCTCCTGGCGCACGTCGCGCGATCCACCCGAGCGATCACGGGACAGCAACAGCTTCCGGGCCACGCGAGCCTGGACCACCGGCGTGAGGCGACGGACCAGACGGGCGAGCGCACCCTCGTCACCGAGGAGGGCAAGTTCCCACTCCGGCCTGCCATCGGCTTCTAGATTGGCGTCCCGATCCATTTGCGAACTTTGGTTGCTCAACAACATATCAGATCGGACGATGAGGCAACTTTGACGGTTTAGTTCCTCAAGACCGCGCTTCCACCCGTCCCAACCGCAAATGGAGCGGCCAGCTCAAAGTCCGCACCTGACCGCGCTCGGAAGCTCCGCCCCAGGCGGCTTCGAGGTCGGGTTCGACTTCGGCCAGGGCGTCGAGGCCGGTTTCGCGCCGGCAGCGGACGATCGACGACCAGGTGGAGACGTAGGCGAGCAACTGGTCGAGCGTCCACTCGACGGTCATGGTGAACGGCGGGGCCGCAACCTCGGGAAAGGGAAAAGGCAGAGTCCGATATTCCTCGCTCACCCAGTGCCGTTCGTGGGGCCAGAAGGAGAAAACCCGCTCCTCGGCCAGGTAGTCGAGCACCCGATCGATCGCCGGATCGGAGCGCAGGAGGTTGTAGCTCCACGCCGCGATCACGCCGTCCGGGCGGAGAACCCGGCGGACCTCGGCGTAGAAGCGCTCGAAGTCGAACCAGTGGATCGCCTGGGCGACGGTCACCAGGTCGACCGAACCGCCGGCCAAGCCGCTCGCCTCGGCGGGGGTCTGGCGGACCTCGACCCGCGAATGAGGCCGGAAGTGAGCGACCTGTTCGGCCGAGGCGTCGGTGGCGATCACCACGGCGAACCGCTCGGCGAGCGGAATGGCGGCCTGGCCGTTGCCGGTCGCGCAGTCCCAAGCGACTCCGCAACCCGGAGCCTGCCCGGCCAGGAAGTCGAACAGCTCCTCCGGATACCGATCCGGACGATGCGCCGCATACGCGCCGGCATGGCCGGAGAAATGATCTTTGAAGGTCATGGGCGAGGATTGTAACGGGAGAGTAGGCTCCCACGAGGGAGAAATTCCGATCGACCGATCTCGCTTACCGTCCCGGCGTCACCGCCTCCGTCGCCGGCTCTTCGACCGACGGGCGGGGAATCTCGGCGGCGATCCTTCGGCCCGCGTCGGTGGCGCGGAGGACGAACTCCTGAGCGAGCAGGCGGTAGGCGGCGGCGCCTTTGGCTTTGGAATCGAATTGGAAGATCGATTGGCCGTGCTCGGGCGCTTCGGCGAGGCGGTTGTTGACTCGGATCTCAATCGCGAACACCTTCGAGCCCAGCTCGCCGCGGAGGGATTCGACGTGGGTGCGGGTCGATTTGATCCGGTAATCGACCATCGTCAAGAGGACCCCCAGAAGCACGATCCGGCCGCCGGCTTCGTTGCTTGCCCGGTGGGCGGCGGCGATCAGGTTGGTGACCCCGGTGAGCGAGAGGAAGTGCGGCATCGTGGGGACCACGAACGCATCGGCGGCGACGATCGCGTTGATCGGCACGAGCGAGAGCGACGACGGGCAATCGAGGAAGATCAGGTCGTAGCGGGGTGCTACCGACGCGAGCGCCCCTTTGAGCCGGCTCTCGCGCGAGCGGTAGCGGCCCAGCTCCAGGTCGGCGTGGATCAGGTCGACCGAGGCGGTGATCAGGTCGAGACCGGGGACCTTCGTCGGCCGGATCGCCTCGCTCGCCAGGAACCCGCCGAGCAGCACGTCGGCGGAGGAGGGGGCCAGCTCCTCCCGCGGCACCCCGAGCGAGAGCGACGCCGAGGCCTGGCTGTCGAGATCGACCAGCAGGACCCGCCGGCCGGACAGGGCGAGCGCCGCCGCCAGATTGACCGACGTCGTGGTCTTGCCGACCCCGCCTTTCCTGCTGATGACTGCGGTAATCATTGCCTAGCGTCGATTTATCCCACGATGTGCCCGGCGGAGCAAGCGGTGCGGAGTTGGGTGTAACATTCGATGCAAGCGCAACAACGAGAAGATCGGCTCTTGGAGGGCAGGGCGGTGAGGCCGTCCCTAAGCGAGGAGGCTGCCTCATGGCAAAGAAGAAAGCTAAGGGCTTGTGGCAGAGTCTGAAGGAATATTTCGGCGTCGGCGAGCACCCGATGCGCCCGCCGGTCGGCTGGCTGCTCGATCGCCAGCTGGTCACCAGCCTCCGCGAGATCCTGATTTTCAGCGCGTTCGGTACCCGCATGGATCCGCGGATCTGGATGGTGGGCAAGGAGTTCGATTGCACCCGCGACTTTACCGGCGACGAGCTCTGGTTCGATTACTTGTCCGACTCGGGCGATGGGATGCGCGCGACCTACAGCATCGCTTACCTCGCCTATTCAGATCTGTTCGTGCCGGCCGGCGCCGCGCCGGAACACAAGGTTGCGTTTGAGCCGAACGCCGAGGCCGTCGAGCGGCTGCCGCGCGGCGCCTTCCTCTTCGTAGGCGGGGACACGGCCTACCACGTGGCCGACTACGAGACGCTCTCCGAGCGTTTCCAGTATCCGTTCGAGCTGGCGTTCCAGCATCTGTCCGACCTGGGCAAAGTGGACCGGAAGGAACGCCGGCCGATCTTCGGGATTCCCGGCAACCACGACTACTACGACTTTCTGGACGGTTTCAACCGCCAGTTTCGCCGGCCGTTCGGCGAAGACCATAAATTCAATCCGAACAAGAAGGGGGACCAGCCGCAGCTGGTGCTGGGCGGGTTCGAGCGCAAGCAGTGGGCGAGCTTCGTTTCGATCGAGCTGCCGTTTAAGTGGCGGATGTGGGGGATGGACGCCGAAGGCGGCGCCATGGATCGCCGCCAGCGGCATTACTTTCAGTCGATGCTCAAGGACCCTGAAAAACCGACGGACCGCCTGATCGTCGCGACCCCCGAGCCGATCACGAAGTTCGGCCGGCGGGCCGACCCGGAATCGGCGATCGTAAGTACCTTCCGCGCGATCGGGCTGCCGTGCCCGTTTCTCGACGAGAATCCTCCCGAGGCCCTTCCGGCGGGCGGCTGCCGTCTGGATCTGTCGGGAGACGTCCACCATTACGCCCGTTACTGGGGGGCGGAACCGGGCGCCGCACAGCCGGCCCACTACGCCTCGGTGGTTTCCGGGCTCGGCGGCGCGTTTCTTCATCCCTCTTGCACGGACAGAGGGGAAGTCCCCGCCGCGATCCGCTATCCCGAGCCGCGGACGGCGCTGGCCAAAGTCCTCCGGCAGGTGCTCAACCCCTGGTCGATCGTTCTGGGGGGGAGAGTCTGGCTGATCGGGCTTTTGATCGCCGGGTTTCTATTCCTGGGAGCCGCCACGTCGGCGAGCCTCCGTCATGCGATGACGCCGCTGTTCGACCGGACCGGCCTGGTATTGCCGGCTCTAGAGAAGATTTCTCCAGACACCGGAACCCCGGAAGAAAAGGTCAAAGCGGCGGATCAGAGCCTGTTTCGAACCGTGGTGGGCTGGGGCGGCGAGGTGTCGCAAAAAGCCCTGGCCGCTCTCCACACGGCGCTTGAAGTGAAGCGTTGTGTCATGCCGGGTATTTCCGAGAAAGACCAGGCCGCGGCAGGCGTGCCGGGGGTCGAGAACCTTTCGGGCGCTCCCAGTGCGTTCGGGCGGGAGGATGCCTGCGCGTCGCCGGAAATTCCGATCTTGAAGGCAACCGGCCCGGGGCATCGGTGGAATCGGGAATTGAACTACATCCCCATCCTGCTGCTGCTGGTGGGCTGGGGTATTTGGCGCAACGTCAACCTGGCGAAGCGAGCCAAGGCCGGGGAACAGATTCCGAATTCGTCGTACCACTCGCCGATCACTTTGCTGGTGGCCGCCAGCCTGGTGTCGATGTTGTGGGTCTTCGGGCACCCGCATGGCGATACGCAATACGGCCAGCTGTATCCGCTGGCTTCGACCCTCGTGGTGCTGGCGATGCTTCTCCTGAGCTTCGGGGGACTCCTCTGGAGCCGCCAATACGACGAGGCGATGAATCGCGCGGCCCGCGCCAAGGGGCGCTTGACGATCTCCGACCAGGTCCACGGCTGGCTGCTCTGGGCGTTTACGCTTCTGGCGGCACTGCTGGGGATCACCCGCTACGGCGTCGACTCGCTCGCGGTGGTCTCGATCGACATGGCGTTCTGGGTCGTTCTCTTCGGTATTCTCGTCGGATTGCCGATTTTCGCCGCGAAAGTGGGCGGCGGGCTCTACGGTTTCTGGGGAAGAGCCGGCTTCGCCCTGCTCGGCTTCTGGCACGCCCTTTTGCAACTCACGTTGCCGCTCCTCTTGGTCGTGGCACTGCCGTGGAATGTGGCGCTTGCCGCCGGGGTGGCGACCGCGCTGGTCAGCTGGGCGCTGGGGCGGCTTGCGCCGCGTCTGCTCGGTGTCTGGAATGCCGCGGATCGAGGCCGGCTGGGGGCGATCCTGCTTTTGGCCTGGATCGCCTGGACCGTGGGGCTGGTCGCGCTCACTTTCGCGTATGCCTCGCCGCAGACCGCCACCGGGGCGTCCTATTGCGTGGCTCTCGCCCTGGGACTCATCCTCACGTGCACGTTCTTCGGCTGGTATCTCGCGGTCTCGATCTGCTTCGACGGCCACAACAACGAGGCGGGCGGCGGGGCGCGGATCGAGCAGTTCAAGCAGTTCATCCGCTTCCGCCTGACGGCCGAAGGGCTCACCGGCTACGTCATCGCGGTCGACGAGGTGGAGGAGGACGGTCGGCGTCTCAAGCCGCGGCTGGTCGACGTGTTCGAGGTCCGACCGAGCTGAGGGTTCCGTTTATCGGAGTCCGCTTCGAGTGGTAGCATTTCGGGTCATGGAGCCCCTAGATCCGAAATCCCGTCGACCGCAGAAGATCGCGGTCCTGCCCGGCGACGGCATCGGCGTCGACGTGACCGCCGAGGCGGTCAAAGTCTTGGAAGCCGCCGCCGCGGGCTGGAGCCTGCCCCTCGAGCTCGTCCACCTTCCGTACAGCGCCGATTACTACCTGGAGACCGGCGTGAGCCTGCCGCCCGGCACGCTCGACGAGTGGCGGGACCACTACGCGGCGATCTATATCGGCGCGTTCGGCGACCCCCGGGTGCCGGACATGAAGCATGCCGCGGACATTCTGCTCGGCACCCGCTTCGGTCTCGATCTCTACATCAATTTCCGGCCGGTCAAGCTCTATGACCCGCGACTTTGCCCGCTCAAGGGCAAGACCGAGAAGGACGTCGACTTCGTCGTCTTCCGCGAAAATACCGAAGGTGCCTACGTGGGCGTCGGCGGTAATTTCAAGAAGGGGACCCCGGACGAGGTGGCGATCCAGGACGAGATCCATACCCGCAAGGGGGTCGAGCGCATCCTGCGCGCGGCGTTCGAGTACGCGGTCGCACAGGGCAAGACGAAGGTGTGCATGAGCGACAAGGCGAACGTCATGCGCTTCGGCCACGACCTCTGGCAGCGCGCATTCGCCGAGGTCGCCCCCGACTATCCGAGTGTCGAGCCCAGCCATCTCTACGTCGACGCCCTCACCATGATGATGGTGAAGCGGCCGGAGAGCTTCGAGGTGATCGTCACCAACAACATGTTCGGCGACATCGTGACCGACCTCGGCGCCGCCCTCCAAGGGGGGCTGGGGATGGCCGCTTCGGCGAACCTCCACCCCGGCCGGACCTCGATGTTCGAGCCGGTCCACGGCTCGGCTCCGAAGTATGCCGGCACCGGCCAGGCCAATCCCATCGGCGCGATCCTCTCCGCCGCGCTGATGCTCGAAACCCTCGGCCACCCCCAGGCCGCCCAAGCGCTCGACGAGGCGGTCCTCGCGGCGATCCGCGAAGGTTCGACGACCGTCGACGTCGGCGGCACGCTGACCACCTCCCAGGTGGGCAGCGAGATCGCCAAGCGCGTCGAGCGCACCGCTCTTGCCCCGATGGAAGCCTGACCCGCGGTTCCCGATCCAATTCCCCGGAGAGTCTCAGATGCCGCCGAGCCCGACGAACGACCGCGAGCTGATCTACGACTGGAACAAGGAGAGCGGCCAGGAGCTCAAGCCCCTGCGCGGCAAGGTCGAGCTCGACGACGAGACGTTGCGCGACGGCCTGCAATCTCCTTCGGTGAAGACGCCGCCGATTGAGAAGAAGCTTGAGATCCTCCATCTGATCGCCGACCTCGGCATCGAGTCGGCCGACCTCGGCCTGCCCGGCGCGGGGCCGCACGTGGTGCGCGACGTCGAGCGGCTGGCGCGGGAGATCGTCGACCAGCGGCTTGGCGTCGCGCCGAATTGCGCCGCGCGCACGCTCGAAGTGGACATCCGGCCGATCGTCGACATCTCCGAGCGGGTGGGGCTGCCGATCGAGGTCGCCTGTTTCCTCGGCTCGTCGCCGGTGCGCATTTACACCGAAGGTTGGACCCTCGACCAGATGCTCCACTGGACGACCAGCGCGGTCGAGTTCGGCGTCAAACACGGCTTGCCGGTCATGTACGTCACCGAGGACACCACGCGAGCGCAGCCCGAAGACCTCCGCCGCCTCTATACCGCGGCGGTCGAGGCCGGGGCGCGCCGGGTCTGCGTCTCGGACACGGTAGGGCATGCCACCCCGGCGGGAGCGGCGGCAGTGATCCGTTTCGTCCGCGGCGTGGTCGACGCGACGGGGGTAGAGGTGAAGGTCGATTGGCACGGCCACCGCGATCGCGATCTCGGGGTGATCAACGCGCTCGCCGCCGCGTCGGCCGGCGCGGACCGCCTGCACGGCACGGCGCTCGGCATTGGCGAGCGGGTGGGCAACTGCCCGATCGATCTGCTGCTGGTCAATATGCAGTTGCTCGGCTGGATCGATCGCGATCTCACGCGGCTGGTCGATTACTGCCGCCTGGTCGCCGAGACCACCGGCGTCCCCTGTCCGGACAACTATCCGGTGATCGGCCGCGACGCGTTCCGCACCGCGACCGGAGTCCACGCCGCGGCGATCCTCAAAGCCCGCGCGCGCGGCGAGGAGTGGCTCGCCGACCGGGTCTACTCCTCGATTCCCGCGAGCTTGATCGGCCGCCACCAGGTGATCGAAGTGGGCAACATGAGCGGCAAATCGAACGTCATCTTCTGGCTCGAAGAGCGCGGATACACCGCCGAGCCGGGTCTGGTCGACGAGATCTTCGAGCGAGCGAAAGCTTCCGGCCGGGTGCTCGAAGAGGGGGAGATCGGCGCCATCTGCCAGGCCCGCGGGGTGACCCCGGGCACCCCCGCCTCGTCGGGCGCGCCGGCGTAGCCGGGCGACGCATGCGTCGCCCCTACCGTCCGGCCGCCGAGGGCGGGCTCCTCCTTTGATCAAGAAACGGGCTTCGCGCGCGCTCGATCCGGAGGCTGCCGCTGCGGCGGCCAAAGAAAAGGCGACGCCCTGGCATCGGGCGCTCCGCCGCTATCTCGAATCCCTCGCCCTCGAACGGGGCCTCGCCGCCAACAGCGTCGAAAGCTACGGCCGGGACCTGCTGCGCACCGCCCGGGCGCTGGCGAAAAGCGGCGGCGATCTGCTGATCGTCGATCCGACCGCGCTGTCCGCCCACATCCGCGACCTGCGCCGCGAGGGGCTCTCGCCCCGCTCGATCGCCCGGGGGCTCGCCGCGATCCGCAGCTTCTTCCAACACCTGATCGAGATCGGCGAGCGCGCCGACAACCCGGCCGTTCACCTGGTCCAGCCGAAGCGGTTCCGCTCGCTGCCGAAGGTGCTCACCGAGGCGGAGGTGGAAGCGCTGCTCGCGGCGCCCGACGTCGCGACCCCTCTCGGCCTGCGCGACCGGGCGATGATCGAGCTGCTCTACGCCGCAGGGTTGAGAGTCTCCGAGCTGGTCGGTCTCAACCTGCCGCAGCTGCGGCTCGACGTCGGTTTCCTGATCGCCTACGGCAAAGGCGACAAGGAGCGCGTGGTGCCGGTGGGCGAAGCGGCCGAGATGTGGGTCGGCCGCTATCTCTCCGAGGTACGGCCAGCGCTCACCGAGGGAAAACGCCACGCCTTCGTCTTCACCAACTCCCAAGGCGACGGAATGACCCGCCAAGGCTTCTGGAAGAACCTCGGGGCCTACGGGCGAAGCATCGGCCTGCGCGCCCTCTCACCCCACGTCCTCCGCCACAGTTTCGCCACCCACCTGCTGGAGCACGGCGCCGACCTCCGCGCCGTCCAGATGATGCTCGGCCACGCCGACATCGCGACCACCCAGATCTACACCCACATCCACCAGCACCGACTGAAGAGCCTCTACGACCGGTTTCATCCCCGGGCGTAAAGGCGGGCCGGAATCGCCGTGGGGATCTGGGGTACCGCCGAAAGTCGCACAAGAATCTCCGCTGGGCGCACAAGAATCCGCGTCGGGAACGAGGGGAAACCCGGCGGGATCGAGCCCAACGGCGATGGGAACGAGCCCAACGTCGAAAGGCGCACAAAGATCTCCGGAGGGCGCACAAGAATCCGCGTTGGGGACGAGCCCATCGCCGTTGGGATCGAGCCCATCAACGTTGGTAACGAGCCCACTGACGAAAGTCGCACAAGAATCCGCGGTAGGCGCACAAGAATCCGCTCCGGGATCGGGGGAGGCAGGCGATCGGGGTCATCGCTCTCCACCGCCTTCGGATGTGCTTCTCCTGGGACCGCCGGCGTCCTCGCCGGCGATGACGAGGTGGGGAGGTCCGGCGCTTCGACCGCCGCCGAGACGGCGGCGCTCCCAGGACGAGCACACCCGGTGATTCGGCTTCTCTTCAATCCCCCCTGACTTTCGGTGGGTCAAAGTCCGGCCTTTCGGCAGAGGGAAGATCCCAGAGCCCCGGCTACGATTCTGGCATTCCAAACCGCGGCGAGTCCGCCGCGATTTATCCAGGATCTCTTTCTCCGCATTCCAGCGGGAGGTGGCCGATGAAACTCAGGTACCCCTTCGTCCTTTTAGGCTTTGTTCTCGCCGTTCCGACCCACGCGGGCTCGATCAAGATGGTCAACGGGGTCGCGGTCTACACGGCGGGCAACAACGAGGTCAACACGATCGTGGTCGATCCGCGGGGTAGTGTGTTCGATCCGCAGGGTGGCCCAGCCATCGTCGGCTTCTCCGTGAAGGACAGCACGGCGTCGCTGCTCGGCGGCCCGGGCTGCCGGATCTTTCAGGGCACTGCCATCTGCGAGCCGCTTCCGCTCTCGATCTCTCTCGACCTGAAAGACAAGAACGACAGGGTGAGCCAGGACAGCCCTGTTGACAATGGAGGTGTCGCGATTCCGATGTTCGTCAAAGGTGGATCGGGCGACGACGTCCTTTTGGGCGGCGAAGAGCGCGACACGCTGGACGGCGAGCTGGGCAACGACACGATCGACGGCAAAGGGGGCAACGACATCCTCCAAGGGGGAGCCGGAGACGATCATCTGACCGGCGGCCCCGGCGTCGACAGCTTCAACGGCGCGGCCGGTCGAGACACCATCGACGCCAAGGACGGCGCGGCCGAACGGGTCGATTGCGGGATCGGCAACGACACCGTGACCGTCGATGCTGCCGACGATCTCCATCAGTGCCGCTGGTAGAGGGGTGAATTGAGGGTCCCGCCCGTTCGGGTGAGGACCCACCCTTTCGCCCGTGCTAACCTCCCTTTCGTGATCCGTGAGGTCATCCAACGGGGAGGCTAGAGCCCGATGACGATGCTGGGAATCGAGCGTCAAGAAGCAGAAGGACGGCTCGTCGAGCACGAGCATTTAGAGGACGTGGTGATCCGCTTTGCCGGCGACTCGGGCGACGGCATGCAGATGACCGGCAGCCAATTCACCAACACTTCCGCCATGTTCGGCAACGACCTTTCGACGTTGCCCGACTTTCCGGCCGAGATCCGCGCCCCCGCCGGGACCCTTCCGGGGGTTTCGGCGTTCCAGGTGCGGATCGCCGACTACGACATCCACACCCCCGGCGACGCGCCCGACGTGCTGGTCGCGATGAACCCGGCGGCGCTCAAAAAAGAGCTGCCGGATTTGAAGGCGAACGGCATCGTGATCGCCAACACCGACGAATTCGGCGAGCGCAACCTGGCGAAGGCCGGCTATGCGGTAAACCCGCTCGAAGACGGTTCGCTCGGCGGCTTCCGGGTGTTCGCGGTTCCGATCGCGACGCTCACCAAGCGGGCGCTCGAAGGCTCCGGTCTCGACAACAAAACCGCCGAGCGGTCGAAGAACATGTTCGCGCTCGGCATGTGCTATTGGCTGTTCTCGCGCTCGCTCGAAAACACCGCTGCCTTTCTGAGAAAGCAGTTCGCGAAGAAGCCGGATCTGGCCGAAGGCAACGTCAAGGTGCTCAAGGCGGGATGGAACTACTGCGACATCACCGAGGCGTTCCACACCCGCTACGAGATCGACCCGGCGCCGATGGAACCGGGGCTCTATCGCAACATCATGGGCAATACCGCCTTGGCGCTCGGCCTGATCGCGGCGAGCCGACGGAGCGGCCTGCCGCTTTTCCTCGGCGCCTACCCGATCACCCCGGCCTCCGACGTGCTTCACGAGCTGTCGAAGTACAAGAGCTTCGGCGTCACCACGTTCCAGGCCGAGGACGAGATCGCCGCCGTCTGCGCCGCGATCGGAGCCTCGTTCGGCGGCGCTCTGGGCGTGACCTGCTCTTCGGGTCCCGGGATCGCTCTTAAGACCGAGGCGATGAACCTCGCGGTGATGACCGAGCTGCCGCTGATCGTCTGCGACATCCAGCGCGGCGGTCCTTCGACCGGCCTGCCGACCAAGACCGAGCAGGCCGACCTGCTCCAGGTGATGTTCGGCAGGAATGGCGAGTCGCCGCTGCCGATTCTCGCACCCAGCTCGCCCAAGGACTGCTTCGACATCGCGCTCGAAGCCGTGCGGATCGCCACGCGGTACATGGTACCGGTGGTGATCCTGTCGGACGGCTATCTCGCGAACGGCTCGGAGCCCTGGAAGCTGCCGAAGGTGGAGGAGTTGCCTGATCTGCGGATCGAGTTCCGCACCGACCCCGTGGCCTTTCATCCGTACGAACGCGATCCGGAGACCCTCGGCCGGCCGTGGGCGATTCCGGGGACGCCGGGGCTCGAACACCGGATCGGCGGGATCGAAAAGGAGGCCGTCACCGGCAACATCTCCTACGATCCGGAAAACCACGAGCGGATGGTCCATCTGCGGGCCGAGAAGGTCGAGCGGATCGCCCGGACGATTCCGCCGATCGAGGTGATCGGCGACGAAGACGCCGAGCTGCTGATCCTCGGCTGGGGCAGCACGGCGGGCGCGATCACCGGCGCGGTCAACACCGCGCAGCGCCAGGGACTTAAAGTCGCCCGCGCCCACCTGCGTTATCTAAATCCGATGCCGAGCAATCTGGGCGACGTGCTCGCCCGTTTTCCGCGCGTCCTGGTGCCCGAGATGAACATGGGCCAGCTCGCCCTGCTGCTGCGTGCCAAGTTCTTGAAGGATGTCCTGTCGTTCAGCAAAGTGCAGGGCAAGCCGTTCACCCGCCAAGAGATTTTCGACAAAGTGCGCGCGCTGCTCGTCGGAGCGCCCGGAAGCGAGGAGGCTCCCCATGCCTGAGGCACCTGTAGCCCCGGTTCTCACCCGCAAGGATTTCCAGACCGACCAGGAGGTGCGCTGGTGCCCCGGCTGCGGCGATTACGCGGTGTTGAACGCCGTGCAGCAGGTGTTTCCCGAGCTGGGCATCCCGCGCGAGAAGTTCGTCGTGGTCTCCGGCATCGGCTGCTCGTCGCGTTTTCCGTATTACATGAACACGTTCGGCTTTCACACCATCCACGGCCGGGCTCCCGCGGTCGCCACGGGATTGAAGCTCTCGCGGCCGGAGCTGGAAGTCTGGATCGCGACCGGCGACGGCGACGCGCTGTCGATAGGCGGCAACCATTTGATCCACACGCTGCGGCGGAACGTCGGGGTCAAGATCTTGATGTTCAACAACCGGATCTACGGCCTCACCAAGGGGCAGTATTCGCCCACCAGCGAGCTGGGCAAGCGGACCAAATCGACCCCCGCGGGCTCGGCCGACTATCCGTTCAATCCGCTGTCGCTGGCGCTCGGAGCGGGGGCGACGTTCGTCGCGCGGACGGTCGACATCTACCTGCCGCACCAGAAGGAAATACTGCGCCGCGCCGCCGCGCATAAGGGGACGGCGTTCGTCGAGATCTACCAGAACTGCAACATTTTCAATGACAAGGCTTTCGACTACATGACGGATCGGGACGTCCGCGACGACGCGGCGATCTACCTGGAGCACGGCAAGCCCCTGGTGTTCGGCAAGAACAAGGATCGCGGCATCCGCATGCGCGGCACCGAGATGGAGGTGATCGAGCTCGGAGCGGAGCACACGGTCGACGAATGCCTGGTCTGGAACGAAAACCTGGACAACCCGGCCACCGCGTTCCTGGGCGCCCAGCTGCTGCCGCCGAACTTCCCGACGGCGCTCGGCGTCTTCCGCTCCGTCGATTCGCCCACCTACGAACAGCGGGTGGTCGGCCAGATCGACGAGGCGATCGGCAAACAGGGGGTGGGAAAGCTCGAAGACCTGCTGCGCCAGGGCGACACCTGGACGGTGGGGGAGCCGGCCGCAGCGCACTGAGTCTCCCTGCCCCGAAACGAAGACGGCCGGCGCGCCTCGAAGGCGTACCGGCCGTTTTGCGATTCAGGGTGCTTCGAGACTTACCGCAGCGCGGGAGACTCGATTTCGTACGTCACGCCGCCCTGCACCCTCTCGCTGCGGATGTTGGTCTGGCGCACCTCGAACACGTTCGGCTCGGTGCGCGTCTGGAGCGTGCCGGTCGCCGTGTCCTGGAAGTTGAGGTCGATCGGGAACTCCTGGCGCGGGCTCATCGTCATTTGAATCCAGGCGCCGGTGCCCAGGATCTGGATCGACGTAGAGCCGACGATCGCAACGTTGCTGCCGAGCGCGCCGCCGCGGCGCCAGAGGTCGAACAGCGCGGGTCCGAGATCGACGGTGACCCGGCCGCGACGGAGGAACGGATTGAGCACGCCCGGGTCGAGCCGGTCGAGGAAGCTCAGCTTGACCACCGCCGTCGCCGACTCGAAGTTGCGGACCACCATCGTCGCGGTGAAGGCCGAGAACTGGACCAGATCGACGACGTTGACGTTTCTCCAGACCAGGTTGTTGCTCTTGCGGACGTTGACGTTCGGGTCGGCGACCTCGGCCGGCAGCGGGTCTTGGGCGGAGAGGATGCGTGCGAGCAGGCAGACGTGCCCCTTGAACGCCGGGAGCCAGGGGACGACCACGGTCGCCGTGCCGCTCGGGTCGATGTCAGTGACGGCCGAGCCGAACGGATGCCAATCGGCCGGCCAGGCGAGACCCGCGGAAGCTTTCGCCCAATAGAGCGCCACCGTGACGTTCTTCGCCTTCACCGTGCCTTTGTTATAGAAGCGGACATTGACAAAGTTGGTCTGGCCGAACTCGGGATTCTGATGGGACGTCAGGCCGTCGTCGACGTTGCGAATCCAGATGTCGCGGCTTTCCCACATGTTGTTGGCGGCGGTCGCCGGGTCGGGCTCCAGGCCCGTATCCCACAGCTTGTCCTTCGACCACAGATCGGTCTTTTCAAGGCTGGTGACGACTTTGCAAACCGTGGGCGCCGCGGCGCACGCCTCGTTGGCCGAGGGCTGGGCGACCACCTGGTAGGCGTACTGGGACGAGGAGGAGACGTTCGGGTCGTTGAATGCCAGGCCCGCGACGTCGTTGGCGATCTTGGCAAATCCGGAATCGCAGCCGCCTTCGCTGCGGTAGACGTCATAGACCTTGCCGGCGCCGGAGCTGGTCCAGGAGAGCGAATTCTGGTTCGCGCCCGCGGCGACGGTAAGCGTCGGGACGACCGGCGGCACGCAGCCGGCGAACGTTACGTTGGCGCCGGCATCGGCGGCGCAGGCAATCTCGTGGCGATCGAGCGCGGCGAAGATCGCGCCGCCGTGGGGGGTGCCGTTCGCCAGGTTGCCGTCGTCGTCGTCGGCCGCACGGAGCACGCGGAACATGCTGCCGTTGGTGCAGCCGTCGGAGGCCCAGGTCGCATTGCTCTTGTCGCATTTCCAGGCGTTCGTCGCCGTCTGCCGCGACAGGTACCAGATTCTCTCGGCGGTGTTCCACGCTTTCGCCGAGCCGGGGGTCGGGAGGTCGCGGTTGACCAAATCCCACATCGATTCGGAGGCGATGTAGGAAGTGCAGTGCTCCTCCCGTCCGCAAAGGCCGCCGCTCAGATCCGGATCGGGCTTGCAGACCGGCTGGACGTAGTTTGCGACGGTATGAGGGACGTTGCTCTCGCGCTTTGCCCAATCGATGTCGCGGATTCCGGAGCAGGAGGTGCAGGGATCGCCGTACCCGAAGCAGGGGATGTCGACCAGGAAACCGGAGCCGGTGCAGGAATTATGGGTCATGAGAATCGAGGTGATGTCGGCGTAGCTCTCTTTAGACGCCGCGTCCGAGCCGCCGCTGCCATCGAACTGGTCGAGCCCGTGGCCGTACTCGTGCAGCGATACGCCGGGGAGCTCGCCCGAGTTGCCGCAGGGGATGTTCGAGTTCGGGAAGATGCCCGAGATGAAGAAGTTCAGATCCTTGGTGACCGGATGCCAATAGGCGTTGCAGACTTTGTTCAGGTTTACTTCCACCTGGAGGTTTTGCCCGAGCCAGGAATTGAGCGGCAGCCATCCGCGCCCGACCTCTTTGATCCGGTTGACCCAATAGAACTGGGTGCGTGCCGAGGCCGTGTTGCCGGTTCCGCCGGAGCCCGGCGTTGTGCAGTCGGTGCCGGTATTGCTCAGGAAATCGATGTTGCCGGAGGCGTCGGCGCTCTGCGAAATCGTGCCGCAGTTGAGATCTTTGATCGTGACGAAGGTGCCGGCGAGAGTCGACGAGATCGCGCCGCCTTGGTAGTCATAGAGGCCCGCGGAATTGGTGGCTCCGGGAGCCACGTCCGCGAACGGCATCGGCAGATCGGTTTCGCCGACCGTCGCGTCGGCTCGGACACCGCCATGCACCTGCGCGGCCGCGAATTCGCGCAGGTCTCGCAGGATCATCACCTCGCCGGAGACCGCGTCGATGCGGGCGAGCCACGGCGCGCCGCCGACCCGTTCCACGGTAATCTCCCAGACGGGAGTCCAACGGACTCCCCGGCCGGCATCGAACTGGCCCGCTCGGCCCGGCAGGTCGAGGGCGAACTGCACCAGCTGGAGTTTCGAGTCGACGACCCGAGCGGCCGGAGCGTTCTTGCCAAAGGCGGCGGTGGCGATGGCCAGGGCGTGGGAACGATCGAGCCTCGCGGTGGGAGTCTCGATCCCCGGCGACGCAAGGCCCTCGCTGCCGAACTGGATCAGGTTGCCGTTGTTGATCCGAAAGAAAACCCGCGCTCCGTCCACGGGAAGGCCGCCACGGATTACGTCGAAGTCGAGGAACCACAGGAAGTCCGACTGACGCCCCGAACGACCCGTCGATAGCACCAGGTCCTTAGGATTGATACCGAGGGCGCCGCTGAGCGGCGTCAGGAAATCTCGGGCGATCTTTTCCAAAGTGGAGAGATCGGACTTGGCATTCACGCCGAAGCGGTTCACCAGATCTTGGGTCGCAAGGCGGTTGCCGAAGCCGGGGAGCCAAGGAAGCCCAGGGCCTTCGGCGTAGTCGAGGCGTCCGGTGCGGCGGTCCACCCAACCGACCCACTCGCCGGCTTTCTCCGCGCCGACGGCCTGGCGGAACGAGTTCCAACCGCGCTCGACTTCGGGGGCCAGCGGTGCCGAAGTGTTTTCCATTCGATCGCTCTGGTACGACACCTCGAGACGCGGGTCGGCGAAGCTGTCGGCCGAGAGCGCATCGTTTTGGACCATGGCCTGAGCGTTCGCTCGGGCGCCGACGGAGAAGATCGAAATCAGCGCCACGAGCGGGACAGCGCGAGAAATCCAACGGGGAACGACGCGTGAAGACGACATGTTCTTCCTCTCATTTCTCCCCGATCCCGCGCGGCCGACCGATTCGGTCGCTCGGGGTTGAGCCGGGGTTCTAGAGAGGCCTGACGACGGATCGTTGGAGCGGTATTAGGTCGGCTGCGAAAGAGAGGGTTTGCGCTTGTCGCTGGTAGAGTGATCCCCGATGCCCGACCTGTTCATCCTCGCCCACGGGGGCACTTGGGATCTGCGTTTCCAGATCTCTTCGCTTGCCGCAAGCACCGTGGCGGCGGGAGAAACGGTAGAGATCGCCCTCTTCTTCGGCGCCCTCGACGCCTGGGTTCGCGGTCGCTGGGACGATCTAGACCCCGCGCCGCCGGTGACCGCCGACCGCCTTGAAGCGCTCGACCTGCCGCCGCTATCCTCAATGCTCGCCGAAGGTCGCGAGAGCGGCGCGCTCCGCCTCTTCGCTTGCAGCGCCTCGGCCCGATTTCTCGGGCTGGAGCTGGCGGCGGTGCAGGCGGAAGTCGATGCGATCCTGGGCTGGCAGAGTTTCGCTCAGAGGATTCGCGAGGCGGGGGCGGTGGTGACGCTGTAAGGAGTTGGCCTTCAGAGCAGCGGATTCACTACGCGCACGAGCCCATATTCTTGATCGTGGCTCAAATCCTCGGAATACAACGTAGGAACACCGGCTGAGGTCGCGGCCTGAATGATCAAGGCGTCCCAGAAAGAGATCTTGAATCGGCTCTCGACAAGAAACGCTTGGAGAATGGATTCTCCGGAATTGACCACCACTTCCCAGTTCAAATAATCCCTGACGATCCGTGCCGCCTCATCGGGGGAAACCGGGCTCTTGGCCTTACGGCAAATGTTGACATAGAACTCTTGGAGGACCTGGGTGCTCAAGACACCAGTCCCTTCGTCCCAGAGCCGCTCAACGAGACCCTTGGCCCGCTCGTGCTTCTCTCCACATCCCCGGTCGTGCGCATAGACCAGGACATTGGTGTCCAAGAAGCATCTATCGGTCATGCAGCTCGTCGCGGGAGCCGGGAGGCGTCCAGTTGAGGTCGTACCCGTGCTTCAACCGGTCTAGCGCGCGCGCCTTTGCTGTGTCATAGCCCGGTTTCGTCCCAACCAGATCTTTTAGGGTCTCGCTGAGAAGCTGGTCCAGAGAAACACCTTTCTGGCTGGCCAAGGCCCGAGCAGCCTCGACCACGGCGCTATCCATTTCGAGAAGGATTCCGGTCGTCATCGTAATGTTCCCTCAGAGATGAAGAGTACGGATCCCGGGATTCCTCGTCAATCCGGAACAAACGGAACGGATCGCCTACCGCTTAACCAGCACCCCCACCGCCGCCAACCCCATCAGCACCGCGAGCGCCGCGAGTCCGATTCCGCCCAACGTCGGGATCTCCGTCACGGCGGGCGCACCCACCACCTGAAAGACCGTTTGATCGCCTGCGGTCGCCGTGGACGGGTCGTCGGACGGGGCGAACGACTCGTTCGTGCCGTTGCCGTCCGCGTCGTAGATGGCGGTTGCCTGGTTCGAGACGGTGGCGCCTGGGGTGAGAAGGCTGCTCAGCTGGACGAGCAGGGTGATCGTGACCGTGCCGCCCGGCGGGATTGAGCCGTCCCAATTGAGGAAGTTGCTTGCGGTCGCCGTGCCGGAGGTCGACGAGACGGAGACCGGGGCGAAGTCGAAAGAGAGCGGATCGGTCAGCTCCGGACCGGGGTTGTCGAATTGGGTGGCAGGTCCCTGGTTGGTGATCACGATCGTGTAGGTGGCGAACGAGCCGGGCTCGAAGGTTCCGGAAACCGATTTGGTGACGGAGAGGGTGGCGGGGGAGATGACGGCGGTCGGCTCGGTGGCGGAGGCGACCACCGGGCGGCCGGAGGTTTCGAGCTCGATCGAGCCGGTGCCGTCGATCATCGAACCGGGCGAAAGGTCCGGGTCGGCTTGCACGGTGACGGCGAGCACCGCGCTTCCGGGGGTCCAGGAATCCCGGAGGCATTCGACCAGACCGCTCGCGCCGACCGCAGGCGAAGTGCATGTCCACTCCACCCCGGACGGGGGAATCAGCGACTGGAAGCCGGCGTTGGCCGGAACGACGAAGCGGAGCGCCACGTTCTGGTTGTCGTCGAGCGCGGTGGTCGCGGTCACCGTGTAGGTCACGTCGGCCCCGGCGGCGACCGGGTCGGGGCTGTCGGTGACCGTGATGGACAGACTGGGGGAGACTGTGCCGACCGTCGTCGTCTGCTCGGCGCTGTTGTCCTTGGAATCGGGGTCGGGCGTGGTCGAGATCGTGGTCGCGGTGTTGATCAGGAGCGGGCCGGCGTCCGCCCGGACCGAGAGAGAAAAGGACGCGGTTCCCGGCGGGAACGTCGCGATCGAACAGGCGACCGCACCGGTGGCACCCATCGCGGGGGTCGTGCAGCTCCAACCCGGAGGGGATGCGAGTGCCAGGAAGCTCGCGCCTGCCGGCAGGGTGTCGTTCATCTCGACGTCGAGCGCATCGCTCGGCCCTTCGTTCGAAACCTGGATCGTGTAGACGAGCGTGCCGGCAAGCGCCACCGGGTCGACGTCGTCGGTCTTGGTGATCGATAGGCTGGCCGAGGTGACGTTTCCCGCGACGGCCGAAGAGAGCCCCAGAAGTACAAAGCCGACGAACAAGGAAAATAGGATGCGAAAACGAGCAGGGCGCGAGGCGCACGGGTAGACCATGAGGGGACGATTCCTTTCAGCGGGGAGCGCTTGGCCTGAGAGCCCTGGATTGTACCCCTTGGGGGAGCGCGTGGGGCGCCGCCCAATCCGCCCGATCCACTCGATGGGGCTCCGGGACGCGCGTTGACGCCCTCCTCCCTCGGATGCTAGCCTTCCACGAAGTTCAGTCGTCCCGATGGGTCGGTACCGGCGATAAAGCTGCGACATTCCGCTATGACCTCTTCCCGCAATTCGGGCTCGTTCGGTGCCGTGCGCGATGCGGATACCGACAACATCGACCTGACGCCGTTTTCCGAAAGCGGCTTGACGGCGTCGATCAGCACCTCTTCGCGCGGCATGGAGCCGGAGGCCGCTGCGGTCGAGGTCGAAGCCGGCATCATCCTGATCGCCCATCCGGAAAACCAGCGGCTTGGCTCGCGGTTCCGCCTCTCTCCCGGCACCACGCTCGAAATCGGTCGCAGCGCCGCCACCGGCATCAGCCTGCCCGAGGTGCTGTCGATCTCGCGCACCCACGCCCGGCTGCGCTATTTCGGCCACCGGGTGACGATCGAGGACCTGGGAAGCACCAACGGCACCTACGTCAACGGCCGGCGGATCAACGGCCAGGCCGCGCTTCAAAGCGGCGACCGATTCCAGACCGCGGCCGTCCATTTCAAGTTCCTCCACGAGCGCGACCCGGAGCACGCCTACCACGAGGCGATCTACGACTTGGTGATGCGCGACGGGCTGACCGAGATCTACAACAAGCGGAAGTACGAGGAAGAGCTGCAACGCGAGTTCGCCCGTGCGTTGCGCCATCGCCGGCCGTTGTCGCTGATCGCGTTCGACATCGACGAGTTCAAGCAGGTCAACGACACCTACGGCCACCTGTGCGGCGACTTCGTGCTCAAGCAGCTCGCGAGCCTGGTGCGCGAGGTGGTGCGGCCGGAGCAGATCTTCGCCCGAGTGGGGGGCGACGAGTTCGCGATCCTCGCGCCCGAGACCGAGCTCGAAGGTGCCGAGACGCTCGCCAGCAAGCTGTGTGAGCGGGTGCTGGAGTTGGACTACCGCTACGAGGACTACAAGATCGAGGTCTCTTGCTCGTTCGGTGTCTCCGGCCTCGATCCTTCGATGCGCTCGCCGAACCAACTGTTCGAGGCGGCGGACGCGGCGCTGTTCGATTCCAAACGCGCCGGCCGCGGTCGGGTGAGCGTGCATCACCCGGAAGCGCCGACGGGCAGCGCCTGACGCTCGTCTTTCGGTCCGGTAGAGGCTTCGTTTGAGCCGTAGCGACCGGCGGAGCCGACGGCGCCCGAGGGAGCGGGGAGGCGAGGTCCCTTTCCTCTCGGACCTCTTCCCCTCGGACACACAATCGGACCCAACGACTGCGCAGCTCGCGTCGCCCGGGATAGAATCCCGTCTCAGGGAGGACCCGGTGCCGTTCTACAACTGCGATCGCTGCCCTTCATACTGCTGTTCGTACCCGCGCATTCAGGTCGAAGAGAGCGATCTCATTCGCTTGGCGAAGCATTTCGGCCTGTCGTACGGCGCCGCGCGGAAGAAATTCGTCCGCCGTGGGGAGGAGCCGAAAGAGCTGATCCTGCGCCACACGCCGGACGAGATCTACGGTACGGCCTGCCAGTTTCTCGACCGCACGACGCGGCGCTGCTCGATCTATGAAGCACGGCCGGCGATCTGCCGCACCTACCCGGGCGACGGACGTTGCGGCTATTACGACTTCTTGAGCTTCGAGCGCCGCGCGCAGGACGATCCCGACCACGTGCCCTCGACCTACAACCATCCCGCGTCGAGCCCCGCCCATCCCACGGACTTCTCGGACGAGTAGGAACGCCCAAGCGTGCTCCGGGAGCTTCACGTCCGCAATCTCGCGGTGATCGAGAGTGCATCGATCGAGTGGGAGGCCGGTTTCGCCGTGCTGTCGGGCGAAACCGGCGCAGGCAAATCGATCGTCGTCGATTCGTTGTCGCTGCTCGCCGGGGCGCGCGCTTCGGCCGAGATGATCCGTAGCGGCGCCGAGGGCCTGAGCGTCGCCGGGGTGTTCGCGCCTCGTGGCGACGCCTGGCGCCGCGTGCTCGACGAAGCTGGGCTCGACGCCGAAGGCGACGAGCTGCTGATCCGCCGCGAGATCGCGAAAAACGGCCGCAACCGGGTGTTCGTGAACGACCAGCCGGCGACTCTGCGGTTGCTCGCGGATCTGGCCCCTCTGGTCCTGCGCATCCACGGCCAGCGCGAAGAGCTGGGCCTCACCACTCCCGACTTGCAGCGCTGGTGGCTCGACCGGAGCGGCGGCGCCGAGGCCGAGCGGCTGCTCGCGCGGGTGGCGGAGACGCACGAGCGCTGGGATCGCCTGGCCGAGCGGCTGACGCGGGCGAGCGGCGACCAGAAGGCGCGGCGCGAGCGGCTCGATCTGCTCCGCTTTCAGGCCGAGGAGATCGACGCGTCGCGGCTGATCGCGGGCGAGGACGAAAAACTGCGGATCGAGCGCGAGGGGCTGCGTCATGCCGACGCGATCGCCCGGGCGCTCGGCGCCTCGCAGGCGACGCTGTCGGAGGACGAAGGCGCCGCGGTCGAGCGGCTCGGCAGAGCACGCGACCTGCTCGCCGGAATCGTCGACTGGCAGCCGGAGGCGGAGGGATGGCTGGCCGAATTGACCGAGATCGAAGTCCGGCTCGCCGATCTCGCCCAGACGCTCGCGCATCACCTGGACGGGCTCGAAGCCGATCCGGCGCGGCTGGATGCGGTCGAAGAGCGGCTGGCCCTGGTCGAGCGGCTCAGTCGGCGCTTCGGCGGCTCGGCCGCCGCCGTGCTCGCCTATCGCGCGACGATCGAAGAGGAGCTTTCCGAGCTGGACGCCGACGCCGCCGATCGCAGCGACCTGTTCGTGCGGGTGGAGGAGGCGCTCGGCGCTTACCGGGAAGAGGCGCTCGCCCTCTCGGCGGCGCGGAAGGTCTGGGGCCGCGAGCTGGTGCAGCGGATCGCCGCGGAATGCAAGGATTTGGGGCTCGCCAAGGCGCGTCTCGAAGTATCCCTCGAACGGCGCAAGCGCGCCGGGGGCACCCTGATCGTCGACGGCGTCGAGGTCGAGCCCGGCCGCGACGGCATCGATCAGGTCGTCTTTCTGTTCGCCCCGAACCCCGGCGAAGAGCCCCGGCCGCTCGCGCGGATCGCCTCGGGCGGCGAGCTGTCGCGGCTGTTCTTGGCGCTCCAACTGGCGGCGAAAAGCGAGGGCGCGGAGGCGACGCTGGTGTTCGACGAAGTGGACGCCGGAATCGGCGGCGCCGAGGCCGCGGCGCTCGGCAAAAAATTGCAGCGCCTGGCGCGCGGTGGCCAGATCCTCGCCGTCACCCACCTCGCCCAAGTCGCGAGCGCAGCGGACCGGCACTACCGGGTGGCGAAGAAAGTGACTGCCGGCCGGACCCGGGTTGCCGTTGAGATGCTCGACGATGCGGGGAGGGTGGAAGAGGTGGCGCGCATGCTCGCCGGCTCGAAGGTCACCGACCTATCTCTATCTCATGCGCGGGAGCTGATCGCCGGAGCGGCGCGTAAGTGAGTGGAGAGACGACGATCGAGGAGCTTCGCGCGCTCCGTTCTCGCGGCGGCGTGATCGCCTTTCCCACCGAATCGAGCTACGGCCTGGGGGTCGATCCGCACAGCGCCGCGGGTGTCGCAGCGATCGAACGGATCAAGCGGCGGATCGATCGCCGGATCGATTGGAATCGCGGCTCCGGCGACTTCGATCCGGAGCGCAAACCGCTGCCGGTGGTCGTCGCCGATCTGTCGCAACTCGCCGACCTCGGCATCGACCCCGATTCGGAGCCGGTGCGCCGGCTCGCCCCGTTCTGGCCCGCTCCGTTGACGGGGGTGCTGGCGCTGGCGGAGGGGACCGACCTGCCCGCAGCGCTCGGCCGCCCAACGCTCGCGGTGCGCATTCCGGATCACGCGGAGCTGCGAGAGCTGCTCGCTGCGATCGGTCCGCTCACGGCGACCAGCGCGAACCGCACCGGCGAGCCGCCGCTGCTCGACGCGCGGGAGGTGGCCGAGTTACTGGAAGAGGCCGGAGCGGTCGATTTCGCGGTGGTCGCGGGCGAGGCGCCGGGTGGACCGCCGTCGACCCTCGTCGCCTTCGACGCCGCCGACCAGATCCGCATCCTGCGCCAAGGTCCGTTCCCCGCCGAGCGCCTAGAGGGGCTGCCGGCATCGTTGTCCTCATCGAGAGGAGAGGCATGAGCTTCAGAGTCTGGAATCGCTACGCGCTCGCACTCGCACTCGGGGCTGTCCTTCTTCCCACCTTCCTTCTTCCCAACATCCTTGGGGCCGCTCAGCCGCCAATGTCGCCGACATTGCCGGCATCGCCGTTCACCGCGCCTTCGTACTCGATCGACGAGGTGAAGGTGGGCCAGAAGGGCTACGGCGTCACGGTATTTCAAGGTACGGTGCCCGAACGTTTCGACGTCGAGGTCGTTGGGGTGATGAGAAACTTGGCGCCCGGCTTGAGCTACGTGCTGGTCAAGCTCACCGGGCACGACCTGGAAAAGAGCGGAGTCGCCGCCGGCATGAGCGGCAGCCCGGTCTATCTGGACGACCGCCTGCTCGGCGCGGTCGCGTTCGGCTGGCCGTTCTCGAACGAGGCGATCGGCGGCGTGACGCCAATCGCTTCGATGCGCAAAGTGGGCGATCCCGGCGATCCCGGGAGTTCCGGCGCCCCCGGAGGAGCACCGGTGGCCGGGAGCCTCGCCACCGGGCGGCCGATCGTGCCGCTCGCCGATCTGCTGGCGCGGCGGATTCCCGGTGACCTCCTCTCTCGCGAGCTCGCCTCGCTCTCCGCGCGCTTTTCCCCCGAGGGTACGGGCGCGCAGGGCGCCGTGGTCTGGTCCGCGAGCGGCTTCGGCGAACGCTCGGTGGCAGCCCTGCGCCAAGGGTTCGGCTCGACCGCCCTGGCGCTCGCCGGCCGGGCGAACGATGCCGCCCCCGGGACTTCGGACTCCGGCGGCCCGACTCTTGGGCAGGCCGATCTGGTCCCCGGCGGCGCGGTGTCGGGCGTCATCCTGGACGGCGACTTCCGGCTCGGAGCGACCGGCACGGTGACCGACCGGGGCGGCGACTCACTGCTCGCGTTCGGCCATGCCTTCCTGGGCGCCGGTCCGGTGTCGATCCCGATGGCGCCGGCCGAGGTGGTGACGATCCTGTCGAACCAGTACAACTCGTTCAAAATCGCCAACATTGGGCCGATCGTCGGCGCGGTCCAACAGGACCGCCGCTCGGGAATCCAAGGCCGGATCGGCGCGGTGGCGCCGATGTTTCCGATCGTGGTCAAGGTCCACGGCGAGCGCGAGCACGAGTACCACATGCGGATCGCCGACGTGCCCGACCTGGTGCCCGGAATGGTCGGCACGGCGGCGCTTGCTTCCTTGGAGGCGGCCAGTCGCACGGCCGGCGGGCAGTCGCTCGACCTCTCGGCCCGGATTTCGATCGCCGGCCAGGGCGACCTGACGATCGCCCAGAGCTTCGACGGCGAAAACGCCACCAACGAGGCGGTCGCCTATCTGCTCTCGATCGCCTCGTATCTGGCGCAGAACGACCTCGAACGGATTCGCATCCAGGGGATGGAAGTCAACTTCGACCAGGCGAGCGAGCCGCGCGGATTGTCGATTGACGGCGCCCATGCCGAGCGGACGGTGGTCCGGCCGGGCGACCGGGTCCGCCTTGAGGTCGATATGCGAGCGTTCCGCGGCGCCACGTCGCGCCGCTCGCTCGACCTCGCTCTGCCGAAGGATCTCGACCCCGGGCGCTATTCCGTCTGGGTGGGCGACGGTGCGAGCATCGACGCCGCGCGTCTACAGCTCGAACCGGCGAATCCCGAGACGCTGCCCCAGGCGCTCGCGCTGCTGGGCTCGTTCCATACCCGACGCGAGCTTTCAGCAATCGTCTCCCAACCCCGTCCGGGAGTGGTCGCCGGAGGTGCCACGATGCCGCAGCTGCCGGGCAGCGTGCGGTCGCTCTGGGGTTCCGGGGGCGCCGGGCTGGGCACGCCGTTTTCCGGCGCGGTGATTGCGCAGGCTTCCGCCCCGCTCGACGCGCCGGCTTCGGGACTGGTCAAAATCGAAGTCGAAGTGCGCGCGCCCGGCGGTTCGCCGGCCGAGCCGCCCGAGCTGAACACCGAGGGCGCGGACTCCGCGGCCGGCGAGGTCGCCAGCGCGTTGCCCGCCGGCCGGCCCCGGGTCGCGAACCCCATTGCCGCCGCCACCCACCCCCAAGAATTCCGGGAGAGAGATCGATGAAACCAACGCTCGCCAAGGTCGCCGGGGCCGCTGCTCTCGGCGCCGGAATCCTGTTCGCCGCATCGTTGGCGGGCGCCACCGAAGTCCGGATCTTCCAGGTCCAGACCGGGGCCGACTTCCGGTCCGGCACGCTTTCAGGTGTCGCGCTCGACCCCGGCGGCTTTCTCGATCTGGCGCCGAAGGTGGAGCGGATGGCCGCTCTCGGCGAGCCGTTCGTGCTCTCGGCCGTCGCGATCCCCGGCGGCTGGGCGGTCGGCACCGGCAACGACGGCAAGATACTCAAGGTGACCGCCAAGGGCGAGGTGAGCGTGCTGTTCGACGCCCCCGAGCCGGAGGTCTTCGCGCTCTGGGCCGACCCCGACGGCACGCTCTACGCGGGCACCTCGCCGCACGGCAAGGTCTACCGCATCGCGACCGCGGGCAAGGGCAAAGCCGAGGCCAAACCGTTCTTCGACCCGGCTTCCACCTACATCTGGGCGATCCGGCGCGCCGCGGACGGCGCGCTGCTGGTGGCGACCGGCACCGAGGGGAAGCTGTTCCGGGTGGATGGCGACGGCAAGGGCAAAGTCTTCTACGACGCCGACGAGCCGCACCTGCGCAGCCTACTCGCGCTGCCGGCGAGCGCCGGGGGCGACGTGATCGTCGGTACTTCGGGCGAGGGTTTGGTCCTGCGGATCGCCAAGGACGGCACGGCGCGCACCCTGTTCGACGCCGCAGAGCCCGAGGTTGCGGCGCTCGCGCTCGGCCCCGACGGGACGATCTACGCCGCGCTGGTCGCCTCCGAGGCGAGCTTGGTGCCGGCGGTCGGCGGCGCGGCGGCGCCTGGCGGGCCGGCGGCTGGCGGACCGGCAAACGGGACGGGTGGCGGCAAGCCCGGCGAGCCGACGGTCACCGTGACGATCGGCGAGCCCGAACCGGCGGGCGGTAAAGCCGGCACGCCGAGGAGCGAGGTGGTGGCGATCGCCCCGAACGGCCTCTCCGAGGGGATCGGCAACTTCGCCGACGAGACGGTGTTCGACCTGCTCTGGCAGGATCGGCTGTGGGTGGCGACCGGCCTTGAAGGGAAGCTCTACTCCTACCGGCCGTCGGGCACCTCGACCGGCCGGATGGAGCTGGAAAAAGACACCGACGAGCGGCAGCTCGTCGCTCTGGTGGCGGGGGCCTCCGGCCCAACGATCGCCACCACCAACGGTGCCGCGCTCTATCGGACGACCGCCGAGCTTGAGACCCAAGGGACGTTCACCGGCGCGGTGCTCGATGCCGGCGCGCCGGCCAAGTTCGGCCGGCTCCGGTGGCGCGGCGAGGTGCCGGCCGGCGCCTCGGTGAGTTTCTCGGTGAGGAGCGGCGCGAGCGCCAATCCGGATCGGACCTGGTCGCAGTGGAGCCCCTGGCGCTCGATCGCGACTCGCGACGAGATCGCGATCTCCGGAGGGGCCGGCGCGGACGGCGCGCCGTCGGGCCGGTATCTCCAGTGGCGAGCGCAGCTCGTGGGGCCGGCCGGAGGCAAGGCGTCGCCGCGCGTCGCCGCGGTCGAGCTCTCCTACCGCCAGCTGAACCAGAGGCCGAAGATCGAGGCGTTCGGTGCATTGCCGCCGGGCCAGATCCTGGTGCCGCAGAACTTCAATCCGTCGAACCAGACGTTCGAGCCGGTCCATCCGAACCGCGAGGGGCTGTTCACCACACTCGCGCCGGCCGAGGAGATCGACGACAGCGGCCGGCTGAAGCCGCTGTGGAAGCTCGGCTACCGCTCGCTGCGCTGGAAGGCGAGCGACCCAAACGGCGATCCGCTCCGCTACACCTTGACGTTTCGCCCGGCGGGCCATGGGGTGGGGGAGGACAGGGGAGCCGTTTCAAACGACGGGGCGGGCTGGCTCAAGCTCGCGGCCGACCTGTCGGACGAATATCTGAGCTTCGACGTCGGCGCGCTGCCGGACGGCCTCTATCGCTTCCGGCTGGAGGCGACGGACGCCGACGCCAACGACGCGGGCGAGGGGCTGTCCGCCGAAGAGGTGAGCCCGGCGCTCACCGTCGATCACTCGCCGCCGACGCTGGCGAAAGCCGAAGCGGAGGGCGCGCAGCTCCGGGTCACGCTCGAAGACGCCTGGAGCCCCGTGCGCGACGCTCAGGTGAGCTTCGACGGGGGAGAGTGGCATTCGGCCAAGGCAGCGGATGGCCTGCTCGACGGCCGGCGCGAGGAATTGATCCTGGACGTTCCGGCGGGAACCCGATATCTCCTGTTGCGCGCGACCGACGGCGCGTACAATGCGGCCACTTTCGATCTGACCGACAAGATAGCGAGGGCGAAGGGCCGATGACAGGTATTCCGACGCGACGGATCGCGGTCTATCCCGGTTCGTTCGATCCGTTCCACAACGGCCATTTGGACATCGTCGAGCGCTGCCTGCCGATCTTCGACGAGGTGGTGGTCGCGGTGCTGTTCAACGAGGAGAAGCGGCCGATGTTCTCGGTCGACGAACGGGTCGCGATGGTGCGCGACCTGCTCTCCGAGCGCTTCCCGGGCGCGCCCTGCCGGGTCGAGAGCTTCTCGGGGCTGCTGGTCGATTTCATGGCCCGCCTGGGCGCGCGCACGGTGGTCCGGGGCCTGCGTGCCGTCTCCGATTTCGAGTTCGAGTTCCAAATGGCGTTGATGAACCGGCGCTTGAACCCGAACGTCGAGACCGTGTTCATGATGCCGAAGGAAGATTTCAGCTACCTGTCGAGCCGGCTGGTCAAAGAGGTCTACGGGCTCGGCGGCGATCTCACCGGGCTGGTGCCGCCGTCGGTGCTCGAGCTGCTCGCCGAACGGCTGCGCCCGGGGCATCGCCCGTGAGCCCTGCGGACCCCGCGAGGTCGGAGGGGTCCGTTGGCCTCGAACGCTTCGCGCTGGAAATCCCCAAGGTCGAGCTGCACGTCCACCTCGAAGGGTCGATGCGGCCGAACGTGCTGCTCGACCTCGCGAAGCGCAACCGGGTGGAGCTGCCGGCGGCGGACATCGCGGGCCTTCGCGAGTGGTTCCGCTTCCGCAATTTCGACCACTTCGTCGAGATCTACCTCACCTGCTCCCGCTGCCTACGCTCGCCGGAAGATTTCCGCGCGCTCGCAGCCGACGTGCTCGCAAGCCAAGCGCGCCAGAACATCGTCTACACCGAGGCGCATTTCACCATCCAGACCCATCTCGGCAACGGCGCCGACGGCGAGGCGGTCCGAGAAGCGATCGCCGATGCGGCGGCCGAGGCCGAGCGCGATTTAGGCGTCACCCTGCGCCTGATCCCGGACATCGTGCGGAACGTCGCCGTCGAGGCGGCGGACAAAACGATCGAATGGGCGCTCGCCGACAAGACCGGCCTGGTGGTGGCGGTGGGCCTCGCGGGGATCGAAAACGGCTATCCCAACGAGCCGTTCCGGGAGCATTTCGACGCCGCGCGGAAAGCCGGCCTACGCTTGGTCGCCCATGCCGGCGAGCACGGCGGGCCGGACTCGATCCGCTCGGTGCTCGACGTCGTCGGCCCCGACCGGCTCGATCATGGCGTCCGGGCGACCGAAGATCCCGCCCTGGTGCGAGAGCTGGTCGAGCGGCGGCTGCCGCTCGACATTTGCCCCTCTTCGAACGTCTGTCTCGGGGTGTATCCCGATCTTTCCGCACATTCGTTCGATTCGCTGCGGCGCGCCGGGGCGGCGGTGAACGTCAACACCGACGATCCGCCGTTTTTCGACACCGACCTTGCGACCGAATACAGCCGCCTCGCGCGGACGTTCGGCTACGGTGCGGCCGACCTCGCCGGCTTCTCGCTCGCGGCTCTGGCGGCGTCCTTCCTGCCCGAGCCGCGGAAAGCCGAGATGGAACAAGAGTTTCGCCGAGGATTCACAGAGGCGGCGGCGCGCCTGACGGCCGACGGGAGGTAGCTCTCGCGGCCGAGGCGGCTGGATCGGGCTCCGGGACGTATCGGAGCTGGAGAGGGTTACGCCACGTCCTCGGGTACGGCGGCCTCGGCGGCTTGAGCTTCCGAAGCTTCGCCCGCTTCTTCGCCCTCGATCGGTTCACCGCCTTCGCCGGGTTCCGCCGGGGCGTTCGGATCGTCGGAGAGAGGGTTGTTCTTCCGCTCCAAGCGACGCTGGACCTTCTCATCCTGCTTCTGCTTCTTGGCCAGCTCTCGCTGACGCTTTCCGTGTTGGTAGTTCTGACGAGCCACATCTCCTCCCGTAGACCGCAGGGTCAAGATTCGATGCCGAGAACCTCCGGCAGGTACGGCGCTAATCTACTGCGACGGCCAAGAGTATCATTCCCCGCGCCAGCCCGTGCCTCGGCGATTCCCAGCGGACTTCCCGCCGGCCGCGGTCCCGCTCGGGACTGCCGGCGGCACTTAGTCGACGTAGAGCTTCGCACTCCCTGCCCGCGGGAATGAATCTCCTCCGACTATGGGCCGCGCGCCCGGAGCCTGACCCTATGGAATCTCTGCTTCGCGATTTCCGCCTCGCCGCGCGCGGGCTCGCCCGTTCTCCCGGATTCACCGCAGTGGCCGTCCTCTGCCTGGCGCTCGGAGTCGGCGCCGCCACGGCGATCTTCAGCTTCGCCGACACGCTGATCCTGCGCGCCGCGCCGTTTCCGAATGCCGATCGCGTGGTGGCGATCTACGGCCAGTTCGTTCGCGACGGCATCGACCGGTCGCCGCTTTCGGGGTACGAATACCTGGATCTCGTCGAGCAGGCCAAATCGCTGGGCAAAAGCGCGGCGATCATTCCGCTCACCCTCAACCTGACCGGCGAGGGCGAGCCGGCCCGAATTTACTGCGGCCGCGTCTCGGCGAACCTGTTCGATCTGCTGGAGGTGCCGCCCGAGATCGGACGGACGTTCGCCCAGTCCGAAGACGTGCTCGGCCAAAACCAGGTGGCGATCCTCTCCTGGTCGCTCTGGCAGCGCCGCTTCGAGAGAGACGAGAAGGTGCTCGGCAAGAAGATCCTGCTCGACGACAAGCCGTATGAGGTCGTGGGCGTGATGCCGAAGAGCTTTCGGGCGCTCTCGGCCAACCAGGATCTCTGGGTGCCGATCGCGATGAACCTTTCGGCGCTGCCCCCGCGCAACGCGCGGGGACTGGTGATCGTCTCCCGCCTCGCCCCGGGCGCCTCGATCGAGAAGCTGCCCAGCGAGCTTGAGGTGATCTCGCAACGGTTCGTTCGCGAGCATCCCGAGTCTTACCCGCCGGACGGCGGGTTTCGTCTGATTTCGATGCCGATCCGGGCCGAGTTGATCGGCCGGTTCCAGGCGATGGTGCTGTTCGTCTCGGTCGCCGCAACCCTCGTGCTGCTGATCGCCTGCGCGAACCTGGCGAGCCTGCTGCTCGCCCGGGCGCTCGCCCGCGAGCGCGAGATGGCGCTGCGCGCCGCGCTCGGCGCGGGCCGTGGCGCGATCGTCCGCCAGCTGCTGGTCGAGAGCACGCTGCTCTCCCTTCTCGGCGGTGCGGTCGGCGTGCTGCTTGCATCTTGGGCTTTAAAGGCGCTCCTCGCGACGATTCCCGAACAGGTCTTTCCGGTCATCGCGCGAGTCGAATTCTCCGGCCGAGCGCTGCTGTTCGGACTCGCCGCCGCGGTTTTGACCGGCCTCTTGTTCGGCCTGGCGCCCGCGGTCCGCGCGTTTCGGGTGGACGTGGTCGAGCGGCTGAAGGAGGGGAGCAAGGGGAGCGGCGGCGGCGACCGGCAGCCGCTGCGCGCGGGCCTGGTGATCGCCCAGGTGGGCCTCGCGCTCGCCGTGCTCACGGCGTCTGCGCTCCTCGACCGCAGCCTGGCGCGGCTCGACAAGATCGATCCGGGATTCCGCTCCGAAGGGGCGCTCACCGTGCCGCTGTTCTTGCCGAAGCGGATCGCCGCCGAACCGGCGCAAAGCGCCGCCTGGTTCGGCGCGCTCGAAGAGCGGTTGCGCGGCCTGCCGGGCGCAACCTCCGCGGGCCTGGTGACCCAGCTGCCGCTGGTCGGGGACAACAACGTAGCCGTCCTGCGCGCGGTCGGCGGCGATGCCGGCGCCGCTCCCTTTCCCGCCGGATCCCGCGGCGCCTCGTCCGGCTATTTCGCCGCCCTCGGCATTCCATTGGTCCAGGGCCGGCTGTTCACTCCGGCCGAGGAGAAACCGCGCTCGCGGGTCGCCCTGGTCGACGAAAAGCTCGCTCAGGCGCTCTGGCCGGGAGAGAGCCCGCTGGGCAAGAGCTTCTACGAAGAGGAACAGGGTCCCGGCGCCCCGGTCGAGGTCATCGGGGTGGTGCGCCCGGTGCGCCACATGAGCCTGGGAGAAGAGCCGGAGCCCGCCTTCTACCGGCCGTTCGCGGCGACCGGTTCGGCGCTCGCGTTCGTGGTCGTGCGCACGAGCGGCGATCCGGCAGGTCTTTCGAGCGCCCTGCGCCAAGCGGTCAAAGAGCTCGACCCGCAAGTGCCGGTCGAGGACATCGAAACCATGAGCCAAAGGGTGTCCAACTCGCTCGTCCGGTCGCGCCTGGCCTCCACCCTGTCGCGCTTCTTCGGCGGCGCCGCGCTGATGTTGACCCTCATCGGCGTCTACGGTCTGCTCGCGTTCGCTGTGGCCACGAGGCGCCGCGAATTGGGTATCCGCATGGCGCTCGGCGAAAGCCACGGGGGTATCGTCGGACTGGTCGCGAAGCGGTCGATGTTCCTGGTCGGAGTCGGGTTGCTCGTCGGCATCGGGCTCGCCGCGTTGTTCGCCAGGCTTGCGGCGGACAAGCTGTCGAGCCTGATGTACGGCCAGTCGGCGTTCGATCTCGGCTCGATCGCGATCGCCGCCGGCCTGTTGATCGCCGCCGGCCTGGTGGCGACCCTCGTGCCGGCCTATCGGGCGACCCGCACCTCGCCCGTGACGGCCCTGCGCGCGGAATAGTCGGAACAGTCGGCGAAGGAATGGGGCCTTTCGGCGGGCGGCGCGCCGGCCCCGCTCTCGCCTACAATGCCCCCTCTCGCCGAGAGGAACCCGATGACCGAGTCCGCAGCTCCCCACGCCACGAACCGACTCGCCCGCGAGTCGAGCCCCTACCTTCTGCTCCACGCCCACAACCCGGTCGACTGGTACCCCTGGGGGCCGGAGGCGCTCGCTCGCGCCAAAGCCGAGCAGAAGCCCATCTTTCTCTCGGTCGGTTATTCGACCTGCTACTGGTGCCACGTCATGGAGCGGGAGTCGTTCACCGATCCGAAGATCGCGGCGCTGATGAACGAAAAATTCGTCAACATCAAGCTCGACCGCGAAGAGCGCCCGGAGCTGGACGAGATTTACATGACCGCCACCCAGATCCTCACCAGCCAGGGGGGGTGGCCCAACTCGGTGTTCTTGACGCCCGACCTGCTGCCGTTTTACGCCGGGACCTATTTTCCGCCCGAGGATCGTCAAGGAATGCCGAGCTTCCGCGCCGTGCTCGCGCAGCTCGCGGAAGCCTGGGCTTCCCGTCGCGACGACGTGATCGCGCAAGGCGTGGAGATGGAAGGCGCCATGCGCCGCTATCTGGAGCAGAGGAACGCCCCGGCAGGCGCGCCTCCCGCGCCGGTGGGCGCTCTGCGCGCCGCGGAATCTCAAGGAAAGCGCTTCGATCCCGCCTGGGGAGGATTCGGCGGCGCGCCGAAGTTTCCCAGCCCGTCGAACCTCCATCTGCTGGCCGAGGTGGCGGGGGAAATGCCCGCCGCGGGCAAAATGCTCGCTTTCACCCTCGACCAGATGGCGCGCGGCGGGATCTACGACCAGATCGGCGGCGGCTTCCACCGCTACGCCACCGACCGCGAGTGGAAGATCCCGCATTTCGAAAAGATGCTCTACGACAACGGGCTTCTTTTAGAGATCTACGCCCGCGAGCACGCTCGCACGGGCGATCCGCAGGCAGCGCGCGTGGTGCGCGAGACGGCGGCGTTCCTGGCCCGCGAGATGACCTCCCCCGAAGGGGCGTTCTGGAGCGCGGTGGACGCCGAAACCGACGGCCACGAGGGCGCCTTCTACGTCTGGACCCGGGGAGAGCTGGAGGCCGTTCTTGGCCGCGAGGACACGCCTTTTCTGGCGCCGCTCTACGGCTTCGACCGGCCGCCGTTCTTCGAAGAGACGCACTACGTGCTCCATCAGCCGCTGTCGTTCGAGGAGGTGGCGGGGCGGCGGCGGATGCCGATCTCCGAGCTGCTCGGCGAGATCGGCCCGGCGCGCGAGAAGCTGTTTGCCGCCCGCGCGGAACGCAAGCGCCCCGCGACCGACGACAAGATCCTCACCGATTGGAACGGCACGGCGATCGCGGGCCTCGCGGTCGCGGGCGAGCTGCTCAAGGAACCCGGTCTGGTGGCCGCCGCCGCCCGCGCCGCCGAGTTCGTGCTGGGGAGCCCGCGGCCGGACGGCACGCTCCATCACGCCTGGCGGGAAGGTGTAGCGAAAATCCCGGCGTTTCTCTCCGATTACGCGTTTTTCGTCCACGGCCTGCTCGCGCTTCATTCGGCGACCGGCGAGGCGCGCTGGCTCGATTCCGCGCGCGAGCTAACCGCCGAACAGACCGCCCGGCTCGGTGATCCGAACGGCGGCTACTACACCAGCGCAGAGAGCGACGACGTGTTGTTCCGCTCGAAGGACGTGTTCGACGGCGCGCTTCCCGCCAGCAATGCGATCGCGATAGACAACTTGCTCGGCTTGTTCGAGCAGACCGCCGACCGCACCTATCTGGACGCGGCGCGGAGCGCTCTTTCGAGCGTCGCGTCGCTCGTCTCGCAGCATCCGGAAGGAGTGAAATCGACGGCGGTCGCCGCTCGCCGCTACTGGCGCCTCTCGGCGGAGATTCCGGGCGACGACCCGGTCGGTCCCTCCTTCGAAGAGCTGGCGAGCCAGGCCGAGCGCCTGGTCCAGCCGCGGTTCGAGCTGTCCGAGCCGCGGGTCGACGGTTGGCGGAAGTTCGCCCTGATCTTGATGATCGAAGAGGGATGGCACCTGAACGCCAACCCCGCGAGCGCGGATTTTCTCGTTCCCACGCTGATCGAAGCGGAGGGCGCGCGCCTCCAGGAGATCGTCTATCCGGCGGGCCGCGAAGTGAAGATGGCCTACGGCGACGGGCCGCACTCGATCTACGACGGGACGGTGGAGATCACGGGCGAGCTGCACCAGGACGCCGAGGGCGCCCGCCTGATGCTCACCTATCAAGCCTGCGACGAGAACCGCTGCCTGCCGCCGATCACGCGGCTGGCGGTGGTGCAGTAGGCGCGGCCCGCACCGTAGCTGCGGGCTTTTCCTCCCCGAGACGGGGCGCGCCTGTTGGCCTGCCCGGCGGGCTACACGTTCCAGGGGGATTGCTACGACCCATCGGTGGAGATTGCCTGCTGAGGGGAAGCACTCAAAGCTCCACCCCCGACCGCCGAATCAGCGACGCCAGGCACCGCTCGCTCTCCCGGAAGATCTCTTCGGCGTCGAGCTTCGTAGGCCGGCCGTCTTCGACCAGCAGTTGGCCGTCGACCACCACGTGGCGCACTGTGCCGCGGCTGGCTCCGAAGGCGACGAGGTCGTGGGGGTCGGCTTGGGGCGCGCCCCACAGCTCGGGATGACCGGCTGTCGGGGCGGCGAGGACGACGAGGTCGGCGGCTTTGCCGATTTCGATCGTGCCGATCTCGGCGTCGAGGTTGAGGGCCTTGGCTCCTTCGGAGGTGGCGAGGCGGAGTGCGTCCAGGCCGGAGAAGGCGTCGGGGCCGTGCTTGACTTTCTGGAGCAGGGCTGCCAGGCGGACCTCGGCGAAGTTGTCGAGCTGATTGCTGCACGCCGCGCCGTCGGTGCCGATGCCGACCGGCACTCCCGCTCTCCGGATAGCCAGCAGGTCGGCGACGCCCGAGCCGAGCTTCAGGTTCGAGCTGGGGCAGTGGACGACGCTGAAGCGGTGGGTGCAGACCCGCTTCAGGTGCTCAGGCGTGATCCAAACGCCGTGGGCGAGCCGCAGATCGGTCGAGAGCACGCCCTGCTCCGCGAAGTATTCGATCTCGTCGCGGCCGTTCTTGATCTCGCGCACCGCGAGCGTTTCGTCCCGCTGCTCCAGGGCGTGGGTATGCACCGGCCAGCCGCGGCGTAGAGAGAGAGCGCGGATTCCCGCCCAAAGAGGATCGGAGCAGGTGAGGATGAAGCGCGGATTGAGCAGATAGCGGAGGCGCGGTCGCCGCTCGCCTCTCGCGGCGCTTTCGAAGCGGTCGCCCAGCGCTTCGGTCGAGGCGAGCACCGCATCCGTTTCGCCCCGCATCGCGGCGGGGAGCCCGTCGCCGCCATCCATCAGACACTGACCGGCGAAGGCGCGGAGGCCGGAATCCGCGATCGCCTTGAGCAGCCCCGGCGCGCCCGGCCCGATCCCGATGTCCTGGATCGTCGTGGTGCCGCCGAGCAGACACTCGACCGCGCCGAGCATTCCGCACCAGTACGCGCTCTCGTCGTCGTGCGCCGCTTCGAGCGGCCAGATCCGCTCGCGCAGCCAAGCGAGAAGCCGCCGTCCTTCGCCGAGACCGCGGAAGAACGTCTGTCCGAGATGGAGATGCCCTTGAATCAGGCCGGGGAGCACGAAGCAGCCGGAGACGTCCAGGACTCTCGTTCCCGGCGGCGGCTCCGGTACGCGGCCCACCGCGACGATGTTGCCGCCATCGATGAGCACGTCTGCGCCGGGCAGGACCGTGGCTGCCGGATCGAGGGTCAGGACGGTGCCACCCTGAATCAGCAGGGGAAGATCGATAGGCGTCATCGCATTTTCCACGTCCGCCCGATCCTATAGTCTCGTCGCGCTCCGATGAATTCTCCCGATCCCATCGATCCCAGCGATCTCATCGTGCGCGGCCACCGGGTGGTCACGCCCGAAGGCGAGATCTCCGCTTCGATCCATATTCGCGACGGGCGGATCGTGCGATTGGCGCCTTTCGCGGCGGTGGGATCGGACGACGTCCTGATTCTTGAGGCCGGCAAGAATGTGGTGATGCCGGGGATCGTCGACACGCACGTGCATATCAACGAACCGGGGCGGACCGATTGGGAGGGGTTCGAAACCGCAACCCGCGCGGCCGCTGCCGGGGGAGTGACGACTCTCGTGGACATGCCGCTTAACAGCGTCCCCGCGACGACCACGCGCGCGGCGTTCGCCGAGAAGCTCCGGGCCGCCGAGGGGAAATGCCATGTGGACGTCGGCCTTTGGGGCGGCATCGTCCCCGGCAACGCGCACGACCCGGCGGAGATCTCCGGGCTGATCGCGGACGGCGTCCTGGGATTCAAAGCGTTTCTGGTGCCGTCCGGGGTTGACGAGTTTCCCGGCGTGGGGGAGGCCGAGCTGCGGCCGGCTATGACCGAGCTGGCGCGGCATGGGGCCGTGCTGCTGGTTCATGCCGAGCTGCCGGGACCGATCGAGGCAGCTTCCGGGGTGTGGAACGGCGCCGGTCCGGCCGAGCTGCGGCAATACGACCGATGGCTCCGTTCGCGACCCGCCGCGGCGGAGGTCGAAGCGTTCTTGTTGGTGTCGCGCCTGGTCCGCGAGACGGGGTGCCGCGTCCACATCGTCCATCTGGCGACGTCCGAGGTGCTGCCGCTGTTGCGTGCGGCCCGCGCCGAAGGGCTGCCGATCACCGCCGAGACCTGCCCTCATTACCTGACTTTTTGCGCCGAGGAAATCGAAGACGGCGCCACGGCCTTCAAATGCGCGCCGCCGATCCGCGGGCGGGCCGAGCGGGATGCCCTCTGGCGGGCGCTCGCCGCGCGGGAGATCGATCTGGTCGCGACCGACCACTCGCCGAGCCCGCCGGATCTCAAAGCGATCGGCACCGGGGATTTCCGTGCCGCCTGGGGCGGGATCGCGTCCCTCCAGGTGACCTTGCCCGCGGTCTGGACCGGCGCCCGCGAGAGAGGTTTCTCGATCTCCGATCTAGCGACCTGGATGTGCGCGGCGCCGGCCCGGCTCGCCGGAATCGAGGACCGCAAGGGATCGATCGCGCCGGGGCAGGACGCGGATCTGGTGATCTGGGATCCTGAAGAGCGACGGACGATCGACCCCGCGGCGCTTCACCACCGCCACAAGCTCACGCCGTATGCCGGGCGAGAGCTGTACGGCATGATCCGTTCGACGCTTCTGCGCGGCAAAACGGTTTACGATGGTGACGCTTTTCTCGATCGACCTATCGGCAGACCTCTCCACGGGCAAGGACGATGACCGGATGACCGACTTTACCGACCTCGTGGATCTGGCGGCCGAGCGACTCGGTGGTGCCGTGCTCGCGGCGAACGACGAATTCTTCGCACCGAAGGAGAACCTCCTCATAGCCGCCGAGGCGGTGTTCATCGAAGGCCGATACACCGATGTCGGTAAGTGGATGGACGGCTGGGAGACCCGGCGGCGCCGCGAGCCGGGGCACGATTGGGCGATCCTCCGGCTCGGCCTGCCCGGCATTCCGCGCGGCGTAGTGGTGGACACTCGACACTTTCGCGGCAACTATCCCGAGTCGTGCTCGATCGACGCCGCGGTCGTCGAGGGGTTTCCCGCTCCGATGGATCTGGTCGTTGCCGAATGGCAGGAGATCCTGCCGCTCTCGCCGCTCGAAGGGAACTCGCCGAACGCCTTCGTGCTCCGGAGCGCCCCCAGAAGAGCGACCCATCTCCGCTTGAACATCTATCCGGACGGCGGCGTCGCGCGCCTGCGCGTTCACGGCGAGGTGGTCCCGGATTGGGAGCGCTTGAGCCGTCACGGCGAGATCGACCTCGCGGGAGTGGAGAACGGCGGCCGAGTGCTTGCGTGCAGCGACATGTTCTTCGGTAATCGGCACAACCTGATCCTTCCCGGACCCTCGCTCGGCATGCACGATGGCTGGGAGACCCAGCGCCGCCGCGGGCCGGGTCACGATTGGGCGATCGTCCGCCTCGGCCGGCGCGGACGCATCGAAAGCGCCGAGGTGGATACGTCCCACTTCAAGGGAAACGCGCCGGGCAGCTGCGTCTTGGAAGGTTGCGATGCCTCGGACGAGCCGACGGCCGAAGCACTCGGGGGCTGGCGCGAGATCCTGCCGAAGACGCCGTTGCGTCCCCACACCCGGCACCTGTTCGACGACCTCGCGGCGGACGGGCCGGTCACGCATGTCCGCTTGAGCATCTACCCGGATGGCGGCGTCGCCCGGCTGCGCTTGTTCGGCAGGATTGCGGAGTGAAGCTGAACGACCTGCCGCCGACCGAGGCCGAGGCGGCGTTCCTCGCTTGCTGCGGCTCGCGGGCCTGGGCGCGGCGAATGATCGAGGGCCGGCCGTACGCCGACGCCGAGTTCTTGCTCGAAGCGGCGGATCGAACCTGGTGGAGCCTCGCTAAGGAAGATTGGCGGGAGGCGTTTGCGGCACATCCACAGATCGGCGAAAAGAAGACCGCCGGGGACGCCCAGTTCCGCCGTTGGTCGGAGCAGGAGCAGGCCGGCGTCGAATCCACAGAAGAGGTCATCCTCGCGGACCTGGCGGACGCCAACCGCGCTTACGCCGAGCGCTTCGGTTACATCTTCATCGTCTGCGCGACGGGCAAGAGCGCCACGGAGATGCTCGGCCTGCTGCGCTCTCGCTTAGGCAACGATCCCGACACGGAGCTGCGCATCGCGGCCGAGGAACAGCAGAGGATCACGCGGTTGCGTATCCTGAAAGCCGAATCATGAGCGCCATCACCACCCACGTGCTCGACACCGCCCGCGGCAAACCGGCCGAGGGTGTGGCCATTACGCTGGAGATCCGCACCGAAGAGGGGTGGCGCGCGCTCGGGCGCGGCGCGACCGATCCAGACGGCCGGGCCCGTCGGTTGTTACCCGAAGGGAGCGCGCTCGTCACTGGAACCTACCGGCTCACGTTTTCGACCGGTGATTACTTTCGCGCGCTGGGCATCGAAGGCTTCTATCCGGAGGCCTCGATCGTGTTCGACGTGCGAGATGCAAACGAGCATCACCACGTGCCGCTGCTGTTGAGCCCGTTCGGATACTCGACCTACCGAGGGAGCTGATTCGATGGCCGTCACGATTTCTGGAAATGGTTACGGCAAATCTGGCGTCCGCCTCGTGACCGTCCGGCGCGGACCGGATCGCCACGAGCTAAAAGACGTCACCCTCGCGATCCGCCTTGAAGGGGACTTCGCCGCGGCCTACACGGAAGGAGATAACGCGGGCGTGGTCGCGACCGATACGATGAAGAACACCGTCTACGGCCTGGCGGCGGAGCATCCGTTCGAGGACGTCGAGGACTTCGGCCTCGTCCTGTCGGATCACCTGATCAAAACCGATCCCCACGTGTCGAGCGCCCGTGTTGAGCTGGTGGAGCACCTGTGGGAGCGGATCGAAAGCGGCGGCGCGCCGCATCCTCGCGCTTTTCGCCGAGCCGGCGCTGAGAAGAGAACCGCAGTCATCTCGCGCACCGCGGACAGGGTGAGCATCACGGCGGGAATCGAAGAGCTGGTAGTGATGAAGACCGCGAAATCGGCCTTCGAAGGTTTCCCGCGCGACCGTTTCACGACGCTCAAAGAAACCGCCGACCGCCTGCTCGCGACCGCCCTTTCTGCCTCGTGGAGCTACGCACGCCCGGACGTCGCCTTTGGGCCTCTATGGAGTGAAGTCCGGCGCATCCTGCTCGAAACCTTCGCCGAGCACGAGAGCCGCTCCGTGCAGCACACGCTCTATGCGATGGGCGAGGCAGTTCTCGAAGGGTTGAAGGACGTCGAGGAGATCCACCTCACGATGCCCAACCGGCACCACATTCCGGTGGATCTGACGCCGTTCGGGCTGGAGAATCGAAACGAGATCTTCGTCGCGACGAGCGAGCCGTACGGCTTGATCGAGGCGACGCTTCGGCGGGTTTGATGGAGAATGTTATCCTAGAGAAATTGGTGAGGTGTCCATGGCCCGCATTCGGTACGACCTGATTGAAGACAGCCACCCTGTCGATGAGTTGCAGTCCCAGGCCGCAGGACTAATTAAACGTGTTCAGGATACCCGACGCCCTGTAGTGCTTACAGAGCAGGGGAGGGATACCGCGGTACTCGTCGATATCGACAGCTACCGGATTCTCTTAGAAGAGATTGATCTGCTTCGAGATGTCCATCGCGGTTTAGCGGACATCCGTGCTGGAAGAGTGGTGCCTCACGAAGAGGCGCGTGCGCGACTGTTATCTCGATACGCTCAGTGAGCTTTCGTGTTCTTTGGTCCGATTCCGCTTTGGATCGGGCGGCCCAGTTGTTCGACTTCATCGCAGAGGAGAGCCCGGCCGTCGCGAGGCGAGTGATCGAAGATCTTTTCGACCGCGTGAAGGTGCTTTCAGATTTTCCACAGCTCGGCCGCCGATTGTCAGAAGAAATCGATTCCTCCCTTCGTAGGCTCGTGGTTGGAAGTTACATCACGGTCTATCAAGTCGAAGAGGGAACTCAGACGATCACTGTTGTAGCTGTCCGGCACTTCCGCGAAAAAACCCTCGCCGAGGAAGAGCCCTAAAGCCTACTCTTCCCGCGCCCGGCCAGAATCTTGACGAACGACCGGCTGCGCAACTCTTCGAGCGTCAGCCCCGATTTCTCAAGAGTATCCGCCTCTGAGATCGCGCCGCAGCTCATGGCTCGCAGGAAGAAGTTGAGCAGGCCTTGGCCGGTCGCGGCGTCGTCGAAGATGTCGCCCACCAGGGTCGCCTGGGCGGCTTTCTTCATGAAGTTGTGCAGGCGGTTGGATGCCGCATCGAGCCCTTCGAGAAAGAAGGCGTAAACCGTGGCGTAGCGCGGCACGAGCTGGGCAGGATGAAGATCCCAGCCCTGGTAGAACGCGTTGATCAACGAGTGGCGCGTGTGCTCGGCGTGCAGACGCCAGGCCCGGTGGACGACGGCGCGGTTTTCTTGCCTTTCGGCGGGGGTGAGAGGCGGGCCGCCCGGGGTCGCTCGGTGCGGCGCCACCGGTAGGACGTTGGTGGCGCCGTTTGAAAGCCAGAGCCCCGTGCCGGCGTAGGCGACCTTCATCATGTGCAGCGCGAAGTCGCAGGCTGGGTGGTCCATCCGCTGCTCGGCGGCGGTGATGTCGCACGAGGCCGTGTAGTCGTAAGTCCCGAAATGGACGGCGGCGCACCGTCCCCGCGCCGCGGCGGAAAGCAGCGGCAGCCTCGACCGGCCGTCTTCTCCGAGGATCGCCGAAGTCGTCTCGATCATGATCTCCAGCCGTAGCGACCCCGGCGCAATCCCGAGAGCGGGCTCCAGAAGATCGAACACGTCGGCGAGGGCAGCCACCTGCTCAGGGATCGTCACCTTGGGGAGCGTGACCACAAAGTTGTCCGGCAGCCGTCCGCCGGTCTCCCGGACCAGCGTCGAGACGAACAGATCGAGGGTGCGCAGCGACCGTACACGCAGCTCCTCATTGAACGGCTTGATGCGAATGCCGATGAACGGAGGGAGCGTCCCCGCCCTGAGCCCCGCGGCCATCTCGCGCGCGGCGGATTCGGCGTGGCCGTCCTCCTCTTCGTCCGGCCGGTTGCCGTAGCCGTCCTCGAAATCGGCGCGGAAGTCTTCGACCGGCTCGCGGGCGAGCTTCTCGGCCACGCGTCCGTGGATCACCCCGGCGAGCGCTTCGGGCAGGCCCAGCGCCTCGGCGAGATCGGCGGGAGTCGGGGCGTACTCTTCCAGAGAGCGCAAGGCGATCGCGCCGAGCTTCGCCGCCCCTTCGGCTTTGAATAGGTGCGCGCCGCCGTAGACCGTATGCACCGGCTGGCGCTTCCCCGAGTCGCCGGGATGGCTGCGGGAGAGAGCGAGGTTCGCTGTACTCAAGCGGTCGAGCGTGGCGCGGAGGTCGTCGGCGTTGAGGGTGGTCGGCATGGCGATGTCCTTGATCTACCGAGATCTACCGAAGCCCGAGCACCAGCCGCCGCACCACCCGTTCGAGCGCGAAGCGTCGGTAGTCGGCCGTCGAACGGACGTCGTCGATCGGCTCGACGGCATCCGCCGCTGCGCGTCCTGCGCGCTCGGCGGCCTCGGGTCCTGGAGGCATGCGGCGGACCGCCTCTTCGGCCGAGCGGAGGCGGATGG
>JBDTZG010000048.1:0-40826 GCA_040005235.1 Acidobacteriota bacterium | reverse complement strand
TTACCAGAGCCTTGCGCCGGTTGGGCGGACTTTCACCACGGGCTGCTAGGGGAGGCGTGCTTCCGGGTCCCAAAGCGCCAAGAGATCTCGCGCCCCGTGAATTACACCCAGGACATAAACCGCCGTCTCGTGGATCTCGTAAATCGGGCGATAGTTGCCGATCAGCAGCTCACGCACTGCGGCCTCTCCGAGCTCCGGTACCATCCGCCCTCGAAAAGACAGGTCATCTAGGGAGCGGGCTTGGCCTCGGATGCGTTCAACAAACGCCGCCGCGTAGCCGGGTGAATCCTCAGCGATGGAACCGGCGATCAGCTCAAGGTCGCGCCAAGCAGTGTTCGTCCAGCTTACCGTTCGAGCCATCGGGCCATCCGGCGCTCGATCTCGTCTTGTGGGATCACGCGCCCGGCCTCGACATCCTGTCGCCCCCGCTCGATCCTTTGAAGGACGAAAAGGTGGTACTGGATGTCCTCCAAGGAAGCTTCCTCAGGCAGGGCTTCAAGGAACTTCTGGACTTCCTGCTTCGCGGTCGCCATGGGGAAAGTCTACAGGCAATTGCCTGGTAGCGGCGAGCGAAGATCTTGTCGCGCCAGCCGGTCAGGCAGCGGGAATCGTCCCTCCGAAAGCCGTGTACTTTGCTTTGAGGTCCTTCAGACTCTCCCGGAGACCCTCGGCTTCACGCCAGTCGAGCGTCGGAGAACCGGAATCCTGCAGCCTGCTGCTCTCTTCGCGGAGCTTTTCGATCTCGGCCAAGATACGGGCCCTCTCAGCCTCCAGGAAGCCACGTGTCCGCAGGGCCTCGACTTCGCACTTTAGGGCCAGTTTTGCGTTGAGCCGATGTTGCTCGGATTCCTCTTGAATCAGTGCTCTGTGCTCCACCTGGGTGGCGCGCCAGTGGCCCCTTACGTTGTAGGCGCTCGAACTCCTCAATTTGAAGCGGAGATGCTGGCGGGAGCATGGGGGTCAGACTGTGGACCGTGCCGAGCGCGAGGTGTTATCGTCTTGGCATGCAACAGAGAGGGCAGGCGACCGACCGGCACGGCAGAACCTGGACGGCGACGGTCGTCACTGAGGCCGAAGCCGAGGAGGCGGATTTCCGCTTCTGGTATGAAGGACTCACTCCTGCGGAGCGTGTCAACGCGGTTCAGGACTGCCTACTCTCCGCTCTGAAGACGAAGGGGATCCGTGAGATCCCGCGACTACGAAGAGTTCATCGAGTTCTTGAATCGACTTGAGGCTCGATACCTCGTCGTCGGAGCCCACGCCGTCGCCTTTCACGCCCGCCCGCGTGCGACCAAGGACTTGGATGTCTTCATCGAGCCGACCCGGGAGAACGCAGAGCTTGTCCTGAGCGCAATTCGCCAGTTCCTAGGCACCAACCTCGACCGCCGAGCTCGGCGCCATGGCGCACCGCATCCAGGAACTCCTGGGCGAGGCGCGCACCCTGGCCAAGCGGCGGCAGGATCTGGCCCGCAAGGTCTCGGAGGACGCCACCCGGCTCAAAACCCACCTCCAAGCCTACCTGGGACTCAAGAACCCGGAACTGGTGAGGCTCGGCATCCGGCCCCAGGACATGCGTCGTCGGGGACTCTCGGCCAAAGCCAAAGCGAAGGTTGCGGCGGAAGGCAAGGGGAGTGAAGGGCAATCCGTGATCGCCGAGGCCTGATCCGGCGTTCGAGGCCGGGAGAGGGGGCAATCCTCTCCCGGCCGTTGTTTCCTCCGGTTACCTCGCTACTTCGCTACCCCGCTTCGCAAAGCTGTTTGAGGTGAGCCAAGGCCTTGGGCCAAGTGTCCCTGAGGTACTTCTCCCAGTCGGCCGCGGCGTCCTGATCGACCACCAGGCGCGTGCCCTCGGGTACCCCTTCGAAGGTGTAGTTCTCATAGGCCGGAGCCCAGCTTCGGACCTCTTCGCTCTCGGTATCCTCGACCGCGTCCTTGAGGGTCCCCAGATGTCGAATCGAGAGAAACTCGTGGGGTCTCGACTCCGCGATCTCGGAGACCATGCCCTCGCCCGAAGGACCCAGGAAGCGGATTCGGCTTCCCGTTTCCCAAGAGCCCTCGAAGAAGCAGCCCTCCGCAAAGGCGCTCGCCCATTGGCGATACCCTTCGTCGCTGAGCATCGTCTCCCATACTTTGGCCGGTGGCGCTTCAATTGTGGTGCTGAACTGGATTCGCTTGTTTGTTGGCATTTTGACGTCCTCCTATGCTTGACCAGGCTGTTCCGGAACGACCGAACCGGTTGCTCGCCGGTCGGGATGCGACAAGGGCAATTTTACTCTCACGCGAAGCGCGGGATGGCGATCGAAACAGGTGTAGATGGGGCGCGACCTCGAGGTCGACCGCACTGGGCCGAAAACGGCTGCCGACTGCGCGAGGTGCAGCAGGCTTTAGGCGGAAATCATGTTCGTGATCGGAGTTCGTCTACCAGGCGAGGCGCGTCGGTTCAAACAACAGAAAACGCATGGCTTGCGCCGAGCGATCAAGTTCTCGGCAGCGACCGGACCCCGCAAAGATCTTGCGGAGTTAACCGGGCAAATCCGGCTCAGTTGGGTGGAGAGTGCTGATTTCGGTTGCCCGAGCCCTCCTCTCACCTCAACGCAATGCGCCTCAAAGGTGTCCCCTTCCCTGAAACGTGGCACCGAGGCTTCGGGGCTCCCGACTCAAGGCAGCTCCAACCGTCGAATAAAAGACGGCGAGCCGACAGACATCGCGTTTTCGTTCTCCAACGTCCCCCGCCATGTTGGCGGAAGTGAAGAACCCTCTTTGGGGGTTCGAAAGGAAGTTAAATGCGCCGGAACCTGACTTTGCTCCTCTTTCTGCTCGTGCTCCTCATCGCCGGGCAGACACCTCTCGCCGCCGTGACCTATGGCTTCGCCGACCAGGGCTTCCACCAAGCTTCGATCCGGACCGTCTACGACTCGGTGTATGAAGGGACAGCCCTTGATCCGCTGACCCTCACATCCCCCTGTCTCTGGCCGTCCTCCCAATCGATCGTCGGCTGTCCAACCGGACCCACGGTCTACTCGCAGTCGAACTGGTGGCGTCAGAACTGGGACAACAACTGCGGCGCCTACTACCCTTGCACGTATTGGGTCCTGTTGATGAACAACGAACCTGCGTTCAACAACTGCAACTCCGGACCGCCGGAGGCCTCCTTGCCTCGCGCGGAGCCCGGCGCCGGCATTATGGGTTTTACCGCGATCCCGGGATCGCTGGCGGGCGAGACATTCCCTCGCGCGCACTTGGTGCTGAACCTCTATCACCCGAACCCTTGCGACAGCGGCTACGGAATCCCTTTCCTCTCGCTCATGGCGGATCGCGACCGGGGAAACGGAGGAAGAACGCCCGGGGCTCTCAACCCCTCCGCTGCTTCGATCCCGAGCAAAGTCCGTTTTACCGCTCGGCTGTGGGACATGGGGTTGCCAGACTGCCCGGCCTGCACAGGCGGCGACTTCATCCAGCCGGGCAAGGGATACGTCGATTTCGCGCTCTGGGCCGTCGCCGAATGGGGCGGCAAGCCGCGAATGTTGTTCGTCAACCTGATCCATCGGAATATTGAATATTATACACCGGCCGTTGATCCGAATTCGAAACAGCCCCCGCTGCCTGGGGCCACAGGGCGAGACTTCGAATGGAACTGGCCAATCGCCGAGGACACGCTCAACCCGGGAGCCGACCTTGCCTTCTTCGAGGCGGAGGCCCTGCCCAGCCTCTGCAACTACACCCTGCCGGTCCTCTCCGGAACGCCGGGAGAGGAGATTACTTACACGGCGGACCTCCAGAAGCTCTTCCTCTGCGCCAGCGATCGCGGCCTGTTCCGCGATCGCATGCCTGCCACCGCGGACCTGCCGATCAAGACTGTCGGCTGGAAGAACGAAGGGATTGGCCAAAACGGCGCGATCTGGACTTCCGTTCACGGGATGGAGATGATCCCGTAGTCACGTTCTGTGGCCGACTAGGGCGACGAAATACCTCCGATCTCGGGGCCGGCTTCTCGAAGGGGCTGGCCCCGTTCTCGATTCGGTCGTCGCCAGGCTTGACGTCGAAAGCCGCGGCGGCGAATCACCCTGCGGAGGGAAGGGCGGTATTGCGCGACCTCGTCAATGCAACCATCGGTTTCGAAGGCCTTGCGGCCGAAATCGCCACCCCAAGCAAGAGCTTGCACCGGATGCTGGGGCCGAACGGAAACCCGAGCACCGAGAACTTCTTCTCGATCATTAGCGCGCTTCAGAAGAAGACCCAGGTCAAACTCCGCGTGACCGCCGCTGCTGCATAAACTGAGTGGAGCGCTGCCGAAAAGGTGCCACCCTAACCTGAAGACGAACTTGAACTATCAAGCAAGCCGTTAGATACAATTGCCATGCGCTCGAGCCGTGATCGTACGCCCCCTCGACCGACCCCACTTCGAAACGCCGCGCCTGACTGGAGCCCGAATGAACCGAAACCTGATCGTCCTCTCGCTCGCCGCCGCGCTCGCCTCGGCATCCCAACCCGCCGCTGCGGTGTCCGCGTCCTTGGTCGCGGACATCGATCCGCGCTTCCAGAGCGCCGGATCGCAACCTGAAAATTTCGTCCAGGTCGGAAACCGGGTGCTGTTCCGGCTGTTCCTCGCCGGGTCCGGAAGCCAAATCTGGGCGACCCAAGGGGCCGGCGAGCCGACGCCTCTCGGACCGACCGGTTTTGGGCCGATGAAGGCCGCCTTGGGTCGCGCCTTCTTCGTCGGTTGCCCGGACGAGCAGTGTGGCCTCTGGGCTTCGGACGGCACCCCCGAAGGCACCCGCCGCCTGGCGGCGTCCTCCCAACGTTTCCAGTTTGGCGTCGAGGTCATCCAGCCACCGGGATCGGATCGGGTCTACTTCGGTTTCGACGACGGTCCCCACGGCTACGAGCTCTGGAGGAGCGACGGCACCCCGGCCGGTACCCGGCTGGTGGTCGATCTGAGGCCCGGGTCCCTGCAATCCGCGGCGCGCTGCTTCGTCTGGTTCCGCGGCCGGCTCTATTTCGTGGCCGACACGGCCAATGGATCGGCGGCGCTGTTCACGAGCGACGGAACGCGGACCGGCACGCGGCGGGTCGGCTCGGTCCGGAACGTCCACCAGCTCGCGGTCATCGGCGGCCGGCTGGCGTTCTTCACCTACCCCGACCAGGGCGGGATCGAGCTCTGGTCGAGCGACGGGAGCCCGGCCGGCACCCGCAAGATCAAAGACCTGCCGCCGAGCTTCGACGAGCCCACCTCGATCGTCGCCGTGGGCGGCCGGGGTTTTTTCTCCACGGTTCCCGACGGAAAGCTCTGGGTGACCGATGGCTCGCCCGCGGGAACCTGGTCGCTCGCGAGGTCGGGGTTCAACAACTTGTACATCGTCGCTCTCGGCTTGCGGGTCGCATTCATGAACGGCGGCGAGCTCTGGTCGAGCGACGGCACGGTGGCGGGAACCAGGAAGGTGAAGGAGATCTGCCCCGGAGAGTGCAACGGCGTGATCGTGCTCGGCCCGGCGGCGATGGGCCGCATCTGGTTCGTCGGCTTCGACCCCGCGAAGGGACGCGAAGTCTGGACCTCCGACCTGACGCCGGGCGGCACGCGTCTGCTGCGCGAAAGCTGCCCCGGCGACTGCGGCGATCCGGAGATCGGATTCCTGGCCGCGGGCCAGCGCATGTACTTCACCACCGGACAGTACGAGAGCCGCCGGTTGTGGTCGAGCGACGGCACCCCGGCGGGCACCCGGGTCGTGGCGCCGCTTCCGCGCACGACGGGGAGCCCCTTGGCGGGCGCCACGCTCGGCGCCGGCTCGATCGTCTTCGCCGGCTCGAGCGCCGAGCACGGGTCCGAGCCCTGGATCTCGGACGGCACGCCGGCCGGCACGCGCGAGATCGCCGACCTCTTCTCGGACAACCTGCTCGGCTCGGACCCCCTGCCGATCGGGAGCGCCGGAGGGCGGGGGTACTTCTACGCCACCGATGAGGAGCACGGCTCGGAGCTCTGGTCGACCGACGGCACCGAGGAGGGGACCCGCCTCGCGTTCGACAGCAATCCCGGGCCGGGTCATGGGAGCACGGGCGGCCGTCCCTGGGCCGACGCCGCGGGCCGCCTCGTTCTCTCCAACCTCGGCGGCAGCCTTCTCGGAACCGACGGCACCCCGGCCGGCAGCGAATACATCCTGCCTCCGAACGTCGTCGCCCGGAGCGTCTACGAATCGGTGGCGGGACGGCTCCTGTTCGTCGGCGTCGATCCGAGCCACGGCGCCGAGCTCTGGTCGACCGACGGCACCTTGTTCGGAACGCAGCGCCTGACCGACCTGGCGCCGCCGGAGCCCTTCCGGCCCGAGGGCGTCTCGCCACGCCTGATCGTGCTGCGCGACCGGCTGGTGGTCCCCGTGCTCTCGCCCGCGGGCGGCGAGGAGCTCCTGATCTCGGACGGCACCCCCGCCGGGACGAAGCCCCTGGCCGACGTCTATCCGTTCCTGGTGGAGCCGCTGCGCGAGGCGTCCGGCGATCCGGTAGACCTCGGCGGCCAGATCCTTTTCGTCACCGGCGAGAATTCCGACGCGGACACGACGATCTGGCGGACCGACCTGACCGCCGCGGGAACCGCCCCGGTCGGCGCGCTCGATCCGTCCGACCTCGACGCCACGGAATCGGCCAGCTTCGCGCTCGATGGGAAGATGCTCGTCTTCGGCCGCTCGACGGCTGGCGAGATGCTGTGGGTGAGCGACGGAACGGCGGCCGGCACCCGGTCGGTCGAGCCGGTCCAGTTTCAACGCAGCGTCGAGCCGGTGGTCGCGGACGGCCGCCTGTTCTTCGCCGGCGCTTCCGGCGACCTGTGGACGACCGACGGAACCGAGGCCGGAACCGACCGGGTGCTAGACGAGAGCGGAACCTCCTTTTCCGTCACCTCCCTGGTCGCTCTAGGCGAGGTCGTGGCCTTCGTCGACAACTTCAGGGACGAGATCCGGGAGACCGACGGCACGCCCGCCGGCACCCGGCGGATCACCCTACCGCCGTCGGTCCGGGTCGACGACCCGCGCCTGGTGAGCTTCGGCGCGAAAGCCCTGTTCGCCGCCAGCGATCCCGTTCACGGCTTCGAGCTCTGGGCGCTGGAGCCCTGATCCTGGCCCTTCGACCGATCACACGTCGCCACTCCCTCCGCGTGCCTGGAATCGTTATGAACTGGCCACCTGTCGAGCAGAAACTCCTCCGGTGTTACCGCGGGCACAGGAGAGCCAAAGAAATCCGCCAAGTCCCTGGTGATGATCAACTCATACCCAAAGGCCTCCGCGGCGCCCGCACGAGCTGCGTCTTCGAAGTCTTCGAGGCCTAGACTTCGGGCGCGAACGAATTCCTTCCGCCCCTGCGGTACAATTTCGAGGTGGGCCAACAGCCAGTCCACCACGCCGTTTGCCTGATCGCGCCCCGCGTACTTGAAGATTATGTAGTGGAGTGTCGTGAGGGCGTGACCCGGAAGACAAGCCACATGAGACCGCCCTGTCGCTTGGCTCAAGACGTCAGCGGAGGCCGCGTAGAATGGTTCGCCCGTTCAATACCCAGGGGAGCACCCCGCAGGAATGCGACCGACTCAACTCTGCTCTTGCTGGGCTTCCGTCGATATCACCATTAAATCGATGTGAACTGCGGCCAGATTTCCGCCCTGATCATAACCGCCAATCACAGGGTACACGCCATCGCCCCACCCAGAATGAAAGAGCACGACGTTCTCTCCGTGAGACCCAAGCGGAAGTAGGATATTGGCTATGCCCGCCCGGATGTGCTCGGGATCATCCATGCGTGCGAACCAACTGTCAGAATCGTCGCTTTCAAACAGTCCTTCGAGCCAGTCCTCTTCCGGCGGCATTCCCTCCTCAAGAGCTTTGTCATCGACAAAACATGCAGTTCCGGCGTCGACTCCAAAACCAATGAACTCCCCTTCTGAAATCGCCGGAAGTGCCTTGCCCTCACTCAGCGGAATCAGGATACGTCGAGTAACCTCAGGCAAGCCTGAGAGAAGAAGGCTTGCATAGGCCTCCCGTAGATGTGATCCATCGGCCTTTCCACTGACATCTGCGATGGTCACCCTCACCGGGAATTTGCCAGCCGGAACCTGAACAAAGGGATTCCCACCGCGGCTCATGCCGGCGAACGGATCACAGGCGACGAGGCGACCACTAGGGAGGTAAAGGTCTCCGCAATCTACGATCTCCAAACGATAGACACTTCCCCCAAAATCGAGATCTCCCTCACGGAGTGCGCTCCAAGAATCATTGTTGGGCCAATCCGACATTGTTACCCCCTTCCCTGCTCTGGTTGCAGAACGAATGCCGTTCAACGGCGCTACGCCAGCCCATGCGTGTGTCACTTTGCCTCAACTGTTTGAGGGCTCTCAGGAGCGGCTCGGAGCCTGGGAGTTCTACGAGCCGGGTGCGGATGGCGGGTGGTTAGCGCTCTAGCCTTCAGCCGGGGGAGCAGCCGTGGCGGCGTTGACGGCCGTCCAAATATGCTCTTTGTACAGGCTTTGCTCAGCCACCTTGGTAAGCACTTCGCAGTCGCAACTCGCCCCATTGCTCATTAGGACATCGAACACGTCCTGGAACTGGTTCTCATCAATACCCGCCTCACGCAGTAGCAGCTTCGAGAGCTGGAACTCTCCCTTGCAGCCAACCTTCTCCCCTGCGTCAGCTTCAGGTGCCATGCGGTTGTCCAGTGCCGCGAAGAAGCCGGCATCCTCGAGTCTCCGCAAGATATCCGGAGTGATGCGACTTAGGCGCTCCTCGTCGGGCCAGGCCACATCGGCCGGCGTTTCGCCAGGAGCCAACTCGAAAAAAATCGGCGGCGGCTGGATCTTGTCCAGGAATCCCGGCGGGAGAGCGCCCAGAATCCAACGAAAGCGCTGTTGCGGGTAGAGCGTAGCAAAACGGGGCACGGTAACCGAGATTGCCGGCCTCGAAGGGTCCTCCTCCCACGGGCCGACGGACACCTGCACGTCGGGAAAATGAGCTGACAAGAAGCCCCGGAACTGTTCGGCCAGCTCGTCGTGTTGTTTCCGCTGACGCTGAAAAAAGCGGGTCCACCACATTCTTTCTGTCTCCTCATCGTTGACCAACGGCCACGTCACTGCTCCGGCGAGGCAGTTCATCGGACAGCGCTCACCAGCTGCGTGGGAACATGACGTGGTACCGCAGCCGCCAGGACAACCCGGGAAGGGGTGCCAGTCTAACCTAAGGGCGGCTCGATTCCCGTCGCCACTCGCCGAGCCCTGCTGGATCGATGCTCAGCTCCCTCCGAGCTTCTCTATCCGACTCCGCCAGGAGATGGAAGCCAATGCGGGGTTGGAATATGCTGCGCGCCTCAACACAGAACCCGGTGCCCGTCGCGACCGTGGCCACCGCGGAGGCCTGATCATGCCAGCAAAGACGCTCGCCAGGCGCACGGCCGCGCCAGCTAGAGTCGCCACGACGCTGCCGGTCGCCATGACCGGCCGAGCAAGCGACGCGAAGGCCGCGGTCGGCGACAAGCCAGTTTTCGCCTACATTCAGAGCCTGCCGCAGCCGCAACGCGGCATCGCCGAACACGTTGATGCTCTGGCGGCCAGGACGCTGCCGGGCCTGGAGCGCTGCGTGAAGTGGGGCATGGCCTTCTATGGCGTTGGTGACGGCTGGTGCTTCTCGTGCGGCGGCTTCGCCGGTCATGTAAAGCTCACGTTCGGTCACGGCACGGCACTCGAGCCTGTACCACCGGTCACGCCGATCGGGATGGGCAAGTCCTCGCGGGGCGTGGACCTCGCCTCCGTCGACGACCTCGACGAAAGCCAGGTCGCGTCGTGGATGAAACAAATCACGGCCATTCCCGGATTCGGGAAGAAGAAGCGATGAAGCCCGATCCCAGATAGGTGCCAGCCTCACCCGATTGCCGGTGGAAGGCTGTGGCTTCTCTCATAAAGCCTGCCGACCCCGGAACTCATGGAGCCACCTCCAGGCGGAGCGGTGAGATCAGACGAAGCGCCGGCCTGGTGTTGTAAGTCCGGCGGTAGAGCTGGTGTTCGGGATCGGTCGGGTAGCTCTCGGTGGCCGGATAGGGGTAGGCGCTCATGCCGTGGAACGGTAGCGGCAGGACGGTCTGCGAGAACGCCGTGTTGGCGTCCGCGTCCTTGGCCCAACCATCGACCTGGACGATCAGGTCGCGCTGCCACCCTGCGGGAGGAGCCGGCAGCGCCGCCGCGTCGAAGACGAGCCGGATCTCGTCGCCCGAGCCGAAGATCACTAATCGGTCGTCGACCCGATCGAGAAGCTCCGCGACCTCGCCGTAGCGGGTATAGAGGCCGGGGGTCGGATTCCACATCGCGACCGGCTGGAAGCTCTGGTAGTCGAAACCCTCGGGCTGCTTGCGCTCGGGATCGACGACCGGCCGCGAGAAACCCCGGAAGCGGAGGGTGGCAGCGGCGGGAGCCAGCTCGGTGAGGCGGCCGGAGAATTCGCCCGCGCCTTCGGAGAGATAGATCTCATCCCAGTAGACGCAGAGATTGGTCGAGATCCGCACCTTGCGCGCGGCCGACGCCCACTTGCCGGTCAGATCGACCACGATCGACTTCGGTTTGCCGGCCGGGATTCCCATACTCGCGACCACGGTCACCCAGTCGCCGCGCTCGTCCTGGACTTCCAGCCGCGGCAACGCGAGACCGCCGCCCGGTCGCTGAGCCGCGGCGAGGAAGGTGCTGCCGTCGGCCCAGTCCACCCAGCCGGTAAGCACCAGGAGCGAACGGCCCGGACGGGCACCCGGCGAACCGACGCCCGGCTCAGCGGACCCGAAATCGAGATCGAGCCGGTGCATCGAGGCCACTCCGGTCGCGTTGCGTGGGAAGGCGTCCGGAAAACGGTGATCGACCGCGAGCAGCGAAGCAAGCACATCCGTCCCCGCGTCGTCACTCGCCGCAATCGGCCGGAGCTTCTCCTTGATGCCATAGAGCGCGAACGGCGTGAAGGGGGGATCTTCAAATCGGTCGTTCGGGAGCACCTCGATATCCGGGGGGTGGTCGATCGCGAGGAGCCGAACCTGATCGAGGTAGGTCACCTCGCGCAGTTCCTCGGTGATCCGCATTTCGTAGCGGCCGTTGACCGCCACCAGCCCGCCGCGCGGGATCTTCACATGCTCGTCGTGATCGACCGGGAAGTACACCCCGTCGCCCGCGCTCGCGCCGAGCGGCGCGACACCGAGGACGTCGGATACGAATTCGAAGCGTGCGCCGTTCCAGGTGAAGATCATCGGGCAGGAGCCCGACAGCCGGGGCGCCTCGCGGATCGACTCCGGCAGGGTCGGCGGGGTCGACGTACCCGCCGCCCGGCTCGCGATCGTCGTTTCGTTCTGGATCATGCCGTTCGGCCAGGTCACGCGCACGGTGTCGATCGCGGCGCGTGCTCCGAGCCCAAAGAGCAGGGGCACGCCGCGATAGGTTTGCTTCGAGTAGAGCGCGCCGGATTTCACCTCGACCTCGGCGCCCGGCGCGAGCTTCAGGTTCTTGACGCCCTCGAGCGCGAGCGGCAGCACGCGGGGCGAAGACGCGCTTCGGTTCTCGAGCCGGGAAAGGGTGCCGTCGGCCGCGACCTCCGCGATGTCGAGCCTGCCGTCGCCGTTGAAATCCGCGGCGGCCAGCGCGGCGGCGTTGCGCTTAAGCGCTCGGGGACGGCCAGAGCCTAGGGCGTCGATCCAGACCGCAGGGGAGGCCGGAAAGCCGCTGCCGACAAACCGTTGGCCGCGGTCGTTCTGGAGCACCGCAGCGCCCACGACAAGATCGATCCAACCGTCGCCGTCGGCATCCGGGGCCGTCAGGCGCGGCGCCGTTGGAGCGAGAGCGGGCAGCGCGGGCAGCGGCTCCGCCTCATAACGACCGCCGAGCCGGTCGCGGTAGAGCACGCCGGGGCGATCGGCATAGGCGACCGCGACATCCATCCCCTGGGTATCTGAGACCGCGTGGAAGGCGACCGCCGAAACGGCGTCGGCAGCGACGAACGGGAAGCTCGCCGTCCGGTCGGTCCAGCCCTCCGCCGCCCCTTCTGCCGCGTCCGCGGCCGGTGCTCCGGGATTTCGCACCAGCGCCGCGTCCTTGCCGAGCAGGAGCAGATCGAGGTCGTAATCGTGATCGGCGTCGAGCCAGAGCGCACGGCGAAACGACCCCTTGGGCAGTGCGGCCGCGAACCGCACGAACCGGATTCCGGGGCCACCGGCGTTGCGGAAGAGCGAGACTCCCGCGCCGGTGACGATCGCCAGGTCCGCGCGACCGTCGTTGTCAAAATCCCCGGGGGCGACGTCCAGCACATCGCGCAGATCTTCGAGCCCGGTGGCGGTCGCCCGCGCCGTGCCCCCGGTATAAAGCGATACGCCGGCCTTGGAACCGACCAGGAGATCCGGCCGGCCGTCGCCGTCGCCGTCGAGCAGAGCGAGCGTCGCGGAGGCGGCATCTACGCCGATGGCGAGCGACACGGTCGTGAATCGCGGCTCGGGGTCGGAGGCGGCGGGCGCGGTCGGGGCAGCGGACTGCGGTTCGTCGTAGATCTCGCTGTAGCGGCTCCATTCGAGATCCTCGGGAATCGCGGCTCCTTCCTGTTCGGCCCTCCGCAAGCGAAACAGTGCGAGCTCGCGGGCTGCGTCGACGGCGCGACCGGCGACCTTGTAGGCGTTCCAGAGCTGGTAGTGCGGCCCGGCGAGGTCGGGAGCGAGCTGGGCCGCCGCCTCAAAGCTCGCGAGGGCGCGGTCGGGCTTGCCCGTCAGCTTATAGAGCGTGCCCAGGTTGAAGCGCGTGACCGGCTCGTCCTGAACGAGCGCCGCCATCGTCTCGAATTTCGCGATCGCCTCCTCGTACCGAGAGTCTCGCTTGAGCGCGATTCCGAGATTGAACCAGGCGTGCGGGATCGACGGATCCTGCTTGGCTACCTTCTCGAGCTCGGCGATCCCCTCGGGCACTTTGCCGGCGCGCAGCAGCGCCAGTCCGTAGTTCAGGCGGTCGCGCGCCGAGCCAGGGGCGAGAGCGAGAGCCTTCTTCCACTCCTCGACCGCTTCGTACTGCGTGGTCGGATTCTCGTAGAACGCCTTGCCGAGATTGCGGTGGTGCCAGAGCTGATCGGCCGGCGAGAGAACGGCTGCCGGATCGGCGTGCGGATCCGGGGCGGTCGGAGGAGGATCGCTCGCGCGTGCGTCGCTTCGACCGACCGCCATCGCGACGAGCATGCAGAGTAGGGCGCGACGAATTGAGCGCTTCACCGCGGCACCACGCCCTTGCCTTCCTCGATCATCGACCGGCGATCGAGCGGCAGAATGAGCGTGTCCTTCTGGCCGCTCGGCCAGGAGACGACCGCGGATTCGATCGCGGTCGAGCTCCCGAGCCCGAAATGGAGCCGATGCCCGCTCTGGCTCGCGTAGCCGTTGCCGCCGTTGACTTCGCGAATCAGCGTCGCACCCGCGACCTTGAGCGTGACGCGTGCCCCGATGCCGTCGCGGTTCGAGCGAATGCCGCGCAGGTCGAGCTCAACGTAATGGCCGGCGTTCTCGGTCCGATTGCGGTAGAAGAGTGAGTCCTGGTTGGCGTTGGCCTGATAGAGGTCGAGCTTGCCATCGCCGTCGAAGTCGGCCACGCCGATGCCGCGGCCGTCGGCGACATTGTCAACCCCGGCCTCGGCCGCGATCTCTTTGAATAGCTGACCGGAAAGGTTGTGAAACAGTTTCTTTTTCTGCCGCCCGCTCCAGCTCATGGCGCCGATTTTCGGCCAGCTCGCAACGTCGGAAAAATCGATGCCGGGCTTGATGATCATCTCCACCAGGGTCGGAATGTAATTCTCTGGCCCCGCCGAACGCAGGCCGTTGACGACGAACAGGTCTTCCCAGGTATCGTTGTCGAAGTCACCGAACTTGGCCCCCCACCCCCACAGCGTATCGCAGGTACCGGTTTCCTTCGCCAGATCGATGAACGTCCCATCGCCGTTGTTGCTCCACAACATGTTGCACTCTTTCATGTACTCGTCGGTGATGTTCGTGACGTAAACGTCGAGCCAGCCGTCGTGGTTGTAGTCGGCGAAATCGACGTTCATCCCCTTCTTGGTGTCGAAGCCGATCGCCGCTTGGGTGGCATCGCGAAAGGTGCCGTCCCGCTGGTTGAAAAACAATCGGTCGGTGCCGTAGTCGCAGGCGACGTAGAGATCCTGCCAGCCGTCGTTGTTCAAGTCGGCGTGGCCCAGATCGAGCGACCAACCGGTGAGTTTTGCCAGACCGACCGCCTCGGTCGCTTCGACGAAGCGGATCGGTCGCGGTTTTCCATCGGGCGCGGCCTGCTCGGTGACGTTCTTCCAGAAGGTGACGCCGCCGCCGTTGGTCGCCGCGTCGAGATCGTTCGGCAAGACGTGGTGGTCGGGTAGGTCGAGCAGATTGACCGGTTTGAAATAATTCGCGAACAGGAGGTCGAGACGGCCGTCGTTGTCGGCGTCGAACGCAATCACCGCGATCGTGTTGCCGAATTTCGACAGGCCGGCGCCCGCGGAGACGTCCTCGAACTTGCCCCCACCCAAATTGCGATAAAGGATGGGCGTGCCGAAACGGGCGACGAGGAGGTCTTCGCGACCGTCGTCGTCGGCGTCAAAGAACATCGCATCCGAGACGATCGAGTGCGCGTCGTTGCCGCCGCCCAAGCCCGCCTCCCGGGTCACATCGGTGAAGCGAAGCATCTCCGGGCGGCCTGCTTCGAGGTCGTTGCGCAGCAGCCGGCTCTCCGTCCCCAGCTCCGAGTCACAGAGAAAGAGGTCGAGATCGCCGTCGCCGTCGTAGTCGGCCACCGCGACGCTCGAACCCCCGACGGTGAACATGCCGAGGACCTCAGAGAACTCGCCTGGAAAGGTCCGCGTGTGATGGCGGAACCCGGCGCCGACCGCCGCGGTCGCCGCTTCGAATCGAATCGGCGGCAGCGCCCCCTCGGCGCCCAGGAGCGGTGCCGCCAGCAGAAGTCCGGCGAGCGCCCAGCGCGCTCTCACGGGTCGCTCCAAAGGCCGTCGAGGGAGGTGTCGACCCGGACGGCCGGATCGAGCTTGGCGGCGAGGTAATCGTCGAGCGATTGGCCGTTCTTCGGAGCGTCGATCCGCGCCAGGCGTTCGGCGAGCTCGGTCGCCTCTGGCGTGTCGGGGAACCGGCTGATCCCCTCGCGCCAGATCGACCGGGCGCTTTCCTTCCGGTCGGTCTTCCAGTAGGCGTCGCCGAGCGCGACCCAAGTGCGCGCGTGGACGCGGAGCCTCCGCCCTTGCTCGGCCTCGCGTCGGGCGAGGCCGAGCGCCTCTTCCAGATCGGCCACGGCGAGGGGTGCGCGGCCGAAAATCGTCGGCCAGTAGTTGTAGCTGTTGCCGCGCGTGTAGAGCGCGACCCAGGTGCGCGCCGATTTGATCGACTTGCCGAACTGGGTGATCGCGCCGTTGGCGAGGATAACCCGGGTGATCGAGCCCGCGACCGGGATCTTGTCCACGTAGGCGTAGCCGTAATTGAGCCAGGCGTTTCCCGCCTTCGGATGCGCCGCGGTTAGACGTTGGAAGAAGTCGAGCGCCCGGTCGTACGCCTGAGCTGCGATGACCGCCTTGCGATAGTCGTTGGCCACGTGGAGATCGTCCGGCGCGGCTTCGAGCGCCTGCTCGAACAGTGGCAGAGCGCCGACCGTATCCTCCTTGGCGACCGCCGCGAGCGCCGCGGCATAAGGGGCCGACGCACCTAAGGCGAGCACCGCCACGGCGAGCGAGGGGCTCAGGAGGATTGCAATCGGTACGAGAAGACGGGCCTGGACCCTCATACGTCCGCTCCGGTGCACGGAGCCCCTAAAATGGAGAATCGCCGGCAGGTTGATCCTGCCATACCGTGTGTTTTCTTTCCAGGGCGCTTCTCCATCCACCCGTTCAGGTACGGTCCGATGACTCATCGGTGAAGATCGAACCCCAAAAGATCGACTTCCGTTTTGCCTTCATCGCAAGCAGCCGCTCCTGCATCAGCGTGCGGATCTCGGTGCTGATCGCGCGTACGATGACCGGATCGTCCGCCGCCTCTTTCGGATAGAGACGGTCGATTGGAATCGGCGCCAAGAACTCCGTGTGCCACTTCGAGGGCAGCGGGAAGGGCAGCCAGGGGAAAGTCGGCGTGATCGGCAAGAACGGCCACTCGGAGTAACGCTTCCACCACGACCACTCGATCTTACCGAGGATCGGATAGATTTCGGCGCTGCCTACCGTCAGGAACGGCACGATCGGCACCTGGTTGCGCAGGGCGGTACGCACGAATTCGTCTCGGCCGAACTTGCCGATCCGGTAGGCATCTTCATACATCGTGAACGCACCGCGAATCCCTTCCGGATAAAAGCCGAGCAGGTCGCCGTTGCGAAGCAACCGGTCGGCGTTCTCCTGGCAAGCAACGACGCCGCCGAGCTTAGTCATGTAGTTGGCGAGGAACGGGAACTTGATCAACGTCGGGTGGATCAGGAAGCGCGGCACGCGGCGCATCGCCTGGTAGATCGTGTGAAGCGCCATGACGCCGTCCCACGGCATGAAGCCGCGATGGACACCAAGCAGGATCGCCGCACCTTCGCGCGGCACGTTCTCCAATCCCTTGACCTCAATCCGCCAGAAAACGCGATGAAGAAAGCGGAAGAGGGTCCGGCCGTAGGCGGAAACGTAGCTTTCGCTCATGCCGAAATCGTCGAACCAAGGCTCGTCGGCCGCCGACACCTTGGACACCGACACCTTGGAGGTGTGGCGCCTCTCGGCGCTCAGATCGAGAATCGCGCGCACGCTCGTTCGCGAGGGGGCGAATCCCAGGTCGCGGCGGAGCCGCTCGCCCGAGACGGTTGCGACGTGGCGGAGCGACTCCGCCTGCTCGATCGAGTCGGCGAACCCGAGCGGCGCCAGGAGAGCCCGGGCGAGCCGGTGCCAGGCAAACGGCACTGCGATCCGCAGCACGCGGGCCAGGCCGAGCGCGCTTTTCACTGGAACCGCCCCGCGCGGCACCACCTGGTAGACCCCCTCGCCAGAATCGAGCACCGCGGTGCGGATTGCGGCGGCAAAATCCTCCGGCGCGAGCAATTGGACGGTCGGCTCGAAACCGGCAACGGTGAACGCGAAGGGGGCGCGCAGCAGCCGTGCCAAATAGTCAGGGGAATCGTGGGCGAGAAGCGCTGTCGGACGGAGGATCACCAGCTCGACGCCGCGCCCGGCGCCGAGCTGGCTCCTGGCGCGCTCCTCGAAACCGAGCCAAGCGGCGGCCAGGCGGGTTTTGCCAACGCGCGCCGCGTGTGTCTCGTCGCTATAACCGGTGTGATCGTGCCGAGGCGGCGTCGCCGCGGAGGCGGAGATCAGCACCACTCGACGCGGACCGCCGAGCGTACAGGCGGCGAGGAAGGCGTCAACGTCCTTGGGGTCGGGAATCGCGAGCCGGCGCCCGGCGAAGCGAGGCCGGTAGACCGCGACATCCACCCCCTCGAGCCGCAGGCCCCCGCCGCCGATCGCGACCCGCACGTCGAACGCGCCGCCCTCCCCCTCCCCTGCGCCGCGAAGGCGATCCGCCAGGAGCCTGGTGGTGCTGTCGTCGGGCCCCACCAGCAGGACACTCAGCATCGCCTCCCACTATAGGCGTCAAGACCGGAGCTCGTCGACAGCGAACGCCCATTGGGGGTGGTTCGAGATCTTGTATGCCGAGTTACCAAAAAGCGTCATCTTCCCGCGCGCTCACACTCTGAAGACGGTGCTCGGCGATCCGGCGAATCAGATCCTCCGGCACGGGCTGGTCGTAAGGAATCTGGAGGAAGTTCTTGGTCGTCTTGTGCATCTCCAGTTCCTGGCGAAATGCCTCCAGCGCCGCCGCGGCCAGGAAGAAGTTGCAGTGTGCTTTGTGCGCGGAGAAAGCGAAAAGGAATCGGGGCTCCACGAAGAAGGGGTTTCCCCACTTGATCACCTCCTCGGCCTCCGGCGCCACGCTTTTGAGGATCGTGTACAGCCGGCGAAGGTGCGGCTGGCCCTCGCGGGGAGCCGCCTCGATGTACTCGGCGATCGTCGTCGGACGCTTGCTTGGCATCTCTACTAGACCCCGTTAATCGATACGTAGTACCCATCCGGATCCCGGAGAGAGAACTCCTCGGTCCGAGTATTGGGGTTCACGTGCGGCTCCTCTTCGAACCGGGTGACGAGGGATCTTGCCCTTTCTACGGCCAGGGCGAAATCGTCGACGCGAAAGAACAAGAGGAGCCCGTTGCCAGGTGTCGCCGCGTCGGGGCTCATCAACGACGGATGCTCGTGCGCGCCCCATCGGTGGAGGCAGAGCAAGACCGTTTCATCCGAATCGAGGATCTGACCGAAGTGGTCGTGGGCGGGAGCCGACTCCGGCAGACCGAGGAGTGACTGGTACCATTTGAAGCTAGCCGGCACGTCGCCAACTCCGATGATCGTCCAAGTTCGTTTCATGGCGCCTCTCCAGAAACCCGATCCAACGTACGAGCCTTCTGCGTCTATTTTGCCTGATTCCAGGCCGCCGCGGCGCGGATCAGTGCCTTGAACGCCTTCTCGTCGATCTTCCCTCCCTCGGGGAAATCGATGGCGCGCCGGGTGTGTCCTTCAAGGCTGGAGTTGAAAAGGCCGGAAGGGTCGTCGAGTGCCGCGCCATGGGCGAAGGTCAACTTTACGGCCTTCTTGTACGTCTCGCCGGTGCAGAGGATTCCGTCATGCGACCAAACCGGGACGTTCCACTTCCATTCCTCGATGACCTTCGGGTCGGCCGCTTGGATCAAGGAACGGAGCCGGCCGAGCGTTTCGCCCCGCCAGTCGCCAAGCTCTTCGATCCTCTGGTCGATCATGTCGGACGGAGTCTTGCCTTCGGGTACCTCGCTCTTCTTCATGGGGTTCCTCCTCCTCTCTTCAATTCTTCGGTGGGTTCGGCCAAGCGGCGGGCTCAATGCCGAACTGCTTGGCGTACTCGGCGTTCAATCGCTGCCAGCCGCCGAACTTCAGGGCATCGGCACCGACGATGCGCCCAAGGGGCTCGCGGTCGAGTAGGTGATCGAGCACGTCGAGGCAGATGTGCCAGCCTGCGGCGCCCATCGCAATGAAGTCGCGGTTGATGTTGTGCCAGAGCGTGAGCCGGGTTCCGCTGCCGACCGGCTCCAGCTCCCAGCGGAGGTCCTGCCCTCCCCAGGTGAGCTCTAGCACCCGAGGCGCGTCGGCTTGCTTGACCAGAGACTCGGAGACCAGGGGCTTCGGGGCGCCCACGGTCGTGAGGGTTGCGGTGCCAACGGAACCGAGGTTCCGGTCGGCATCGAACGGCGCCCATTCGCGGAGATGTTTGGGGTCGGTGAGCGCCTTCCAGACCTTGGCAGGAGAGTGGCGAAGCTCGCGGACGAGAATGAGCGTCAGCTCCTCTCCATCCTCTTGGACCTGGCCGCCGGTGGCGGCACCCGGTTCGTACGTGTCCCTATTCATTGTCACCCTCCCCTTGGGGCTCTTGATGCATGCGGTCGAGGTGGCGTTCGAGAGCGTCGACCTGGGCAGACCAGAAGTGCCGGAAGGCAGACAACCACGCGTCCACCTCCATGAGCGGTTCCGGCCGGAGTCGGTAGAGGCGCCGCTGCGCGTCCACGCGCGACTCCACGAGGCCGGCGTCGCGAAGCACCCGCAGATGCTTAGAAACCGACGGCTGTGGCATGTGCAGCCGCTGCTCGATTTCCTGGACCGATCTCTCCGAGGACGCCAGAAGGCCCAGGATGGCCCGGCGGCTCGGCTCCGCGATGACGTTGAACGCAGATTCCATTCGGCGAATATACCTGTTGCGGCATATACCTGTCAAGCCATCCGCGCTAAAGAATTGTCCGGGATCGTCCAGCGATGTCCAAAGCCGATGCCGGCTCGGCCGCGTCCCGCCGGTTCCGTGCATCACAAACTTCCAGCGATCTCCGGGGCTGTCCTCATCTGATTCTCCGATTCTCCTGCCTGGCTGCCCGCCGACACATTTTCCGCCATCGAGCCCGATCGGCTCCTGAATCTCGGCTTCAAGCGCGGCGTGGAGCATGCTCTACTCACCGGCCGGGCGCGGACGGCCCGCCACCGGCTCTGCTTTCGAAAGCGAGCTCCGGATCTGGGAAGCGGGGTTTCCTGGCGGTTGGCGGCTTACCGGCCTCGAAAGCGACGGTTCCGTCCGGCGAGCGACTTCCTGGCTTGGGAAGTGACTTCCTGGCTTGGGAAGTGACTTCCTGGCGCAAGAGGCAACGTTCCGCCCCCGTCCCCTTGCCGCCCCCCCTGCTCTGTGATGCAATCGCGCCCTGCTGGCTCGCAACCATGAAGGCTTACTCCCAAATCGAAGGCGACGGAGGATCGGGCGTCGCCGAGCAGATCGCCGACCTTGAAGCGGCGATCGCGCGGCGCTTGGCGGGGGTCCGCCATATCGTGGCGATCGGCTCGGGCAAGGGGGGGGTCGGCAAGAGCACGCTAACCCGCCAGCTGGGCGCGATGCTCCTTGCCCAGGGCAAGCGGGTGGGCATCCTCGATGCGGACATGAACGGACCGAGCCAGGCGCAGCTGGGAGGCGTGCAGAACGTGCCGCCGCTGCCTGGCGAGGAGGGGCTTTTGGTCCCGGTGAGCCGCGACGGGATCAAAATCCTCTCCGTGGGCAGCCTGCTCGCCGAGGGCGAGGCTCTCGCTTGGCCCAGTGCCTCTCCCCGGCATACGCATGTCTGGCGCGCCACGCGAGAGCTTTCAAAGCTCGCCGAGCTGTTGGCGGCAGTGCACTGGGGTCCGCTCGACTTTTTGCTTGTCGATCTTCCACCGGGGCCGGAGCGCACCGCGCAGTTCGCCGACTTCCTAGGGCCTGAGGCCGCGGTCCTACTCGTTTCGATTCCTTCAGCCTTGGCGCGAGGCGTGGTGGCTCGCTCAGTGAGCGCGCTGTCCCCCCTGCCGAACCGGCTTCTGGGCCATGTCGAGAACATGAGCGGCTACGCCTGCGCCGGCTGCGGCACCGTTCGGCCGCTCTTCCCCGAAAGTCGGGAGGCGTCGGATCTCGCGCTTCCCTGCCTTGGCCGCATCCCTTTCGACCCCCAGCTTGCCGCTCTTTCCGACGAAGGCCGCGCGATCACCGAGATCCCCGATGCGGGACCGGTCGCCGCAGCGCTCGCCGAGGTCGCACGAAACCTAATCGCCTCTTTCGAGGAGTTGCCATGAAGTTCCTTTGCGTCCCCTGTGACACCCCGATGCGGATGCGCGCCACGGAAGAGAGCGAGCCGGGCTCGCTCGCCGTCGTCTACAGCTGCCCGGCCTGCGGCTACGAGATGGCAATGCTCACCAACCAGCACGAGACCGACATGGTCCGTAGCTTGGGTGTGAGGATCGGCCCGGCCGCCGCGGCGGCGATCGCCAACCCCGGCATGCCGTCGCCGTCGGGGATGATGGCAGGATTCTCTGCCGGTGCGGGAGAAGCCGCGCCGACAGGCAAGTGCCCCTTCTCCGCCATGCTCGGCGGTACCACGCAGCCTGCTGCCGAAGCCCCCAGCGGCCCCGCGTGGACCGCGGGCGCTCTGGAGCGTCTGGAGGCGATCCCCGAAATGGTGCGGCCGATGGCCCGCGCCGGAATCGAGATGGTCGCCCGAGAAAACGGGCAGGCGTTGATCGACGAGGAAGTGCTCGCTTCAGCACGATCGCGGTTCGGAATGTAGCCTCCGGTGGAGGCCGTCGTTCCCACCACGCGCACCGCCGCCGGAGTCGGACGCCCGACGGACCCCGCGGCGGCCGCGTTCTCGCGCCCGTACGTCGTCTCGTGGAACCTCACCTATCGTTGCAACCTCGCCTGCGAGCATTGCTACCTGGATGCCGGCCCGGCGAAGGTTTCGAGCCCCGCGTTCGCCGATCGAAGCGAGCTGGGCACCGAGCAGTGCTACCGGATTGTCGACGAGATCGCCGCCTTCGCCCCCGAGTGCGTGACGATCCTCACCGGCGGCGAGCCGCTCCTGCGGCGCGACATCGTCGACATCATCCGCTACGCCGCCGCCAAGGAATTGTGGGTCGTCGTCGGCACCAACGGCGTCAAAATCACCGAAAATCTGGCGGAGATCCTCAAGGCCGAAGGCGTCCGCGGCCTGGCTCTCTCGCTCGATGCGCTCGACCCCGCCCGGCACGACGCCTTCCGGAGAGTCCGAGGCGCCTGGGCAAACACGGTCGAGGGCGCGAAGATCCTCACCCGGGTCGGACTGCCGTTCATCGTCCAAACCACCGTGGGGGCTCACAACCGGGAAGAGCTGGAAGCGATCGCCGCCTTCGCCCACGACGAGCTGGGCGCCAAGGTCTGGAACGTCTATTTCCTGGTGCCGAGCGGCAGAGGTTCGTTCGTTAGCGACTTCGCCCCGGAGGAATACGATCAGGTCCTCGCCCAACTAGCCGAGATCCAGCGAAAGTGGTCCTCGAAGATGCTGGTGAACGCCAAATGCGCGCCGCACTTCGTTCGCACCCTACTCTCGTCGGACTCCCCCGCTCCTTTCCCGAAGAGCTTCGAAGGAGGAGCGGGCGGCTGCCCGGCAGGAACCCACTACCTGGGCATTCGGCCGAACGGAGACGTCACCCCCTGCCCCTATCTGCCGCTCTTCGCCGGCAACCTGGGATCGACCGGCCTGCGCGAGATCTGGGACACCTCCGACCTGTTCACCCAGATCCGTCAACGCAACAACCTCGGCGGACGCTGCGGCGCCTGTGAGCTGAGCGGAATGTGCGGCGGCTGCCGGGCCAGAGCCCACGGAATGACCGGCGATGTCATGGCCGAAGATCCGCTCTGCACCCACCAGCCCGGAACGCTCCAGGCCGCGGTAGATCGCCTGCGTCCCAAGGCGATCGAATATGGCACCACCGTGGCCGCCGCCCTACGTTGGGAACCCGATGCCCACGAACGAATGAAGCGCATCCCCGCCTTCGTGCGCGGCATGGTCACCCGATCGGTCGAGACCTGGTGCGAGAAGAACGGCGTGGACCTGGTGACGGCGACGGTGCTGGACGAGATCCGCGCGAAGATGCCGACGCCTAAGGTTTTTGGGTTCGGGGCGAAGTAGGTCACCTCGCCCCAACCCGCGCTCCAGACGCCCCCTAGTTGAAGATATCGTCCTCGCCCGTACCCTTCTGCGCCGCGACCTGTTCGTCCATCCACTTCTGATACTCGGCCGGCTCGTCGATGGTGACGAAACCGCGCATCCGGTAGTGGCCCAGGCCGCAGAGCTGGGCGCAGGCGATCTCGTAGACGAACTCGGGCTTGCCGAGCTTCTCGCGCATCTGGGCGGTGGTGACCGTGGGCTCCCACCAGATAGGGATGACGATTCCTGGAACGGCGTCCTGCTTGATCCGCATTTCGGGCAGGTTGAAGCTGTGGATCACGTCCTTGCTGGAGAGATAGACGATCACCGGCTTGCCTAGGGGTAAGTGCAGCTGGTTGATCGTCGTCACGTCGTCCTGCGCTGCGGGATCGGTGCGGTCGAGTCCCAGCGGATTGCTCTCGATGTCGATCTTGGCGATCGAGGTCTTTCCGAATAGGCCGTCCGGACCGGGATAGTGGATGTTCCAGGCGAACTGCTCGCCCACTACGCGAACCTCGACGGCGTCCTTTTTATCGGGAAACTCGGAGGTGCGGGCAGCCCAGAGCGGAATCGCCACTCCGATCAGCAGAATGCCTTCGGCGACGGCCACGGCTCCTTCGAGCCAGGTCGACGCGTTGGTCGTCGCACCCGTGTAGCTCGCCACCGGATTGCGCGAACGCCGAAAGCGCCAGAGGGCGACCACGAAGAAGATGATCCAGCCGACGAAAAGAATCGCCATCAGCCAATGCACCCACGTGAGGGCGCTGTCGATCTGCGGTCCGTGCGCAGAGGCCACCGGGGGAAGCCACCTGTTCATGTCGAGGCACTCCGTTGCAGTTGCGCCCACTCCGCGGCGATGTTTTCGCTCTCGGCCTGGCGCGCACGGTTACGCAGATAGAAGAAGAATCTGGCAAAGCCGCCGAGCATGGCGACGGTGAAGCCGAGTAGCAGCAGAACCCCCAACTTCGCGGACGTAATCAGCGGCGAGGCGTTCGTGCTGTCGCCGTAGCAGACGCTGCACGCGGCGGCCGGTGCCGCCCAGAGCGCAGCGACCGTCCAGATCATCACGCCCGCCCAACCGGAGCGCCGCAGCAAGCTGGTCATTGCTGACCCCGCGAGTAGCGCAGGAACCAGGTCTCATAGCCGATCAGGGCCGCGCCGACGGCAAAAGAGCCCCAAGCGGCGACGAGTCGCAGCGTCCCGGCAAACACCTGGCTGCCCAAAGCCCAGGCGCCGAACAGAAAGGCGAGGGCGGTCGCGCAGGCGATGAAGACGACGTGGAAGCTTTTGAGGTTCATGCGCTCACCTCCGTCAATTGACGATGGCGTCGAAATGAGTCCAGAGCGGCAGCAGCAGCACCGCCAGGAAGAAAGCCACGGTGAAACCGAGCACCCAGAGGATCAGCTTCCGCTCGGAGATCAGGTGCATGAAGAAGCTCGCCACCAGACCGCCCTTGATCGAGGCCACGATCAGGGCCACGGTGACCGCAGCCGCCACCGGCAAATGCAGGCGCGACACGGCGACGGTGACCATGGTGAGCACCAGCAGGGTGATGAAGATGAGGATGTAGACCTTTACCTGGCGGTCGAGGTCGGCGTGGCTATCGTGATTGCCCATAGAGGTGCGACTCCTTGCGCGCAAGCCCGGACTAGAGAAGGTAGAGGACCGGGAACAGGAAGATCCACACCAAGTCGACGAAGTGCCAGAACAGCCCCGAGTTCTCGACCCGGTTCGTGAAGTGCTCGGGATCGGTCTTCCAGAGCTTCGAGCCGGGACCCCAGAGGTACGCGTTGATCGCCATGCCGCCGATCACGTGCAGGCCGTGGAGCCCCGTGAGCGTGAAGTAGATCGCCAGGAACGTGTTCGTGCTCGGGAACAGGCCGAGCTCGAACTTGTGCGAGTACTCGATGTACTTGATGGTCAGGAAGCCGAATCCGGCGAGCACCGTGAGGCCCTGGAACAGGCGGAACTTGGCGAAGTTGTTCCGCTTGAGCGAAGCCCAGGCCATGACCATGGTCACGCTGGACGAGATCAGCACCACGGTGTTGAGCGTGGCGAGCGGCACGTTCAGGATCGAGTCGCCGCGTGGCCAGGTGACCGCTCCCGTGCGCATCATCAGGTAGGTGGCGAACAGGGCGCCGAACAGCATGACTTCCGAGGCGAGAAACAGCCAAATGCCGATCTTGCCGTTGTTGAGCCCGGTGTCGGGCCGCTCCGCGACGGTGTAGGGAATTTCCATGGCCTCGCCTCAGCTCGCCTTCTGTTCCAGCTGGAACTGCGGCGTGTAGTCGGTGGGATGCCCCGGAACGCTGTACTCGTAGGGGCCGCGGTACACCTCGGGCGGCGTGAGGAAGTTGCCGTGCGGCGGCGGCGAAGGGGCCACCCATTCGAGCGTGGTCGCCTGCCAGGGATTGTCGCCGACCTTCTTGCCGTGCTTGATGCTCCAGAAGAAGTTGATGATGAAGGGAATCTGGGCGAGCGCCAAGCCCCAGGCCGACATCGACATGAACACGTTCCAGTGGGTCACTTCTTTGGCGAAGTCGTACGAGGCGCCGCCGTCGTACAGGCGTCGCGAAACGCCCGCCAGCCCCTGGATGAACATCGGCATGAAGATGCCGTTGATGAAGATCAACGAGGGCCAGAAATGGACCTTGCCGAGCTTCTCGCTCATCATCCGGCCGGTCGCCTTGGGGTACCAGTAGTAGATCCCGGCGAACAGGGCGAACAGGGTTCCCGGCGCCACCACGTAGTGGAAGTGGCCGATCACGTAGTAGGTGTCATGGAGCGGAATGTCCGCGGCCGACAAGCCCAGAGGCAGGCCCGTCAGGCCGCCGATACCGAACATCGGCAGGAAGGCGAGCGCGAACAGCATCGGCGTCGTGAAGCGGATCGAGCCCCCCCAGAGGGAGATCAGCAGCGAGGTGAGCAGCGCCACCGAGGGGATCGAGATGATCATCGTGGTGGTCTGGAAGAACGTCGCCATCGTGGTGCCCATGCCGGTGAAGAACATGTGGTGCGCCCAGACGACGAACGACATGAACCCGAGGAACCAGAGCGAGTACACCATGATCTTGTAGCCGAACAGCGGCTTCCGGGTGTTGTTCGCCACCACCTCGGCGACGATTCCGAACGCCGGCAGGATCAGGACGTACACCTCGGGGTGGGCCAGGAACCAGAACAAGTGCTGCCAGAGGATCGGGTTGCCGCCGCCGGTATAGGCGAGCGCCTGGCCGGAGACCACGAGGCCGCTCGGCATGAAGAAGCTCGACCCGGCCAGCCGGTCCATCAACTGCAGAATGCCCGCCGCCTCCAAGGGAGGAAAGGCGAGCAGCAGCAGGAACGAGGTGACCAGCTGCGCCCAGCAGAAGAACGGAAGGCGGAAGTAGGAGAGCCCTTTGGCGCGCAGCTGCACCGTGGTGACGATGAAGTTGATCGAGCCGAGCAAGGACGACGTGATCAGGAAGATCATGCCGATCAACCAGATCGTCTGCCCTTCGCCCGCGATCACCGACAGCGGCGCGTAGGAAGTCCAACCCGACTGCGCCGCGCCCCCGGGAACGAAGAAGCTGCCGAGCATCGTGATGCCGCCCAGGAAGTAGGACCAGTAGCTCGCCATGTTGATCTTCGGGAACGCCATGTCGGGCGCGCCGATCTGGAGCGGCAGCACGAAGTTCCCGAAGCCGCCGACCGCGAGCGGCACGACGCCGAGGAACACCATGATCGTGCCGTGCATGGCGCCGAGCTCGTTGTAGAACTCGGGGAGCATCGAGCCCCCCGGCATGCGCGCCTCGCCGAACAGCTTGCCGATCAGCGGCAGGGCACGTCCGGGGAAGGCGAGCTGCCAGCGCATCAGCATCACCAGGCAGAAGCCGAACAGCAAAAACAACAGGCCGGTCACCGCATACTGGATGCCGATGACCTTGTGGTCGGTCGAGAACACGTACTTGCGCCAGAAGCCCAGCTCCGGGTGCTCGGCGTGCTCGTGGTCGTGCGCGGCTCCGGCATGAGCGGGCGCAAGTTCGGTCGTGGCCATGGCTCTCCCTGGTGGCTTTCGGGTTACTCGGTCTTTCGGTTCGATCTCGGGTCTAGCTCAAGAGTTTACTTGGCCGGCGGCGCGAACGAGAAGTTCGCGGTGCCCGCCTTGGCGGCGGTGACGGTCACCTTCATCGTCTTCATGCCCAGCTTTTCCTGCCAGGCCTCGACGTCGTAGGTGCCCGGCGGCAGGCCCGAGATCTTGAACTTGCCGTCCGGACCCGTGACCGAGAAGAAGGGGTTCGAGAAGACTCCGACGTAGGCGGCCATCCAGCCGTGGACGTCGCACTTGACCAGGAACATCCCCTCTTCCTTGCCGAACTTGGAATCCGCCTCGGTGCGATTGGCGGGCATCGCCATGTTGAACGGGGTATTGACCTTCGGCAGGGCGTGCACGTTGTGGAGCAAACCGTCCGAGTTCTTGAGCTTCAGGGTCTGGCCGACCCGGATGCCCAGCACATGCGGGTGGTACTGGCAGCCCTTCTGGTCGATCACCACCGGCGCGGCGGGAGCCGGATAGTTTCCAGCGACGGCACCTTTGACCCGCACCATGACGTTACCCATCGTGTTGCCCGCACCCAATACCAGCGCCTCGCTCGGCACCGGCGAAGTGTGCTTCTTGGCGCAGACCGGATCGGCATCCATCGCGATCGGCTTCAGCGTCGGGACTTTCCCGGTGTAGTTGACGGTTCCGACGATATCGCCAGCCAATGCCGGGCCGGCTGTCAGGGCGAGGGCCAGGGCGACACAGCCGCCGGCCAGGACATTCTTCTGATTGGACATCTTTAAGCTCCTTCTGAATGGGCTAAGGTTGATTTCGAGAACGCGCCGACCTGCCTATCCTAGCGAGATTTTCACTGGTTCTCGAAGGTCATCGACTCCGGTAGGCGCGGGTCGCGCAACGGGACCAGAGCCTGGCGCCCGAGCGACGAGCCGAACGCCGCCAAAAAAACACCCGTGCAGCCCACGAGGGCCGCGACGTCGAGCCAACTGAGGGTGATGCTTCCGACATGAAGGCTGGGCATGACCAGCCAGTACATGTCGATCGCATGCATGACGAGGAGCCAGAGCGCGGCGATCGCCGAGGCTTTCGGACTCCGCTTGATCGTGCGCGGCAGCAGGAAGAAGAACGGCACGATGAAATGGCCGAGCGTTAGAGCGATGCTCACCGGCCGCCAGGAACCGGCCAGGCGCTGGGCGAAGAACCCGGTCTCTTCCGGCAGGTTCGCGTACCAGATCAGCATGAACTGGGAAAACGCCATGTAGGCCCAGAAAACCAGAAACGCGAACATGAGCTTCGTGATGTCGTGCAGATGCTCTTCGTTGACCACCCGGGGAAGCAGGGTCTGCTGCCCAATGGCGATGAGCGTCATGAAGGCGAAGAAGGCCATCACCGAACCGGCGAAGAAGTACACCCCGAAAATGGTCGAATACCAATGCGGATCGAGCGACATCACCCAGTCGAAAGAGAAGAAGGTGACCGAGAGCGCGAACAGGATCAGCCCTGGAGCGCTCATCCGCCGCATCCGCCGGGTGAGGTCGTGATCGCCGGTCTTGTCCTGAAGCCGCGACAGAGCTCCCAGCCGGATCGCCAGGAACGACCAGATGGCGAAATAGACGACCGTGCGGATCAGGAAGAACGTCGGGTTCAGGTAGGGCTGCTTGTGGAGCAGCAAAGGATCCTTGGCCACCGCGTCGGCGTGGCTCCAGGGAAACAGGTCGCCTAGCCCAAAGATCAACGGCACGAACAGCAGCGCCATCCACGGCAGCGTCGCCATGGCGTTTTCGCCGATCCGCCGGACCACCACGCCCCACCCCGACTGCGTCGAGTGATGGACGAGCACGAAGAACAGACCGCCCAAGCCGATGCTGAGGGCGAACAAGGCGCCGACCAGCCAGGAATGCCAGAGCTGGGAGCGCATCGCCGGGCTGGCCAAGCCACCCGCCAGGCTGGCCCCGAGGCCAAGGGCCGCGAGCACCAAGCCTACGAGGGGAAAGCGCCGCCAGGCGTGACCCTGCGGCAGCCAGAACGACGACGCGAGGAGCACGGCGGGGCGCGAAGCGGAAGAGTGTGCGTGATCGGTCATCGGGACATTTCGCTAGCTTGAGACCAGCTCGACCTCTTTGGCCCCTAGTTGGCGCAGCATCTCCACGGTGCGGTCGGGGTCGAATTTCGGATCCCACGATTCGATCGAGAGGAAGAACCCGTCGTCGCTCGCCCGCTCGAAGCTCGTCTTCCCAAACAGCGGGTGGTACAAGGTCGGCAGCTGGTTCATCGCGAACATCCCGAATACCGCGCCCAAGGCGCCACCCAGGATGGAAAGCTCGAAGGTGATCGGCACGAACGCCGGCCAACTGAAGAATGGCTTGCCGCTGATCACCAGCGGATAGGCGGTCGTGCTCACCCACCCCTGAAGGCCGATCCCGGCGAGCGCGCCGCCGAGGGCCATGATCAGCACCACCCAGGGAAGCTTCGAGGCCTTGAGGCCCATCGCCCGGTCCAAGCCATGAATGGGGAACGGCGTATGGGCGTCCCACTTCGTGTAGCCGGCATCGCGAACCGCTTCGCAGGCGTGGTACAGCTCGGCGGGATCGGCGAACTCGGCCAGGGCGCCGAAGCGGTCACCGGGCGGCAGGCTCGGACGGAGAAGACCCATCAGACGGCGCCTCCCGGAGCGAGGCCAAGGCGACCCTCGGCCGCGCCGGCGGCGTCGCGCCCGCCTTGCTCGTCGAACTGGATGACCGGCGGGTTCGGCGGATGCGCCGCGGCCTGCGGCAACACCGTCTTCACCTCGGCGGTGGCCACCACCGGCAGGAAGCGCACGAACAGGCAGAACATCATGAAGAACAGGCCGAAGCTGCCGATCATGGTCGAGACGTCGAACAGCGTCGGCCGGAAGTAGAACCAGGACGACGGCAGGAAGTCGCGGTGGAGCGAGGTGACGATGATCACGAAGCGCTCGAACCACATACCGATGTTGACGAAGATCGAGAGCACGAACAGCCACACCAGCGAGCTTCGCACCTTCTTGAACCAGAACAGCTGAGGCGACAGCACGTTGCACGAGACCATCGTCCAGTAGGCCCAGGCGTAGGGGCCGAACGCCCGGTTCTTGAACGTGAACAGCTCGTAGGCGCTGCCCGAGAACCAGGCGATGAAGAACTCCAGGCTGTAGGCGTAACCGACCATCATGCCGGTGAGCAGCATGATCTTCGCCATGTAGTCGAAGTGCTTCATGGTGATGATCTCTTCGAGGCCGAACGCCTTGCGGGTGATCACCATCAGGGTCACGACCATTGCGAAGCCCGAGAAGATCGCGCCGGCTACGAAGTAGGGCGGAAAGATCGTCGTGTGCCAGCCGGGCAGCTGGGAAGTGGCGAAGTCCATCGAAACGATCGAGTGGACCGAGAGCACCAGCGGCGTCGCCAAACCGGCGAGGATCAGGTACGCCTTCTCATAGTGCTGCCAGTGGCGCATCGAGCCGCGCCAGCCGAGCGCCAAGGCGCCGAAGATCTTTCTGCGGATGCCGGTCGAGCGGTCGCGGATCGTCGCCAAGTCCGGCACCAGGCCGACGAACCAGAACAGCGCCGAGACCGAACCGTAGATCGAGACCGCGAAGACGTCCCACATGAGCGGGCTGCGGAACTGCGGCCACATGCCCATCTGGTTCGGGATCGGGAACATCCAATAGGCGACCCACGGCCGCCCGATGTGAATGCCGGGGAAGATCAGCGCGCACATGACGGCGAACAGAGTCATCGCCTCCGCGGAGCGGTTGATCGAAGTGCGCCACTTCTGGCGGAACAGGAAGAGGATCGCCGAGATCAGCGTGCCGGCGTGACCGATGCCGACCCAGAAGACGAAATTGGTGATGTCGAACGCCCAGCCGACGGGATTGTTCAGGCCCCAGACGCCGATTCCTTCAAAGAACAGCCAGCCGATCGAGACGCCGAGCACGCCGACCATCGCAACCGAAGTGAGAAAGCAGATCCACCAGCCACGGGTGGGCTTTCGTTCGAGGGGTCGTGCCACCACCTCGGTGATGGCGTGGAAAGTCGGGGCGCCGAGGATCAGCGGGGCGCGGTGGTCGACCGGATCCGTGACATCTAAATCGGCCAGACCGGCCGAAAATCCGGCAGTCTGGCCACTTCTAGCTCCGATCGCACCGCTCTCGTTTTGCGTTCCGCTCATGCCCGCGCTCGTCGCCTTGGTGGGCGTAGCCAATGCACCCTAGTCCGCGCCCACCGCCGGCCCACCGGCTCGGCCGGGCTTAAAACCTACGTCGAATCCGTTGGGCCGATCATGGCACAAGGCCATCCCTCGTGCTAGACCCCGATCGACTCCGGATGGCTCAATCGATGAACGTCAGCGGCGGCTCGAACACGAGGGGAGCCACTGGAGCGGGAGCCGCCTCGGGAGCGGCAACCGGTTCCCCGACGGGAGGTTCTCTTCTCTCTCCGACGTTTCCATCGGCAGTGTCTGCGCCATCTGCGCCATCGCCGCCAGCGGCACCCACGGTGCCATCCGTGCCCTCAGTGCTGCCGCCGGCTTCCGCTCCTTCGGCACCTTCAGAGCTCGCTCTTCCGACAGCCCGCTTCCGCCCACCGCGGCGGCGGGGCCGGCGCTTCTTCCCGCGCCCGGCCGGCGATTCGGCTCCGTCGGCGGCCTCGACCGAACCGGCCTCGTCGCCTTCAGGCCCCTCGTCTCCCTCATCGTCATCGTCTTCGTCGGATTCGGCGCTCGCGGTCAATTCGCCCCCGCCCTCCCCCGTGCCTTTCGGCTCAGGGCTCGGCGCATCGCCGTTTTTCCCGCCGCGCTTCCGCTTGCGCCCGCCGCGACGGCGTCGCTTGGCTTTCTGCGCCGCGGTCTCCGGCTCTCCGGTCTCGGAGACCGAGCCGGCCTCCAAAGCTTCGGAGTCTTCGCCTTCGAGATCGAGATCCAGGTCGGAGTCCGCTTCGAAGTCGTCGCCGTTGGGGCCGGAGAAATCTCCGCCGTCCGATTCGTCGCCAAAAACCCGGACCTGATTCGGATCGAGCGGCGCCTCGGAGGCCGTGCCGCCGTTTTTCTTCCGATTCCGTCCGCCACGCCGACGCTTCTTTTTCCTGTCGGCTTCGGTCTCGGGCGCAGCCCCGGCGGGAGTCCGCTTCTCCGGGGCCCGCTTCTCCGGGGCCGGTATCGCCAACTCGCGCGCCTGGATCGCCGGCTGGTTCGCCTGTTGGTTCGCAGAACCGCGGCGCTTATCGTCACGCCGGACCGGGGCCGCAGGGGCCGCCGGCAGGGCCGGAGCCGAGAATTCGAGCGCCATCGCCTCGCTGCTCTTTTGCGGCAGCACGATCGCGCCGCCCGGCCGATCGATCCATTCGATCTTCTCTTCCGGCCGGTGCAGGCTGGTGCTCGCGATGATCTCGATGCCGATCTGGAACTCCCGTTCGAGCGCGGCGAGCTTCTGCCGCCGACTGTTCTGGAGCGCGTCGGCCAACTCCGGATGGAGGGAGACCCGCACGCTCTGGAGCCGGCCCGAGGCGGCGCGCCCCTCGATCCGGCGCAGGAGGTTTAAGGCGACCATCTCGGGGCTGGCGATCCGGCCGGTGCCGGCGCAGGTCGGGCAGGCCCGGTGGGTACGCAGGCGCAGCGCCTGCGAGATCCGCTGCCGGTTGATCTCGACCAGGCCGTTGGACGAAATCCGCCCGACGTTGTTCCGGGCGCGATCGACCTTCATCGCGTCCTTGACCGCTTTTTCGACCTTTTTCTTTGCCTTGATCGAGCGCATGTCGATGAAGTCGACGACGATCAAGCCGCCGACGTCGCGCATGCGCAGCTGGCGGGCGACCTCCGCCGCCGCTTCGAGGTTGGTCTGGAGGGCGGTTTCTTCCTGGCTGCCGCCGCGGGTCGATTTGCCCGAGTTGACGTCGATCGCGGTGAGCGCCTCGGTCGGGTCGATGACGATCGAGCCGCCGGAGGGGAGCGCCACGCTTCGCTCGTAGATCTTGTCGATCTGGTCCTCGACGCCGTAGCGGAAGAAGATCGGCGCCCGCTCGGTGTAGCGCACCAGCGTGGTCTTGCTGCGCGGCAGGAACGCCTGCATGTACTCGCCCGCGGCCTCGAACGCCGCGTCGTCGTCGACCAGCACCTCCTCGATCGAGCTGTCGAGGACGTCGCGGATGGCGCGCAGGATCAGGTCCTGGTCGGAGTAGAGCAGCTTGGTCTGGCGGCCGGCGATCGCCTCGTTCTGTACCCGCTTCCACAAGCGCAAAAGCGCCTGGACGTCGCGGGCAAGCACGGTCCGGTTCTGGTCGAGCGCGTTGGTCCGCACGATCAGCCCGCAGCCTTCCGGCACTTCGAGCTTGTGCGCGATCTCGCGCAGCTCTTTCCTCACGTCCTCGTCTTCGACCTTGCGCGAGACGCCGCGCATCGAGTCGAACGGGGTGAGCACAAGGTAGCGGCCGGCCAGAGAAAGATTGGTGGTGAGCGCCGAGCCCTTCTGCCCTTCCGGGTCGCGGCTCACTTGGACGACGATCGGCTTGCCCTTTTCGAGCACGTCTTCGATCCTGGGCCGGCCACCGGAGGGTTCACGGTAGTAGGCCTCGGGGACGACGTCCTGAATCGATAGGAATCCGTTGCGCTCGGCGCCGTAGTCGATGAAGGCGGCGTTCAGCGAGGGCTGGATGCCCGCGATGACGCCACGGTAGATGTTGCCCCGGGTCATCCCGGCGTCGGCGACCTCGACGTGATAGCTCTCGAGGTTGGTGCCGTGGGCTACGGCGATCCGCAGCTCCTCCGGGCTCTGGGCGTTGATCAGCATTCTTCGGGTCACAAAACAAGCTCCGTTTCTCTCATAGAGAAGGAAGGTCGGGATCGCTGAGACGGGACGGGAGGGCTCCTGATACGTCCATGGAGCGGTTCCTGGGGACGCTATTCTACCTGAACCGGGATTTCGGCCTAGGATTCGGGCCACCGCCGCCAAGCAAGGAGTGCCCCTCGCGACCCGAAATGAGACCGCCCGAGATCGTCCGCACGCTCCCCGTTTCCCGGGGCGGCGGGAAATCGGCGTCGATCTCGCTGCGCCTGGCGACCCCGGAGGGCACTCCTCGCTCGCCGGGCATTCTCTATCTGCACGGCTTCGGTTCGGCCCAGGCGGGCGAGAAGGCCGACTTCTTCCGCGAACAGGCGCTCGCCGCCGGCTACCGCTTCGCCTCGTTCGATTTTCGCGGCCACGGCAACTCCGGGGGCAGCCTCGCCGACCTCACTCTCTCCCGCAATCTGGAGGACGTCGAGCTCGTCCGCGCCGAGCTGGGCTGGGAGCGCTTCGCGCTGATCGGCTCGTCCATGGGGGGTGCGACCGCCCTCTGGTATGCGGCAAAGCATCCGCAGCGGATCACCATGAACCTCTTGATCGCCCCGGCCCTGGAGATGGAAAAAGGCCTGCTCACCTGGGCAGGCCCCGAGCGCGCGGCGCGCTGGCAGCGGGAGGGTACCCTCCGTTTCGACAACGGCTTCGTCGAAAGCGACCTCGCCTGGCCGCTGATTGAAGACCTCCGGCGCTACCCGCGCGGGGAACTCCAGGAACAGCTCCAAACCCCCACCCTGATCTTCCAAGGCCGGATGGACGCCTCGGTCCCCTACGCCGACGTGGTCGACTTCGTCGCCCGCTGCCGCTACCGCCGGATCGAGCTGCGGCTATATGCCGACGGGGATCACCGGTTGACGGATCGGAAGGAAGAGCTTTGGCGAGGGATGGCGGAGTGGCTGGGGCGGTTGGGGTGAGGGAACTCCCGTTTGTTCCGTGTCAGCGGGATCTTCAAGTAGACTCCTAGAGCGCGGTGGCCGAGCAGACCAGGACCATGAACGAGCTGCAATTCGAGTGGGATCCCGTCAAGGCCGAGGAGAATCTCAGGAAACATAAGGTCTCCTTCGAGGATGCTCGGACGGTTTTCTACGACGCTTTCGCTGTCGAGTACTACGATGACGAGCACTCCGATTGGGAGGGCCGGTTCCTCCTACTCGGCTTGAGATGCTCAGTTGAGGCTACTCTTGGTTTGCCACTGCTACCGAGAGAGCGAGTCGGTGATCCGCCTGATCTCTGCGCGAGAAGCTACCAAAAGCGAAGCCGGGCTCTACCGGAGGTGAGAAATGGAAATGGAAAAAGAGTACGACCTGGCAGCGATGAAATCGAGACCCAATCCCTATGCGGAGAGGCTCAAGAAGCAGGTCACTCTTCGCGTCGGTGACGACGTCATCGCCTATTTCCAAGGAATCGCCAGGGAGACTGGAATTCCATACGAGACCCTCATCGACCTTTACCTGCGCGACTGCGTCGCCTCCCATCGAAAGCTGGAGATGCGCTGGGCGTCGTAGGCATCATTGCCTCCATCGAAACCTCTGCAACCGCGACTCGCGCGTTCCGCACTCCAGCCAGAACAGCGACGAAGTCGTCTGTGGCCTTGGAACAGACTCCAGGACGCGGCTCCGTCGGCGCAGCTCGACGGTACGAACCGCGGAGGGAGGAGATAAGCTCGCCCCCATGAAACCCCTTCGGCGCATCGCCTCCTTCGGCACGCTTTGGTCCCTTCTCGCCCTCCCCGCGCTAGCACAGCCCGCCGCCACTGCGGGCCAGGTTGCGTTTTCCAACTCCGGGGCGCCCGCGGCGCAGGAGCGCTTCCTCTACGGCCTCGCCCAGCTGCACAACTTTGAGTACAAGACCGCGGCCGAGGCGTTTGACGCCGCCGAAAAAATCGACCCCGGCTTCGCCATGGCCTATTGGGGCGAGGCGATGACCTTCAATCACGCGATCTGGATGGAGCAGGATCTGCCCGCCGCCCGGGCGGTTCTCGCCAAACTGGGAAAGATTCCCGAAGAGCGGGCGGCCAAGGCGCCGACGGATCGCGAAAAGGGGTACCTGGCGGCGATCGAGATCCTCTACGGCGAGGGATCGAAGGAAGACCGCGATTTCCGCTACGAGGCGGCGATGGGCGACCTCTCCCGGCGCTTCCCCGACGATCCCGACGCCGCGGCGTTTCATGCTCTGTCCATTCTCGGCACCGCCCACGCGGGCCGCGACGTGGCGATCTACATGCGCTCCGCCGCGATCCTCGAAGAGTGGATCTGCCGCCTACCCGACCACCCCGGCATCCTCCACTATCTGATTCACTCGTACGACGACCCGGCCCACGCCCCGCTGGGCCTGCGCGCCGCGCGCCGCTACGGCCAGGTGGCGCCCGAAGCGCCGCATGCCCTCCACATGACGTCGCACATCTTTCTGGCGCTGGGAGACTGGGACGGAGTGGTCGCTGCCAACGAGGCCGCCACGTCCGCGGGAAATCGCCTGCTTACCGGCCACGGTAAACACGGACGGGGGTGCGGGCACTATGCGGTCTGGCTCGCCTACGGCTACCAGGAACAGGGCCGCCTGCGCGACGCCCGCCGTGTGCTCGAAGAGTGCCGGACCGAGGCCACATCGGCAGATGCCCAGGGGGCGAACGACCCTGGCTACGACCCGGACCGCTCGTCGCTCGGCTCCTACGTCTCGATGTGGTCGCGTTACCTGATCGACAGCGAGGATTTCGGCGGCGAGGTCGCCTCTTGGACGATCGATCCCGGCCCGCGCCCGGCCACCCGCTTCGGCCTGGCGTTCGCCCGCGGTTTCGCCGCGGCCCGGCGGGGAGATCTAGCGACCGCCAAGGCAGAGGCGGCAAAGATGAACGTCGCCAAGGCCGAGCTGGACGCCAAGTTCGCGGCCGACAAGCCGACCGACCGGTCGCCGCAGCAGCGCACGGAGGTGCTCACCCTGGAACTGGCCGGAGCCATCGCCGCGGCGGAGGGCAAAGCCTCTCTCGCCGTCGAGCGCCTGCTCGCCGCGACCAAGATGGAAGCGGACATGCCGGTCGATTTCGGCCCGCCGACGGTCGACAAACCGGCTCACGAGCTGCTCGGTGAGATCCTGTTAGCGAGCGGCGACCCGACCGGCGCCAAAGTCGCGTTCGAGACCGCGTTGGCCCGGACGCCTCGGCGCACGACTTCGCTTCTCGGACTGTCCCGCGCGGCGGCCCGGCTCAACGACGAGCCGACCGCCGCTCGGGCGCGGGAGGAACTGCGCGCGATCTGGCAGCACGCGGATCGGGTTCCTCCGGAGGTCTCGGCGGTTCGCTCGGAGTAAGAGTTCGAACGCAAGATCCGGAGTGCGGCCCCTGGGGCGGGATCTCTACGATCCCGCCATGCACAAAACACTCGATCCCGCGATCCTCTACTTCGGCACCCCCGTCGTTCTGGTCTCAACCCTCAACGAAGACGGCAGCGCGAACCTCGCCCCGATCTCTTCCGCCTGGTGGCTCGGCTGGAACTGCCTGCTCGGCTTCGGAGCGCGCTCCCACACGCCGCAGAACCTGCTCCGCACGGGAGAGTGCGTGCTCAATCTGCCGTCGGCCGATCTGGTCTCCCACGTCGACCGCCTGGCCCGTACCACCGGCTCCGATCCCGTTCCTCCGCACAAGGCCGCGATGGGCTACCGCCACGAGCGCGACAAGTTCGCTACCAGCGGCTTCACCGCCGTCCCCTCCGATCTCGTCGGCCCGCCCCGCGTGGCAGAGTGCCCCGTCCAGCTCGAAGCGAAGATCACGGCCTCTCACCCCGTCGGCGACCGCGATCCCGAAAAGCCGGCCACCCTGGTCGCGATCGAGGTCCGCGTCGAGCGCGTCCACGTCGCCGAAGAGATCGTGATGGAAGGCCACGAAAACCGCATCGACCCCGCCAAATGGCGTCCGCTGATCATGAGCTTCTGCCAATTCTTCGGCCTGGGTCCCCAGATCCACCCCTCGCGCCTGGCGGAGATCCCGGAATCGATCTACGCCCCGCCGCGGGTGCGGGAGGCTTGGGAGCGGCAGGCGGCGTAGGGGGCTCCAGAGAGCCCGGACCCCCGCGAGCGATTGAAATCGCTCGCTACGTTACGGCGTCCCTCCCGGGACGCTCCCCTACCCGTCGCCACGGTCTTTCGACGACGAACCCGTCCCGCCAGGGACGGCTAGCGTAGCGAGGGGTTTCAACCCCTCGCGGACGGGCGAGCCAACGACCGGATCGCGTACGAATGGCACCTCCTCTCCAGTGTGCTGCGCTATCCTTTCGAGCAACCGGGGAGGAGCACGATGAGCGGCCCTGCCGAGCTGGACACCAAAGCGAATCGCAAGAAGCTGCGAGAGCTGGCGGCGGTGGCGCACGAGCGCGAGCTTTCGGCCGAACTCGGCAAGGTCGAACAGGAGTTCGCCCGCTGGCGAAGAGGCGAGATCGACCCTTTCGAGTTGAACGACCGCATCCATAGGTTTCACGACGGGACCTCCCGCGATCTTTATGCCACCCGAGGTCTCCGTCCGCACCAAGCGGTGGCTCGCGCCGTGGCGTACCGAATCCTCGATCGCACGGAGATACCATCCGACATCCTGGCTGCTATGGAGACGGTGATCGGCTTCTTTGAGCAGCCGCTTCTAGAAGCCGACTGAGATCTCCTTACTCCTCCCTCTCCGAGGCAACAGCCATGAACCTCCCTACGAATCGCTCATGCCCGCCCAGCACGGTGATCCCTGAGCTCGCCTACCCCGACGTCACCGAAGCGGCAACATGGCTCTGCCAAGCCTTCGGTTTCGTCGAGCGGCTGCGGATCGGAAACCACCGCGTGCAGCTCACTTTCGGTGACGGCGCCATCGTCGTAACCGAGCAGCGCGTCGTTCCAGAATCTTCGTCTCCGGAGCTGACAACCCACACCAGCCACTCCGTCATGGTGCGTGTGGCCGACGCCGACATCCACCGCGCGAGAGCCCAACAATTCGGCGCCCAGATCATAAATCCCCCCGCCGACTATCCCTACGGCGAAAGGCAATACACCGCCGTCGATCTCGGCGGCCATAGGTGGACGTTCACTCAGACGATCGTCGACATCCATCCCAAGGATTGGGGTGGCGAGCTGTTCGAGTAGGCCTCAGATCTTCGCGACCGCCCATTTGGAGTGCGCCGACGCGTTGGTGTGCGGAAAGGGGGCACTGAGAACGCCCAGCACCACCGTAACCGCGATATTCTTGCGGACAATAGCGATGAGCGGGATGAACAGCGCGGTTCTCATTCGATTGCGCACCGGCCAGAGTTCGAGCACGTTAACCGCACCATAGGAGGTTTGAATGGATCCTATATCGACACTCATGGTTGGCCACGCTACGGGAAAATTCCTAGACAAGCTTGGCTCCAGTTTCCGAACACATGTTATCGATCGATGGACTCGCCGTAGAGCCGAAGAGTTTTTTGAGCAGTTCTGCAAGGAAGTGTCGAGTCAGAATGGTGCTCCGACGCCTAGCGAGTTGGACGAGGAGCTAACAAAACTATTAGAAGACGAGGCTTGTTCAGAGGTTTTGTTTGACGCCTATCGACGCGTTGCACTTTCGAAGTCCAAGATTCTCGGACCTCGGATCATTGCAATCCTAACTGCTGAGATCGTGACCTAAGGGCGCGTTACGTCTGATACAGAAGATACAATTTTCGCCGCTGCAGCGAATCTACTCGACGATGAGTTGACTGCCTTCGCAAGATTTGTGCGTGAAGAGCAGGCGAAGTCCGAAAGTGTCGATAGCAAAGAGCACGGACTCCGAATAAGGTGCTGCGAAGAACAGGTCGATTCTAATTGGTCGCTCAGCCAAGGTGTTTCTACGGGGCCACTCGATTTGGATGAGTGGCTGGGAACATGGGGTCGGAAACTGAAGTCTTATGGAATCATTAAGGACGACGTGCAGGAACGCCTATTCAATTATCCGGAAGACTCGGAGCGACATATCGACGAGCCCGGTACGATACGCGAAATCAGCTGGTGGATTAGCGTCCCGGCGGAATACTTCAAGCTCGTGAACTTGGTCTGCCGTGCCGGTGGTGACGTAGCTTCCATTAAATAGTCCTGTCCCTGCCTAGGGACCGGCCGGCGAAGAGCAGGGCGTAGGCGGGAAGGGCATCCTCACGGCGCTCTTTCTCGCCTGCGGGATCTCTATTCCCTACGCGAACGCAATCACCGCAACTACCCCATGAATCACCACGTCGTGGGAAACCAGGCCAGGGAGCGCTTGCGGAACGCGAGCACGGTCAGGGCGCAGAACAGCGGCCAGACAATGGCGTTGAGGATCAGGAAGCGCCTATCGCTGACAGGCTGCCCGAACGCGCGGGCGGTCCAGGCGACGAAGCCCTCTCCGCCCCACCACTCCTCCACGAGATGGAGCAGGTAGGCGAGCGGCAGGAGGAGGAGCCATCTGCTGAGGTCAGGCCTCAGTTCGCGCATCGGCCTTGTCCTCAAGAGTTTGCGGTCGCAGGGTATCGCAGCCCGGCCAGTGGTTGCGAGGTCCAGATCAATGATGATCTGGCTCAAATCATTGGTGTTCTGGTCCAGGTCAGTAGTGTTTTGGGCCAGATCTATGGTGGTCTGGTCCAGCTCAGTGGTGATCTGGTCCAGCTCAGTGGTGGTCTGAGCCAGCTCAGCGGTGATCCGGGCCAGCTCAGTGGTGGCCTGGTCCAGCTCAGTGGTGATCTGGGCCAGCTCAGTGGTGGTCTGGTCCAGCTCAGTGGTGATCTGGTCCAGCTCAGTGGTGGTCTGGGCCAGCTCAGTGGTGGTCTGGGCCAGCTCAGTGGTGGTCTGGGCCAGATCAGTGGTGGTCTGGGGCAGCTCAGTGGTGATCTGGGCCAGATCAGTGGTGGTCTGGG
>JBDTZG010000102.1:0-13649 GCA_040005235.1 Acidobacteriota bacterium | reverse complement strand
AGCTCCAGCTCGGCACTCGAAGCGGCCGAGATCGCCCCAACAGCCGAGCTGGAGCTCGGCGCGCCCAGGAGAAGCCCCTCCGCCGAATTCTTACCCCAACTCCGCCGACAAGTCCGCCAGTTCCTCCCTCCGCCGCCCGTAGCCATGCTTCTCGAACAACCGCCGCGCTTCTTGAAGCGCCGCACGGTCGCGGAACAGCCGCGCCCGCAATAGGGCGATGTCGGCCAGAAACAACGGCATCGGCCCCCGCTCCGCGATCTCCTGCGCCTCGGCCAGATCGGCCCGCGCGGCGTCGGGATTGCCCTCTCGGTGGAGAAACGTAGCTCATTGTCTGTTCCAGGGAATCAGCGCAGAGCGTAACACTGGAAGGTTCGTGGCTTCGGCTTTTCCCTGGGACCGCCGAGCGCCAGCTCGGCACCGAAGCGGTTGAGATCGCAAAAACGGCCGAGCTGGTGCTCGGCGATCCCGGGAGAGGCTCCTCTGCCGAGGTCTTAGCCTAACTCCGCCCCCCTAGCCCGCCGACTCGATCGACTCGATCTTGTACTTGATGCCGTCGAGCTCGATCTCGCCGCCGATGCGCAGCCCTAAAGTCGACTTGCCGAGGTCCGATTCGTAGGAGATGACGTCCTGTTCCGGCTGGCTTTCCCAGGGGCCGAGCAGGGTGAGCGTCCGGCCGCCGACCAGATGGGCGCGGGTGCCGATGCGGATCTCCGTCAGGTCGGCGGTCTCTTCGATCGGGCGGACCCGGGAGAGATCGCCGTTGAGCGCTGCGGCGCGGGAGTTCAGGTATTCGTGGCGCTGGCGAGCTGCTTTGTACTCGAAATTCTCGCGCAGGTCGCCGTGGGCGCGCGCCTCTTCGATCGCCTTGCGGTTGTTCGGGATCTCGATGGTGAGCAGGTTGTGCAGCTCGATCCGCTTTTCCTCGATCGAATCGCGGCGGGCGTACAGCGGCGCCTCCTCTTCCTTGCGCAGCGAGGCGAAGCGCAGCTCCAGGGCGTTGGCCAGCTGTTTCCTCTGATAAGGCTCCAGCGCGGCGGCCCGCTCCACCGCGTCGAACGCCTGCGGCGCCTGCGCTTCGGAGAGGTGGGAGAGCAGGCGCGGCACCGTGCTGCCCGATTCGACCAGGGCGAGCAGGCGGAGGCGGACCGGCAGGAACTCGTCTCGGTTGAGCGAGGTGAAGATCTGCTGCATCAGCCGCAAGGGATTCCGGGCGCGCAACGTCTCGTCGGTCGCCGCCCGCTCGGCGAGCCAGGCGAAGGCGCATGGCTGGCGATGCGGCTGGGCGAGCAGGCCGTCGAGAATTCGTTCGTAGTCCTTGGGGGCGGCGAACGCGAGCCCGTCGGCCAGCAGGTCGAGCGCCCGCGGATCCTGCTCGATGCCGAACAGGTCGCGGAAGATCTCGGGCCAGCGCTCGCTCTTCTCGCGCCACATGGCGTAAGCGCGCTCGCGGAGCAGGCGGTCTTCGATGCCACCCGCCAGATGGCGCGGCTCGGCGTCTTCGAGCAGCGATTCGGGCGCCCAGACGACGCCTTCGGGCGCGCCCAGCAGGCGTTCGAGGTTGAACCAGATTTCCCAGGCGAGGCCCGGCTCGGTCGCTTGGGCGATTTCGGCCAGCCGTCCCAGGTCGTCGGCCATCTTGCGGGCGAGCGCGGGGTCGCGCCCGGCGTCGCGCCGAAACAGCTCGATTCTCCGCCGTGGGTCGGCCTTGGTGTAGGCGCGCCAGACATCGTCCAGCGCGTCGGCGCTGGTCTCGGCCCAGCGGTAAGTCTGCTTGCCGGTGCCGGCGGCCACCACCTGCTGGTGCTTCCGGGCGGCGTTCCAGAAACCGGTCCATTGCGATTCCGAGACGATGCCCGCCAGCGCCTCGCGGATCTCGGTCGCGTTCAACGGCCGGCCGAAGCTCGACAGCACGCCGTGAAGCAGCTCGGAGGGCTGCTCCTTGACCAGTGACTTGAGCGTCTCGGGCTCTTCGAGCTTGCGCCGCAGGATGTGCCCGGGTTCGAGCGGACGGAGCAGCTTCGCGGCGGCCTTGAAGCCGACGTTCATGCCGCGGATGCGCTCGAAATCGACCTTGAAACTTTCGAGGCCGAGGTTGACCTCGACCACCCGGCCGACCCCTTTGCCCTCCATCATCACCACCGAACCGACGTCGAACGCGAGCAGGCTCTCGAAGCGCTCGACCTTTTCCCAGGTCTTCGGCAGGTCGTGGATTGCGCGAGAAAGACCAGCCGCGTCGGCGAGCCCTTGGAAGCTCGGCCGAGAGCCGTGAATCCGCTTGAGCGTCGCCATGATCGCGGCATGGAGCTTGTCGTCGGCGACGTAGATGCTGCCGGCGCGGGAGAGGAGCTTCAGGCGCACGCGCCAAAGCTCTTTGGATTTCAGCTCGTCGTCGAGCATTTCGAGCAGGGTCGAGGCGCGCGAATCCTCGCCGTTGCCGGTGAGAGCGCGGGCGACGCCGACAAAATAATCCAGCTCTTCGGGGGATGCGGCGGTCTTGGCCAGCCAATCGGTTTCGATCGCTGAGAAGTCGCCTTTGGACAGTTGGGTCTGAGTATTTCGAGAGATCGACATAGGGGACCGCGAACGATAGCAGAAACCGGCCCCCGACGGCGGTAAGCTCTATCGCGTGGATGCCGAGGCTCTGCGCGAATCGTCCGACCCGCCCGATGCGGAAACCCCGGGGGATGCGGAAAGGGGGCTCTCCGCGCCCGGAAATCCGGCGAAACCCTGGCAGGAGACCGAGCTGGGGCGCAGGCTGCGCGAAGCGGGTCCTGAAGAGCTGACCCGCCTGCTCGCCGAGCAGGGCGACGAGATCGACGCGGGCGAGGCGGTCGAAGCGCTGCGCAATCCTTATCTTTCGGCAGAGGGCGCGCGGGCGATCGCCGAGCGGTCGCACCTGGTCTCGGCCTACGAGGTCCGCCGGGCGCTCGCGCTCTCGCCGCGCGCGCCCGAGGTGGTGGCGCTCAATCTGGTGGTGGGGCTTTACTGGGCCGACCTGCTGGCTGTCAGTTTGGAGGTCCGGGTGCGCCCGACCGTCCGGCGGGCGGCGGAGCTGGCGCTGCTCACCCGGTTGCCGCGCCTGTCGGTGGGGGAGAAGATCGCGATCGCCCGCCGCGGCGGGGCGGGCGTGATCGCCGCCCTGCGGTCCGACCCGACGCCGCGGGTGATCGCCGCGCTGCTGGAGAATCCGCGCCTCACCGAAGGTTTGCTCGCTCCCGCGCTCTCGAGCGATCGGGCGCAGCCGGCGCTGCTCGCCGCGGTGGCCGCGAACCCGCGCTGGGGGACGCGCCACGATCTGCGCCTGCTGATCTGCCGGAACCCGCACACGCCGGCGGCGGTCGCCTTGCCGTTGCTGCCGGCCCTGCGCAAGGACGAGCTTCGCGGTCTGGCGGGCGATTCCCGGCTCGCCGCGCCGCTGCGCCGCCGGGCCGAGCTGCTCAGCGGCCGGGCGACCTAACTTTTTCATCGATCCATATTTGACCGGCAGGGACCGGGCGCGTAGAGTTGATCTTCGAGTGGCGGAACAACCCTTCAAACGACGTCGTATTCCCCAACACGGAGCCGATTCCGAATTGCCTCCTCCGGTCGAGTCGCGATCACGCGGCGCCAAGTCCAACCCTGAAGGCTCAACGCCTTCGGTGCCCGCCGTGCCGATCGAGCGTCCAACAGATGGCGATCCGGCTTCGTTCGGCATCTGGCTGCGCCGCCAGCGCGAAGCGCGCGAGGTCGGCCTGCGCGAGATCGCCGAGCGGACCAAGATCAGCTTGCGTTACCTCGAAGCGTTGGAGGAAAACCGTTTCGCCCTGTTGCCGGCGCCGGTGTTCGCCCGCGGGTTCCTGCGCGAATACGCCCGGTACGTCGGCCTGAATCCCGACGAGGTGGTCAATCATTTCCTCGCCGCGCAAGGGATGGAAGGCCGGGAAGGAGCCGCGGGCTCCGACGGGCCGAACCCCTCGGGTCCGAGCCTGTCGATGCCGCGCTCGTCGTCCTCCGGCACCTGGAAACGCTGGCTGTTTCTCGGCCTCGCGACCACCGTGCTGCTCGGCGTCGTGGCGCTCGCCGCCTGGCTCGCCGACCAGCGGCGCCAGCACCCCACGCCGCCGCCGGGCGGCTCGCCTGCGCCGTCCGCGGCGGAGACCCCGAAATCACCGCCCGCCAACGCCGCCACCGCTCCGGCTCTCCAATCCGTGCCGGTCGAACCGGCGCCCGCGGTACCCGCCCGAGCATTGCGCCTGACCCTCGACTTCACCGCCGACTGCTGGATCGACGCCGTGATGGACGGCGGCGCCCGCCACGTGAGCGAAAAGCGGGTGCAGGGCGAGACGGTCCAGGTCGACGCCGATCGCACGATCGAGCTGACCCTCGGCAGCTCCGGCGCGGTCGATGCCCGATTGAACGGACTGCCCTACCCCCTGTCGCGGCGCCAGGGCGAGGTCATCCGGCGCACGATCGATCTCGACACCCTGCGCCAACTACAGAGCGAGAAAGAGTCTCACTAAGCGTGGCCGAAGGCGGCAACGCCCTGATCGAGCAGGTTCGATCCGGGGGCAACCTAGAGCTACGACGCCTGGCCGCGGGCGGGCTTTTGCCGCTCCCCCCCGAAGAGATGATCCCGCTCCAGGTCGAGCTTGCCCGCTCGGCCGATGCAGAGATCGCAACGCTGGCCGACCGCTCTCTCTCCTCGCTCGACCCGCGGATGCTCGCCCGGCTGGTCGACCAGACCCCGGTCTTCGAGGTGCTCGCCTTCTGCGCCGACCGCCTGCGCCATCCGGTGGTGCTCGAAGCGATCCTGCGGCGGCGCGACGTGCCGCGCCGGCTGCTGGTCGAAATGGCTCGCTGGCTGCCCGCCGACCTCCAGGAAATCCTGATCCTGCGCCAGGACGCGATCGTCGAAGAGCCCGGAATTCTCGACGCCCTGGAAGAAAACCCGCAGATCGCGATCTACACCCATCGCCGCATCCTGGAGTATCGCCAACACCTTCTGCCGCGCGCCGCCGCCGTCGTCCAGGAGATTCCGGAGATCTCGGACGAGGCTTTCGTCGCGGCGATCGAAGCGGTCAAGAACGAACCGGTGGCCGGCGAGTTCGACGACCTCACGGGGCTTTCGGAAGGGCAGATCCGCCTGTTGCCGGTGCCGGCCCGCATGCGCCTGACGCGCGGGGCGTCCAAGCCGCTGCGCAACATCCTGATCCGCGATCCGGTGGCGCAGATCGCGCTCGCGGTAATGGCCAACAACGGCATTCCGGACACCGAAGCCGAGCAGATCGCGCGCAACCGGGCGGTGTGCGAGGAGGTCCTGGCCGAAATCGCCACCCGCCGGGAATGGATCTCGAAGTATCCGATCATCAAGGCGCTGGTGCAAAACCCGCGGACGCCGGTGGTCTATTCGATGCGCCTGGTCGCCCGGCTGTCGGTGCGCGACTTGCGCGACATGGGCCGCGACCGCAATATTCCCGACGTGGTGCGCTCCACGGCGCTCCGTTTGTATAGAATCAAGCTTCAATAAACGCCGAGCCATGGCCAACGATTTCTATTCGGTTCTCGCTTTGCCCCGGAACGCCACCGAGGAGCAGGTTCGGGCTCGTTTTCGCGAGCTGGCGCGCGAGCGTCACCCGGATCGATTCCAGGGGGCGGAGAAAGACCGGGCGGAGCTGGATTTCCAGGCCATCACCCAGGCGTTCAACGTCCTTTCCGACTCGGCCCAGCGCCGCGACCACGACCACCAGCTCGCCCGGCCGGTCGAGCCGGCGAAGGTGGTCGATGCACGCAATCTGGGGCGGGTCTACCTCCAGCGCGGAATCAAGGCGTACCGCGAGCGCAATTTCGCGGCCGCGGTAGAGAATTTCGATGCGGCCGTCCAAGAGGACCGGGGCAACGCCCAGGCCTGGCACCACCTGTCGCTCGCCTGTTCGCAGGATGCCGGGCAGATGCCGCGGGCGCTGATCGCGATCGAGCGCGCCTGCCAACTTACGCCGATGAACCCCGGCTATCTGAAGCTCGCCGGACGTCTCGCCGCCGAGACCGGCGACATACAAAAAGCCGAGCGGTTCTACCGCGAAGCGATCAACTGGGGCGGCGACGATCCGCAGGTCGCCGCCGCTCTGGATGCCCTCGCCCCCGTGCGGCGACGCGGCTTCTTCGGACGGAGCGGCTGATGTTGAGAGTGAAAGCCTGCGGACTTTCCGACGTTGGGTTGACTCGTCTCCACAACGAGGACTACTTCGAGATCGACCCCGAACACCGTCTGTACGTGGTCGCCGACGGCATGGGCGGCCACAATCACGGCGAGGTCGCGGCCCAGGTGGCCGTGCGGGCGATTCGCGACTACATCGAAAAGAGTGCCTCCGACGGCGTTCCGCTGGGCCCCGACGGCGCCCTCGGCCATGGCGCAAGAAGGCTCAAGACGGCGCTCAAGACGGCTCATCACAAGGTGCTGCGGGCGATCGAGCAGGACGATTCGCTCTCCGGCATGGGCACCACGGTGGTTGGCTTTCTGTTCGAGCGCGAGTCCGGCGCGGTCGCCCACGTCGGCGACAGCCGGGCCTATCGCCTGCGCCAAGGGGTGCTCGAACAGCTCACCCAGGATCACACCTGGGTGCACGAGCAGGTGGTCGCGGGCTTCCTGTCCAAGGACCAGGCGCGCTCCCATCCGCTCAAGAACGTGGTCACCCGCGCGCTCGGCGGCGAATCGGAGATCCTGATCGACGTCCGCGAGCTGGAGATGGTGCCGGGCGACCTATTCCTGCTCTGCTCCGACGGCCTGACCACGATGCTCTCGGATCGCGAGATCCGCGATGCCCTAGTCTCCGGAAAGTCGCTCCACGAGACCTGCCGCGCCCTGGTTGCCGACGCCAACGCCCGCGGCGGAACCGACAACGTCACGGTCGTCCTGCTGGCGTTCGAACCCGACGATCCGGACGAGACGGCCGGTTAAACGATCTTTACTCTTTGACCGCGCGCCGCAGCTCTGCCAGGAGGGCGAGCGCGAGGGTTTGCGCCGCCGGTACGATCGCCAGCTCGCGCCGGTCGAGACCGCGGAGATTTTCGAAGAGAGAAAAACCTGCCGCGCCCTCGTCCGCTCCGGCGTCGCTCAACAGCCAGCGCACGGCCAAGCGAACGGCGAAGTAGACCGCCGCGAGCAGCAGCCAGACCATTACCCAACGCAGCACGGATGGGCGCGGCGAGGCCGCCGCCGGATCTCCTGGCGCGACCTCGCCGCCGAGCGAGTGCCTCATGGCTTGGCGGCGGCTTTCGGAGGCGCACCCGCGCCGAGCAACTCGTCGAGCAGCGGCCGGGCGGCTTCGCCCTCGATGCCATTGAGCATCCAGAGCAGGTAGCGGACGTCGACGGCGACGTTTCTTGCGACCTCGGGGTTGAAGCCGAAGTCGTTCGCGACGTTTTCCCACACGCGATCGAAGTTGACCCCGACCAGCTCGCCCTTGCCGTTCAGCACCGGGCTGCCCGAATTGCCGCCGGTGGTATCGGCGTCGGCGAGAAACGCCACCGGCACGTCGTGCAAACTCGGGTCGGCGAAGCGGCTCTTCGGAGCCTCGGGTGCCGCGGCCAGCAGGCGCTCGGGCGCCGCGAACGGCTCTTGCCCGGTGTTCTTCTCGACCATGCCGGCGAGCGTGGTCTGCGGCTCCATCCAGACTCCGTCGCGCGGCCGGTACCCCTCGACGTGGCCGAACGTCACGCGTAGCGTGCTGTTGCCGTCGGGCGCGATGGGCTTGCCTGCCCAGGCCGCCACCCCTTTGCGCCAGGCCGGACGCAGGCGCGAGACGGCGCCCTCGTGGCGGTCGTCGCGCTCTTTGGCGGCGCGCAGCTCGCGATCGAGCACGAACGCGAAGTCGAGCAGGGGATCGCGACGGGCGCGCAGCTGTTCCTCCGTCTCGCCCGCCATCTTCGCTCGCTCCGCCGCGTCTGCGACCTTCGATCCGGAGAGTAGGGTAGCGGCCTTCGCGCGGATCGCTTCCGGCCCGCGGGCCGCGTGGTTGGAGTCATCGGAGCCGTCGGCGCCATTGGCGCCATGGAGAACCGCTTCGACCGCGGCCGAGCGGCTGGTCGCGGGTAGCGCGGCGAATCGGCCGAGCCAGTCGGCGAGCAGAGCCTCTTCGGTCGGTCCGTGCATCTTCGTCTGGTCGAGCTTCAAACGTTCGGCGAGCCGATCGCTGTTGCGCGCCATGTAGTCCGGCTCGCGTTCGAGGTCGGGCTTCGCGCGCTCTCCGGCCCACCGGACGAGGGTGAGCGCGAGATCGAGCGGCTTCGATCCGCCGCGCGCCTGCGACAGCAGGAAGTCGCGATCCCAGGTCTTGATCCGTTCGGCGATCCGGGTCGCCAGCTCGGCATGCGCCGCGCTGGCCGAGATGGCTGCGGGAGTCACAGGGGTCGTCGAAGCGGGATGGGCGGCGATCCAGGCGAGGATCTCCTGTTCTTCCGCCTCTTTCTTCGCCAGCACTCTGCCCCGGGCCAGCCCCTCCACCTGGCCGCGCGCGCTTTTCTCGCGATTGGCCAGCGATTTCATTCGGTCCGAGAGCGCCAGGCGCGGGGCGTCCCCCTGCTTCGACGCCGCCTCCATGATCTCGATCCAGGCGCGGTACAGCTCGGCCCGGCGGGGAAAGTAGAGCTCCGCCCGCTCGTGCATCTCGGCCGCGATCAGCGACCGATAGGTGATGCCGGGGTAACCGGCGAGCATCACGAAATCGCCCGGCTGCACCCCTTGGGGGGCGATCGGGTACCAGTGGCGCGGCTTGTAGCTTTCTGTCCCCGCGCCCTTTTGCGCGGGCGAGCCGTCCGCCGCTGCCCATACCCGGAGCAGAGCGAAGTCGCCGGTATGGCGCGGCCAGCTCCAGTTGTCGATCTCGCCGCCGTATTCGCCCACCGCGCGCGGCGGCGCGTAGACCAGCCGCACGTCCGGATATTCGATCGTTTCGATCAGCCGGTACGACACGCCGCCGTCGAACGCCGCGAACCGGCAGCGGCGACTGGGCTGGCGTTCGCATTCGGCGACCAGCTCTTTGCCCTTTCGTTCGATCGCCTGAAAACGCGCCAGATCGTCCGCCCCGTCCGGCACGCTTCCCACGACCGCCGCGGTGACATCGGTTTCGCGATGGGGAATCGCCGCTCGCACGCCGCCGCCCGACAGCTCGTCGGCTTTCGAATGGGCCAGGAAGCCGTGGGTGATCAGATCGCGCTCCGGAGTCGAATGCTGCTGGAGGATCGAGAAGACGCAATGGTGGTTGGTGATCAAAAGCCCGTCGGAAGACACGAACCCGGAAGAGCATCCTTCGATCCCCACCGCCGCTTCGAGCAATCCGCCGCCCATCTCGCTCCAGAGCGAGGCCGGCGGGATTTCGAGCCCCTGCTCGCGTAGCCACTTCGCATCGATCTGGAGCACCTGCTCCGGCGTCCACTTCCCGTCCAAGGCGTACCCCTCCCGGCCTGCGAACATGAGGCCCAGCATCAGCACCGCTCGCGTCGTCTTCATGGGCGGGAAGTCTAGCGGGGAGCGGGCCTATTTCACCAAAAGAACCGGGCAGCTCGCGAACAGGGCAACCCGATGGCTGATCGTGCCGAGGCTCGCCGGCTGGTCAGGGCTCGCCGGGTGCGAAGAGAGGACGATCAGATCGGCGCCGCGCTCCTTGGCATAGGTCACGATCTGCTCGGCGCGGGCGCCGAACACGACATCGCTTTTTACCGATACTTGCAAAGCCCGGAAGCGATCGGCGACTTTTCCCAGCTCGCTTTCGGCCCGGCGTTCCAGCCGCTCGTAAAAGTCGCGCATCTCCTCGAACGGAATGCCGCGGATGGTTTCGACCACGTGGAGCAGCAAGACTTCGGAACCTTCGCGCGTCGCGAGGTCGGAGCCGACGCGGATCGCAGCCTCGTTTTCGTCGTTGAACGCGAGGGGAATCAGAATGCGGTGGAACATTGGGTAGGCCCTCCTGCTGGTAGGAACCGAAACCGGGGGAGGCGGGATTCCGCCTTCCCGCTTCTAGATTCGCCCGAGCGTCCGCAGGCGGATGAGATGCGCCTCGATCTGCCGTTCGGCGAGCATCTTCGCGGCGTCCGGCGCATCGTCGTAAACCCGGGCGACCATGTCGTGCGCGGTGCGCAGGCCGTTGCCCCAAGCGGCGAGCACCTTCTCCTCGCGGCGCAGGCGGTGGGCGACGTATTCTCGAAGCTTGCCCGCCGCGTCCTCGATCGCCGGACCATGGGCGGGGAAGAGCGTCCGCGGCGGCAGCGCGATCATCCGTTCGAGCGAAGCGAGATACCCGGTCATGTCCCCTTCGGGCGGATCGATCACGATCGTGCCGATCCCGGCCACCAGGTCGCCGCAGATCAGGGAGCCTTGGCGCTCCTCGAAGAAGCAGAGATGCCCCCGCGCGTGCCCCGGCGTATGGAGCACGCGGAAAGTCATCGCCTCGCCGTATGAGTTGCCCGCCAGCTCGACGCGCTCCTCGTCGTTCAGCTGGCGGGCGACCGTGAGGCGGTGGGACAGCCGCTCCGCGGTCTCCCGATGGGCGGCGATCGGCACCCCGAGCCGGCGCTGCATCTCGGCCGCGCCCGCGACGTGATCCGGGTGATGGTGGGTGAGCCAGATTTCGGTTGGTCGCCGGCCGTCCTGCGCCTGGGCGGCGCCGAGCGCGGCGTGGAGCCGGTCGATCTCTTCCGGCAGATCGGAGCCGGGATCGACCAGCACCGCCTCGCCCCGGCCGAGCAGGTAGGCGTTGGTGGTGGCGGCCGGCGGAAGGGTCCGTGTCCGGACCGGCAGCATCGCGATCCCTTCCCGCAGCTCGATTTTCCGCATCGGCCCCCAGTCCGCCTCCGAAGGGATCAGCAGCCGGGGGAGCCCCCGCTCCGGGCCGTCCTCGGCGAGGACGCGCAGGATGTGGAGGATTGGAGGGGCGGCGAGGACCTCGGCGCGGCGGAAACGGTCGTATGCGGCACCGGCCGAAATCCATTCACCGGTCGCCAGCTCCCCAGGGATCACGTGCGGCTGGTGATTTTCCTCGGCCGGCCATTCGAGCAGGAAAAACCGATTGTCGAAGCGCATGGGCGCAAACGGCGGCGTGAGCCAGCGGCCCGCGAAGACCAACCGCGACGCGTCGAGCTGGGCATCGGTCTCTTCGAGCTGAACCCCGAGCTGCTTGGGGTCGGCCAACTGCGCGCGCTGGGCGGCGGCGAGGTCGAATCCTGCCGGAATCCCGTACGCGACCAGCAGGCCGACCTCCTCGAACAGCTCACGCAATGCGCACGCGAGCAGACCCGCCACCAGATCGGGATCGGTGTCGCCCAGCCGCAGCGCTTCGGGCGGCAGCGCCACGGTCGAGCCTTCGGAGATGCCCTTCGGCAGTCCATGCACCGGCAGGGCGGCATCGCTCTTCGACAGCCCTCCCCCCGGGAACGCGTGCCACCCGCCCATGAACGCCAGCTCCGCCGCCCGACGCACCCAGTAGACTTCGACCTCCCCGGAATCCCCCACCCGCCAAGGCACGATCGAAGCCGAGACGCGCGGCGGCTGCGGGGGCGGAGTCGAGAATCCAAGCGGATCGGCGAGCAGCTTTTCGTAGAGCGAGCGGAGCAATCCAGGCATGCCTGGTTTTGTATCACGGCGCGGGGGAGGGGGTGGAAGATGGCTCCATCCGGACGGGTCTAGAATAGAGTTCGTTCGATCGATGCTTTTCGGGGAGGTTCTGGGATGCGCGGCAAAGCTCTCTCATTCTTGGTCTCGTTCGCCTTCGCTTCGGGGATCGCGCTGCCGCTCAGTGCGGCGGAGGTCTGGCGCGGCCCGTCTTCCCTGGAGGTAAAGGTCGAAGACTCGGCGGGCAAGGCAGTCGAGGGAGCGAAGGTGCGCCTGCTCTACCAGGGTGTCGAACCGAAGACCGGGCCGGCGATCGTGTCCACGGACGCAGCGGGGGAGGCGAATTTCTTCTCGATCGCCGAGGGTTGGTGGGCGCTCGAAGTGAAAATGGACGGCGCGCTATCGATGCATGCCGAATTCGTTCTCTCGGGCGAAAAGAAGCCCGCCGTGCTCTCGACCTTCCAGGAAAACACGCCGGGGGCCACCCAGACATTGCGCGTGCGAATCGGTCGCCCGCATGCCGGACGTTCCGCGGGAGATCCCAACGGCGGACCGCAGGTCGGCAAGCCGGCCGTAGCTGCCTTAGCGCCCGCGGCGCCTGCTCCGGCCCCGGCAACCCCGGCAACTGCTCCGGCCGCCCCGGTTGCTGTTCCGGAGGTGAAAAAAGCTCCGGGTGAAGAGAAGGCTGCCGCCGTGCCGTCTGCACCGGCCATGGCTCCCGCACCGACGTCGGCTCCGAATGCTCCGAACACGGCTCCGCCCATTTCGGCCGCTCCCAAGCCGGCACCGACTCCCGCTCCGACCACGCCGCAGACTCCGGCCGCGAAGCCCGCGCCCGCGGTCGCAACGCCGGCCCCGAGCCCTGCCCCGGTTCCTTCGCCCGCGCCGCCGGTCCGTTCGATTCCGCCGCCGGCTCCCGCGCCGACCCCTGCGCCGACGGTCGCCCCGCAGCCGAAGCCGGTTGCCCCGCCGGTTCCGACCCCTGCACCGACCCCCGCCTCCGCGGCGGTTCCCGCCCCCGCTGCCCCCGCGACTCCGGCCCCGGCACTACCGGAACCCAAGGCCCAGCACCGCTCCTACGCCGAACGCTCGTGCATCGAATGCAAGGCCGGAGAGGAGGCGCTTTCGGTCGAAGTCGCCATTGCGCCCGGGACCACGCCCTGCGGCGAGGGGCTCGACGATCGTCTGCGCGACCGCGATACGGCCAAGGCCGAAGCGGGTCTCCCGCCAAGCTGCCGCCTGCTGCGGATCGTTTTGCCTCCAGAAGCCCGCTTCACCGGCTACCGCTACGAAGTGGAAGACGGCGGAGCCTCGCGCGATTGCCGCGCCGGAACCGACTGCCCCGTGGGCACCTGCCGCTTCCCTCTCGATCCTGGGATTCGCAAAGGCCCGGCGGGAACGTCATTCACCGCCGCGTTCGAAAACACCTCCCCTGACCGCGAACGGCGGGCGATCTTTACGGTGTATTTCGCTCCGGAGTAGGGGAAGGGATGAGAGTCAGCGTTCGTCTCGATGAGAAGCGGTCGGAGCGTTTCGAATTCTTGAAGCGCGCAACTGGGGAGGGCACTACAGCGATCCTGAGGCGCGCGATCGATCGCTACTACGGGGAAGTTTCTCGCGGAGTCTCCCGCGCAGCCGAGGTCTTAGCAAGAACAGGATTCATCGGTTCGGGCGAAGGACGTGGCGATCTTTCTACCGACTACAAGCGTTACCTCGACGAAGGGTAGGACGGCAGTCAACTCCGGCGCCCGAGGCCGCGAGGGATTTCAATCCCTCGCCCCCTTGAGCGCCCGCTCCAGCTGCCCCAAATCCACGTCGATCTCGATCGGCCTATTGGCTCCCGGCGGGGGCGGGTCCATGTCTCGGTGGTAGCTGATCAGGATGCCGGGGTCTTTGAGGACGTGGCCGGTGAGGACGGCGACGACTCGTTCGTCGGGGCGGATGGTGCCTTCGGCGACCAGCTTCTTCACTCCCGCAACGCTCGCGGCGCTGGCGGGCTCGCAGCCGACTCCGGAGGCGTCGATCGCGGCTTTGGCTTCGAGGATCTCTTCGTCGGTGACGGCGATCG
>JBDTZG010000101.1:0-13772 GCA_040005235.1 Acidobacteriota bacterium | reverse complement strand
TGCACCAGGCGCGGGACCTCTTCGTAGTGCGAGAACTCCATGTGGAAGCTCGCGCGCCCTTGGGTCATCGAGCGTAGCGCCGGGGCGTAGTTGAGCATTTCGGCCATCGGCACCTGCGCCTTTATCATCTGGCCGGACGAGGTGGTCTCCATCCCCGAAGGGCGGCCGCGGCGGTGCGACAGGTCGCCCATGACGTCGCCGGTGAAATCGTCCGGGGTATCGATCTCGACCTTCATGATCGGTTCGGTGAGCGTGACGCCGGCTTTGGCCAAGGCGTCCTTCAATCCCAGCGAGCCGGCGATCTTGAACGCCAGCTCGGAGGAGTCGACGTCGTGGTACTGGCCGTCGAGCAGGCGGACGCGGAAATCGACCACCGGGTAGCCCGCGAGGTAGCCGCGGCGGCGAGCTTCCTGGATGCCTTTTTCCACCGCGGGCCGGTAGTTCTGGGGGATCGCGCCGCCGAAGATCTCGTCGACGAACGCGAAATCCTCGCCGCGCCCCATCGGTTCGATTTTGATCTTGCAGTCGGCGAACTGGCCGCGCCCGCCGCTCTGCTTTTTGTGGCGGCCGTGGCCGTCGGCCGGCTTGGTGATCGTCTCGCGGTAGGGGACCTTCGGCGGGTGGAGGTTCACTTCCACGTGATAGCGGTTCTTGAGCTTCGCGACCGCGATTTCGATGTGCAGCTGGCCGGTGCCCGAAAGCAGGATCTCGTGGGTCTCCGGATCGCGGCTGGAGCGCAGCGTCAAGTCCTCGTCCATCAGGCGGTGGAGCGCGTCGCCGATCTTCTCGTCGTCGCCCTTGGATTTTGGCTCGATCGCGAAGCTCATCGCGGCCTCGGGGACCGCGATCCAATCTAGGCTGAGCGTCTTGTCCTTGGTCGTAGGCGCGAGCAGCGTGTCGCCGGTCGCCGTGCTCTTGAGTTTCGCGACACCGCCGATGTCGCCCGCGATCAGGCGCGGCACGTGGGTGCCCTGCTTGCCCTGGAGCACCATCAGGTGGCCCACTTTCTCCGTGTCGCCGACGCGCGAATTCCACGCCGCGGCGTCGGCCGGGAGCGTGCCGGACATGACGCGCAGGATCGAGATCTTGCCGGTGAATGGGTCGGAGAGGGTTTTGAACACCAGCGCTGCGAGCGGCGCGGCGGCGTCGCTTTCGATCTCCCCGTGCCCCTCGGCCCCGGAGGCCGAGAAGTGGCGGCCGACGGGGGAGGGGAAGAAGTCGACCACCGCGTCGAGCAGCGCGGAGGAGCCGATGCCGTGACCCGGGGCGCCGAGCAGGAGGGGAAACAGCTGGCGGTGGGCGATCGCCATTTTGATGCCCCGCTCCAGGTTCTCCTGCGAGAGTGTGCCCTGCTCGAAATAGCCCATCATCAGCTCGTCGTCGGCTTCGGCGACCGCTTCGACCAGAATGGCGCGGGCGGCTTGCGCCTCTTCGAGCTGCTCGGCCGGAATCTCGCTCGCGTCGGCTTTGCCGTTGCCGTCTTTGGCGTAGCGGTAGGCCTTCATCCGCACCAGGTCGATCACGCCGGAAAAGCCCGCCTCTTTGCCGATCGGCAACTGGATGGGCAGGACCGCGCGGCCGAACGCCTTTTGCAGGCTGGCGAGCGAGCGGTCGAGATCCGCGCGCTCGCGGTCCATTTTGGCGAGATGGATCGCGACCGGCAGCTCGGCCTCCGCCGCGGCCTGCCAGACTTTTTCGGTATTGACCTCGACCCCGGCGACGCCGTTTACGCACAGCAGAACGGCGTCGCAAGCGCACAGGGCGGCGCGGGTCTCGGTAAAGAAAATGCCGTAACCGGGGCAGTCGATGAGGTTGATTTTGTGGCCGCGCCACGGGACGAAGGAGGTCGCGATTCCGATCGAAATGCCGCGCTCGATCTCTTCCTTGTCGAAGTCGGTGAAAGTGTTGCCGTCCTCGACGCGGTTCAAGCGGGTGGTGATCCCCCCGGTGAAGGCGAGCGCGCTCGCCAGGGTGGTCTTTCCGGTGTCGTTGTGACCCGCCAACGCGAGGTTGCGAATCTTGTCGGAGCTGTCGACCTGCATCCCGGTGCCTCCTTGGCAATCAGATGAATCGCGGTGCGAAGCGCGGATCGGATGGCTGGTGCATTCGCGGCTGAAATCGAGGTGGGAATGATAGCACAGAGGTTCCGAAGACTCGGGTTAAATCGCCTGTTCGGAGAGGTTTAGGCGCGGTTTGGCGGGGCGCTTCCTTGGTTCGGCACGAGCATCCGGCGCGGACCCCGGATGCTGCTACAATCCCTGTTTCTCAAAGACGAGGCGAGACCGAGCGCATGCCCCCATCTATTCCTCAAAAGCTCGGGCGCTACGAGATCCGCGAGGAACTCGGCAAGGGCGCCATGGGCATCGTCTACCTGGCGCGCGATCCGTTGATCGGCCGGCTGGTGGCGTTGAAGACGTTCCGGCTCGGTTTCTCGGTCGGCGACCGCGACATCGAGCAGTTCCGCGCCCGCTTCATCCGCGAGGCGCAGAGCGCCGGCATCCTGTCGCACCCCGGGATCGTCACCGTCCACGACGTGGTCGAGCGGAGCGAAGAGGGGCTCGCCTTCATCGCCATGGAGTACGTCCGCGGCTCCAACCTCAAAATGCTGCTCCAGGGCGACGCGCCTTTGGAGCTGGCGTTCGTCGCCGACGTAATCGCGCAGATTTCCGCGGCGCTCGATTACGCCCACGCCCATGGGGTGATCCACCGCGACGTCAAGCCGGCGAACGTGATCCTGACCGGCGACGGCAAGGTGAAACTGACCGATTTCGGCATCGCCCGGCTCGACAGCTCGAATCTGACCCAGGAAGGTCAGATGCTCGGCACCCCGAACTACATGGCGCCCGAGCAGGTGATGGGCAAGGACGTCGACCATCGCGCCGACCTGTTCTCGCTCGGCGTGGTGCTCTACGAGATGCTCACCGGCCACAAGCCGTTCGCGGGCGAAAACCTCACCCAGGTCTCGCACCGGATCGTCTACGAGCCGTTCACCCCGCCGGAAAAGTTCGTGCGCGACCTGCCGCCGGCCCTGCGCGCGGTGCTCACCAAGGCGCTGGAGAAGAGCCCCGCCGACCGCTATTCGACCGCGAGCGACCTGGCGCGCGACCTGTCGGCCGCGGTCGCCGGACGCAACCAGTCGGCGCACCGGGACCTGAACGAGACCCAGAGCGTCGACGCCTTCCCCCCGGCGATGCTGGTGCCCGACCTGCCCCCCGCGCCGCCTCTGCCGGTCACCGAAGCGCTGTTCATGCCTCGCGGCGACGGGTCGGGCGATTCTTCGGATGAGTCGCTTCACGAGACGATCTTTACGCCGCCCGCGACCGTCGAGTTTCCGTTGCAGGCGACCGGAGTGACGAGCCCTCCGAGCCCGCCGGCCGCGCGGCGGACCGGCGCGGGGATCGGGCATTGGTTCGCCCTGGCCGCCGGGACCGTCGCGGTCGTCGGGGTGGCCGCAGCGGCGTTCCTGCTCACCCTCTCCTGGGTCGGCACGCCGCTCTCCCGTTCGCTCGCGCCGGAGGTTCAATCGGTGCAGGGCGAGGTGATCCGCCTGCGCCAGGAAGGGCTCCAGCGGCTCGCCTCAGGCGACGCGGCGGGCGCGGCGGTGGCGCTCGCGCGGGCCGTTCAGCTGGCCCCGGACCACGTCGGCCTGCGCGACCTGGGCAAGCGGGCGAACGAACAGGCGGCGACCTTCGCCGGGGCCGCCGGCCGCTCGGCGGAGGTTCAAGCCGGTCTCGAAGCGGCGCAGGCGGCGCTGGCGGAAAAGCGCTACCCCGAGGCGGCGATCGCGGCCATTGGCGTGCTGACGCGCCAGCCGAACAACCAGGCGGCCAACGACGTCCTCGCCGCCGTCGAGCAGGCCAAAACCCTGGCCGTGCCGCCGGGCGGGCGGCTCGGCCGTCCTCTGGGCACCCATCGGCCGGTCGAGGGCGAAACCGGTGCGGACTTAACGCCGGTCGAGGTGGCGAAGGCCGAAACCGCGCCCGTGGCGGAAGCGGCGACCGGCGACGCGGTGCTCGTGGTGTCGTTCACCACCGAGATGGCCGAAGGGGTGGTGATCGTCTACCTCGACAGCCGCACGCTCCTGCGCGAGTCGTTTCGCTACAAGACCGGCGGATTCCTGCGTTCCCGCGCGACCGGTGGCAGCTTCCAGCGCCCGATCTCCGTGGCCGCCGGTACGACGGGCCAGCTTCGGGTCTACGTGACGCCCGCGGGCCGACCGGCGCAGGTAAAGACCCTTCAGGCGAACTTTCCCGCCGGGGCCACCCGCCGCTTGATCATCGACCTGCCCGCTTCGGGCACGGTCAACGCCCAGCTGCAATAGGCAACAACGGTCCTCTCGCTACCCGCCGCCCCCGCCGACGAAGCGCATCAAGGGGTTCAGGTAGCTTTGGAACAGCCGCCCGAGCTGCGGGAATCGGGTGGCCACCAGGCCGAGCAGCGGCAGGACTCCGTAGGTGAGCACGCTCTGGACGAAGCTGCGATCGAAGAGATCCGCCTCGCCCGCCGACGTGCCGCCGATCGCCGACAGGGTCGGATTGCGGTCCATGTGGACGAAAACCCAGATCGTCGTCAGCACCGCGGCGGCCAGAGCGCTCCAGATCGACAGGAACAGCACCCGCTTCGGCTGGATCTCGTACGTGGTGATCGCCAGCAGCAGCAGGAAGCCGGGCACCAGGGTGCTGAGCAGGCTGTTGCGCAGGTGGGCGAAGACCGTGCGCACGTAGGCGATCAACCGCACCGCGACGAAATCCTGGAGCGGTCCGGGCGAGAGCCAATCTTCGGCCTCTGCGAGCGCGGCATCGAAATGTGCTTGAAGGGCGTTGCGGCCGGCCGCCTCGATCCGGGGGTCGCCAAGGCGATGACCTTCAAGTGCCAGGCCGAGCCCACGGCGCAGCTCCGCCGGCTCGGCCGAGCCGCCGACGGCCACCAGCTTGGCGATCGACAGCTCGGTCATCTTGAACGGCGGGATCAGCCAGGCGAACGCCTTCATCGGCCGCCAATCGACCTCCGGATGGAGCTTCCGCAGCGCCGGGGCGAGGTCGAGCGTTTCCAGCCGGTCGAGCAGTCCCGACAGCTCCGCCCAGAGCCGCAGGAAGCGATGGAACGAGACCAACGCCAAGGTGAACAGCCCGATCGCGAGCCCGGCGAACACCTGGCCATAAGCACGCGCCTCGGCGACCGGCTGGACGAATTGGTAGAGGTAGATCGCCGTGAGCCCCAGGGGCGGCCCGCACACCACCCAGAAGCGCCAGGTGGGAAAGGTGTGCAGCATGCGCTGTTCGAGCGACTTCGCGATCCGGCGGCAGCCCGGGAGAACCGGGTCCTCGCCGGGAAGCTCCGGAAGGGGGAACTTCGCGCCCTGAAAAGCGACCAGCGCCCGGCGCTTCATCTCCAGAATCGACCAGAGGAAGTTGCCGCCGCCGATCCAGGAGAGCGCCACGATCGGCGACATCCCGCCGCTGAACTTGCGGGCGCGGAAATGGAACAGCTCGATCCCCCCCGGCATCCAGGCATGGAGCAACGGATAGGCGAGCAGGCCGCCCGCGGCGACCACCATGCACACGATCGCGATCCAGCGAAGCGAAAAGCCGAGCTTGGGCAGCTGCGAAAACCGGGGCGGCAGCCGGTCGCGCTCGAAAAACGCGGTGAGGCCGACCAGGGTAAACAGAGATCCGCCCAATAATGCGCTCCAGGCCATCACCTCCTGCTCCTCCCAGCTCCGGCCGAACCCCCACAACGGTAGGCCGCCGACCACTTCGAGCACACCCCAGGCGATCAGAATCGCGGCGAGAGCGAGCAGGAACGGGAATCTGTCGCGCAGGTCCTTGGGCAGGTCGGCGATCTCGCGCAGCGGCCGGGCGACCCGCACGAGCCAGATCGACAGCGCCGCGATGAACAGCAGACAGGTGAGGGTGAGGGCGTTCGCCTTGGCGCTCGACTTGCTGAACGTAGCCTCGGTCTGAAACGTCGATTTCAGGTCGAAAGGCGGCTCCGGCTTCGATGGCCTCGACCAGGGGAGCCACTGGAGCTGGGCGATCGGCCAGATCGAGCCATTGCCGATCGCGGAGACCCAGGCATGCGGCGCTTCGAGCCGAGCCGGCCCGTTCACCGCGGGCTGTTCCGCGTCGGCTTCGAGCGCTTCGACCGCGTGGACCACCCCCTCGTGCAGGTCGCTCTGGAACTGACGAACGCCGAGCCCTGGATTTTTCGAGCTCTCCGAGGAGGTGGCCTCCAGCCACGAAAGGCCACGGGTAAACAGCGCCGAAGACGAAAGGATGATCGCGCCGTCCAGCGCCGCGCGGTTTTGCGGGTGGGCGAGAAGAAGGTCGCTGTCGAGAAAGAAGAGCTGGAGGTCGGGGCAGATCTCCTGGACCCGTTCGGCGAGAAAGATCTGATCGCGCGAGTCGGTGGCGACGATTCCGAGATAGCTCTTCTTACCTTCGCCGCACAGGACCGCAAGCAGGTTCGACAGGGCGAGATCCTTGGTCGGCGTGGTCAGGTTCGAGAACTCGGGCACCACGTCGATCGGCCGGCTCTGATCGGCGAGGCTGATCGCGAGCGTCGAAGGACCTAGCTGCGGTTGGTCCTTGCTCTTGGTCGTTCCCCGCGCGGCATCCTCCGACGCCTTGCGCAATCCGGACAGGCCGCTCGGAAATTTGAGCACGAAGGATTCGGCATCCTGGCCGGGCTTTCCGGCGAGCGCGTTGGCGCTCTGGCCGTACGCTGTATCGGCCTCGGTCAACAGGGCCATGCGGTCGAGGCTCCAACCGAGCTTTTCGGTGAGGAAGGTCTCTCCCGCTAGAAGTAGTTGCTCGTCATCCATCACGGTGCGGAAGAAGCGGATGCCCCGCCCGCAATCGAAGGCGCAGAGGTCGAGCCAGGGGGACGTCGCCGAACCGCTCACCAACCAGATCTCGGGACTCTGGTGGCCTGCGCCAATCTTCGGCTTCCAGGCGGCGAACGCCAACCGCAGGGATTCGCGGGAACCTGAAAACGTCGGACCGAGGATGCGGATCCGCTCGACGAATTTCCCGGACCGGAGCCGGCGCGACTCTGTGAAGTTTTGCGCCGTGTCGAGAGCGAGCCGGAAGGCGGTCTTGTGAACCCCTCCCTTGGCCGTCTCGCCGACCAGGAAGACGATCGCGAGGCGGCCTTGGCCCACCTTGTCGGGATGGCGGAAGATTAAAATGCCCGGGCGCGTCCGATAGGCCGGCTCGGCCTTCCCTTCGCCCTCTTTCGCCGCGGCGGGTTGGACGGCCCAAGGCAGGTCGATTCGGTCGAGCAGGAATCCGGCCTCGGCGAACCCCTCCTGAATCCCCGCGAGCGCCTGGTCGAAACGGGCGGGTAGAAACGAATCGATCGGGTCGGCGACGAGGGCGATGTAGACCTCCGGCGTCACGTACCCGGCGTCGTGGGCCAGCTGAACCAGGTCGCGCGGCGGAATTTCCTTCGGAGCCTCGGTGTCCTTGGTGTCTTTGGAGTCCTTAGGTACCGCCGGGGCTTTCGGGGTGCCGAAATAATCCGCCACCAAATCGTCGAGCTGTCTCCAGGTGGGCCGCTCGCCGGCCTTCACGGCGGGCACGGAGGACGCGGACTCCTTGACGGTTTCGGCGACCGGCGTCGGCTTTGCCGCACCTCCTCCCAATGAGCCCCCGACCTGCCAGCCGAGCAGGGCAAGGACGAGGACCATCCACGACATTCCGGTTCGATTCACGGCCATCTCCCGAAGCGAGTAGCTCTACGCATTCTAAGGTGGGCGTCGCAGGCGGCCTAGACGTTTCACTTCTTGCGGATGAGACGGACTCATGAAGCGCCCCAGGCCTCCAGCCTGGGCTAGCGTGAGACGGCCTTTCAGGCCTAAAGCCCCCAAACCCGGAAGGGGGGGCGGCGGCCCAACGGGCCGCGTTACGTTAGCCCAGGGCAACGCCCTGGGTCACGGAGGGTCGGTTCGCGGGTCTTCCTTGCGCGCCTCAAGGGTGAGGCGGGCGACCGCAACGCGCCCTGGGTCGCGGAGGATCGGCTCGCGGATCCCCTACCGGAACACCCGGAACCACCGCTCAAAGAACTTCTTCACCCCCGGCGTCAGTTTCGTCCGGCGGTAGGCGTCGGCGGCTTTTTTGATCACTTCGCCCTGGGTCGGGTAGGGGTGGATGACGCTCGCGATTTTGCCCAGGCCGATTTTGTGGGTGACGGCCAGGCAGAGCTCGCCGAGCATGTCGCCTGCGTGCTCGGCGACCAGGGTTGCGCCGAGGATTTGGTCGGTGCCTTTTTTGAGGTGGATGCGGAGGAACCCTTCGTCCTCGCCGTCGAGGATCGCGCGGTCGACCGTGTTCATCTGCACGGTGAGGGTTTCGACTTCGATTCCTTTTTCCTTCGCGTCCTTCTCATACATCCCGACGTGGGCGATCTCCGGCGTCGTGTAGGTGGCCCAGGGGAGGGTGAGCGCGCTCGTCTTGCTGCGGCCGAAGAAGAGGGCGTTTTGGATCACGATCCGGGCCTGCGCGTCGGCCACGTGGGTGAATTGGAATTTCGAGCAGACGTCGCCGCAGGCGAAGATCTTCGGGTTGGTGGTGCGCAGCTGATCGCTCACTTCCACGCCGGTCTTGCCGTATTTCACCCCCGCCGCTTCGAGGCCGAGCCCTTCGACGTTCGGGGCGCGGCCCGCGGCGACCAGGACGTGATCGACCGCCAGCTCTTTCTTCGCCCCGCCGGCCGCCTCGAAGGTGATCACTTTTTCGTTTCCACGCCGGGCGACCCCCTGGATCTTGGTGTGGAATTCGAGCTCTACGCCGACCGCGATCATCGCCTTCTGGACGATCTCCGCGGCGTCGGCATCTTCCCGGATCAGGACGTGACCGTCTTTGTCGAGCAGCGTGACTTCGGTTCCGAAGCGGCGGAACGCCTGGGCCATCTCGCAGCCGATCGGGCCGCCGCCGATCACCGCGAGCCGCTTCGGCACCTCGGTCAGCTCGAAGACCGTTTCGTTCGTCAGGTAACCCGCATTGGAAAGCCCCGGGATCGGCGGCGCGATCGCCCGGCCGCCGGTCGCGATCACGCCGTTCCTGAAGCGCAGGGTTTTTCCACCGACCTCGACGGAATTCGGGCCGGTGAATTTGCCGTCGCCGAGGAAGACGTCGATCCCCAGTTTTGAGAACCGCTCGACGCTGTCGTGAAACGCGATCCCGGCACGCAGGCGGCGCATCCGTTCCATCGCGTGAGAGAAGTCGCCGTCGCCGGTGGCTTCCGGTCCGCCGAATCGCTCGCGGCTCTCTCGTGCCGCAGCCCAAGAGCGGGCCGCGCTGATCACCCCTTTGGACGGGACGCAGCCGACGTTCAGGCAGTCGCCCCCCATCAAGTTGCGCTCGATCAGGGCGACCTTGGCGCCCAAGCCCGCGGCCCCCGCGGCCGAAACCAGACCCGCGGTGCCGGCGCCCACCACGACCAGGTGGTAGCGATCCTTCGGGGCCGGATTCGTCCAGGTGGACGGATGGACGTAGCCGAGCAGCTTGACGTTGTGCTCGTCCTGGGGTTCGACCAACGCGCGGGCTTCTTTCATGAGCGGGCCTTTTTCTTCGGTGCCTCGGGAGCGCCAGGGGTGCCGGGGGGGGCGAGCTGGGTTTTGAGCGCCTTGCTCGCCAGACGGGTGATGAAGGTCGAGACGATGACCGTGGCGAGGATGCCGATCCCGAGCGAGATCCACTTCGTGGCGCCCTGTCCTCCCGCCTTGCCGCTCGCGACCTCCGCGAGACTGCCGGCCGCCGTGCCGTAGTAGACGTAGAGGAGGGTGCCCGGGATCATCGCGAAGCAGCCGAGCAGGTAGTCGGTGAACCGGACCTTGGTGAGGCCGAGCGCATAGTTGAGCAGGTTGAACGGAAAGACCGGCGACAGACGGAGGAGCGAGACGATCTTCAAGCCCTCTTTGGATACCGCGCGATCGATCGCCGCGAATTTCGGATTGCCCGCGATCTTCTTCTCGATCGCCCGTCGCGCGCCGTACCGCGCGATCAGGAACGCGAGCGAGGCGCCGACCGTGGCGCCGATGAAGGTGTAGAGGGCGCCTTTCACCAAACCAAAGATGACGCCCGCCGCGAGCGTGAGCAGAAAAGCCGGAGCGAACGCCACGGTCGCCGCGACATAGCCGAGGATGAAGACCAGTGGCCCCCACGCGCCGAGGCTCTGAACCCACTCGGCGAAACGGAGCACGGCGCCGCTCAACTGCTTGCCGCCTAAAGCCAGGCCGACCACCACGGCGAGGGCCACCACGATCAACAGGATGGTCTTGGATTTGGATTTCGCAGCCGGGTGGCTCGAAGCAGGCGGCGCGGTCGATGCGTTCATGAAGGTCCCTTCCCGAAGGCGGACGTTCGCCTTCACCAGCACACACTACGGTCCCCCGTCGATTCCGGACGAGATCCTATCGCGGTGGCTTTGGAAGAGTCTGTGCCGGAAGTGCCAGGTCGGTTACCCGGCCGGCTTCCTTTTTGGGTGTGCTCGTCCTGGGACCGTTCTTCCTACCCCTGGTGCTCCGGGCGCAGCAGATCCAAGACCGTCTTCACCGGGGCGAATGTGGCGTTCGGGACCTCGACGAACTGGGTGTTCCAGCCGGCCATCGCGCCGTTCCACAGACCGGGGCGTTCGAGAGCGAGGAGTGGCCGGCCGGCCTGCGATTTTTCGGTCACGAACACCGCGTTCGGATCGACGAAGCGGAGCAGGTCCAGGCGCCGGCCGCCGATCCGCAAGGCGCAGACGAGGTCGACCGGGTTGAAGTGGGTGGCCGCGGCGAGCAGGTCGGCGCGCTCTAGGGGATCGAGCTGGCTCGTTTCCACGAGCTGCGGAGTCGCCGGTTCGCCGCTTTCTCCAGCGACCCAGAATGGGCCGCCGCCTGGCTCTCCCGTGTTTTGCACCACGCCGCAGACCCGCAGCGGCCTCGAGAGGTCGGCGATCAACGCCTGCTTTCGTTCGTCGGCGGAGGACCCGGGGCGCGGCGCGCGGCCGAATTCCTGTTCGAGGAAGCGCTCGGCGGCATGCAGCAAATCTTCGGCTGGAACCATTCTTTCGAGCGCCCGGCGCAGGTTGCCGGCTCGATCGGCGAGATCCGCCGCGAGGCCGAGCAGCACCCGCTTCCAGACCAGCACCTCGGGCGGGCCGCCGGCGGGCAGCACGTTGTCGACGTTCTTGATCAGCACCAGGTCGGCGCCTAGGTTGGCCAGGTCGGCCAGATTTTCGATCAGCGCGCCGTGGCCTCCGGGACGCAACAGGAGGTTGCCGTCTTCCGTGCGGAACGGCGCGCCGGTCGAAAGATCGAGCGCGAGCGTATCGGTGCGCGGATGTTGGATCGAAAAGCCGACCTCGAACCGGGCGGAAAGCTCCGCCGCGAGAAGCGGCGCCAGCTCCTCGAGCAGCGCCCGGAACCGCGGCTCGTGCTCGGGTGCCACGGTGAAGTGGAGCCGGCAGACGCCCGAGGCGTCGCGAATCAGCGCGGCCGCCTCCCGTAGGTGCTCTTCGAAAGGCGTGCGCCCGGCGGGCTCCGCGCGATGAAACGGGATCAAACCCTTCGGGAGATCCGCGAATCCCAGGCCGGAGGGGTGGAGGAGGGCGCGCAGAATCTCGCGGGACCGGCCGGCCTCTCGCAGGGCCGCCAGGTCGTGCCCTTCGGCCGCGAGCGCCGCGCCGAGCGGATCGGCGAACGGCAGACGGTCGAGCTCGGCGAGAAATCGGGCGGTTTCGGCCGAAGGCTCGGCCGGCGTTGAGCCGGAGGCGTCCGGAGAGCCGGCAGTGTTGCCCTTCGTACTGCCGTCCTTCGAAAGGTTTTCAAGATCGGCCGCGTGAGCTTGAAACATCCGGCTCGCGGCGCCCGAGGCGGGGACCAGCTTTGATGCGCGTCCGTCGCGCGCGACGGATTCCGCAGCCCGGACCAGCTCGGCGATTTTCGCCTCGTCGATCCGGTGAATGCCATCGCCGGGTGAGCAGGGACGGAGCACGCGGGCCGGCGGCGGGGGATTGCGCAGGAGGTGAAGCTGGCGCCCCGCTTCTTCCTGGGAGATCCCTCGGGTGCGCAGCTGGCCGAGGTCGTCGGGAGAAAAATCGGTCATCGGGTTGGCTGCGCTCCTCAGCCGATGAGCTGGTCGCGGATCTCGGCGAGCCGCGGCGCCACGGCGTCTTTGGGCGACAGGAGCGGCGGCGAGAGCAATGGCCAATCGATGCCGATCTCCGGATCGCTCCAGAGGATGCCGATCTCGTCGTCGCGGCGGTAGAGCGTGGTGCATTTGTAGAGTACGTCGGCGCTCTCCGAAAGGACCGCGAAACCGTGGGCGAAGCCGGCCGGCACCCAGAGCTGATGGCGGTTCTCGGACGAGAGGATCGCACCCACCCAGCGGCCGAACGTCGGCGAGCTGGGGCGGATGTCCACCGCGACGTCGAAGATCTCGCCGGAGAGGGCGCGCACCAGTTTTCCCTGCGGCTGCAGCCGCTGAGCGTGCAGGCCGCGCAGGGTGCCGCGGATCGAATGCGATTGGTTGTCTTGAACGAACGGCTGATCGATGCCGCCTTGGGCGTACTTTTCCGCGTGGTACGCCTCGAAGAAATGGCCGCGGTCGTCGCGGAAGATGTCCGGCTCGACGATCAGGACGTCGGGAATTTGGGTGGGGATGATTTTCATGGGCGGCTCCCGAATGCGAAGGGACGAACGAAATCGATCATGCGAGCCCCAGCCTTTCGCGGCCGTAGCTCGATTGGATCGCGTCGCACCAATCGCGATGGGCGAGGTACCAGCGGACGGTTTCGGCAAGGCCGGCTTCGAAATCGTGTTGCGGCCGCCAGCCCAGCTCCGTGCGGATTTTGGTTTCGTCGATCGCATAGCGCCGGTCGTGGCCGGGCCGGTCGGCGACGAAGGTTTTGAGGTCGAGATACGAGGCGATTCCACGCCCGGCAAGCGCCGGGTTTTCGGCCGCCGGCCGCTCGGCTTCGAGCGCGGCGCACAGGGCGTCGACGATCTCGAGGTTGGTCCGTTCGCTCCGGCCGCCGAGGTTGTATTTCTCGCCCGGCACGCCGGCTTCGAGCACGGTGAGCAGGCCGCGGCAGTGGTCTTCCACGTAGAGCCAATCGCGCACGTTGCCGCCGTCGCCGTAGATCGGCAGCGGCTTGCCTTCGAGCGCGGTCAGGATCATCAGCGGGATCAGCTTTTCCGGGAACTGGTACGGGCCGTAGTTGTTCGAGCAGTTGGTCAGCAGCGTCGGCAGGCCGAACGTCTCGTGGTAGGCCCGCACCAGGTGGTCGGCGCCCGCCTTGGAGGCGGCGTAGGGGGAGTTGGGCGCGTAGGCGGTGGTCTCCAGAAACGCGCCGGTCGGCCCCAGGCTTCCATAGACCTCGTCGGTCGAGACGTGCAGGAAACGGAACGCCTCCCGCTCGGCGGGGGCCAGCTCGCGGAACAGCCCGCGGGCCGCGTCGAGCAGCTCGAAACAGCCGGTGACGTTGGTCCGGACGAACGCGCCGGGATCTTCGATCGACCGGTCGACGTGGCTCTCCGCGGCGAAATTCAGCACGGCTGTAGGCTTGTGCTGGGCAAAGGCCCGCCGCACCGCCTCGCGATCTGCGATGTCGCCGAGGACGAACGCGTAGCGCGGATCGGCCGCCAAACCGTCGAGGTTCTCCGGCCGGCCGGCGTAGGTCAGCTTGTCGAACACCACCAATCGATCGACGGTTCGATCGCCCGTTTCGGCCAGAGCGAGCCGCACGAAATTGGAGCCGATGAAACCGGCTCCGCCGGTGACGAA
>JBDTZG010000100.1:0-13775 GCA_040005235.1 Acidobacteriota bacterium | reverse complement strand
ACGGCCCCATCGGGTAGCCGCAGCCGAGCTGCATCCCCTTGTCGATGTCCTCGACCGAACCCACCCCCTCTTCGAGCGCGCGGATCGCGTCGAGAAGGTAGGGGACGAGCAGCCGGTTGACGATGAAGCCCGAATTGTCGCGCGCTGCGATCGGCTCTTTGCCGACCTTCCGGGCAAACTCAAACGCCGCCTCTACGCACTCGTCCGAGGTGAGGATCGTGCGCACCACCTCGACCAGCTTCATCACCGGCACCGGGTTGAAGAAATGGAGCCCGACGAAGCGGTCCGGCCGCTTCGTGCTCATCGCGAGCTGGGTGATGGTGAGCGACGAGGTGTTGGAGGCGAAGATCGCTTCGGGCTTGACGATCTCGTCGAGCGCCGCGAAGGTCTTCTTCTTCTCCTCGACGTTTTCGACGATCGCCTCGACCACCAGGTCGCAGTCGGCGAGATCGGAGAATTCGGTCGTTCCGCTCAAATTCGCGAGCGCCGCGTCGCGCGCCGCCGCGTCGAGCTTGCCCTTTTCCACCGCCTTGTCGAGCGAGCCGCGAAGCCGGCCGAGCCCCTTGTCCAGAAACCCCTGGTTCACTTCGCGCACCACCGTTGCCAGGCCCGCCTTCGCCGCGATCTCGGCGATCCCGGCGCCCATCAGGCCGCAGCCGAGGACGCCCACCTTCTGAATAGCCATATCCATCCTCCGGAAAGATCCGGGCAGCGCCCGGGGAGAGCGGACTCTACCCGGGCGACGCTCCGACCGCTACTTTTTCGGCTCCGGCGCCGGTGGCGGCGCCTCTCCGGTGGCGCCGGTAGCCCCGGTCGAATACCCAGCCCGGTCGGAGACCGCCCAATTCGAATCGACTATGGTGAGGCCGTTGAAGATCGGGTTGTTGAATTGGAAGGTCTCGAGCGCGTTCGGATTCGGCGGGTTCGCCTGGAGATAGCTCGACGCGCGGCCGGCGTCCGGTTTCTGGTCGGGGTTCAACGGCGGCCAGGCGGCACGGTGGTGGCAGTTCATGCAGTTGGTGGTGATTGGGTGCGAGGCGGCCAGCTCGATATAGGGGTTGTAGGCGACCGGCCACACCGGTCCTTTGGTTCCCGGCGGGGCGTAGTAGTTGGAGTTGCCCTGCTGCTGGGTCGTGCCGTAGGTGGTGGTGATCATGTAGTTCTTGTACGTGGTGTCGCCGCCGGGCACCGCGTTGGGACGATGCTGGCAGTAACGGCTGCTGGACGGGTTGGTGCAGGCGAAAGCGTCCGGATGCCACCAGGCCGACTGGAAGGTCCAATCCGACTGCTCTTTGGTGATCATGTGCATGGCGACCAGCGCCAGCGAGTCGCCCGCTTGAAACGCGCGGTTGTAGGTCCAATAGGCCGAGGCGTCGAGGATCGCGCGGTCGCAGGTCGACAGCGAGGCCAGATCGGTCGGTGAATACTTCTTGCTGTAGAAGCGATCGAGGGTGACCCGATCACCGTCGTAGAAATTCGGGCCGAGCGGCTTGCCGTTGGGGTCGAGCACGCCATAGAGGAACTGCACCCGCTTCTGCTCCGTGGGCCCCGGTGGGCCGCTGGAGATCGCGACCGCCCGGGTCCACAGGTTCTGCATCTCGTAGCCGGCGTACTTGCCGTCGGCCGGCGAGCCCGGTTTGTTGGAATCCCAATCCCAGATGGGCAAGGCCGTGACGCTTGTGTAGGTCGGGCCGCCCCCCGCGACCGGCCAAAGCATGACCTTGAGGACGATCGACGTGGCGGGAAACGGCTGAATGCTCGTCGACTGGCTCGTCGGCTTCGGCGGCAGCTTGGTGTCGAGCAAGGCGGCGTTGAACAAGCCCGTTCCGAGGATGTTCTTGAGCGCCGCCGAGTTGTAGCTCACGGCCGCCACCATGATGTCGCCGTTGCTCTGGAAATTCTGGCCATCCTTGAGGTTGTAGAGCTGCGGATTGGTGCCGGGGATCCTCTGTAGACAGTCCTTATAGGCGCGGTTGTTGACGATCGCTTGATTCACGCCATAGATCGGAGCCGGGTTGTTGATCGCGCCCACCCCGCCGACCGCCGCGTTGGCCTGGTTCTTGGCGTTGAGCGTCACCGGACGCAGGACCTCGGCCGCGGCCTGCGCGCCGCCCCCTCCCCCTTCGGCCAGCGAAGGTTTCCAGGGGTTGTACTGGTAGGGGAAGGCCTGGGTCGAAGTCCCCCAGGTCCGCCAGGTGGGGTCCTTCGCCGCGTTGGCGGCTTGGTTCAAACCGGCGAACAGGCAATAGGCGTGAAAGCGCATCCGAGGGCCCTGTCCCGGCGTGACCCAAGATTGAATCGTGCCGGAAGATTGCGGATAGTCGAAGCCCGCGGGAAACTGCGCGGTGGGTGGCGGGGTCAAGTTGTCGCAAGCCACCGGGTCCGCCACCCTTTCAACCTTGGTGGTCTTCGGAGCTTCCGCGGCCGGCGGAGCGGTGTCCTTCGGCGGACAGGCGGACAGCACGGCAAACGTCGAGACCAAGGCGAAAGCGCGAATACCTGAATGCATGTCGTATCTCCTGGCGGTTGGCGTAACAGCATAGCTGAATCCTCTGCGCAAACCGACGCGACCGGCACCGAGAGGCGGGGCGACGGATTCCGATGTCCGTCTCTTTCCGCCTGGGCACGAACACCCAAAACTTTAGAGCCTTCGCTGGCCCTCAGGTACGACGGCGGATCCGAGAACCGGCTCGGGGTGGCTACGGTAGCGCCGGCAGCGAGTACTCGAAGTCGTACCCGTGCTTGCCTCCCTCGATCAGAATGTGAAGAGTGCCGGAGATCCCCGCCAGCTCGCCGGTGCCGGAATCGGGCACCACGTTCACCGCAAGGTCCGGCGTGCCGCGGGTCATGATCCCACGGTGGTAGAGCGCGAACGTGCCTTTCCGCCCGGCGAGGGTGGCGGTCACCGTTTCGATCGCGACGTAGACCCCCGATCCTTCCGCCGCGCCCGCGGTGAGCATCTGCCCCTTGCCGGTGCCGACGAGATCGCCGTGAAATTCTTTCTCGATCGACATGCGGCCGAGGGTCGCGTCCTCCGCCGGACCGGCCAGCGGCAGCGGGTTCACCTTAACGTCGAATTCGCCCTTGGCGTGCTCCATCTTCCTCTCCTCTCGGGGTGTCGGGGTTCGTTTGCGGCGCGACGGGATTTCCGGCGGCTGGTCGGACGAACTCGCGCGGAGTATGCTCGCACCTTCCGGGGCAAGGAAGTAAACTTTGCTCGGGAAAACTTCGGCAGCAGCGTCGCGACCGCTGCCGAACCAGGCGACCACCCTCGTCTCCGAAACCCGCCGCAAGGGGAGCCACCACTCCGCCTGCGTGAGCACCCGGATCGCGACGGAAAACATCCCGCTGCGAGCGCCACGAAAAGGAAACAAAACTTCAGCGTCCAACACCCCGCATCCAGGGCCGGAGTCCAACTCCGGCCCGACGCCTCAGGCGGGACTCCACATCCACGAAGCGCCACCAGAGCCTTCTGCATAGGCTCTGCCTATATAGACTCCAGCTTCTGCCTATATATCATAAGGCGAGCGCCCGACCCGCCACACCTTTTATGGGAGACCAACCGGCACCTGGAATAGGACTCAACGGCGTATCGGTTCGAGCACTTTCCGACCTGAGCCGGGAGGAGCTCGGCGTCGACCGGTGCTAGCATCGCCGGCGCCTTCAGACGTCGTTTCGTGCCGCCCGATCCGGGCCTTTCGCGGAGATCCCCTGATGCCGATCCTGTCCGTATGGGAGAGCTTCTACGTCAAAGTCGGCTCGTCCGGCGCGGCGCTAATCGGTCTCCAGTTCGTCGTGATCACCCTGATCGCCGATCGACGGGCGCTCGCCTCGCGCGAGACGTTGAACGCGTTCGGCACGCCGACCGTGGTTCATTTCGTCGGCGCCCTCGTGCTCTCCGCCGTGATGAGCGCACCCTGGCGGACCCTCGGCGCGATATCGACAACCCTCGCAATCTTCGGCCTGGCCGGCCTCCTCTACGCCTTGATCGTCACCCGGCGGGCGAGCCGGCAGGATGGATACACCCGACCGGGAGGACTGGTGGTGGTACGTCCTGACGCCCTGCGGGATCTACGCAACCCTCCTGATCGCGGCAACGATGTTGCCCGGCCATCCCCATGCCTCGCTCTTCGTGATAGCCGGCGTGGTGCTCAGCCTGCTCCTGATCGGCATCCGAAATGCGTGGGACACGGTGACCTACGTGGCGACCGGAGAGCACGAGAAGGCGCCCGTGGCCGCCCAGGTTCCAGCCGAGCCTCCCGCGAATTCACCTCAGGAGGTTGTGCCAGATTCGAACCGGGGCGAACCTGCCCAAACGACCCGCAACCCGGGCGAAGGAGAATAAGCGGTGGCCCTGCCGGCCGATTTGCTGAACGAGCTCGAAGAGATGCCGCAACAGTTGGAGCGAGCCCTTCGCCAATTACGGCCGGCTCACCTTGCGGTCTCTGGTCCACTACCTGCGCAGCCACGACCAACAACACCTGGCCGGAATCCAGTGGCTTGCGGGAAAGATCGCATCGCCCGAGTAGTGGTGCCGGAGGCGGGAATTGAACCCGCATGACCTTGCGGCCGAAGGATTTTAAGTCCTCTGCGTCTGCCATTTCGCCACTCCGGCAAGGAGGGAGGCGACGAGGAATTGTAGGAGAGATGGGCGCCCTGCGCCGAGAATCTTCAAACGGCGCCCGCGCGGAGCCTCTCGCATGGGCCACCTACGATGAAGCATGATGGCGCCCATGCGCACTCCGATCAAGGTGGAACCCGTCGGCCATTCGTCGTGTCCTCTACTCCCATGAGCCATCCTGACCGAGCTGATTCCCTTCGCGGCCTCCGCGCTGCGGCCCTGATCTCGGTCCTGGTCGGGGCCGTGGCCTCGATCGTTTTGTTGCTCCATGCGGGTCAGCGGACTCCCCGGTTCCTGCTAGTACTCTTCGTCTTCTGGGTGCTTTCTCCATTCGTCGTCCTCGTATGGGCTGACAGAGCTTCGAAGCGTTGGTCGACGATGACCCGAGCGGCGCTCTATGGCGTGATGTTGGTTGTCACGTTGGGCTCACTGGCGATCTACGGGGACGATGCCATGGGGCACCGCACGGCGAAGGCCGCGTTCGTCTACGTCGCCGTTCCACCGGCGTCATGGCTGCTGACCGCAATCGTCGTCCCGATCGCCGCGTTGATCTCTCGCCGGCAGTCGGGGCGAGGTGGCGATATCCACTAACTCAGGTGCCGGAAACGAACTCAGGTCAGAATCAAGCCCATGCGCATACCGATCTTCCAGGTGGACGCCTTCACCACCCGCCGATTCGCGGGAAATCCCGCCGCCGTGATGCCGATGGCCGGCTTCCCGGCGGACGAGACCCTGCTGGCCATCGCGGCCGAAAACAATCTCTCCGAGACGGCTTTCCTGGTGCCGGAAGGCGGCGACTATTCCCTCCGTTGGTTCACGCCGGCCACCGAGGTGCCGCTCTGCGGCCATGGGACGCTGGCCAGCGCAGCGGTGGTCATGGAGCGCCTGGAGCCGGAACGCAGGCGGGTGGTTTTTCACACGCTAAGCGGGCCCCTGACGGTGAAACGGACGGATGCGGGTTACGTCATGGACTTCCCCTCCCGGCCCTCCGAGCCGGTCCCGGCACCACCCGGGCTCAGCGAAGCGCTGGGCGTCGAGCCGATCGAGGTCCTCGCCAACGCCTTCAATTACATGGCAGTGCTTTCCGACGCGCAAGCCGTGCGCAAACTCTCCCCTGACCCGCCGGCGATTGCCCGCATGGACCGCCCCGGGGTGATCGTGACCGCGCCGGGCGACGAAGCCTACGACTTCATCAGCCGCTACTTCGCCCCGGCCAAGGGGATCCCGGAAGATCCGGTGACCGGCGCCGCGCACTGCATGTTGGCGCCCTATTGGGCCAAGCGCCTGAACAAAACTGAGTTTCACGCCTTCCAGGCCTCGCGTCGAGGCGGAGAGGTCGTTTGTCGGTTGGTTGGGGGTCGCGTCGAGCTGGAGGGTGACTGCGTATTCTATTTGGAGGGCGAGGTGGAGATCTGAGCTGGACCGAATCAGCCGGGCTTTCGTTCGCCGACCTCAACTAACTTAACCGTCCGCGGGTCCGCTTTGGTCGAGATGAGCCGATACAGCCCGGCATCGTTCTGGGATTTCACATCGGCGACCCCCAGGTCGAAAGCCGCCTGGACACTTTGCCCAAAAGCTAGCGCGCTGTAAAACCCGCGTGCGAATTCGATCGCCGCCGAATCTCGGACCTCGGCGGAAAGGCCGATGACGCAATCAGCGTGTTGGGCAACCCCGGCGGCTTGGACTTCAGAGAAGCAGGCGTTCAGGACTACGCATCGAACTTGGGAGCCCTCTATGGCTCCGAGCATGCGAGCCAGTGTCTCGGCGGGGCGCGAGTCGTGGGTTTCAGGGCGGCGGCTTTCGGCGGGGACCTGCGAGTCCCTCTCCATCACCAGTTCCCCGGAAGGGGTTCCATGACCGCTGAAATGCAGCAGGGCCGGTCGATACCTCAGCAGCGCGTGCTGCAGGTCCAGGAGCGTCGCCGCCCAACAATGTTCGAGCGCGACGAGATCCTCATGGCCCGCCGATCGCAGAGCCTCTTCAACGGCCTTCACTTCGAAATCGAGGCGTAGGCGATCTCTCCGATTTGTGTCAACAGCAACGAAGAGCAGCCGAGGAGTAGCTCTCGGCGCGGGCGGCTCAATGAGCTTGGACGGCAGCCCCGCATTCTGCTGACCGCTGATATGAAAGAGAGAGGCCCCCGTATACCTGTCCACCAAAACGCGATGAAGCCCCTGGGCAATCTCCGGGCCTTCCTCTTTGAAAAGGACGGTGCGTCGTAGGGCGCGGGTATCGGCTTCTTTCCATTTCCCGCAGGCGATCCGGATTCCTACGCCGAAGAGGAGCCCCATCAAAGCTGTCACGCAATCGACGGCGTGGATTGTCGCATTCTCCTTTTCCGCTGGAGGCACGAGCGCAGACGGCGCTTCGAGCGCCAGGAGCTGCTCCTCGGAACGGACCGAAAGCAGGCTCCACATCTGCTGCGCCGTTTGCGCCAAGCGCTCTTCAAAAGTCGCCTCGGAGATGTCCTCGTCCGTAAAGAAGAAATAGTGGACCGCGGTGGGGGTCCGCTCCACAATCTCAAACCCCAGATTGAGCCCATTGCTCACCGTGAAATAACTCGTGAAGGTCTCGCACAACTTGATGATCAGGGGAGTATTGCCTTCGCCAAGATCGATCTTCGTGATCGGGGTCTGAAACCGGTACTTGATGCAGCCCGAGCCGATCTCGACAAAGCCCAACCGGGCGAGCGCTTTCAGGCGATCCTGGGAAGCCGCGCTCAGATTCCTGAAGTTGGCGTTCTCGAAGCGGATCAGCCCGGCCGGGGTCTCTTTGAAGCTCATTTGTACGCTGTGGTGAAAGAGTTTCTGCTGGGGATCGGTGCTCTCGAACCGCAGGACCGAACGCGCCGTGACCTCGATTTGGTTGAACTCGACCGCACCGCCTACGTATCGTGCCGAGGAATTGACGGCATCGAACAAGGTATCGATAAATTCGGCAGAATCCGCAAAGGTAACTTCTTGGAAAACGACCTGGCAATGGAACCGGGAGCGGGTAAAGTCCACGGAATTCTCGAATCGAGTCCGCAGAAACATCGCCGTCGATTCACCTCCAAGGGCAAAAATCGCCCCTGAGAAATCGGTGATCGCGTCAAACCGCGAGTCCTCAAACTTGACCACGGAACCGAGTGCCGTGCCGGTGAATTTCGCGTTGTCCAAGACTGCGAAGCTCACGATCTCAACCTGGGTGAACCAAGCAAGCCGTCGGAGCTCGGCGCCACTCAGAGTGAGGCCGCCGAAGCGAGCCTTGGCGACCCGCAAATCGCCGACGAAAATGGCTTGGCGGAAATCGGCGCCGTCCCGAAACTCGACTCCTTCGAGAATGAGCGGTTCGAGGAATGAGGCCGCCACGAAAAAGGCTTGCCGGAGAAAGACCGTATCGGCGACCCGAAGCGCGAAAGGCCGGGTGCGACCGCCGACGAAGGCGAATTCCGCAAAATCGTAGTACTTGGCCTCGGGCACCGCTTCGTATATCCGCACGAGTTGAAGGAAGTGCCCCTCGAAGTCGTGGTCCCGCTTCCACTCGACCTCCCGGCTATGGAAGAGGCACAGGCCGTGGGCGTCAATCGGAAGAACCGACAAAGGCCCGACCGGCCCGGTCGCTTGCGCTTTCTCGTAGAGCGCAGCGACCGGGCAGTTGACGCCCAACGTAGCGGGCAGCCTCTTGTAGTTCGCGGTGTAGACGTGATTGCACATTGGCGCTCTCATCATACCTGCGAGAAAGCACTGAAGCTTGACCAGACACACACTTCTTTCGTTTCCGGCCGGCGGCCTCGCTCCCGGCCGCCTGGGTTACACTGTCGCGACTTTAGACCCCAGAATCGAAGAGGAGGACGGATGGACGCTCCCGAATCGAAGTCTCTTCCGGAGAACGCCTACCTACCGCTCGCCCCCGGCGAGACGTATGCGCCGATGGTTCCCGCGACCTCGGCTCCGCCGGAGGCGACCTGGCGGTCGGTCGGCTGGGGCCTGGCGCTCTGTATCTTGTTTACCGTCGCCTCGGCGTATTCGGGGTTGAAGGTCGGCCAGGTGATGGAGGCGTCGATCCCCATCTCGATTCTGGCGATCGGCTTGGCGCGGGTCTATTCGCGGCGGTCGACGGTGCTCGAAAACGTCATCATGTCGGGCATCGGCGGCACCTCGGGCGCGATGGTCGCGGGCGCGATTTTCACCCTGCCCGCCCTCTATATCTTGAATCTCGACCCCCATCCGGTGCAGACGACGTTCATCTGCCTGGCCGGCGGCGCGCTCGGCGTGTTGTTCTTGATTCCCCTGCGTCGATATTTCGTGCACGAGATGCACGGCAAATTCCCCTACCCGGAGGCAACCGCCATCACCGAGGTGCTGGTGACGGGAGAGAAGGGGGGATCGCAGGCGGCGCTGCTGCTCCAGGCGACGGGAATCGCCGCGGTCTATGACTTCTTCGTCACCACCTTTCAGGTGTGGAAGGAGACCCTCGACTTCCAGTTCATCGGGGTGGTGAAATCGATCGGCGACAAGGCCAAGGCGGTGCTTCGGTTCGACGCGATCGCGTTCATCCTCGGCCTCGGCTACGTGATGGGCCTGCGCTCCTCGATGATCCTGTGCGCCGGGGGCGTGGTGTCCAACCTGGTGCTGGTGCCGTTGATCTGGATGATCGGCCGCCATTTCCCCGACGTGGTCTATCCGGGGACCAAGGCGATCGCCGAGATGTCCGCCAACGAGATCTTCCGCGGCTACGTGCGGTTCATCGGGGTCGGCGCGATCGCGACCGCGGGAATCATCGGAATCATCAAATCGCTGCCGATCGTGGTCGGCTCGTTCTCGATCGCGGCCCGCGCGTTTAGGAAGGGCGAAGATGCGAGCCAGGAGCGCACCGACCGCGACATCTCGGTGGGGATCATGCTTGCCGGAGTGATCGTCTCGGCTCTTGCCGCGGGGATCTTCTTCAACTCGCTAGGGGCCTCGCTGCTGGTCGTGGTGATCGGCCTTGGGCTCACGCTTCTCTTTTCGTTCTTCTTCGCCTCGGTGGCGGCCAACGCGATCGCCACCACGGCGCGGAATCCGGTCTCCGGCATGACCATGCTGACGATCATCATCTCCTCCGTCGTGCTGCTCCGCTTCGGCCTCACCGGCACCACCGGCATGTTCTTCGTCATGGCGATCGCGGGCGTCGTCTGCACCGCGCTTTCGGTCTCGGGGCAGACGATCACCGACTTGAAAACCGGCTACTGGCTCGGCTCGACTCCCGCCACCCAGGAGAAGGTGAAGTTCTTAGGCGTGTTCGTCTCGGCGATCACCGTTGCGCTCACCATCATGCTGCTCGCCAAGGCGTTCCAGTTCGGCGAGGCGATACCGGGCGATCCGCGCCAAGTGCTCGTCTCGCCGCAGGCCTCGATCATGAAAGCGCTGGTCGAAGGCTTCATGAGCCACCAGCCGATCGCCTACATCCTGTTCGGCGCGGGCGCGATGATCGCGCTCGCGATGGAGATGCTCGGCGTCCCGGCGCTGATCTTCGCCCTGGGCATGTACCTGCCGTTGGAGCTGAACTCCCCCGCCCTGGTCGGCGGCTTCCTCGCCCACTTCATCGAGAAGCGCTCGCGCAGCGTGGGCGGCGAGAGCGGTCGGTCGATGCGCGAGCGAGGCGTGATCATCGCCTCGGGTCTGATGGCGGGAGGTGCCCTCGGCGGCGTGTTCGGCGCGGCGTTCCGCTTGTTCCCCTGGTATTCGGAGGACAAGATCAAGCTGCCGTTCTATGACAACGATCCGGTATCGCAGTCCGTCTCGGCGCTGCTCTTCCTCGCGCTTTGCGTCTACGTCTGGGTGAGCGCGGTGCGGGAGCGCAAGGTGGCCAAATGAGCGAAAGCCCGCGTCCCTACGGAACACGCCAGCCACACGATTCCGCAACCCGAAGGCCGATCACGGTCAACGCCATCACCGCGAGAACCCCCAGATAGACCAGCGTCAACCGCGTATCGCGCAGCAGACAGCGGCTGCGTTTAAGCCCGGCGCGGAGCGCCTTGGCATAGGCGACGAAACCGAGAATCGCGCAAATCGCGAGGACGACCGGCGGGCTGAACAGCCAGGCAAGGGCGACCAGCGTCGCGTAGGTGCAGAGGCGGAACGGGTCTTCGATCAGCGGCGTGGCGCCGGGCGGGGCCGCCGGGGGTCGCAGCGGCGGCTCGATCGCGCGGAGCGCCTGCTCTTCCCGCGCCCGGCGCGCAGCGGCCAGCGCCGGGTTGATTTCGTTCTCCATTGGAGAGGGGACTTCGTTCGAATCACTCATGCCAGCGCGGCCTTTCGTTGCGCCCCCGCGCGCTCCGCGAGCTTGGTCCGGCTGAGCGGATTCCAGGCCTGGATGGCGCAGAACGGCACGCATTGGTGCTCGGCATCCTCCCCCACCGCTCCGACGTGAACGCAACATTGGATCAGGCGCTCTTCGATCATCGTGTTCATGTCCATGAACGGCTTGATCGTGATCCGTTTGATCCGGTCGCCGACCAGCCGGCGGAACGCCTCGCCGCGACCGGTGAGCGCTTCGCCCGCCAGGCGCGAAAGAGTGGACAGGCCGAGATCGCAGGCGGTGCAGACGTCGCGGAACAGCGCGCCGATCCCCGGTTGGGCGAGCGAGCTCGATTCGGAGAACAGGCCGAGAAACGCTTCTTTGACCAGCTTGCGCAGCTCGGCCGACAGCTCCGGGTCGACGATCCGATTGCTTACGAGCCCCAGGTGCGAACGGAGGGTCTCGACGCCGACGATCGAAGTGAGCGAACGCCAGTCGCCCGAATCCGTGCGCAGCAGGTAGCCGATGCTGCAACAGTGGGGATGGCTGCACGGCAGCGCCGTCAAATCGCGCCAGGTGACCAGGCCGTCGGTCTGTGGTCCCAGACGCGCGAGGGTGCCCGTGTGGGTCAGACGATCGAGCGGATCGATCTGGGTCGATCGGCCGCTGCCGAATTGCGGCTGGATCGAGACGCCGCCGACGAACGGCGTGTCGAGCGCCACCCGGAGCACGTCGCCGATCTCATCGTCGTTCACCCCAAGCGTGGCAGTCATGGTGAGCGTCGTAAATACCCCGGCTTTAGAAAGCCGCTCGATCGCGCGCGCCTTGATCTTTCCCAAGTCCGCGCCGCGGTGGTAGCGGTGGGTCTCGGCGCGAAGGCCGTCGAACTGAAGGTAGACCTCGATCTGCTTGTGATTCTTTTCGAGGAACGCGACCAACGCGTCGTCCTGCGCGATCGCGATGCCGTTCGAGTTGAGCAAAATACGGCCGATCGGCCGGGCGAGCAGGCCGGAAAGCAGCGGGAGAAGCTGCGGGTGGAGCGTGGGTTCTCCCCCCGAGAGCATCACGACGTCGAGCCGGCCCCCCTCGCGCGCCAGGCGGGCATCGACGTTGGCGAGCACCTCGTCGATCGGCACCACTCCCTGGAGCTGCGGCGAGCTGGCGGCGAAGCAATTCGGGCAGCACAGGTTGCAGGAGAGCTCGACGTCTTCGAGCAGAATGCAGGTGTGCTGGGTCTGCAGCTCCGGCAGGCCGCGCAGGTAGGCCGAAGGGATCGGATCGTAATTGCCCGGCCGGTCGGGGGTGTGGCGCTTGGTCGGCGCGGTCCACTCCTCCAGCCAGCGGAGGATCTCGGCTGACTCGTCGTAGAGCGTGCGCACCCTACCGTGCTCCGGGCAGCCGCGAATCAAGTAAATCCGGCCGTCCTCTTCCGCGAGGTAGCCGGCCAAACGGCGGACCTGCGCGAGCGGCCGGTCGGGCTGCTCGACGTGGCAATGCGGGCAGAACGCCGTGACGTAGCGGTGGAGCCGATCGCCGCGGAGCGGCATGCCGGAGGGTGCGGTTGCCATCAGTGAAAAGATCCGGGCTTCGAGAACGCGAAGATGCATACCCCCGCGGCGACAGCGAGCTCCAGCGCGACGAGCGCAACGGAATAGAGCGCTCCAAACATCAAGACCCGTCCCGGAAAAGAGCGTTTACGCGCAATCAGCACGAGCCCGAGAATAAAGGCGAGAGGGACGAGCCCGACCATGAGAAAGAAGAACAGGTTGAGCACCTCTTGGTTGCTGTTCAGCGCAGCGAAGCCCAACCCCGTAGCCGCTTGATGAGCAATGGCCAACAGAAGCGCCCAGGGCCAGGCACGCCGCTCCGGCAAAGGGGGCAGAATCCCCGGAGGGTGGACCGCCGGGTCGCTCGGCGGGATGTTCTGCGGCGGATCCTGCAGGTCAATTGGCGGACGATTCGGCAGCCCGCCCGGCGTCTCTTCGGTCGTCATGATCTTCTCTCCCCCACTGCCTCGATGGCAATCAATCTGAGAACTTGAGGGCGCTGGAAGCGCCGCCACCACCAGCCGCCGAGCAGGATCATCGACGGGATTAGAAACCATTGCGAGCCCGACAGGCCCAATGCGATAGGCGGATTCGCGCGGGTCCATTCCAACAGGAATCGAACCGGCGCATAGATCGCCAGATAGACCTTGAACAGATCGGGCGCCCATTCCCGATCGCGCGCCAGCCGAAGCAGCAACACGAACGCCGCAAGGTGAAACGCGATCTCATAGGCGAACGACGGATGGAGCGGCCGGCCGATCCAAGCCACGGGAAAGCCCGGGATCGAAGCCGCCCGCGCCGCGTCGACCGTAACGCTCCACGGCAGATCCGCCGGCCGGCCCGGAAGCTCGGTGAGGAGGCAGCCGACCCGGCCGATCGCGATTCCGAGCGCCACGGGCGCCGCGAAAAGCTCGCCGGTCGAGCGGCGCATTCCAAGGATGCGCTTGATTCCGAGCGCCCCAAGGTAGGCCCCCGCCAAACCGCCGAGCACGCTCTGGCCGCCGCGCAACGCGAGATCCGCGAGCGAATGCCCCGCGCCGTCTCCCAGGTACCGCCAGACCACCCCGAGCTTCGCGAACAGCACCCCGCCGATCAATGCACCGGCGAGCACCGCGAGATGGTCGTCGTCCAACCGGCCCGCCCGCCGCGCAGCGCGCAGGTAAAGGACCGTGGCGACGACCACACCGAGCAACACGAAGACACCGTGCCGCGTGACGCCGAGGCCTTCGTAACCGCCGAACGCAGAGGTGGACATTGGATCGGGAGTTTACGCCGATCCACCCACGCTTTGGCGGGCCTACAGCCCGCAAAGACATTCGGCGCCTCGGATAAACTCCCCCACCATG